>JAVVZO010000001.1:0-31167 GCA_036650515.1 Alistipes sp.
AAATAAAATAAAATAAAATAAAATAAAATAAAATAAAATAAAATAAAATAAAATAAAATTTTGGAGTAAACAGCAACAATATGCCTTTTAAATAGTGTGTGAGGGCGATTTGTTTATTTGTTGCGTCAAAAGTTTTTTTTACTTTTGGGCTTACCTATTTCAATAAAAACGTCTTTGCAAAGCGTAAAATGACGTGGTTTTTCTCAGTTTTGCCGATCGCGGGTGAGGTGCTCCTCGCAGAGACAGCTGTTTTTTGATTTTTGCATTTTTAAACGCTTTCTCTCTTTGGTCTGTCGATTTGTTTGTAACTTTGTCAGCAAAGTTGCTGAATATTGATGGAGTCACAGATATTAGATGGTTTAAACCTCGCCCAAAAGGAGGCCGTGGTACATTATGATTGCCCCTCACTGATCATTGCGGGTGCTGGATCGGGGAAGACACGTGTGCTAACCTCACGTATTGCTTATATGATCGAACAGGGGGTCTCGCCCACGCAGATTTTGGCCTTGACCTTTACCAATAAGGCGGCCGAGCAGATGCGGGAGCGCATTGCCCAAATGATTCCGGATGGCCGCAGTCGCTTTATCCGGATGGGGACTTTCCACTCCGTTTTCTCGCGAATGTTGCGGGAGAACGCGGCGCGAATTGGCTATCCCGATACCTATACAATTTACGAACCCTCGGATGGCAAGAACCTGATCAAGGCGATTGTCAAAGAGTTAAATCTTCCTGAGGAGAAATACAAACCCAATACGGTGCTCTCGCGCATCTCGTATGCCAAAAACTGCTTGGTAACCCCAGCTTCCTATGCGGCCAATGCGGTCTATGCGGCGGAGGATAGGCAGAACCAAACACCCGAATTCGGGCACGTTTACGACCTCTATTGCAAGCGTTGTAAGCTCAACGGGGCGATGGATTTCGATGACCTGCTGTTGCAGACCAACATCCTTTTTCGCGACTGCCCCGATGTGTTGGCGCGTTATCAGGAGAGCTCTCGCTATATTTTAGTGGATGAGTATCAAGATACTAACTATGCCCAATATGTCATTATCCGCCGCTTGTCGCAACACCACTCCAATGTCTGTGTGGTGGGGGATGATGCCCAATCCATCTACTCCTTTCGCGGAGCGAAGATCGAAAATATACTCTCCTTCCGCAAGGATTTTCCACAAGCGCAGGTCTTCAAATTGGAACAGAACTATCGATCCACCCGCACCATTGTCGATGCGGCGAACTCCGTGATTACCCGTAATGCCAAGCGGATGGAGAAGAAATGCTTCTCTGCTGGGGCGGAGGGGGAGCTAATCAAGGTACTGAAAGCCTACACCGATCGGGATGAAGCCGAAATGGTGACGGCGGCAATCCGTGATCGTATCCGTGAAACGGGGGATCAATGGAGTGAGGTGGCTGTGCTATATCGCACCAATAATCAATCACTTGTCATTGAAGATGCGTTGCGGCGAAAGGGTATCCCTTACCGCATATATAAGGGTAGCTCGTTCTATGATCACAAGGAGATCAAAGATATGCTGGCCTACATTCGGCTGGTGGTGAATCCGCGTGATGACGAGGCTTTTAAGCGCATCATCAACTACCCCACCCGAGGAATCGGGGATACCACGGTGCAACGTATTGCGGGTTATGCGGCGGCGCGGGGTGTCTCGATGTGGGAGGCGGTCGATGGACTGGCAGCTGAGCCCACAACCGATCCGGTACAAAAGACAATCGTGCGCAAGGTGGCTGATTTTGTCGCCTTGATTCGCGGGCTGTCTCTGCTCCGTGGGGAGAAGGGACTTTATGATTTTGGTATGGAGATCGCGGCACGCTCTGGTATTTTGAGCGCTTTCCGGCTGGAAAACACTCCGGAGGCGACCAGTGCTTTAGATAATATTGAAGAGTTGCTTAACTCGATGCAACTTTTTAAAGAACAACGGGATGCCGAAATTCGAAACGGTGAGCGAACAGAAGAGGATCAGGCTACTTTAGAGGAGTGGATGCAGGGGGTGATGCTGATGACCGATATGGATAAGGATGACTCTTCTGATCGGAACAAAGTCACCTTGATGACCATCCACTCTGCCAAGGGCTTGGAGTATAAATATGTCTATATTGTGGGCTTGGAGGAGAACCTCTTCCCCTCCCAACGCGCAATGGAGTCGCCCGATGGTTTTGAGGAGGAACGCCGCCTGTTTTATGTGGCATTGACGCGAGCCAAAGCTGCGGTGACGCTCTCTTATGCGGAGATGCGTTTCAAGTGGGGTAATATGGAGTTTTCGCACCCCAGTTGCTTCCTCAAGGAGATAGATGTCCGCTATTTGGAGGCTACACCGGACCAAGAAGAGGAGGTGCGCCCTTCACGACGACCGCCCTTCACTAAACCTACGGAACGTCGCACCGAAGGACGCTCTGCGATTGATGAACTCCGCCGGCGTTTTGATTACCGCCAACAGCAAAAACAACAATCTGCTGATCCGAAACCTATTGCCGAACCTACCGTGCCACCTCTTGAGCGATTGCGCCGGATGGGCATTCGTCCAACAGGAGCTCCTGCGATGGCTGTTGCTGGCAATTATGCGGTGGGGGATCGGGTGAGCCATATCAAATTTGGATCCGGCACGATTCATCAGATTGAGGTGCTCTCTGCCGATCATAAATTGGTGGTGCTCTTTGACGACTTCGGAGAGAAAACCCTCTTGGCAAAATTCGCCAAACTAACGAAAATAGAAGGATGACAATCAAAGCGCGTTATGCGGGTGTGATCGCATGGTTTGAGGAAAATATGCCGACAGCAGAGACCGAATTGCACTATGGGTCAGCTTACGAATTGTTGGTGGCGGTGATTCTCTCGGCACAGTGTACCGACAAGCGGATCAATGCCACTACCCCTGCTCTCTTCGCTGCTTATCCAACACCGCAAGCGCTGGCACAAGCCACGGCAGAGGAGATCTATCCCTATATAAAAAGTGTCTCCTATCCCAATAATAAGGCCAAAAATTTAGCCGCCATGGCGCGGATGCTCTGTACTGAATTCCAAGGGGAGATACCCCAAGATTTAGACCAGATGCAACGCCTTCCGGGTGTTGGGCGCAAGACAGCCAATGTTTTGGGGGCTGTGCTGTGGCAAAAGGAGGTGATGCCTGTTGATACCCATGTTTTTCGGCTTTCTAATCGCATCGGATTGACCAACTGTTCCAAAACGCCCCTCCAAACGGAGTTGATACTCGAAAAAAATATCCCTGCCCACCTGCTTCCCCTTGCCCACCATTGGCTGATTCTGCATGGTCGCTATGTCTGCACGGCGCGTTCGCCAAAATGTAAAGCGTGCGGTATCGCGCTGTGGTGTCGATCTTTTGCCGAAAACCAAAAGGAAATGGAGAAACATGCTTCGGTTTGAGATATTTTTGTTTTTAAATAGTATATTTGTCCCATGATATTATCAAAGGAATACATCGCCGAGTTACAAACCTTACTCGCTGAACCTCGGCAAAAGATCGTTATCGTCTCCCACACCAATCCCGATGGTGATGCCGTCGGGTCTTCGTTGGTATGGTGTCGCATTCTTGAACAAATGGGGCATGAAGTAACGTGTGTGGTCCCGAATAAATACCCTTATTTTTTGGATTGGATGACGGGTATTGACCGCCTTTTGATCTTTAAACACGACGAAACAGGGGTGGCGCTGAAGGCAATTCAGGAGGCTAATATCTTCTTTTTTCTTGATTTTAACTCCTTGGAGCGGCTGGAGGGCTTGGGTGATGCCATTGTTGCAAATACGGTGGCTCGTCGGGTGTTGATCGATCACCACCTCTCCCCAAAGGAGTCCTTTTACCTCAATTTTTCCTATCCTGATGCTTCGAGTACCGCTTTTGTGGTCTATTCGATGATCGAAGCGCTTTGTGGGGTAAAGGTTATTTCGCAGGAGATGGCCGAAAATCTCTATGTGGGGATGATGACCGATACGGGTAATTTCTCCTTCTCCTTCCTCACGCCTGCACTCTATCGCGCGGTGGCGGTGCTTTCAGAAACCGGCATCAATATTCCGCAGATCAACAGCAACGTCTACAATTCGTTTACCGAAGAGCGTGCCCGCCTATTTGGCTATGTGATTGATCGGAAAATGGAGGTGATTCATCACGGATCGGTGGCCTATATGTCACTGTTAGAGAGTGAAATGCGTAACTTTAAATTTCAGCAGGGTGACAGCGAAGGTTTTGTAAATTATGCCCTCTCTATCAAGAAAATAAAGATGTCAGTCATGTTTTTGGCCCATCATAAATTCATCCGTATCTCGCTTCGTTCGCGGGGGCAGGTGGATGTCAACCTCTTTGCGCGTAAATATTTTGAGGGCGGAGGCCATAAAAATGCCGCTGGAGGGAAATCCTACCTCTCCATGGAGGCTACCATCGCCTATTTCCGCAAGTCGGTCGCCGAATTTGCCAGCGAAGGCGGTATCCCCGAATAAAACAGTTTCTAAAACAGTTTCTAAAATTTCTGTTGTTGCAAAATCCATAGATTGGCACGGCTTTCCCAAAGCCTCGTCAGGATAGGTTGTGTTGTAATAGAAAGAGACAATAAAAAAAGGCAACTGATTAATTATCAGTTGCCTTTGTGCCCAGGACGAGACTCGAACTCACACGAACGTAATTGTTCACCACCCCCTCAAAGTGGCGTGTCTACCAATTTCACCACCTGGGCTACATTCCCGAACGGGGGAGTTCGGGAGTGCAAATATAGCGGTTATTTTGTTTCCTGCAAAATATCAACGCAGAAAAAGAAAATAAGTGAGCCAAAATAATTATTCGACAGCTTCTTATATCGGCGGCTCTACTCTTTCAAGGTCATTTCATCCATCAAATAGGATGCTTTGCCAATTTTGTCGATCACAAAGAGGACATAGCGGATGTCAACGGCGATGTTGCGGCAGATCTCAGGATCAAATTCGATGTCGCTTGAGGTGGAGAGCCATGTGCGGTCGAAGTTGATACCTACCAATTCGCCTTTGCCATTGAGTACCGGAGAGCCGGAATTCCCGCCTGTGGTGTGGTTGGTGGCCAAGAAGCAGACAGGGATGGTTTTTCGTCCGTTGACGGTGATGCCCCAGCGTCCGTAATCCTTCGAGGCATAGAGGTTTCGCAAGACCTCCGGAATATCGTAATCGTAGATGGCCGGATTGTCCTTGGCGATGATTCCTTCGAGGGTGGTGCAGGGCAGGTGGTAGTCGCCATCAGCATATTCGTAACCGGCGACTTTGCCATAAGCAACCCGCAAGGTGAGGTTGGCATCGGGCGAGAAGGCGCGTTGGTGATCCCATTCGCGTAAACCGCGCAAGTAGATAGCATATAGCTCATTGAGTTTTGCGCTATTCAGGTTGCGACGGGAGCAGTCACCTAAAAGACTGTCTATGCGGTTGCGGGTGAAATATAGATCTTCGAATAGCGGTTTAAGAGGCGCTTCGTGGGTGCGCAAGGCGATGCGATCATGGGTAGCGCGATAGAGCGAATCGGAGAGTGCTTCGACCGAACCCAACCGCTTTACTTCGCGAACAAAGTAGGGCGAGAGGTAAGCGGCAGGGCAGTTGTCGTTGTATTCGCGGAAGATCACCCGATAAAGAGCCGAGTCGATGGCTGCAATTTTGGTGTAAATAGCGGCATCCGGTTTTTCTGTATTTTGATTGATTTCGGGAGCAAAGAACGTTTCGTTCATCAATTCGCGGGTAAAATAGGCCTCTTTGATGCGCGCGTATTCGGCATTTAGATCGTCAATTACGGTGCGATAAGCGGGCTTATCTTGCGCCCATAGTGCAAAGGCCTTTTCGTAGGTTTGTTTCTTCTGAATTGTTCCCAAACGATTGAGCCCCAGTACTTCGCCTTGCCATTTTTTCCACGAATTGGCGATGCTGGCGTTGTGAGCGGCATAGAAGATGCGGATGGCAGGATCGGCTGCTTGTGCGGCCGTAAGCACCTGAATTCGTTCGGTGCGGATGCGGATCTTGGCCGGATCAGCACGGTTGGCGAGATAATCGACTGCCGAGGAGAGAATATATTTTTGCGTATTGCCCGGGAAGCCGTAGATCATCGTGAAATCACCCTCAGCAACCCCTTTCGTTGAGATGTTAAAATGACGTTTGGGTTGATAGGGAACATTTCCAACAGCATAGTCGGCGGGCTGATTCTTGGCATCGGCATAGATGCGAAAAACGGAGAAGTCGCCCGTGTGACGTGGCCAAATCCAGTTGTCGGTGTCGCCACCGAACTTCCCGATGGACGAGGGGGGTGCTCCGACCAGTCGCACATCGTTGAATTGGCGATAGACGAAGAGAAATTGCTGGTTGCCATAGTACATCTGCTCCACGGAGGCCTTGAATCCCTGACCCTCTTTCTCGGCTTGCGCAACGATTTGAGCGGTCGTCTCACCGCGATTGATGCGGTCGGTAACCTCCTCCATGCGTACCAAAATGAGCACATAGAGCTTCTCGTTGGGCAACTCCTCTTCGCGAGAACGAGCCCAAAAACCATCGGTCAGGTAGTCGTGCTCCACGGTGGAGTGCTTCTGAATAGCGCCGTAGCCGCAATGATGGTTGGTGAGCATCAGCCCTTCGGCAGAGATGATTTCGCCCGTGCAACCACCGTCGAAGAGAACGACGGCATCTTTCATAGAGGCTTTGTTAACCGAATAAATGTCATCGGCGGTCAAGCGAAAGCCCTTGGCTCGCATATCTTTGATGCGAGGTGCAATCAGGCTGGGTAGCCACATTCCCTCATCGGCAAACGCGCAGAGCGAGAGAAGGCTACAAAGTAGGAGTAATAGTATTTTTTTCATAATGCGATAAATTTTTCTAATTCAATATATACGCGCTGGATGGGAAGCCCCATTACATTATAGAAAGAGCCCTCAAGGTGTTCGATGGCCGCATAGCCGATCCACTCTTGCACGCCGTAGCTACCGGCTTTGTCATAGGGCTGAAAGGTGTCGATGTAATAGATCATCTCCTCGTCCGTCAAGGTACGGAAAGTCACCATGCTGTGGGCAGAAAAACTGCTCTGCCTCTCCATGGAGCGAAGGGTGACACCCGTGACCACGGTGTGGGTTGTGCCCGAGAGCATTCGAAGCATCCGAAGTGCATCTTCACGATCTTTGGGTTTACCCAAGATCAACCCCTTGGCGATCACCACTGTGTCGGCAGTGAGCAGGATTTCACCCGTAGTGAGGGCACGAGGAAAGAGGTTGCTTTTTAAATGCGAGAGATATTCGGGAACTTCCGCCACAGGCAGATCGGCCGGATAGAGCTCCTCGACGGCGTAATGGGGTGCTAAAACATAAGGCAGTCCGCAACCGGAGAGCAACTCCCGGCGGCGTGGTGATTGGGAGGCTAATATTAAATGATACGCTTTTAGTTTTTCGTGTAGGAGCATAGGTGGATTTTGTCGTTGGGTTAGCGAATATCAAAATGGAGTAACTCCCGCCCCTCCAAAGTGGCGGTTAGGCACTCTCCGGGGTGCACTGCCCCCACCCCGACAGGAGTTCCGGTGTAGAGCAGATCCCCAATCTTGAGGGTGACGTAGTGAGAGACATAGCTAATGAGGTGGTTGACCGTGAAGATCATATCGGCCGTTGCACCACGCTGCCGGATTTGGTCATCTATTTTCAATTCAAAATGAAGATTTTGCACCTCCCCACCGACATCCGCCAAGGGGATAAATTCAGGAGAGAGGGCCGCTGAGTGGTCGAAGGCTTTCGCTTGTTCCCACGGCAGTCCTTTGGCGATGGCTTCGCGCTGAATGTCGCGCGCGGTGAAGTCGATACCCAACCCTACCTGATCATAATAGCGAGAGGCAAAACGCTCTTCAATGCTACGCCCCACGCGGTTGATGCGGACAACCAATTCGCACTCATAATGCAGATCCTTCGAGAAATCAGGAATATAGAAAGGATCGTTGTTGCGCAGTAGCGCCGTATCGGGTTTCATAAAGAAAATCGGTTCGGTGGGAATGGCGCCTCCATCGTGCAGCTCTTTGACGTGTTCGGTGTAGTTGCGACCGATGCAGATGATTTTCATAACAGACTCTTTAGGTTGTGACCTCCTTTGCCCTCGGTATTTTGTAAAAGGCTCACCATTTTGGCCGCAAAACGGTCACTGGCTCCTGCACCTCCGATGATGGTGTGGAGTTCGGCAAAGTCGGCGAGCATCTGTTGCCGCTTAGCGCCTCCTGTGAGTAGTAGTTTTAACTCCTGCTCGGCGGCAGTGACATCGGTCGTAGACTGGACGATTTCGCGCACCGATTCGCGACCTAAGTTGAGGTTAACCAACGAAATATAGGGCACTTTAAGCACATGGGGATATAACTTCACTTGGAGCCACAACGTGCGATAAACGACCACTTCTGGGACGTTGAAAAGAGCGGTTTCAAGGGTCGCGGTACCGGAGGTGACCACAGCTGCTTCGGCCACGTGGAGGGTTTCGTAGGTTTGGTCACAGACATAGCGGATGCCGCTGTTGCCCGCTAATTGTTCGTAGAGTGCTCGTTCGATCCACGGTACGGCCGTCACTACAAACTGCCGATCCCTAAAACGTGTGGCCAAAGCGGCCATCAGGGGCAGGTTATCTTGAATTTCGCTTCGGCGACTGCCAGCTAACAGCGCCACAATCGGACGCTCATCTAAATCGTTGATCCGGCGAAATTCTGCTGCATCAGGCAACGCATCTCGTCGTGCTTGGATCGCATCCACCAAGGGATTGCCCTCGAAGATGGGGGTGATGCCGTGTTTGGGAAAATAGTCTCGTTCGAAAGGGAAGATAATGAAGAGCTTGTCGACATATTTGCGGATGGCCTTGATGCGGTATTCGCGCCATGCCCACACCTTGGGAGCGATATAATAGAAGGTCTGAATGCCGTGCTGTTTGGCCCACTTTGCCATCTTCATATTGAAACCCGGGTAGTCGACCAAAATTAACACATCGGGAGCAAATGCGGCTACATCAGCCTGACACTCTTTGAATTGCTTTCCGATCGTGCGGAGATGCAAAAAGACCTGTACCAATCCGAAGAAAGAGGTCTCTTTGTAGTGTTTTTCTAAATTTTCCACCCCTCCGATAGCGGCCATTTTATCCCCGCCCCAAAAACGAAATTCCGCTTTCGGATCGTGTGCTTTCAGCCCCTTCATCAGGTTGGCGCCGTGCAGATCGCCCGAAGGCTCGCCGGCAATTAAATAATACTTCATTCCATTTCGATTTTATAGGACACCCGTCTCCTATCTGGGTGCTTGCCAATAGCTATAAAATAATTTTGCCTTTTAAATTTTGTCGTTCCAAAAGATCTGGCCGTAGTTGCTCTGTGCGCTCATAGGCCTGCTTCTCTTGCCACTTTTCGATCTCGGCAAAGTTACCGGAGAGCAGCACATCGGGGACTTTCCAGCCACGAAATTCTGCTGGACGAGTGTAGACCGGTGGGGCTAAAAGGTCATCTTGAAAGCAATCGGTGAGGGCGGAGGCTTCATCTCCAATCGCACCTGGAATGATCCGCACCACCGAGTCAGCAATGATGCACGCTGCCAATTCGCCCCCCGTGAGGACATAGTCGCCAATCGAAATTTCGCGGGTGATTAGGTGTTCACGGATGCGGTGGTCAATGCCCTTGTAATGCCCGCAGAGAATGATGATATTTTCCAGTGTCGAGAGGTAATTTGCCTCGTGTTGATCGTAGCGAATGCCATCGGGGGAGGTGTAGATGATCTGGTCATAGGTGCGTTCTGCTTGTAGCTTCTCCACCAACTCAAAGACCGGTTCGGGTTTCATCACCATACCCGCCTCGCCCCCAAAGGGATAGTCATCGGTGGTTTTGCGTTTGTCGTGGGCGTAGTCGTGAATATTATGGACGAAAATTTCCACCAGCCCCTTCTCCTGTGCCCGTTTAAGAATGGACTCATTGAGTGGAGAGACGAGTAGGTCGGGAACAACGGTCAATATATCTATGCGCATCATTTTTGGTGGTTTGGCGATCTGAAAATAATATCTTTTGTGCTCCCAACAGCGAGCGGAATCTCCCGACCGGCATCAAGCGTGTAGCCGGTGTAGCCTAATGCGGTGAAAAGCGCGATGATAGCGGTGCGATTACTACCCCCTGTTTCGATGAGGACAGTGGGTTGAAAACGCGCCAACAAAGCCCGCATCTCCGTCATGACAACCACCTCGTAACCTTCAATATCGCACTTGATGAAATCGAGCTTATCAAGCCCCGCGAAGCATTCGCTACCACGGTGCATTTCAGCGGTGAAAGTCATTGCGGTGGCGCTTCCATTTTCGTTGACAAAATTCTGTCCTGTACCGAAATAACCAGTGTGGCTGACGGTGTCGTTGCCCATCAGGATGGTCTTATTTTCCGTACCAAGGGCATAGGGAAGGATCTCGGTATTGGTGCAACCACGGAGATTATGACGCAAAACTTGACCGATGGGAGGGACGGGTTCTATGGCGAAAACTTTGCCCTTTGAACCGACGATTTTAGAGAGGGGACGGGCGTAGTAGCCCAAGTTAGCCCCGATGTCAATCACCGTATCCCCCGGACGAACCAATGCAGGTAGGTGGTAGACGTATTCTAAGGCCGACGATCGTCGTCCGAATCCCATCCGATGGCAGATAAAGAAGAGCCAACTAACAACCCGAAGATAGCTTTCGAGTGGCAGTAGGCCGTAGAGAAGTTTGTGAAACAATCGATTCATAGGGATGACGGTGCTAATTTTTGTAATTCACCTCGTTGTTGAGCACCTCCACGATAAAGGGATTGTACATCGTTTCGTGCCCGATGGTGGTTTCGGGACCGTGCCCGGGATAGACCTGCACCTCATCACCCAAAGGGATGATATTTTCTAATATTGAACGCATGATCCACGAGTAATCACCCCCCGGAAGATCGGTACGACCGATGCTCTCCCGAAAGAGGGTGTCTCCGGTAAAGAGAATCTTGGCGGTTGGTTCATAGAGCGATACATGCCCAGGCGTGTGCCCCGGTGTGGGTATGATTTGCAAAGTGGTATTCCCAAAATGGAGCTCTTTCATCGTGTCGAGGTCTTGGTCAATGGTGGGCATCGCACCGATTGTCACGCCAAAGACCGTACTGCCTACTTGGTTGGTATCCAGCAGAAACTGATCTTTGCCCGACAAAGCGAAGGGAATGTGATAGGTTTTCCGGAGGTGCTCAACCCCCATCGTATGGTCAAAATGGCCGTGGGTATTGACTGCAAGGACAGGTGTCAACTGGTGGGAGGCGATGAAGTTATCTAAGGCAGCATCCTCCTTGGCAGAGCAGTTGCCGGCATCAATGATGGCACATTCGTTGGTTTGATCCCATACCACGTAGGTATTTTCGGCTATGGGGTTGAATTGTAAGCAAGCGATCTTCATAAAAATAGATGTTTTTATTAGGCAAAGATAGGGTTTTTTGTGAGATTTCGCAGATTTTACCTACCTTTATAACCTCTTATGACCGCTATTGGGTATTACTTTTGCTATATATAGGTTGTTAGTCAAATCAATTATAAGATGAAATATAGCCTGCTAAAATGGATATTGGCCCTTTGGGTAGCCTTCACTTTTACGAGTTGTTCGTTGCTGAAAGTTTCAGTGGCAACGGGTGATCCTCTGAAAAAAGAGGATGTAAATACCCGCATCATGACACGCGGATTTTACTATGATATGGCCGCCGAGGTGACCAAAACGGCCGATTCAATCGTTACCTCCGCCAGCGATCCGCAGACCAAGCTGAACGCGATACAGTGGAAAATTAGAGCCACCCGCGCCTCGGTTGCTGCTGCCATGCAGAGCATTCCTGAGGTGTCGTTGGCTGATATGTGGATTCTTTGTCGTCAGATGGATGATATCTTCGCCAAAACACCCGATGCCTCGCTCTTTGGGCGATACAGCCCCTTGGCACGGGCGACAACAGCTCGCATAGATGACAAGGTGGAGCGCTTGGCGAAGACGGTGCTCTCGCCCAAACGGTTTGAGTTGATGTCGGGTTTTGTGACTAAATATTTGAAGGACAATCCCCTCACAGATGCCGAATTAACACCTGCCAATACAACCCTTGCTTGGCTTGACTATCTGAAAGCCAACGGTGTGGAGCACGCCTATGTTTCAGGATCTATTTCGGAGGTGTTGGCCGATATGGGTGATCGGGTGAGTGGTCACACCCAACAGATCTCCAATACAGTCGGTTGGTCGAAGGATATGATCGAAATCCGCATGGGGCAGGATAGTTTGCGCTCGCGTATGGAGATGCAACTTGATAGTCTGGAGGGAGATCTTCGGCGGATGGCCATGGCCATGGAGACAGTTCCCGGGATTTCGGAGGCGCTGATTAATAGTTTCAATAAGCAGGCAAAACAGTTGATTGGAGCGATGAATTATAATGTTGGTCAGGTGTTTATGAATATTGACACCCAGCGTGATGAGCTCCAACAATTCATCTCTGCTGAACGACAGGCGGTGATCACTGATGCGCGCTTGGCGGCCAACGAGACGGTACAAAATGCCTTGGGAGCAATCCCTAATATGATTGCGCGGCTGATGTTTTACATCGTGCTCTTTGCCGTGGTGATGATCGGACTGCCGTTTGGTATCGGCATTTGGCTTGGTGGCGCACGAGAGCGGTCGCGACAACGTAAAAAAGAGAAGACAAGTATTTAGATACAAACAACATAACATGCGAAAAAAAGCAAATTACCCCTTGATTGAGGGGCTCGAAATAACCGCACTTGCGGCGGAAGGCAAAGCGATGGGACGCTGGAATAATCAAGTTGTCTTTGTGCCGATGACCGTGCCGGGTGATGTGGTCGATGTGCAAATCCGGGTGAAGCGCCGCCGCTTTATGGAGGGCTTTGTGGTCAAATTTATCAAGCAATCCTCACTCAGAGAAGAGCCTTTTTGTGCGCATTTTGGGGTCTGTGGCGGCTGCAAATGGCAGAACTTGCCCTATGCTGAACAGTTGCGTTTTAAATCCGAGCAGGTGCATGATCAACTTTCCCGTATCGGGAAATTGGAACTGCCTGAAATTCGCCCATGTTTGGCCTCTGTGGCCACGCAATTCTACCGCAATAAACTCGAATATACCTTTGCTGATCGCCGCTGGATGACCTATGAGGAGATTGGTGAGGGCACAGCCATTGAACCACGTCCGGCCTTGGGTTTCCACATTCCCGCGATGTTTGACAAGGTGTTAGATATTGACAAATGTTGGCTTCAGGGAGATCCTTCGAACGCCATTCGGTTGGAAACCAAACATTTTTGTGAGGAACATGGCTATGAATTTTATAATGCCCGCACCCATAGTGGCTTGATGCGTAATATGATTATCCGCACAGCCTCAACGGGTGAAGTGATGGTGATCATGGTTTTCCATGCTGATGAGCGGGAGCGTATTGTGGCGCTGTTGGATCATCTGTCGGAGACTTTCCCTGAGATTACCTCGCTGTTTTATGTGGTGAACGAAAAGTGGAATGACTCTTTGGGCGACCAAACACCCGTGTGCTATAAAGGCAAAGACCATATCATTGAGCAGATGGAGGGGCTACAATTCAAAGTTGGGCCGAAGTCCTTCTACCAAACCAACTCCGTTCAGGCCTATGAATTATATAAGGTGGCGCGCGACTTTGCTGGCTTAACTGGTAGCGAAGTGCTTTATGACCTCTATACCGGCACGGGGACAATCGCCAACTTCTGCGCGGCTCGCTGTGCAAAAGTAGTTGGCATTGAATATGTTCCAGAGGCCATTGAGGATGCCAAGGTAAACGCCGCTTTAAATGGCATCACCAATACGGTTTTTTATGCAGGTGATATGAAAAATGTGCTCTCTGACGACTTTGTGGCCGCAAATGGACATCCGGATGTTATTATTCTTGATCCGCCACGGGCAGGCATTGATGAGCCGGTTATTGAGGTGATCTTGCGTGCGGCTCCGGAACGTATTGTCTACGTCAGCTGTAATCCAGCCACCCAAGCGCGTGATTTAGCCTTGATGGATGCTGCTTATCGGGTAGAGGCAGTGCAACCCGTTGATATGTTCCCCCATACACACCACGTGGAGAATGTTGTGAAGTTGGTAAAAAGATCCTGTAAGCAATAAAAACTACGGCTTCGGCGTTAGAATTGCAAAGGATCCTTAAAAAAGAATAGATGAAAAAGATGATTTTATTGGCGGTGGCGGCGTTTTGCGTCCTCTCCGTAGCGGCACAGCAGGCCGATCCCTATCCGAGTTATGTTCAGGTGAACGGACGTGCTGAAAAAGAGATTACACCCGATGAATTTTATCTCTCCATTGTGATCAACGAGCGTGACTCCAAGGGTAAGGTATCGGTTGAACAGCAGCAGAAAGCGATGATCACCAGCCTCAAAGGTTTGGGTGTGGATGTGGAGAAGCAGCTCAAAATGGCCAATATGTCGAGCGAATTTTTTAAGAAAAACACCGCGGTGGCAACGGCTAAGTATCAGCTGAAACTCGGTTCTGCGGCGATGGTTTATAAGGTGACGGGAGCGCTTTCCGATTTGGGTATTTCTGACGTTTCTATTCAGCGGGTAACCCACTCTCAACTGGAGCAGTATAAACAAGAGGTGCGCGTGGCGGCGATGCGCAATGCCAAAGAGTGTGCACAAACGATGGCGGCGGCGATAGGGCAAAAAATCACAAAGTGCTTTAATATCATTGATTACAATAACGATATGACCCCTGTGATGTATGATAATGCGGTTTTTGCTCGTAGCATGAAGTCCAATGCCGATAGCGAATCTTCATCAGATGAACCCCTCGATTTCAAGACGATGAAATTGAGTGCCAGTGTCCAAGCAAGATTTGTGTTGGAGTAGGCTGTCCGATAAATTCAAACAGTTTCTAAGATCCCATGTACTTTGAAAGACGGGGAGACCTTTTTGGCCTTCCCGTTTTTGCCCCGAAGCAGGAGGGAAATTCCCAAATTCAAAGCCATCACACCTGAAACATGGCCTTGAATTTGGCGATTAAAAAAAAAGCATTTACCTTTGTTCACTTTCACCCGATTAAAAAAGGAGAAAATTATGGAGAAGAAATTCGGTTTCAACTACATTCATTACGATTCGTTGCAAGAGATGTCGGCTACTGACCAAAAATTGGTTGCTGAGGCTGAAAAAGCGACTGCGAATGCCCACGCTCCTTATTCCAATTTTCATGTGGGTGCTGCGGCTCAACTGAGTAGCGGGCTGATTTTGCGGGGTAGTAATTTCGAAAGTGAGGTCTATCCGGCCGGTTTGTGTGCCGAACGCTCCCTGCTTTTCTATTTGCAAGCCAACTATGCCAATGACCCGATTCAGACGCTGGCCATTGCTTCGAATCCATCCGACAGAGAGTGTTATCCCTGTGGTCAATGCCGACAGGTGATGGTCGATGTGGAACGTCGCCAAGGTAGCCCTATGCGGGTGATTATGAGCGGACATGGTTCGGCCACTTTGGTGGAGACCGCGGCGGATCTACTGCCTTTTACTTTCAAACTTTAAACCCCTCTTTGATGTTTTCACCCCAGGATATTCTTTATGAAGATAACCACCTTTTGGTGGTCAATAAACATTGCGGTGACTTGGTGCAACCTGACCCTTCGGGGGAGAGTGCTCTGGAAGACCAAATCAAGGCTTTTATTTGTGAGCGAGATGGAAAACCCGGGGAGGCTTTTTTAGGGGTTGTCCATCGTATTGATCGGCCGGTGAGCGGTGCGGTGCTTTTTGCCAAAACCTCAAAGGCTTTGGTGCGACTTAACGAGATGATTCGTGCGGGGGAGATTCAAAAAACCTACTGGGCGATTACCGAACACCGTCCTGATCCCGAAGAGGGGCAGTTGACACATTACGTCCTTCGGGATAGCAAGACCAACCGTTCTCGGGCTTATGATACACCGCGTGAGGGCTCTAAAGAGGCTCGACTGCGCTACAAAACCTTGGCTGCAGGTACAAATTATACCTTGGTTGAGGTGGCGTTGCTCACAGGACGTCATCACCAAATTCGCGCCCAGTTTGCGAAGATCGGCTGTATCATCAAGGGTGATTTGAAATACGGCGCGCGGCGGTCGAATCCCGATGGAGGCATCTGTCTCCACTCTCATAGCATCGCTTTTGTACACCCTGTCCGCAAGGAACAGGTAGAGGTTATTGCTCCTGTCCCCCAAGGAGATAGTCTTTGGGCGTTTTTTGCTGCCAACTAACTCTACGCACGATGAGACTCCTTGTTCAGCGTGTAAAACACGCTTCCGTCTCCATTCACTCTTCTCTCAAGTCGTCTATTGGTGAGGGGTTGCTGGTTCTCATCGGGAGCGAGGCCGCCGATAGCGAAGAAGATGTGACGTGGCTGGCGGCCAAGTTGCTCCACTTGCGGATTTTCGATGATGCGGAAGGTGTGATGAATCAAGATGTACAACAAATTGAGGGTGAGATTCTTATCGTCAGTCAATTCACCCTCTATGCCTCGACTAAAAAGGGCAATCGCCCCTCTTACCTCCGTGCAGCTCCGGGGGATGTAGCTCGTCCGATGTACGAGCGTTTTGTGGCCTGTGTAAGTGAAGGTTTGGGTCGCTCGGTGGCCACGGGTGAATTTGGTGCTGATATGGCCGTTGAGTTGCTCAATGATGGGCCTGTCACCATTTGGATGGACTCCAAAAATAGAGAATAGTAGTTTCTAAAATAATTCAAATAAAAAACATGAAAAAATTATGGATGTTTGGTGCGGCGCTCCTGATGTTGGTGATAACCGTATCCTGTAAAGATGATGAAAAGACACTCCCTACCTTTCAGTTTGATCAGGTGGAAGTGGCTGATGTTACCGCGGTTTCGGCGCGAGTTAGTTGCCATTTGGTGGGAGATGCGAATCTTACCGATGCGGGTACAGTAGGTTTTGCCTACGGTACAGCAGCGATGGATGTGGCAGATTATACCTATGTACCCTCTTTGACGGTGACCAATAATACGGCCGAAGTGCGTTTGGCAGAACTTGATCCTGAGACCGACTATCGTGTCTTCTGCTATGTCGATTTGGTAGGTGGCTCTCGCATGACCAGTGTTGCCAAGTCTTTTGCCACCCTGATGGTGGATGAAAATACGCCGGTTATTGATATTACGGGCAAGAAAACAATCGTTGCCACGGTAGAAGGAGGTTCTTATTCGACTACCTGTGAGATTGTGAACCCCACGCCGAGTGGAGCACTTACCGCTGAAACCGAATCTGCTTGGGTGCATACCTTTGATTATACAGCAGGTAGCTTCTCTTGTGTGGTAGATCCCAATCAGGGCGATGAGCGCACTGCGATCGTAACCCTCTTATACCCAGGAGCACAGTCGAGAATGCTCACGGTGATTCAAGAGGCCAAAATACCCGATCAACCAACCGAAGAGACGGTGATTACCCTCACGCGCAACAACGATTGGCCGGAGAGCTACCAAAGCGTCACCAAAAAATTAGGTGACTACGAATATTATCTCATTGATGCCGCCATCTACAATAGCGAGAGTGGTATTCAATTCCGTTCAGACAAGGGTTATATCGCCAATAAGGCCGATATGGGGCGTATTCACAAGATTGAACTGGTATATAGTCCGAAAGATAACAACCAGAACTTTGTCCTCTATTTGGGCGATGCAGAAAAGCCGACGGCACAGATGGTCTCCTCACAGATGATCAATGGTGTGAATACCTTTGATTGTGCTGGCTACTCCTACCACTATTTCAAACTCATCAATGGCGCAGGTGCAGGCTACCTCTATGAGATTAAAATCTATATTGGCGATGGTGGGCAACCCTCTCCTGACAATGAACCTTCGTTCACGAATCTTGCCAGTAGCCAAGTCACCAAGAACAGCGCAACCTTAAATTGCCAATTTACCTACACGGGATCTAAAACGGTGACCGAAGCAGGATTCCGCTACAAGACTTTGTCGGGCAACGAGATGCCTGCTCCGACAACGGTGGCAACAGGAGCTAAAAGTGCCGCGCTGACACTGCTCTCCCCCGCGACTACCTACTCCTACTACTTCTATACGGTCATTGATGGCAAGACCTTCAAGAGCGGGGTGGGATCGTTTACCACCAACAATGAAAATGACACCCCCTCTTCCTCAGATACCTACCGCTCTGGATGGGCAGAGTTGCCGGCAAAATTGGAGAAGTCGGGCGACTATTATTACGCCTACCACCTCCGTGCTGATAAGAAGAGCGTCCGTAACTACTCGGTTTGTTACAGCAAAGAGTTAGGCTGTCCTGTTTGGGTAGCGGCTCCGATGCACGCTTGTTATAAAGGCAGTGCCAACCGTACCGATGCTTATGGCCAAGATCCCGATTTAGGTTGTAGTCAGGTGGGTAGACGCAGTGGATACACACGAGGTCATATGCTTGGTTCGAGTGATCGTTTGGTCAGTACGGCAACCAACAAACAGGTCTTCTACTACTCCAATATCGGGCCACAACTCCAAGCCGGATTTAATACCGGTGGCGGTGTGTGGAATAATTTGGAAGATTTTGTGGATAGCAAATGGTGCGCCGATACCCTCTATCAAGTGATTGGTTGCTACTGGGCAAATAAAAATAAGAAGGTGGATGGCACGGTCATTCCTACCCATTATTATAAACTTTTGTTGCGCACCAAGAAAGGTAACAGCGGAAAATGGGTCTCTAATTGCTCTGCTTCGGAGCTGCAATGTGCGGCTTTCATCGTGGAACACCGCGATCAAAAGGGGCTCAAGCCCAATCGTGAGATGATGAAGTCGGTGGCCGAGTTAGAACAGATGACCGGTTTTACCTTCTTTGCCAATGTGCCCAATGCACCCAAGACAGAGTGTAATCCTTCGGATTGGGGTTTATAGGTAGCATAATATACTGAATAGCGCGTGGGGAATGGATCAGTCGATCAATTCCCCACGTGTTATTTACTGCCCACAGGAGCCCATAGACGCTCTTGAGAAAAGATTGAAGGAAAGAAAGTCCTACCAAGGGGAAATTTTTATATCTTTGCGCCATTAAATAAGCGTATATATGCAAATTACAGGGCAGAAACTTCTCGTTGGGTTAAAAGAATATTTTTTGATGTCGGTCGGCATGGTGTTTTACTCCTTTGGCTGGATCGGCTGTATTATGCCTGCCCATGGTATCGGTGGTGGTGCGGCAGGTCTTTCACTTGTTACTTGCAAAGCCATAGAACAACTCTTTGGCATTGATATTAAGCTGGGAACGATGGTCTTTATCATCAACGGCATTCTGCTTCTTGTCGCTGGATTTATCGTGGGTTGGAAATTTGGTATCAAGACCATTTTCTCCATAGCTATGCTCTCTTTAGCCATGAACTTTTGGCAGAGTATTCCCGAAGTGCAGCATCTTTTTGACGGCATGGAGCGCATCCTGCTCGTTATTATGGGCGGTGTCTTGGCTGGTGTGGGTGTGGCCATCTGCTTTAAACAGGGGGGCACAACGGGAGGCGTGGATATTGTATCGCTGATCATCAATAAATATCGCACAGTACGTTATGGTAATATCGTGATGGTTGCTGACTTCACCATCATTGGGTCGTCTATGTTGGTGGGGATGCCCCTTACAACGGTGATCTATGGTTATATTATGACCGCGGTCTTCGGTTATACCGTTGACCTGCTGATGTCGGGCAACCAGCAATCAAGCCAAATGATGATCATTAGTCCTAAATACGATGCCATTGCCGATACGATTACCAAAGAACTCCATCGTGGTGTTACGCTCTTAGATGGCATGGGTTGGTATACGCAGGAATCCTCCAAGGTGCTGATGGTGGTCTGTCGCAAACGGGAATCCTCAACGATTTTGAAACTCGTTAAGTCTGTCGACCCCAATGCTTTTATCACCGTGGGTTCTGTGATGGGCGTTTACGGTAAGGGCTTCGGAATGCTCACCAAATTATAGCGGAAGTCCGGTCGGAATCCGGATATTACCCTCTCCGCCTCTCCTCTTATCTTCATTGATGTGTCTTTATTTGCCGATATTGTTCTCCCTTTGGCGCAACCGGTCTATACCTTTGCGGTAGGGGTGGATATGATTTTAGCAGAGGGGCAAGCTGTGGCAGTGCCTTTCGGCCACAATAAAATCTATACGGGTATCGTGTGGCGTCTTCACGACCGTAAGCCCCCTTTTAAAACCATCAAAACCATCACCAAACCACTCTACGATAGGCCATTGCTCTCGGCAGAGCAGCGGGCACTGTGGGAGTGGGTTGCCGATTACTACATGTGCAGTTTGGGTGAGGTGATGCGGGCGGCGATCCCTACATTGATGAAGCCCAGTGGAGACTCTGAGGAGACTTTCGCTGACGATGAATATGCACCTCGCATGGAGCGTTACGTTGCCCTGACACCCAAAATGCGGGTGCAGGGGGCGTTGCAGGAGAGCTTAGAGAAGCTGATTCGCCGTGCTCCGAAACAATATGAAGCTTTGCTGGAGGTGGCTGAAACGACCGCTGATTCTCGTCTTTCAACGGGGGAGATTCCGTGCCGCTTGCTTCGCTCTGATCGTCCTGTGCAGTTGATTTTGGAGAAAAAAGGCTTGATTGCCTGTGTGGAACATCCACGGACGGTCGAACAGTATGCCAAATTGGCCTTTCAATTACCGGTGCTGACAACCGCACAACAACAGACTTTCGCCGCGATCTGTGCGCAATTTGTCGATCGACAGACAGTGTTGCTCCACGGGATCACCGGATCGGGCAAAACAGAAATTTACATCCATTTGATTGCCGATGTCTTATCTAAGGGCGGTGACGTGTTGTTGCTGGTGCCGGAGATTGCGCTCACCTCGCAACTTATTGAGCGACTGGAGCGTATATTTGGCAGTCGAGTGACCCCTTATCATTCGAAATTAACACCCCGTCATCGTACCGAAACTTACTTGCGCCTGAATCGTTCTGAAGGAGGCGAATTGGTCGTGGGTGCGCGCTCCTCTATTTTCTTGCCACTGAAGCATTTGCAACTCCTTGTGGTGGATGAAGAACATGATGCGAGTTATAAGCAGATTGATCCTGCTCCGCGCTATCAGGCTCGAGACTGTGCGGTGGTGATGGCGCGTTTATTTGGAGGGCACACGCTCTTGGGAAGTGCCACCCCTTCGTTGGAAAGCTGGGTGAATGCAGAATCAGGGAAGTACGGCAAGGCTCGCTTGGACGAACGCTATGGTGACTCTTGTCCTCCACATATTTTTGTGTCAGATACTTTGCGAGCCGTTAAACGCGGTGAGCGAAACACCCACTTTAACAAACTATTATTGGATAAAATGGAGGAGACACTTGGCCGCGGAGAGCAGGTAATGCTTTTCCAAAATCGACGGGGTTTTTCGCCTTTTGTCACCTGTAAAACCTGTGGCTGGACGGCACGCTGCCCACAATGCAACGTCTCATTGACCTATCATAAAAACGAGGGGAAACTCATCTGTCACTACTGTGGACATACAGCCGATGCGCCAACTCGTTGTCCAGCATGTAAAAGTGGTGAGATTGTCCCTGCTGGCTTCGGCACGGAGAAGGTCGAAACAGAGATTGCGCAACTCTTTCCCACGGCACGGGTGGCGCGGCTTGATCGAGACAGTGTGACTTCGGGACGCGCGGGGGATGCCATTATTACCGCTTTCGAACGGGGTGAAACCGATATTTTAGTCGGTACACAGATGATTACCAAAGGTTTTGATTTTAGCGGGGTCTCCCTCGTTGGTATCCTCAATGCCGATAATTTGCTCAATAATCCCGATTTTCGCTCCGCAGAGCGAGCTTTTCAGTTGATGACGCAGGTCGCTGGCCGTGCCGGTCGCCGACTGGTGACAGGAGAGGTTGTCATTCAAACCACAGAGATTGAACATCCTGTCATTCAGCAGGTCATGGCGGGCGATTATGAGGCGATGGCGCGCATGCAACTCTCTGAGCGGAAGTCATTTTTCTACCCGCCCTATGCGCGACTGATTGCTTTGACCTTGCGCCACCGTGATGCTACTTTGGTGCGTCGGGCGGTGCTGGCTTTGGCGGTGCGTTTGCGTGAACATTTTGGCCGACGGATTTTAGGGCCAATAGCGCCTCCGGTGGATAAGATCCGCAACGAATATTTGGTGGGTTTGCTGCTGAAAATCGAAAGTGGTGCATCGGCGGCCAAGGCGCGTGTGCTCTTGCGGAGTGTCCTTGACGAGATCTTTTCTCAGTCTGAATATAAATCAATTACAATCATTTGCAATGTCGATCCTCAGTGATCTGCTCTCCGATCTTGGTGCGCTTTTCTTTCCCAGTTGCTGCCCGGTATGTGGAGAGCGCCTCAAAGAGGGTAATCACGTGGTCTGTACACGTTGCCGTGCCGACATACCGCTTACCAACTTCTGCCATGAGGTAGACAATCCGCTGGTGCGACGTCTTTGGGGATTGTTGCCTGTGGTGCAGGCCTCGGCCTTCATCTATTTTACGCAGGCAAGCGGTTGGCGGCGCTTGATTCACCGTTTTAAATATAAGGGCGCGTGGCGATTAGCGCGCCAAATGGGTGAATGGTATGGTCAGGAGCTCAAGGAGAGCGGTTTGTATGATGATGTGGATGTGGTTGTTCCTGTGCCGTTGCATCTTTTCAAATTGTTGCGTCGTGGCTACAACCAATCTGATTATCTGGCGGAGGGTATTGCGGTTAGCTTGGGTGTGAAAGTAGATCGGCGGAGTGTGGTGCGGCGAAGAAACAACCCCAGCCAAACCCAAAGTGAAAAGAGTGAACGATGGAAAAATGTAGAGAGGATCTTTGCCGTCAAACGCCCGAAAAATCTTGAAGGACACCATATTTTGTTGGTGGATGATGTCTTCACAACCGGATCTACCATGATCTCCTGTGGCAGTGAAATTTTACGTGCGGTGCCAAATTGTCATTTAAGTGTGGCCTCTCTGGCCGCCTCACAGCGCGAATTTGGGTATGACCATTAGCTGATTGATAAATTTAGAAGCTGTTTGAATTTGTTACCGAAGTTATTTTCGAACTATTTTTGTTCCTGTTTTTGTCCTGTAAATCTGATTTTAGCGAGCTAAATGAGGATTTATAGGGCGGGAATAGGGGCAAAAAGAGCCGAAAAGAACGAGATTAATAAATTTAAAACAGCTTCTTAGACGGTTTCTTTGCTCTTGGGCTTTGAAATATCGGTGCATTTGCCTACTTTTGAAGTTGAAAATAAGCAATAATGGCAAAAGAATATACCCCCACCTCCCGTAACAGAGCCGCCTTTGAGGCCATGACCGATCTTACGGGGACGATTCCACCCCAAGCTGTTGAGCTGGAGGAGGCTGTTTTGGGCGCGTTGATGCTCGAAAAAGATAGCATTATCACCGTTCAGGAGTTTATCTCCCCCGATGCTTTTTATAAAGAAGAACACCGTCTGATTTATCAGGCGATAGAGGCACTGTCGGCTGAGTTGAAGCCGATTGATCTCTATACCGTCACCGAAAAACTCAAGGTGGCCAAGCAACTCAAGAAGGTGGGCGGTGCTGCTTATTTGGCACAGCTGACCCAAAAAGTAGGTTCGGCAGCCAATGTGGAATTTCATGCCAAAATCATCGCCCAAAAATATGTTCAACGCGAGTTGATTCGCTCGGCTACGGAGATCCAAAAGCGCTCTTACGATGAATCAACGGATGTCACGGAGCTGATCGGATTTGCCGAAAGCGAGATCTTCAAGGTGGCGGAAGGCCATGTGAAACGCTCGGTACAGTCGGCGCACGATCTATTGGCGCGCGCATTGGGGCAAATTGAGGAGGCGAGTAAAAATACCAGCTCCCTCAATGGTGTACCCTCTGGCTTTATGGCCATTGATCGTGTAACTTTGGGTTGGCAACTCTCCGATCTGATCATTATTGCGGCACGTCCCTCCATGGGTAAGACAGCATTGGTGCTCTCCATGGCGCGCAATATGTCGGTGGATCACGAACAAGGGGTGGCTTTTTTCTCCTTGGAGATGTCATCTGTGCAGTTGATGATGCGTTTGATTATTGCCGAAACAGGATTGGATGGCAACGATGTCAAAAGTGGCCGCCTCAGTCCTGAGCAGTGGCGGCATTTGGAATCTGCAACCAAACCCTTGGGAATGGCACCGCTCTTCATTGATGATACACCGGCTCTTTCGGTCTTTGAATTTCGATCGAAGGCGCGGCGGTTGAAGATCCACCACGATATAAAAATCATTGTCATCGACTACTTGCAACTCATGACGGGTGGCACGAGTTCGACCAATGGTAATCGTGAGCAGGAGGTGGCCTTTATCTCTCGTACACTCAAGGCCATAGCCAAGGAGCTCAATGTGCCGATCATCGCTCTTTCGCAGCTGAACCGTTCCACGGAATTACGCGGTGGTTCAAAACGTCCCCAGCTCTCCGACTTGCGTGAGTCGGGCGCTATTGAGCAGGATGCTGATATTGTTGCGTTCATCCATCGTCCTGAATACTACAAGATTACAGAAACTGAAGATGGCCGTCCGACAGCAGGATTGGCTGAGATAATTATTGCTAAGAACCGTAATGGTGCTGTGACGGACATCAATTTGCGCTTTATTCAAGGTCAGGCTCGTTTTGTCGATTTTGATGATGCGTCAGGATCGGCCGCACAATATGATGATGTGGCCAGTGAATCCAATGGCGGTTTGGGAAGCCAGCCGAACACCGATTTTGCGATAGGGGCTGTTTCTACTTCTCCCTCCGCTTTGGATGAGGAAGTACCTTTTTAAGCACTTGCAGAGATGTTCGTTCGAACTTATGCCGGTGCGATAATCGGAATTGAAGCTGTCCAAGTGACCGTGGAGGTAAATTTGACGGGTGGGGCTATTGGCCTCTTCTTGGTCGGATTGCCGGATAACGCGGTCAAGGAGAGCGGAGAACGCATTCGTGCGGCCTTCGAGAATTGTGGCCGACGAATGTCGGGACGGAAAATTGTGGTAAACCTTGCTCCCGCGGATCTCCGAAAGGAAGGCGCGGCGTTTGACCTACCGATTGCCATGGGGATTTTAGCGGCGATGGAGCAAGTTGTCCCCGATAAATTAGCTGACGCGATGCTGTTGGGCGAATTGTCGCTCGATGGCTCTGTGAAGCCCGTTCGGGGCATCCTTCCCATGGCCGCCAAGGCACGTGCCGAAGGGTTGAAACGCATTATTGTTCCGCTGGAAAATGCGCATGAAGCAGCTGTGGTTGAGGGCATTGAAGTGATTGGAATTGATCACATGAAAGCGTTAATCGAGTGGCTAAATGGCGAACGGGAGATTGCACCGGCACAGCCTTTAAAAGAGACGTGTTTCGATGATAGAGCCAATCGTTATGCCGAGGATTTTTCGGATGTGAAGGGTCAGGCACATGTCAAACGGGCTTTGGAAATTGCAGCGGCAGGGGGACACAACGTCTTGCTGATCGGCGCTCCGGGTTCCGGTAAGACCATGTTGGCACGACGCATTCCTACTATTTTGCCTCCGCTGTCCATGGAGGAGGCGCTGGAAACGACCAAGATACACTCTGTGGCGGCGAAACCCGGAGCGATGCGGGGGCTATTGACGCAACGTCCTTTCCGTGCGCCACATCACACCACCTCACCGGTGGCGTTGATCGGTGGAGGGCAGTCGCCCCATCCCGGAGAGGTGTCGTTGGCACACAATGGGGTGCTTTTTTTGGATGAACTGCCGGAATTTGGGCGGAGTGTTTTAGAGGTTTTGCGACAGCCGTTGGAGGATAAGAAAATCACTGTGTCGCGTGCTAAATATAGCGTGGAATATCCGGCCAATTTTGCACTTGTGGCCTCAATGAATCCATGCCCTTGTGGTTATTATAACCATCCGGAAAAGGAATGCACCTGTCCCCCGGGGGCGGTGCACCGCTACATAGGGCGCATTTCAGGACCTTTGATGGATCGGATAGACCTCCACATTGAGGTGACACCGGTCTCGATTGCCGAGATCTCCTCGGAAGCCCCTGAAGAGCGAAGTGAGGTGATCCGTGATCGGGTAATTCGGGCGCGGGATATTCAGGCGCGGCGCTTTGAGGGAATAACAGGTATTCATACCAATGCAATGATGAATACCAAGATGTTACGCGAATATTGCCGATTGGATGCCCCTGCGGCTGCGTTGTTAGAGAAGGCGATGGAGAGACTGAGCCTTTCGGCTCGAGCCTATGACCGCATTATCAAGGTGGCGCGCACGATTGCCGATTTAGGAAACCAGCCCGATATTACCGCGGTACACATTGGGGAGGCGATTAATTACCGGTCGTTGGATCGAGAGAGTTGGGGTCGTTAGATGACAGTAAAAAGATAAAAAGGTCGATATAGGAGGCTTTTGTTGCATAGATAGAGATGAAAAAAATTATTCTTTCTGGAGGAGGCACAGGTGGTCACATCTACCCTGCGGTAGCTGTGGCCGAGGCGTTGAAGCAACGCTTTGCTGATCAGGTTGAGATCCTCTTTGTGGGGGCAGAGCACAAAATGGAGATGGAGAAGATACCGACATTGGGGTATAATATTGTCGGACTGCCGATTGCCGGCCTTCAGCGACGCTGGGACTGGCAGAATCTTGCTGTGCCCTATAAGGTGGTGAAGAGCATCCTAAAAGCGCGGCAAACGATCCGTGCATTTGGGGCGGATGTGGTGGTTGGCTTTGGTGGCTATGCCAGTGCTCCGGTGCTGTGGGCCGCTCAACAAATGGGAGTCAAGACCATCATCCAAGAGCAGAACTCCTATGCGGGATTGACCAATAAGATTTTGGCACGCGGAGCACAACGAATTTGTGTGGCCTATGGCGGGATGGAACGCTTTTTCCCAAAAGAGAAGATTGTGATGACGGGCAATCCGTTACGCGGTAAATTCTCAAAGGGAGGTGCTGATCGAGTTGAGGCCTTAAAATACTATGGGTTTCGTGCTGATCTACCTGTACTTTTAGTTGTTGGCGGCTCTTTGGGTACACGAACGCTCAACAATATGATGAAAGATTGGGTGGCGCAACAAAAGGGGGAGGCGCCGATGCAGGTGATTTGGCAGACGGGTAAATTTTATGAGCAGGAGATGCGTAGTTTTTTAACAGCCCATCCTACAAAAAATATTTGGCAAGGGGCTTTTATTGAGCGAATGGACTATGCCTATGCGGCGGCCGATTTGGTAATCTCCCGTAGTGGTGCATGTACGGTTTCGGAGCTGTGTTTGGTTGCCAAACCAGTGTTGTTTATCCCCTCGCCCAATGTGGCGGAAGATCACCAAACTAAAAATGCGATGGCGCTGGTTGCAAAAGGTGCTGCTGTGGTGGTGGCCGATGCGGCGGCCAATACGGCCATGGAGAAGGCGACCTTGATGTTGAAGAATAAGCAGGCCTTGGCGGACATGAGTAATCATATCAGTGCATTAGCTATTGATGATTCGGCGGAGAGGATTGTTGATGAAATTGAAAAAATAATGGAGTAATGGAGTTTTCGAAGGTCTATTTTTTGGGTATTGGAGGCATAGGAATGAGCGCCTTAGCACGCTATTTTCTCCATCAGGGGAAGTGTGTGGCGGGCTATGACCGCACAGAATCGGCGTTGACGCGTGAATTGGCATCGGAAGGTGCCGCGATCCACTATGAGGATCAGGTTGCCGCCATTCCGGCTGATTATATCAATCGTGATCAGACGATTGTGGTCTATACTCCTGCTGTGCCAGAAGAACATACGGAGCTATGCTATTTTAAAAACAATGGTTTTGAAATTGTCAAACGCTCTCAGATGCTGGGCTATCTCGCTGAGGATAAATATGTATTAGCTGTGGCCGGCACACATGGTAAGACAACCACCTCGACCCTTTTAGCATGGCTGGATCATGAGGTTTTGCAGTCAGGCAGTGCCTTTTTGGGTGGTATCTCGAAGAACTTTGCGAGCAACCTCGTCTTGGGACAAGGCGATCGTTTGGTGGTGGAGGCCGATGAATTTGATCGCTCTTTTCTGCGCCTTGCTCCTGATGTGGCGGTGGTGACGGCGGCCGATGCCGACCATTTAGACATCTACGGTACACATGAAGCGATGAAGGAGGCTTTTTCACAATTTATTCGGCAGATCAAACCAGAGGGGGCGTTGGTGCTTAAGCATGGTGTGCAACTATCTTTAGATGGTGCTGTTGCACGTGTTTATCGCTATGCTTACGATGTGCCGTGCGACTTTTATGCCACCCATATTCACCTGCTGACGAACGGGTGCTATCGTTACGATATTTGCACCCCAGATGGCGTGATTTCGGACTGTACCTTAGGTGTCCCCGGCTGGATCAATATTGAAAATTCGGTGGCGGCTGTGGCTGTGATGTGGTGTGCGGCACATCACCGTAAGGAGGTTTTAGATCTAAAAAAATTGCGTGATGCGCTGGCTTCATTTCAAGGTGTAAAGCGCCGTTTTGAATTTTATATCAACACCCCCAAACAGGTCTATATGGATGATTATGCGCACCATCCGCGAGAATTAGAGGCAACGATAACCTCTGTGAAACAGATGTTCCCCCGGCGTAAGGTGACCGCTCTTTTCCAGCCACACCTCTATACCCGTACGCGCGATTTTTATGTGGACTTTGCGGCTGCTCTCTCGCATGCCGATGAGGTGGTTTTGCTGCCGATCTACCCGGCTCGCGAAGAACCGATTCCCGGCATCACCGCCGAGATTATCGCTGATCGTGTAACGGTTCCTTGCCGGATTGTAGAGAGGGAGGAGCTGGCTGACCGTGTTCTTGCCATGGATACCGATGTGGTGGTGAGCTTCGGCGCGGGTAATATTGACGCTTGCTGTGCGGTGTTGGCTAAAAATTTATCTACCAAGGCATAACGAAGATGAAACTGTCGAAGGTGATCCAATATACGGTAATTACGGTGCTGTGGTGTGCCGTGATCGCGTATGTGATCTATTCGACGATTACTACGCGACAACATTGTGCAAAACAGTGTGTTGAGCGGGTTGAAATTCATATCTTAGATAGTTTAGATCATGGGCAATTAGTCACTGAAGAGATGGTTCGTCAATGGATGGCGCAAAGTGGCATCCATACCTTGGGAGCACCTATGCGCACAGTCAATCTTCCTGCTTTGGAGCGGATGATCACGCGCAATGGTTTTGTGGATCAGGTGCGTGCCTATATCTCCTATTCGGGGGTGCTGCGGATTGATGTGAGTCAACGACAACCCTTGTTGCGGCTACTTGTGAATGGCTATAATGTCTATCTTTCTGAAACGGGATATGCCTTCACTGCCACCGAATCATCTCTTTATGTGCCGGTGGTGACAGGCAGTTACCAACCGCCATTCGCCGCCAGTTGGCGAGGGCCTTTGGCGTTGTCGCTACAAAAGGGATTGGCTGTTTTAGAGCGGGAAATCGCCCAAATTGAGACGCAAAAATATCCGTTCTTCCGCCGCGAGCGAGAGAATAATAAGAAGATCCGAGACTTACAGCTTATGCGGATTAAAAAAAGCTGGTTTGAATCACAGGAGGCATTTGACGATCGCGTGAAAGAGTTGATAGAAAAAAAGAAGCGCTTACGTCGAACATATGCCTATGAAAAGCAGCTTATTGATCTGGGTATTAGTCGGATAGATGCG
The DNA here is from genome assembly GCA_036650515.1 of Alistipes sp. Lineage (GTDB taxonomy): Bacteria > Bacteroidota > Bacteroidia > Bacteroidales > Rikenellaceae > Alistipes. The sequence continues at coordinate 29,598 of JAVVZO010000001.1, forward strand.
CTCCAAGAGGAGAAACGATACCTGCAAAAAAAGTTAGAGAAAAGCTACGAAGATTTCTCAAAACTCATTACCTTTGTAAAACAGATTGAACAGGATGATTTTTGGAAGTCTGAAATAGTCCAAATTGTTGCAACTTCCGCAGCGAGTGGAGCTTTAGAGGTAGAGCTAATCCCCCGTAGTGGTAGTCATACGATTTTGTTTGGCCGAATTGAGGCGGTTGATGAGAAGCTTGATAAACTCTATGCGTTTTACCGAAGCGGTATGAAAAATCTCGGTTGGAACACCTACCGTACCGTGAATATAAAATATAAAGAACAAGTTGTTTGTACAAAATAAGATAGAATACAGTGGAAAAAAGGAGCTATGTTGTAGCCATTGATCTCGGTAGTTCGAATGTGGTCGTAGCTGTTGGCACGAAGACCCCCGAAGGAATGGCCGTGGAGGCTGTCGTCTCCAAGCCCGTGGAGGGTGTTAATGCAGGTCGTATTGATAATATTGAGCAGGTAGCCCATGCTATCACAACGGCCGTTGATGAGATTTCGGCGCAAATGGGCATCCATATTACGGATGCTTATGCCGGTATTTCCGGTCAATTTGTGCGCTGTGCCTGCTATACCGATTATGTTTTTACCGATGACAAAATTAATGGTGTCAGCCAGAGTGATGTAGACCGCTTGTTTGATCGGATGCGTAATGTGCAAGCCCCCGATGAGGAGCTGATCATGGAGCGCATTCCATTGAATTATATGGTCGATAATGATCAGGAGGTTCAGAATCCAGTAGGGTCGTTTGGTAAAAAGCTCTCTTCGACTTTCAACTTCATTCTTTGCGCTCGCACCCCCATGCAGCGCCTTGAATTGGCACTCAAACGTTGTGGCATTCACTTGATGGGCATTTTTGCCAATGCACAGGTGACCCCCGATACGGTTATTTCGCCCGAAGAGAAAGAAGAAGGTGTGGTGGTTGTGGATCTTGGTAGTGGGTTGACCGATGTGTCGATTTATTATCGTAATGTATTGCGCTATGTGGCTACTATCCCCATGGGTGCCAGTGCCATCAATCGAGATATTCGTTCCCAGAGCATCCCTGAGAAACATGTTGAAAAGTTAAAATGTGCTTATGGATCTGCCGTTGCCGAACTTGCTCCTGAAGATAAATTAATTCGTGTGAGTGGCCGGACGGCGCGTGAGGCAAAAGATATTTTGTTGCGGAATTTGGCCACGGTGGTCGAGGCACGAGCTACCGACATGGTTGAATTTGTGATGCAAGAGATTCGTGACTCGGGCTTGGCCAATAAGTTGCCCTATGGCATCGTGTTGACCGGTGGGGCGGCACAACTCAAAGATATAGACGAGCTCTTCCGCCGCATCACCAAGATGGATGTGCGGATTGCGGCTCCTGAAGAGGGTTTGACGGAGGAGTCGAAGGAGAAGATGACCACCCCGGCCTATGCGGCGGTTATTGGCATTCTTTTGAGAGGTGCAGAAAAAGGTTTCTGTGGCTCTATGGATTATATGCCGGCGAAGCCAACGGTTGTAGAGCCGGTTCTTCCCACTCAACCTACGCAACC
>JAVVZO010000001.1:31267-107743 GCA_036650515.1 Alistipes sp.
GAGACGCGTGAGGAGGTCGAAACCTTGCAGGAGGAGACCTATGATCAGGAGTCGAATGAACAGCAACCCTCTAAACGTCTTTCTTGGAAGGATCGGGTGAAGGGAATTTTTGAAAATATCAACACCAAGTTTGAAAAAGCGGGTGATGATGATGAAGAGATCTAATTGATTGATAAGCAGACTATAAAGGAGTACAAAGGGATATGACAGACGATTTAATGACGGAACTTGCTGCACCGAAAGGTCAGTCTTCCATGATCATGGTGGTCGGCGTAGGTGGCGCCGGCGGGAACGCCGTAAACCATATGTGGAACCTGGGTATCAAAGGGGTCGACTTTATGGTTTGCAATACAGACCAACAGGCACTTGACAAGAGCCCTGTGGAGCAAAAAGTACGCTTGGGAAATACCGGTGAGGGTGCGGGTAATAACCCCGAAAATGGCCGTCAGGCGGCTATCGAATCGCTTCCGGAGATGAAACATCACTTTGAGGCTTCGGGAACTAAGATGCTCTTCATCACCGCAGGAATGGGAGGCGGTACCGGTACTGGTGCATCCCCTGTTATTGCCAAGTTGGCCAAGGAGATGGGGCTGTTGACGGTGGCGATTGTCACCTCACCACTCTCTGTCGAGGGCCCTTTGCGTGGAGAACAGGCCGCGCGGGGCATAGATGAATTGCGTGAAAGCGTTGATTCGCTATTGGTTATCAACAATGATAATCTGGCAGAAATATACGGGAAACTCTCTTTGCGTCAAGCTTTTGGCAAGGCCGATGATATTTTGGCGGCTGCCGCTAAAGGTATCGCTGAGATTATCACCGTGGAGAGTGACTTGGTAAATGTCGATTTTGCCGATGTTTCGCGTGTGATGCGCAATAGTGGACGTGCGCACATGAGTGTCGCCATCGCAGAGGGAGAGCATCGTGCCGAGGCGGCAGCGAGTGCTTCACTTCATTCGCCGTTGCTGGATCACAATTTAATTTCAGGAGCCAAAAATGTCTTGCTGAATATCTCCGTGTCGGGCTCTGAAGACCTGATGTATGAGGAGGTTCAGCAGATTTTAGAGTACATCCAAGCCCATGCCAGTGTGCAGGACGAGGATGGGGTGATTCATGATACCAACATTATTTGGGGTACGAGCGAAAATCCGCAATTAGGTAGAGCCATCGAGTTGGTGGTGGTGGCCACCGGATTCAAAGGCGATGGTCGACAATCATTTCCTATGCCCTCAGCACGCGCCGTGCAGTTGAACAAGGAGCGTGTGAAGGAGCAGGTTGATGCTGAGTTAGAACCTTTAAAACCCTTGAAGCCCGTTGCTCAACCGCCAATGGAACAGGTTGTTTTGGGGGCGAAATCATCTCGTTATGACAATATAGAACAGCTTCTCAACAAACCCTCCTATCAACTCCGTCGGTCGAAGTTTGTGGTGGAAATGTCTAATGAAGCCGGTCGTCGCAAAGAGATATTGAAGGGAGATGTTGAGCCGGAAACACCTGCAGACCCTCCTTCGGGAACTCTTTTTGATAACTAATTTTATTTGATTTTGGATCTTGCTACTTGGGGTATAACTATACAAAGTCCGACACTCGTTGTGTGGGTGATGTTAGGGGTGACACTCCTATTACTGTGTGTTTCAGCGCTGGTATCAGGTGCTGAAACTGCATTTTTTTCGCTGACACACAACGATATTCATCTCCTGAAACAGCGACAGACCTCCTCTTCGGAGACGATTCTCACTTTGCTTTCGAATGTGGATGTACTTTTGGCCACTATACTGGTTGTCAATAATTTGGTGAATATTTGTATTGTCATTCTCTCCGCAAACATCATTGACGCAGTCTTTATTTTTCATCGTTTTGAATTTCTTTTCAAGATGGTGGTTGTCACCTTCTTGTTGTTACTCTTTGGGGAGATCCTCCCGAAGGTATTTGCTCAAACAGCTCCGTTGCGTTTTGCGACCTTTGCGGCACGACCACTGCAAGTGTTGCGCTGGATTTTCTATCCGGTGTCCTATCTTTTGGTGCGTGTGAGTAGTCGAATTAGTGAACGGGCGGCACGCCATAGTGAAATCTCGCTCGATGAGCTGGCCGATGCTGTCGACATGACCCAATCTTCCTCGCAGGAGGAACACGAAATTTTGTCGGGCATTGTCAATTTTGTCAATACAGAAGTTTCGGAAATCATGCGGCCACGTGTCGATATGACGGCGATTCCGCTTACAGAATCCTATGAAAAGGTGAAGGAGATGATCATCGCCTCCGGTTTTTCTCGTATTCCTGTCTATGATGGGGAGTTGGACAATATTAAGGGCACGCTCTATGTCAAAGATCTGCTTTCTTTTATCAATCACGGGGATGAATTTGGTTGGCAACAACTGATTAGGAAGCCTTATTTTGTTCCGGAGCATAAGAAAATCAGCGATTTGCTGGAGGATTTTCAGAATAATAAGGTGCACATGGCCATCGTAGTGGACGAATATGGATCTACATTGGGCTTGGTCTCTCTGGAAGATATTATCGAAGAGATTGTCGGAGAAATTTCGGATGAAAGTGATGCGGAGGACAGCTGTTACACCAAACTCAGTCCATCGGTCTATCTCTTTGATGGCAAGACGCATATCGGTGATTTTGAGCGGGTGCTTGACTTAGATGAAGAGACTTTTTCTGATGTCAAGGGTAGTGCCGAAACGCTCAGTGGTCTATTGTTGGAGCTCAAGCGAGATTTTCTGAAACAGGGCGACAGCCTGACGGCGCATAATATTCAGTTTGTGGCGGAGTCGGTTGTGGGTCATAGGGTGGATAAGATCAAGATCTTTATTTTATGAAAAAGGGTCGGCTGTGGATCGCGCCACTGATGCCACCTGAAGAGACTCAGGCTTGGGTGACTGCGGCTGATTGGGCGCAAGCTCAGCCCTTTGGAGCGCATCGGCGACAGGAGTTTCTCTCGTGGAGGGCGCTCTTGAGCCGTGAATTAGGCGCTGTTGTTACCATTCGATATGATGCTTTGGGCGCGCCGCAGTTGGTCGATTATCCGGGTTTCATTAGCGTCTCTCACAGCGCCACTCATGTGGCCGTTTGTTGGTCAGAAAGCCGCTGTGCCGTGGATATTGAATCCCTTTCCCGTCGATTTTCAAAAGTAAAATCTCGCTATATGACTCCTGTGGAGGCTCTTTTGAGTGAAGATCCTCGTTTGGCGGCTGTCGTTTGGAGTGCCAAGGAGTGTTTGTATAAAATATCGGGACAGGAGGGGCTTGATTTGTTGTGTGATTTGCATGTGGATGCTGTCGATTTTGAGCACTCAGTCATCTGTGGGCGTATTCGACAAGAAGCCTCGATTGAAATGGATTTCTCCTTTTTCGATGGAGATATCGTGGTCTCGATCCTCTCTTAGAAAGCCTCAGAGGCGGAGAAGATAAAGGCGGAGGAGCGCTTTTTGTCCCAGAAGAAATTTTGGTTGCCATAATTACCCCAGCCATAGTCAAGACGGATATTCATCCGATTCTTAAATTCAAACCGATAGCCTACCCCAAAGCTGGTGAGGGTGTGCCCCCATTGAAAAGAGTCTTTTCCCCAAATGTTACCTACGCCGATCCAACCCACAATACCGTGCCGACGATAGATTTTCTGTCGAAACTCCACCTGTGTCTCCACCAAATTACGATCACGATAACGGCCTTGATAATAGCCTCGCATACGCTCTGTGCCTCCTAATTGCGCATACATATGCCATGAGGGCGTGCCGAGGGCGAAGTCGCTATATAAATCATAGGCGAGGACCATGCCTTTCCAGAGCTTTTGGTAGAAGTCAAACTGTACAAGGATCTTCCCGAAAGAGTTACGAGAGTTGCCCAGTACCTTGGGATAATAGCGGGCCTCTGCCTTGAAGAAGATTCCTTTGCGGGCATCGGTGATGAAGTCACGGGAGTCATATTGAAGGAATGCTCCAACGTTGACATTGAGTGCATTCATCTTTTCGTGTGTACCTTGAATTTCGGGGATGCCAAAGGCTGGATTGGCTTCGAGTCCGTTGATGTAATTCTGGAAGGGCGTGGTATATTCGGGGATGAACAGACCGGATTCGTAGATGTCATAAAGTTTTTTTTGGTCGCCTTGCAGTTGATCTTTGTGGGCCGTCATCTCTTCAAAGGTGCTGCGACCAGGATATTTGTTGATCGGTTTGGCTCGGGTGTAATCGAAACCCACGCTAACACCCACATAGGCCGATTTGAATAAGCGAGTGCTGGCAGCTACACGGACAATGACCATGATATTATCTAAAGATTGCACGTAACCACTTTGACCACTTTGGTAACCAATACCATAAAATGCAGCGGGGAAGTAGACAAAGGCGCTTGAATAGGAGAGCCGATTGCGGTTTTTCATGAAAATATTATTGCCCGAAAAGCGCAGTAAAAAGAATTTCTTGGTGGTGATGTTGCTGTAAATGGTAATATTCGAGGGGGCGGTGATGGAGTCGGTGCGGTCTAAACGGTATAAACCGGCAGCCATAACGCCCAATCCGAAACCCACATCGGAGGAGTAGTTCGGTCCCGGAGCAACGCTGATGTCGATCTTCTTTTCGAAGGTGCGGTCTACATTGGATTGGCTATAATAGTTGATGATGCGACGGAAGAAGCTGGGGCGTTTGGTGGGTATGGCGGCTAATGTATTGGCCTGCTGGATCAATAAGGTATCGACAGAGACCAATATTAACGAATCTAAGGGGTTGCAGTGATTAGCTTTTTGTAAGACCTCTGTTCTTACAGATTGAGCTACTGACCCGAAGGGGAGTAGTGTCAATAGAAGGAGAATGAAGATAGCGGGTCTAATTTCTTTCATGAAACATAATACTTAATATAGAGCACAAAGATAATGATTTTTTGTTGTTTACCAATTTGTGATGGACACTCTTCCTTTTAAGAGTAGTTTTAGTCGCTTTGGGGCTATGGAGATAGATTGTAGAGAATAAATTTTTACCTTTGTAGCCTATGAAAAATGCGGTTACACCCCTCTCTTTAGGAACTGATTCAATTCCTTCGCTGTTATTCCGTTACGCCATCCCTGCGATTATAGCGATGACCTCCTCATCATTGTATAACATCATTGACAGTATTTTTATTGGTCACGGTGTGGGCGCGCTGGCGATCTCCGGTTTGGCACTGACAATGCCGTTGATGAATTTAGCCTCAGCATTTGGCTCAATGGTGGGCATCGGCGCTTCGGCCATTATTTCGATACGTTTAGGGCAAGGAAACCGACGGGCGGCTGAGGGGACATTGGGTAATGTGATTTTGCTCAACCTGATCATTGGTGTGGTGTTTACTGTGGTGAGTTTGACTTTTTTAGATCCGATTCTCTATTTTTTTGGTGCCAGTGAGCAGACGATCGGATACTCCCGCGATTTTATGCAGATCATCTTGGTGGGGACAATCATTACACATCTTTATTTGGGTATGAATGAGGTGCTTCGGGCTTCGGGGTATCCGCAAAAGGCGATGTTGATCATGTTGGTGGCTGTGGTGATTAATTGCATCCTGAATCCGATCTTTATTTTTGTGTTGGACTGGGGTATTCGCGGTTCGGCCTTGGCTACCGTGATCGCTCAAAGTATCGCTATGTTGCTCTCCTTGTGGCATTTCTCTTCATCGCGGAGTTTCCTCCATTTCAAACGAGGCATCTTCCGTCTGCGGCGTGATATTGTGGCGGGGATTCTCTCCATTGGCTTGGCTCCATTTCTGTTGCACCTCTGCGCATCGGTGGTGGTGATCTTCGTTAACAAGGCGCTCAAAGAGAATGGGGGTGATATTTATATCGGTGCTTATGGCATCATCAATCGTGTTGTATTGCTCTTTGTGATGGTCGTTGCGGGGTTGAATCAAGGGATGCAACCCATTGTGGGATACAATTATGGAGCGAAGCAATACGGCAGAGTATTGAAGACGCTCTACATGACGATCTGTTGTGCGGTTTGTGTGACTACGACCGGATTCCTGATTGGTCAATTTTTCCCGCGTCAGGTGGCGATGTTGTTTGTGGGATTGGATGGCGGAGCAGAGGCGGTTCAGTTGATCGAAGCTGCCTGCCAAGGGCTTCATATCGTCTTGATTATGTTCCCGATCGTGGGATTCCAAATTGTCACCTCTAACTTTTTCCAATATATTGGCAAGCCCAAAAAGGCCATCCTGCTCTCCATGACCCGACAGATGCTATTTCTTGTCCCTTTACTGCTGATACTTCCCAATCGGTGGGGTGTAGTTGGGGTGTGGTGGGCGATGCCGTTGGCCGATACAAGCGCCTCTCTACTGGCAGCTGTGTTGCTCTTCTTCCAAGTGCGTAACCTCCGGCGGGGGCATGAAAGACTTGGTTTTTAGGAGATTCTATAACATAGCAACGCCCGATCGGTTGAGATCGGGCGTTGCTGTTTTCTGTGCAGAAAGCACTATTTGATACCTAACTTCTTGCGAATATCGGCTGGAATAACCTTTTTATTGACGATAATCCCCATGGTTTTATAGGCTACAAAAGGACGAGAGAAGTAGAAAAATCCATCATAGGGCGCACGTACATCCCATGAATTGAGCACTTTGTAATATGGATTGCCGGCTTGATCGGTGGCAGTTCCCACGATGACCATGCCGTGATCATCGGTGGTCTCATAGTTGTCAAAAGCAACTTGACGCATCTCTTGTGTGATGGTCTTCTCTGTTCCCGGCTTGTCAAAGCTGTAAAGCGCGGCATTCTTCTCTGCATTAGAGAGTTTTCCCCAACGCTCGGCTTCACTGCCGGCCATGGTCTCTACATGAGCTTCAGGAATGATGCCGATAGCTTTTGTGCGGTTGAAGCCCGGTTCACTGACATCGGTAGCCCAAGCTACGGTGTGTCCCTGAGCTAAGGAGGCATCAACGATGCTCATCAATTCATCGAGCGGCACATTATTGATGGATGCCCAAAGCCAGTTGTCGGGAACTTCCATCACAAAGGGCGTGTAGAAAGGATGGTGCGTAAAGGAGGTAATGTCCACATAATCATCCAGTTTAATGGGGAGAGAGGCGGCAAAAGTTTGGGGAGTATACTCCTTGCCCTGCCATGTGAACTTCTCTGGCATCACGCCAAAATAAGCGTCAAGAATAGCGTTTAAACCTTGTTGCCAAGCAGTTGTAAGTGTCTTATTGGGCGCTTGGATGATGGTTTCGACGTAAGCCTTGAGGACGGCATCAATTTCGTTGAAAAGAGGCTTGGTTGTACCATAATTGAATCCGGGATAGACCTCTTGGGGCACAATGCCATAGGCTTTAATCCCATGGAATACATCGTGACTGGCACCACCAACGGCGAAGTTGAGCGCACCGTGAAGGCGGACATACTTGATGGCTTTTTCGAAGTAGATATTGCGGACGATCCACATCTCAGAGAGGTGAATCGGAGCGCCTCCGGCAGCGAGAATTTCGCTTTCAAGAAAAGAGAGTGTCGAAAAACACCAGCAAGTACCACTCTTTGCTTGGTCTTTGACCGGTGTGGTTGGGAGAATCTTGGAGTCGGTGAACTGGTAGCCTTTGGCGACGGGTTGGGACTCCTGTGCTGTGGTGGAGAAGACGCAACCTGCTATTAAGGCTAACGTCAAAAAAAGTCTCTTCATAATAGGTATTTTGGTTTTTGGTTTAGGTCTATTTTTTTGATGAAGAGACAATCTTGAGGCACTCCTCAAGGGTGAGCTCTTCGGGTTTTGCACCGCGAGGCAGGCGGTAGTTCTTTCCTTTGTAGGCGATATAAGCGCCGTAGCGGCCATTTTTGATCAGCATATCGGCATCCTCTGCAAAACTCTTCAGGGGTGTGCTGGCCGCTTTGGTGCGTGTTTTTTGCTCCACGACCAATTCTACCGCGCGATTGAAGTCGATTTTATAAGGGTCATCGTCTTTTCCCAATGAGGTAAACGATTTTCCGTGACGGACATAAGGACCGAATTTGCCGAGCCCAACCACTAAATCCTCCTCTTCATAAGGGCCTAAATTACGGGGCAGTGCAAATAATTCCAAGGCCTCCTCTAAGGTGAGAGAGGCGATGAGTTGTCCCTTTTTCAGTGAGGCGAAGTGTGCTTTTTCTCCCGCTTCGCCCTCCATTTCTACCATCGGGCCATAACGACCGATGCGGGCTTTGACTTCGTGACCTGTTTTGGGATCAACACCCAAAATGCGGACTTGTGTCTTCTTGTCGGTTTGTGTTCCGATTGCCAAGTCGACCATCTTATGGAATGGGCCATAAAAATCGCCAATCATTCGCTCCCAAGTGATCGCGCCATCAGCGATGCGGTCGAACTCCTTTTCGACATTGGCTGTGAAATTATAATCGAGAATAGAACTGAATTGCGACTCTAAATAGTCATTGACCACCATGCCAATGTCGGTGGGGGAGAGCCTATTTTTCTCTTTGCCATAATTTTCACTGAGTGTCTTCTCGGTGATTTTGCCCCCTTCGGTGAAGGTGAATTGGATATAATCGCGTTTTTGTCCCTCTTTGTTTTGCTTCACCACATAGCCGCGATTGATGATGGTGGTGATGGTTGGGGCATAGGTGGATGGGCGACCGATGCCTAACTCCTCGAGGCGTTTGACCAAAGAGGCCTCATTATAGCGTGCAGGGCTTTGTGTAAACTTCTCTGTGGCAGTAATTTGCTTGGCATTGACGACCTCTCCGGGAACCATTTTTGGGAGAACACCCTCTAAGCTCTCGGCCTCCTGTTGTTCCTCATCGACGGGGCTATTGTCCAAACGAAGGAAACCATCGAAACGGATCACCTCGCCGGTGGCGACAAACTGTTCTGTGGCGTTGTCTTTGCCAATAACGATGGTGGTGCGGTCGATTTCGGCGCAGACCATTTGGGAGGCAACAGTACGCTTCCAAATGAGGTTATAAAGTTTCTTTTCGGCAGGCGTGCCCTCAATACTCTGAAGTTCGATAGAGGTGGGACGGATGGCCTCATGTGCCTCCTGTGCGCCTTTGCTCTTGGTTTTATAGTTGTGGAAAGAGGAATAATTCGCTCCGTAGAGTTGCGTGATAACCTCTTTACACTGAACGAGTGCTTGCTGAGAGAGGGTGACCGAGTCTGTACGCATATAGGATATAAGTCCTTGTTCATAAAGGCGTTGAGCCACAGACATCGTTTGCGAAACCGACATGCTCAACTTGCGTCCGGCCTCTTGTTGAAGGGTGGAGGTGGTAAACGGTGGCGCAGGATAGCGCTGTGCCGGCTTCTCTTCGGCCTTGAGCACAGTATAATGGGCATCAATGCAACTTTTTAGAAAGGCTTCGGCCTGCTCCTTTGTTTCAAAGCGGGTGGAAAGCTCTGCCTTGAAGAGTGTCTTTGCTGCATCGTTAGCGGGATAAAACTGTGCCACAACGCGAAAATAAGGGGTCGAAACGAAGGCGATGATCTCGCGTTCACGCTCCACCAAAAGGCGGACGGCGACACTTTGTACACGTCCGGCGGAGAGCGATGGACGGACTTTCTTCCAAAGCACGGGGGAGAGCTCAAAACCCACCAAACGATCGAGAATACGACGAGCTTGTTGGGCATTGACCAAATCCATATTGACGGTGCGGGGGCTCTCGATGGCATCTAAGATCGCCTTTTTGGTGATCTCGTGGAAGACGATCCGCTTGGTATTCTCCACTGGAAGATTCAGCACCTCAGTTAGATGCCAAGCAATAGCCTCTCCTTCGCGGTCCTCATCAGACGCCAGCCAAACGATTTTATCTTTAGCCAACTTGGTCAGCTCGTCCACGACTTTGCGTTTGTCGCTTGGAATTTCGTAGACAGGCTCGTAATTGTTGCCAATTTGGATGCCCAGGTCTTTTTTTGAGAGGTCGCGGATGTGTCCGAAACTCGACTTGACTATGAAGTCGCTTCCTAAAAACTTTTCGATAGTCTTGGCTTTGGCCGGAGACTCGACGATTACTAAATTTTCCTGCATTTCAAAAAATATCTTTCAAAAACACGAGAAAACCTAAGTGTATGACTTAGGTTATGCTCGTGTTGTATCGGTTACTATCTATTTAATCATTACGTAGGTGATGTCTAACTTCATGGGGGCGGTGTTGTTTATCTCTGCCGCGCCTTGTGCCGTGCCATAGGAAAAACTGTTGACCGAGTAGGCTTCTGGAGCGAGGTAGATCGTTCGATTAGGAATTTCAGTGATCTTCCCTGCTTTTTTATCAAGGTAGCTGTTCCACAGCTGCTGGATGTAGCTCTTGATATCCATTGTATAGCGCCCTTGGCTACGATTAACATAGCCTCCATAGGTGATGGCATTGCCGGCTTTTTCGTAGAGGTAGTTGTAATCAGAAATACCGGTCAGCCGCTTATAAGAGGTATAGAGCCCCAAGCGATAGGAGGTGCTACCCAGCCAATCAAGGAAGGTCTCTGTCGGTTGAATCGTTGTCCAATCATAGGCGCCTTCTCGACCAAAGAAAGAGATGGTTACCTGACTGAATGCCATGCTTTTGAATCGAACGCCACTCTCTTTGCTCTCCTCGCTGACAATCTTCTCCAACTCTTTAAAAAGTTCATCGGTGAAGGTGATCGCAGTCACAACGCCACCCAAACCCTCTACATAGCAGTCAGATAATACGGCACTGCTCGTGTTTGGTTTGTCAGGGACAAAAGCGGCCAGTTTTGATTTTGTATAGTCATGCCGCATGGTGTTGATGGAGATGTTCCCCAAGTTGGCCGTTTCGCTATTGGTATGGTAGAAGTAGTAGACCGAAGTGGTTGTATCTTTGATCAAGGTGGGGTCGGTTTTGTCCCGATTACGGCCGTAGATCACGAATCCGGATTCTGAAAGGTTGATTTGGAAAATATTGCCGTCACCTGCTTTGGCCGCATCCTGCTTGGGTTTAATGTAAAGGCCTTTGAAGGTGTTGAACCATGTGCTTTGATCATCGAAGATGGTCATGCTGAGTCCATCTTTTTGTAACATCAGCCGATCAATAAGTTTCCTGCCTTGTGCTGTCGGTTGCATGGTGACCACATTAGATTTGGCATAGACACCCTTGGCTTGATTCGGGAACTCAAAGGTGAAAGCAGGTTCTGCTTCCAAATATTTTGAGATGTCAAAATTGCCGTAGAAAGTGGTGTCCGGAGTGGCGGCGAGGAAGGAGTTGTCTTTGATCTCATAGACCTCAAACTGTTGCACATAGGTGGTGTCTCCTCCGTAGTTTGAGACGGCAAGAAAGAGCTGTGTTGAGTCGAAGATCGGTCGGTAGCCAAAGCCCTCTTTGGAGGGAATCACTGTCCAACGATATTGAGAGAAAAAGCCCGTTGAGCGCAATCCAAAAGTGTCGTTACAGGTAGAACCAAAAAAGCCCGATCCCAAATTAGAGGTTCGGAGGGAATCGGTGTAGTAGAGCCTTGTTTCGAAGATGTTTTTCAGATCCTTGCGCACGCCGATCTTCATATCCTGATTGTCAGGAATGAAATCAGAGCCTAATGTATCGTCTACTTTTGTGCAGCCGGAGAAGGTTAAGAAGGTAACAACGCCCACCACGGCAGCGGTATTTAGCAGACAGCGTAACTTAGAGGATCTTTTCATAAAATTGGTTATAATTGTCGAAAAACTCCGGTGTGTCGGGGGCTTGGTATCCAAGGGTCGGCTTTCCGCTCTCAGAGACGATGGCCATTACCTGCTCATCCACATTGGGAGAGCCGATGACGATCCCGTCGGCATATCCAATAACGTAGCGGCAGAGATTTTCGTATGAAGGGTCGTTAAGAATTGAAAGATTTTTATCTTTTATCCCCTCATTGGCGATTTTAAGACGAATATCTTTGTTTAGTGGCTGGTCGAATTTCTCATCATAGAGCGAAATGACGATCTTGACGTGCTTGAAGATCGGGTCGTCGGCGAATATTTTGCGTAAATAGATCGGGATGATGCTTGAAAACCAACCGTGGCAATGGACAATCGTTGGTGTCCAACGTAATTTCTTGACCGTTTCGAGCACTCCACGAGCAAAGAAAATAGCCCGTTCATCGTTGTCCTCGAAGGCAACACCCGCCGGATCACACAGAACTGCTTTGCGAGAAAAGTAGTCATCGTTATCAATAAAATAGATCTGTACGCGTGCCGAAGGAATGGAAGCCACCTTGATAATGAGTTGATGGTCATTATCATCAATGATCAGGTTCATGCCCGAGAGGCGGATCACTTCATGCAGTTGATGCCTGCGTTCGTTGATACATCCGTAGTGGGGCATAAAGGTGCGGATCTCATTGCCGCGTTCCTGCATAGCCTGGGAAAGCGCGCGGCAGAGCACCGAAGCTTCGGTTTCAGGAAGATAAGGAGTAATCTCCTGACATACATACAGTATCTTGCTTGCCATTTTGAGAGGGTTTATGAATAAATACAAAGATAGTAAAAAAAATCTAAAAAATCTAAAGAATCAACATCGCATCGCCATATGTGCCGAAACGATACCCTTCGTCTTTTGCTACTTTGTATGCGGCTAATATACGATCGTAACCACCAAAGGCTGCCACCATCATCAGTTGGGTGGAAAAAGGAAGATGGAAATTGGTGACCATCGCATCTGCCACCGTGAATTCGTAAGGGGAGAAGATGAACTTATTGGTCCATCCGTCCATGGGCTTAATCATGCCGTTGGTTGAAACAGCAGTCTCCAAGGTGCGCATGACTGTTGTGCCGATAGAGACGACCTTGTGTCCCTTGGTCTTGGCGGTATTGACATCTTGTGCAGCAGTTTCGGTGACGAAGAACTGTTCCGAGTCCATCTTGTGCTTCGAGAGATCTTCTACATCCACGGTGCGGAAGTTGCCCAGGCCAACATGGAGGGTGACAAAGGTGTGGCTGACGCCATTGATCTCCATGCGCTTCATTAAGTGCTTAGAGAAGTGTAATCCCGCCGTAGGAGCTGCCACAGCGCCTTCTTTGTCGGCAAAAATAGTCTGATAGCGTTCGGCATCGGATGGTTCGACCTTCTCACGTACCCACTTGGGCAGCGGGGTCTCCCCCAACTTGAAGAGTGTGGCCTTGAACTCATCGTAATTGCCATCAAAAAGGAAACGTAAGGTACGCCCGCGGGAGGTGGTATTGTCAATGACTTCCGCCACCAACAAATCATCTTCGCCGAAATAAAGTTTATTGCCGATGCGGATTTTACGTGCCGGATCGACCAAAACGTCCCAAAGTCGTAGATCTTTGTTTAACTCGCGGAGCAGAAAGATCTCAATTTCGGCACCTGTTTTCTCCTTGTTGCCATATAAACGTGCGGGGAATACTTTGGTGTCGTTGAAGACAAAAAGATCATTTTCGTCAAAATAGTCGAGAATATCTTTAAAAAGCCGATGTTCAATCTCCCCTGTTGACCGATGAATGACCATCAAACGAGACTCATCTCGGTTTTCCGTGGGGTGTTTCGCGATCATTTCAGGCGAAAATTCGTATCCGTATTGTGACAGTTTCATAGGCAAATGTTATGTTATTTTTTGTCTCCAGCCATTATTGCATGCACGAGGACAAAAAGGATACGAAAAAGAGGCTATTTTGTTTCACTATCAGCGAGTTTTTCTAAAAAAAATGTCAAATCATGGGCATTCCCCACGGTGAATCCACCATTACGGGTGCGACAAAGTGAGGTGAGGTGTGCTCCACTTTGGAGGGCTTCGCCAATTTCGCACGCCAAAGAGCGGATGTAGGTGCCCTTGCTACAACGTACGCGGATGGTAATCATGGGCATATCGTAGGCCAAGAGCTCAATTTCGTAGATCGAAATGAGTGCCCGCCGGAGTTCCACGGTCTCACCGGCGCGGGCAAATTCATAGGCACGCACGCCCTCCACCTTTTTGGCGGAGTACTGTGGCGGGGTTTGGTAGCGCTCACCGGTTAAAGATTGCAGGGTCTCCTCTACCGCTGTACGGGTAATGTGTTCGGTCGGATAGGTTTGGTCGATGGGATGCTCCAAATCGTAGCTGGGGGTGGTTGCGCCTAATTGAATGGTGGCGATATACTCCTTCTCCTCAGACTGGAGGTTGTCGACCATTTTTGTGGCCTTGCCGATGCAAACCAACAGCACACCGGTGGCTAAGGGATCGAGTGTGCCGGCATGTCCAACCTTGATCTTCGAGAAGCCCACCTTATGGAGGGCAAATTTGATTTTGCGCACCACATCGGTGGATGTCCACTGAAGGGGCTTGTTGATGACGGCGATGTAACCCTCTCTGAAGTCTACACCTTTGAGGTCAAGCGTTTCTATTTTAGTTTCACACATTCGATTAGAGGATGAAGAAATAGCTGAAGATCGAGAGTAGTCCGACCACAACGCAGTAGTAGGCAAAATAGATCAGACGACCGCGTTTAACCATTTCTATCATGAATTTGCAGGCCAAAGCGCCCACGATGAAGGCGGCCATGAAGCCGGCAAAGAGTGGAAGAGCAGCGACTTCTGTGGCTGCTGTATTTCCCGAAAGAATATCAAGAAGCATCTTCCCCAAGATCACAGGGATCACCATCAGGAAAGAGAATTGAGCCACGCCGTCTTTGCGATTACCCAACAACAAACCTGTGGCGATGGTCGTTCCCGAACGGGAGAGCCCGGGCATGGTGGCGGCAGCTTGTGCCAAACCGATGACCAAAGCATCGCGGTAGGTGAGTTCTCGCTGGCGACTGGGACGGTAGTAATAGGCCAAGGCCAACAAAGCCGCGGTCAAGAGTAGCATCAGTCCGACAACCAACAGTGAGCTAAAGAGAGTTTCGAGTTGCTCGCTGAACAGAATGCCGATAATACCGGCAGGGATCATGGAGATCACGATTTTTAGGACATAACTTTGTTCGGGCGTAAAGTGGCGCGAGAAGAGCCCTTTTAGCAATCGGAGTAGTTCGCGCCACATTACCACAATGGTGCTACACACCGTAGCGGCGTGCAGGGTGATGTCGAAAGCGATGTTGTTGTCCAGTTGTACCCCTAAGAGCTCTTTGGCAATTTGGAGGTGACCGCTGCTTGATACCGGCAGAAATTCTGTAATACCTTGTACGATGCCGAGCAAGATGGCTTGGAGTGTATTCATGGCTAAAAAGGGGGTTAAGTGGGGCTTATTTTTTGGATGTTGGGTTGTCAAAACGTTTCATGATGGCGAAAATTTCAAACACGAACCCGCCCACGATAAGAATCGGGGCTAACGTGATGCGCCACCACGAAAACATGGCAAAGTTGAATTCGTCCGCCGAATCACTACCACCTCCGGCCATGAGGGCTAATCCAAGGAGTATGACCAAGAATCCGATGAGTAATAGGATGTAATTTTTTGTCGACAGTGCCATGAGTGCATCATTTTTGTCGTTTATTTCACGGAATTTTTTCATAAAAGACTTCTAATAGAGGTGAATTTTATTGGATTTCATGTTGACGAATTTATTGACAGCAAAGATGGTGAATGAGGCGGAGATAAGGACACCTCCGGCCATCATCGCAAAGGTAATCAGTACGATTTTGCTCATCGTGGCCAAGGAGGTCAACTCAGGAATGGCTTCGTTGAGGCCATAGATGGCAATGCCGAAGAGCAACATGGCACCCAAACCGGCTAAGATGCCCTGGGTGATGCTACTTTGCAAGAAAGGTCGCATGATATACCATTTGGTGGCACCCACTAATTTCATGGTGTTGATCAGGTAACGCTTTGAGAAGATGGCTAATCGAATGGTGTTGTTGAGCAGAATGAGCGAGATAATCAGTAGTGCGCCACCAAAAATAGTCAGCACCAGCCGAATTTTGCCCACCGTAGCATGAAGTCGTTCGACCATTTGAGCCGGATAACTCACCCGATCCACACCACGAATCTCTTCGATTTGGGTGATGAACTTTTCGAGTAGCTCGTGTTCTGAAGAGCGAGCCGATAACTTGACCTCATAGGAGTCCATGAGTGGATTCTCGCCCAAGATTTCGTCAATCTCATTCTCAAACATCTTGCGGAACTCCCCATCGTTGATCTTCTCCTCCTTGGAACTGAAGGTGGCCTCACTGACGATTTCTGAGTCGCAGATCTGTTCGTGAATCTTGGCCACGCGCGCTGAATCCAGTCCGTTTCGGAGTTCCACACTCACGTTGACACTCTCTTGGAGGGTGGTAGCCACTTGGAGTGCCGCGGTCATCAGATAACCGACAGAACCCAAGAGGAAGAGCACCAATGCGACACTGATGGTCGATACGATGTAAGAGTTGCGTATTTTACGCTTCAGTCTTTTGTCTTCTTTCATGTCTAAATAGATAAATGAGTAGACCTACAATTCCCAACAAAATGGTGATGGAAGAGAGGAGGGTGATGCCTTCTGTGACTCTCCATGCGGGTGCTTTGAAACGCCATTCGATGGTGTGTGTGCCGGCAGGAATTTCCATCGCGCGCAACACATAGTCGGCCCGTAAATAGGGAGCTTGCTGGCCATCAATGAATGCTGTCCAGCCCTTGTCGTAATAAATTTCTGAAAAGACAGCCAAGGCTGGTGCGTCAGCTTGAACGGTATATTTTTGATAATTCGGACGGTATTCCTCCAACGCAATGTTGCCCTGACCAAAGGAGGATTCTTTGAGTGGAAATTGTGTGTTGACGATGGCTGCTCGGCGGGTGTCGATCTCTCCCAGACGATCAATCTCCTCTTGCGGAGAGGTTGCATTAACCACTCCTTCAACCAACCAAGCGGCTCCGTTGGCCGTTTCGCGCCGGACGACCGAGTCGGGGCTAACGATCAGATAGCGGGTATTTAGTAGATCCAGTACCTCCGGATCTAACTGGGAGAGGTGGCGATCAATCAGATCTTGGTAACGGGAGAGTTTTGCACCATGATAGCCACCCACCGAGCGATGGAAATAGGAGGTGGTGGCATCATTGAAGGGGCTGACTGTGAGGTTGAGAACGCGGTAACCCAACTCCGTATCTTGCAGAATCTTCGTGTCGGCAGCGGTGGCGGTGATGCGATTGCTACGGGCGGTGACAAATTTACTTTGTGGCAAATAGCGCAGGTCAACGGGAATGAGGTCTATCAGCAAAAGTACGCCCAAAAAGATCATCAGGATCTCGCGAGGATAGCGCTTGTGTAGATAAAGCCAAATTGCGGCCGCGGCTATCAGGATAAGAAGAAGCGAACGCCAAGCATCGGCGGTCATGATCTGTGCGCGCTCAGCCTCCATGGCATCGGCGGTGATCGCTCCAATCTCCTCATGCAGACCCTCTTGGATCGCTTGATTCATGCCTGCCTGTTGAAGCATCTGACCAAATTGATTGGTCATCATTTTGGCACTGGCATCATGCCCAAAGCTGAAAAGCGCACCTCCTGCCACGGCAAAAAGTAGGCAGATGCCACCCGTTACTCCCAATGCCCAATATAAAGCGCGTTTCCGTACTCCATTGTCGCTCTCTCTCTTCCATAATTTGCTCAAGGCCAATGCGCCCAAAAGAGGGACAGTCCACTGGACGATCACCAAGATCATGGAGACGGTGCGGAATTTGTTGTAGCCGGGAAGGTATTTGAAGGCTAATTCGGTTAATCCCATGAAGTTGTGTCCCCAAGAGAGCAAGATGGCCAGTAAGGTCGCCGCAATGATCCACCACTTGTTGCGTCCTTTTGTGAGCCCAATTCCCAAGACAGCCAAGAAGATAGCGACTGCCCCGATGTAGGTTGGACCGGCGGTGAAAGGTTGTTCTCCCCAGTAGGAGGGTAGTTGTGTTGCTGCCTGACTTAGCCCATAGGGCTTGAGGACATCTGCCACCTGACGATCTTTGGCAAATGTGGAGGTGGATTCGCCACCCATAAAGTTGGGGATGAGCATATTCCAACTCTCGGCACGACCATAACTCCAAGCTGTGGCGTAGTCTATGGCCAAGCCTTTTTGCGCACTTTCGCTATTTGACACTAATTCGGAGCCGCCACGCATGGTCTCTTTGGTGTGTTGGGCGGCATACCAAAGTGGCGAGAAGTTTGATCCCAAGGCGATGATTCCGGCCGCAGCGAGCAGGGCGGTGCGCTTGGCAAAGTCACGAAGGGTCTTTTTCTTGAATGCACCGATGCCCTCGCTGATCCATAAAAGGAGGAGAGCCAAGAGAAAATAGTAGGTGATTTGCGGGTGGTTAGCGCCGATTTCGAGTGAGGTGAAGAGGGCGGTCAGTGCCGCGCCGATCCAAACATTCCGCCGCAAGGTGAGCCATGCGCCCCCCATCATCAATGGGGCGTAGACCAATGCCCACATTTTGGTAATGTGTCCAGCTCCGATGATCAGAAAAAAGTAGGTTGAAAGTCCATAGGCCAAGGAGGGTATGATCCCCACCCAAGGATTGATGCCTGTCATGCAGAGCATGATCCACATGGCCAACATGGCAAAAAAGACGAAGCCGGCCGGGGTGTCGATAATTTTCACAATTTGTCCCACCGTCCGTTTGACAAGCTGTGCTGGATAGTCGATGTTGATCATGTAGGCCGGCATGCCACCGAACATACCCCCCGTCCATTGAGGATCTTCTCCTGTGGCTGTACGGTTAGCTTGGATGTCGTGGGTCATGCCTTCGTATTGAAGCACATCGTGTTGAGGCAATACCTCACCGGTAAATTGAGGGGCAAAGTAAAGTGCGCTGACAGCAAAAAATATTACCACCGCCACCCCTGCGGGTAGCAGTCGAAGGATTATGGATTTAGAAGCATTCATCGTCATTCACTGATTTCAAGTTTCAAAGGTACGAAAAAACATTCATTTGCGTGACCTGCTGTTGAAAAATGACTATCTTTGCGTGGCAAATAATCGATTCATCTATGATAACACTTGATCTGATTCGCAAACCCATTTCCAGTGAACTGGAGGAATTTGAAGCGTTTGTGAAAGAAAAATTTAGTGCAGACGGCAACCTACTCTCTGAAATGCTGCAATATGCACTCTCCTCGCGCGGCAAAGCGATTCGCCCGATGTTGGTTCTCCTTTCTGCCTCAATGAACTTACCGACTGATAAACAGCATATTAGTCTGAGAACACAGGTGGCGGCGATGTTGGTCGAGATGATCCATGTCGCTTCGCTGATCCATGATGATGTGATTGATGAATCGGATACGCGGCGGGGGAAACCCTCTCCCAATGCCCGTTGGCAGTCGCGCAATGCAGTCATTTTAGGCGATTACATCTTAGCGCGCAACATGAGTGTAGGCATGTCCAGCGGTCAATTCGATATTGTTACCCATGTTTGCTCTTCAATCGCCACCCTTTGCGAAGGCGAAATTTACCAAAGCGACTGTGCCCGCCGGCAGGTTTTTTCTCGTACCGCCTACTTGGATATTATTCACAAAAAAACAGCCTCATTGATGGGCATCAGTGCCTCCGCAGGAGCGTTGTCGGTAGGAGCTCCACGCGAAAAGATGACACTGATGCGCCATTTTGGAGAATCTATCGGGATGGCCTTCCAAATTCAGGATGACATTTTAGATTATGCGCGCACTTCTCATACCGGAAAGCCGGCGAACAACGACCTCCGAGAGGGGAAGGTGACCTTGCCACTGTTGGTGGTGCTGGAGCATGCTTCGGCAGTGCAGCGCACCGAAATCTTGGCCAAATTAGCGCTTTGTCCCACCGATGATGCCGCGGTGGAGTGGTTGCAAACCCTTGTGGAACAAGAAAAAGGAGTGGTGGCTGCTGCCCAAGTGATGAATGATTACCTGCAATCGGCCAAGGAGATGCTGACCGCTTACGAAGATTCGCCCTATCGAAAGGCGCTGCTTGCGCTTTGTGATTATATTGCCAAAAGAGATAGATAAAATATTTAAAATCATCAACTTATGGAACAAAAGAAAAATTATGCACTACCCATTGCCATGATGTTTGCGCTCTTCTTTATGATTGCGTTCGTGACGGGACTTCAGAATCCGTTGGGCGTGATCGTCAAGGAGCAGTTTGCATTGGCCAACTGGGCCTCTCAATTAGGCAACGCGGCTAACTTCATCGCCTATGCTTTTATGGGTATTCCGGCAGGTATGATGCTTCAGCGTATCGGTTATAAGCAGACAGCGCTCTCGGCGATCGTGGTTGGTTTTATTGGCGTGGCGATTATCTATTGCGGAGGTCTGATGGCGAGCTTTCCGGTCTATTTGATGGGTGCTTTTGTCGGGGGCTTCTCGATGTGTATGCTCAATACGGTCGTCAATCCGATGCTCAATACCTTGGGTGGCGGGGGCAATCGTGGCAACCAGCTCATCCAATTCGGTGGCTCTTTCAACTCAGTGGCCGCCACCATCGTTCCTGTGTTGGGTGGCTATCTGATGGGATCAAGTAAGACCATTGCAGGCACCTCTTTGGCGTTATATTTGGCGATGGGAATCTTTGCTGTGGCTTTTGTGGTGCTCTATTTTACCCAAATTCCAGAGCCTTTTGTCACCCATGAGCTGAAAGATACAAAAGATCCTCATTCTGCCCTCTCCTTCCGCCATTTTGTGTTGGGGGCAATCGGCATCTTTATCTATGTGGGTATCGAAGTGGGCATTCCCAATACGGCCAATCTTTATATGACCAGTGCTGTAACGGAAGGTGGTTTGGGTATTGCCGAACGTGTGGCCGGAACGGTGATCGGGGTCTATTGGCTTCTGATGCTTTGTGGTCGCTTGGTTGGTGGTGCCTTAGCTGGTCGGTTCTCCTCCAAGACCTTGTTGACAACGGTTTCGTTGATCGGGGTGGTGTTGATTTTGCTGGCGATTTTCCTGCCAACCTTTATGGTGCAGATGCCGGCTTTTGATAACAAGACTTTGGCTTTTGGCTTCGAGAATGTACCGATTAACGTGATGTTGCTTATGCTCTGCGGACTTTGTACTTCGGTGATGTGGGGTGGTATTTTTAACCTTGCCGTTGAGGGGTTGGGCAAATATACCTCCATGGCCTCGGGTCTCTTTATGGTGATGGTTTGTGGTGGCGGTATTATTCCGGCTTTTCAGGGTTGGGTGGCTGACATGAGCTCCTACATCACCTCTTATTGGGTGATCTTCGCTTGTCTGCTCTATCTGCTCTATTACGCACTGATTGGGTCACGTAATGTCAATAAGGATATTCCGACAGCCTAAGAAGCTGTTTTGTGGCGGGGATTGTATCCTTTACCGTAAACAAATAGCAAGCGCCTGTTCAACGAACAGGCGCTTGCTATTTGTGGAAAAGTCGGTTAGACCTTGCTGAAAAATTCAAGAAACTCAGTAATTTTATTTACCATCTTCGGCGAACCTGTGTAGATTGGGGTACGCGCGTGAACATCTAATGGTTCAATATCCATGATGCGCATATTGCCGTCCGTAGCGACACCACCGGCCTGTTCTGCAATGAAAGCCATCGGGTTGCACTCATATTGTAAACGGAGCTTGCCATTGGGATGTTGGTCGGTTTCAGGATAGATGTAGATACCACCCTTTAAGAGGTTGCGGTGGAAGTCCGAGACAAAAGTACCGATGTAGCGAGATGTGTAGGGACGACTGGTTCGCTTGTCCTTCTCTTGGCAATACTTGATGTACTTCTTCACACCGGTGGAGAATTTCTCGTAGTTACCTTCGTTGATGGAGTAGATCTTGCCGTGTGCCGGTGTCTTGATGTCTGGATGAGAGAGACAGAATTCACCGATCGAAGGGTCGAGGGTGAATCCATTGACTCCATTTCCCGATGAGTAGACCAGCATCGTGGAAGAGCCATAGATTACGTAACCGGCGGCAATAAGAGCAGAGCCCTTTTGGAGGAAGTCCTCTTTGACCGGACTTGTTCCCAGTGGGGACAGGCGCTTGCAGATCGAGAAGATCGTACCGATAGAGACGTTGACATCAATATTGGATGAGCCGTCTAACGGATCCATGCAAACGATGTATTTGGCATGTTGCTGAAGCCCCTCTTCGAAAACGACAATGTCTTCATTCTCCTCAGAGGCGACACCACAACACTCTCCACTGGCCTGAAATTCGTCCAGAAAAGTCTCGTTGGCATAGACATCTAACTTCTGCTGTTGCTCTCCTTGTACGTTGTCTGTGCCGTTTTGGCCCAAAATGTCGACAAGTCCTGCTTTGTTGACCTCGCGGTTTACTTTTTTCGCTGCAATACCAAGGTGGTGCAGCAATCGGGAAAATTCACCTGTTGCTCCGGGAATCTCCGCTTGCTTCTCAATGATGAATTGATTTAATGTAGTAACCTTCTTCATGGTTTGTAATTTCGAATTGACCGTTTCTACAAATATAAAACGATAATTTGTAATAAGCAAATATTTCACACACAGTTTTTAGAATGTATGGTTTCATCTCACTCTATGCGTGAATTTGATAAGCTCTTTTTACACCACTAATGCGGAGAATCGAATGGATCACCTTATCAATGATCGCTGTATTGGGCACCTCGATGCAAATTGTGCCGGTGACTTTGTCTTTTTTGGATAAGGAGGCACTGTCCATGTCTTTTTTGACTAAAGTTAGATTGATGGAGCGGATGTTGAGCTGTAACTCCCGACAGACGACCTCTGTGATTTGGTTGGCGATGCCGGGGATATCCTCCGTTTGGAGGGCAAGGGTGATGGTGAAGGCTCCCTCAGCACTCTCTCGCCAATGGGCTTCAATGATCCGATAGGGGAAGTTGCTTCGCAGTCGGAGGGCATTGGGGCAGTCGGCGCGATGAATGGTGATGCCCGCGCCAATGGTGATGAAGCCGAAGACATCATCCCCTTTAATGGGGTGGCAACAGCGCGCTAATTTGTAGTCGAGTTGGTTGATTCGATCATCAATAATCAAGGCGTCGGAGGAGGTTGATTTCGCCTCAATGGCCGAGGCTGTCTTCGCCTTGTCAGCTTCAGCAGCAGCGGCACGACGGGCGCTGTCGGTCTCTCCCGATTGCCACCGGAGGAGGATGTTCTTGATGGAGCTGATTTCAATCTTCTGAATGGCAATTAACCCGTAGAGTTCGATGCCGGTGCGTAGTTTGAAATATTTACAGAGGAAGGCAACGGTCTCATCAATGGTGACTGGGATCTTCCAATTTTTGAGTTTGCGCTCCAACTCGTCACGTCCTATCTTGGCATTTTTAGCCTGCTCGGCGCGTAGATGGATCTTGATGCGTGCGCGTGCTTTACTAGTCACCGCAATACTCAACCAATCGGCCTTGGGTGTCTGATTCTTCTGGGTGAAGATCTCGACAATATCGCCGTTATGCAGAACATCGCGGATGGAGGCGGATCTATTGTTGACCGTTCCCCCCGCGCAGGTTGCGCCTAAATTGGAGTGAATGTCGAAGGCGAAATCGAGCAGGGTTGCCCCTTCCGGTAGTTTTCGCAGATCGCCGTTGGGGGTGAAGACAAAAATCTCATGGGTGGAGGGTTGCAGATCGAAGTGTTGCGCCAAGGTGTGTGACTGCTCTTCGAGTAGTTCGCGCAGTCGATCTAACCACATTTCGCTGGTCAAAGTGCCTTGGTTCACCCCTTTGTAGCGCCAATGTGCCGCGATACCGCGCTCGGCCACAGCGTCCATGCGCTCTGTGCGGATTTGAATCTCGACCCATTTACCCGCACCCGCAGAGACGGTGGTGTGGAGGGATTCGTAGCCGTTGGACTTGGGGATGGAGATCCAGTCGCGCATCCGTTCCGGATTAGGGGTGTAGCAGTCACTGACGATCGAATAGGTGGTCCAGCAGAGGCGTTTCTCCTCTTCGGGCGGACAGTCGATGATGATGCGGATGGCAAAAATATCGTAGACTCCTTCGAATGGGACATGCTGTTTCTGCATCTTGGTCCAGATAGAGAAGATGGATTTGGTGCGACTTTTTATGTGGTAGTGGAGTTGTTGCTGATCTAATCGTTCGGTGATGGGGAGTAGAAATCGAGCAATAAAGGTGCGCCGCTCCGATTCGCTCTCTTCGAGTTTGATGCGGATATGTTCATAATCAATGGGCTCAAGATATTTCAGCGCCAGATCTTCTAACTCGCTCTTGACGTTGTACAGTCCTAATTTATGGGCAATCTGTGCATATAGATTGAGGCTCTCCCAACTTTTTTTCCGCCACTTTTCTTGGGGAAAGATGGAGAGAGAACGCATCACCTCCAAGCGGTCGGCCAACTTGATCAAAATCACACGTGGGTCATTGGAATAGGAGACGATCAGATCCCGAAAATTAGCAGCTTGTTCTTTGGCGACTTTGAGTTTTAGCTCTGATATATTGCTTAAACCCAACGTGATGCCT
The DNA here is from genome assembly GCA_036650515.1 of Alistipes sp. Taxonomy (GTDB): domain Bacteria; phylum Bacteroidota; class Bacteroidia; order Bacteroidales; family Rikenellaceae; genus Alistipes. Next base: position 55,481 of record JAVVZO010000001.1, read on the forward strand.
GCCACTTGGTCTCCGAAACGGGTTCGAATTTCGGCCATTTGGAGCAAGAAATTCCCGGCAGAGAGTTGTTTGTGAGCCAAGCGTACCACATCGTGCAGAATAGTTGCCAAGGTGGAGTTGCTACCCAGTCCGATTTCAGAAATAACGATGCAGGTCACCGCCACGGCATGATCTAATAGTGGCTTGCCATCATAGCGTTGTAGTCCCGCAAGCTGTTGATCGGCATAGATGAGTGCCTCATTGATGGTCTGCTGTATCGGGGCTTCAAAGTTGGCGTGCACCAAGGTGCTGAGCGTGTCGTAATGTGATAGATCCATAATTCTATTATCCTTATGCCTCAAAATTAGTAAATTCTTCGTAAAATAGAACGTTATTTTCGGGAAAATAGTACTATTTTTGAGCTGGTAAAACAAGGAAATAGTGTGAAGACAAAGATTAAAAAAAGCGTTTACCTACCCACCATTGGTGAGGAGGTGAGCAATTCAATTTCGCACGGTATCATGGCGATGGTGATCCTTTGCGCCTTGCCTTTTGCTGCTATATGGGCTTATATTCACAATAACAGCCTTTTGGCGGCAGTAGGAGTGAGTATTTTTGTGATTTCAATTTTTCTGATGTTTCTCACCTCGTGTCTCTATCACGCCACGAATCCGGCCTCCCGACAGAAGGCTGTGTTTCATATCCTTGACCATATTTTTATCTATGTTGCCATCGCGGGTAGCTATACGCCGGTTGCTCTCTTTGTGATTGGCGGTTGGCAGGGTGTGGCGATTACGATTTTGCAATGGACGATGGTGATCTTTGGCATTTTCTATAAATCGCTGGCACGCCAATCCATCCCAGCTATCAGCTTGGCAATCTATCTGGTGATGGGCTGGACGATTGTCTTCTTCTTGCCACTTTTTGTGCATCGCGCCCCCGTGCCGTTGCTTGTGTTGATAGCCGCTGGAGGCTTTTTTTACACTTTGGGCGCATGGATCTATGCCAAAAAGGGCTTCCGCTACCACCACTTGGTGTGGCATCTGTGTATTAATTTAGCGGTGGTCTGCCACTTTATAGCGATTGTATTTTTTCTCTCTTAGAAGTTTCTTAGCTCAACAGGATTCCGACGGTGAGAAGTACTCCGAAGAGGAGCATATTGCGAGCGGTCTCGGCCAAACAGACATTCAGCTCCTCGCCGTGATCAATGCGCACCATCTTCTGCCATGTGCGGAAGAAAAGCACCCAAAAAAGGAGGGGTAGCAGTGCGGCCGTCCATCGGCCATGTAGCAGAAAAAGCAAGCAGAGTGCCATGGCAGCTGTCCCTAAAAAGAGATAACCCCAGCGACCAACTCCAGCCCCCCAGCAGACCACAATGGTTCGTTTGCCACAATGAGCATCCTCTTCGCGATCGCGGAAATTGTTGACAATAAGCATCGTGTCGATGACAAAACCGCACGATAGGGCGGTGATGAGAACCTCGGCCGTCCATGTTTGCGCTTGGATATAATAGGTGAATCCAACGGGGATGATGCCGAAGAAAATGATGACCGCTAAATCCCCCAAGCCGTGGTAAGCCAAGGGATAGGGGCCGGCTGTGTAGAGATAGGCGAAAATCACGCAGGCGAGGCCAACGAAGATCAACTCCCAACCTCCATAGAAGAGTAGACCCAAACCCACGGCGCAAGCACAGAGGGTCAAGATAGCGATGCCGATTTTCATGACAGGAAGGGTGATGTACCCTTTGGCAAAAGCTCGGTCAGGGCCTAAGCGGTCGGGCTGGTCGGCTCCTTTGAGAAAATCCCAAAGATCGTTGACTAAATTGGCGGTGCACTGCATCAGCAGTGCGAAAATCAGGCAAAGTAGCGCGGGGATGGGCTGGAAAACCCCGTCAGCATAGGCCAAAGCACTGCCGGCAAAAACAGGAATGGCGGAAGCACCTAAGCTATATGGTCTTATCGCTAAAATCCATGCGGATAGAGAGTTTGTCTTCATAGAGATTATTTATTTTTGTGTACTAAATAGATGTGGTCATTGGGTAGTGCGTAGCGGTGGCGCTCTTCAGCGGTGAGTGTTTGTGCAAAATCAATATCTTCGACCTGAAAACCTGCTGAACGCAGTCGATCGCTGTAATCCTGACCGTAAATTCGGCGGTGGTCATATTGCCCGAAAATGCGGGTGCGCTCCGCTGGATCGGTGATGGTATCATCCTCGTAGGTCTTCGCGCGGTCGAGGTCTACCGGTGAAAGAAGGATACCCCAACCGCCGATGCGCAGGATGCGGTAGAGCTCTCGTAATGCCAGTTGATCGTCAATGACGTGTTCCAAAATATGGTTGCAGAAAATTACATCGAAGGAGTTGTCTGGAAGCGGAATCTGCTGAATATCAAAATGAAGATCAGCCAAAGGGCTCTCTAAGTCGGCGGTGAGGTATTGGTCAACGCTCCCTTTGTACTGCTTTTTGAGCTGTTTCATCAGGCAGACCTCCGGTGCAATATGCAACAAGCGTGGGTGAAGGGTGAACAGCGTGGTTTGCCGTTGTAAAAAGAGGTAGAGTAGCCGATGCCGTTCCAAAGAGAGGCAGGTGGGACAAAGTGCATTTTCACGCGAAACGACATAGCCATAGGGCAGGAATTTGCGAAAGGAGTGGTCACAGATGGGACACATCCGTCCTTTGCCGCGGTAGAAACATCCGGCCAAAGGGATGAGCAGGCCGGCGATGCGTTGTAAGAACGTGCGTGGCAGGTGATTCAAAGCCCAGCGGATCAATTTTTTCATGAGGTGTGGGGTTAGGATAAGACCTTTTTCACATCTTCTTCGGCCTTGTGTAGCCGCTCTTTGCAGAGGGCGATCAAGTCGGTGGCGCGCTTCACCTCGGCGGCCAAGGTGTCAACACTCATCTCTTCGTTGCGGAATTTGGCGAGGATCGTTTCGATCTCTTGCATGGCGGCGGTATAGGTAATCTCTTTATTTGGCATGGTGGGAAAATGTTGTTTTAGTTGCTTACTTATTGTTGGGTAAAAAATTATTTTTATCTAATACGCTTAATATACTACGTAATAAATAGTTGTTATGGAATGAGATGGTGTATTTCCGTGCGCCTAAATTTATTGGGCGCAACATCTGTTTATTGATCAATTCGCGGATGATTCTTGAAATATCAGAGCTTGTCTTATCTTTTAAAATATTTTTGATGTCACCAGCTTGAATAGTCTGTTTGCTGATGGTGATTTTGAGAATGTTAAATTCTTGCGGTGAAATATAACGATTATTCAGTGCATCAACAAGCATTGGCTGTAAGATATTGTTGTGAAGATATTGATAATCAAGTAATTTATCAATCTTTTCTATCTCTGTTTTTAATCCAGAAAGAACATATTCCGACCATTCGATTAACCCCTGATCACTGCCTTTATCTGCTTTAGAAAGATAATCATAATATTTGTTTCTATCCGAGCAAAAGACTGCCGTTGGATTAATGATTCTTTTTCCGCTTTTGAAAATAAATTTTAGGAGCAAGGCGTATGTAAATAACCTTACGACACGACCATTGCCATTTTCAAAAGGATGTATCCACACAAAACGATGATGTGCGATGGCGATTTTTAATAAATCATATTTTGGAGTTTGTGACTGGTTGACAAATGCCATCAATTCATCCATCATAGCATCTATCTGCTCATAATCGGGCGGTACGTGGGTAGATCCGTTGATTTTGACATTAACCTCTCGGAATAGACCGGGATGCGATGCGCCCTCTTTATGGGCACTTAACCCCTCTACGACTAAGGTGTGTAGTTCTCGAATGAACATTTTATTGATTTCAATAGTGGTTATATTGTCCTCAATATAAAGCATCGCCGCTTCAATATTTTTAATTTCAAGTATATCCTCACTGTCGAAGAGGGATTTTGAAGTAGGGAATTTTGTGGATTCCACATAATCCATTACCGTGGTGTTGTTGCCCTCAATGCGAGAAGAGCCAATGCTTTCCAACATATGGAAAACATGTTTTAACTGAAAAAAAACATCGGATTGTGTCGTCCCTTGCAAAATTTTATACCTCAACTGTTCCAGTTCCATAATAGAATCAGTTATGGGCATTTCAAAAGCAATTTTTGGCAATCTCAATGTTGTATCATTATTTTCATTCATAGAGATGATTATTTGTTAAGACCGCATTTCGTCATTTGCAAAAATAATAAAAAACAACCAAATAATCAGTTATATGCCAAATATTTTTTCTTGTGATATTTGCATGTGTCGAGAAAATTAGTTGCTAATAAGGCCTCCTGATCATTGCTTTTTCTGCAAAAATAGTGGGCATTCAGCTGAGGCCTAAACCGAAGTCTCAGCCACGCCTTAAAAGGGACTAAGAGCCTTTTTTAGGAAGACCTTGGGATCTATTTGACAATCGTTTCAATTTGGCCGTCACTCACCTCGAGGAAGAGTGGTGTGCCGGCGGAGACTTCGGTGGTGGAGGTGATCGCCTTGCCGGCCACTCGGGCAATCGAAAATCCGAGTTTCAACACATGTGCTGGGGAGCGACTTTCGATGAGTTCCCGATTGGCAGTGAGTTGTGTCAGTTGACGTTGAATAAAATCTTGGGTGGAGAGTGGCAGTTCGCGGATGTAGTTCTCTAAAGAGAAGCGACAGCGTGCGATCAAGGCACTACTGAGGCTCTCAATTTTGCCGTTCAACTGCTCCAAGCGGAGTTCATGACCGTGGGTGAGTGTTGCTGTTGCGTTTTGCAGTTGCAGGGCGGCATTATCGAGCCATCCCTCTATGCTGACCATGCGTTCCACCAACCAGCCGGCAACGGCGGTGGGCGTTTTGAGTGCGGTGTGAGCCACCATATCGGCTACGCTATTATCTTTATCGTGTCCAATGCCGGTGATCACAGGGATCGGAAATTGGGCGATGTATGAGCAGATTCGGTAGGCGTTGAAGCAGTTGAGGTCACTGGCCGAACCTCCGCCACGGATGATCACAACAGCATCGAAGGCCTCTTCTGTGGTGGCAATCTGTTCGAGTGCCTCCACGATGGATGCTTCGGCTGCCGCACCCTGCATAAAAGCATCGAAAAGCGTCAGTTGGAAGCGGTAGGGGCTTTGTCTGATCTCCTTGCAAAAATCTTGATAGCCGGCGGCGTTGGCGCTGGAGACAACGGCGATGCGTTGAAGCACAAAAGGCAAGGTTATCTCCCGATTCATCGTCCAAACCCCCTCTTTTTGGAGTTGGGCGATGGTCATCTGCCGTTGGCGCTCCATATCTCCCAAAGTATAGGAGGGGTCGAGGTCGGTAATTTGGAGTGAAAAGCCATAAAGTTCATGGTAGTTAACCACCACCTTGGCCAATATTTTCAGACCACGGGTGAGCTTTTGACCCGCTTCCGCCTCGAAATAGGCGGCTAATTTGGCAAAGGCAGTGCGCCAAATCACTGCACGTGCTTGGGCTTGCGGCGTGCCATCACCCGTACCCTTCTCCACCAAATCAATGTAGCAATGTCCCGAAGCATTCACCTTGAGCTCTGAAATCTCTGCACTGATCCAAATAGGGAGTGGAAATCGCTCATCGAGCGAAGCTTTGACCTGCCGTTGTAGATCAACCAAGGTGATGTGGGTGTGCTGTGTGGCCATTTATTGAATAATTAAGGCGGGTTCTTGTGGTAAAATGCCCCCTTCGGGAAGCAAGATACTCAAAATCCGTTCACTGTCGACGGCTTGACCTGCTTTTGTGGCTGGGATCCAAGCCGGAGACTCCTCGATGCACTTTAAAATCAGACGTTTAAAACGGCTGTCAGTAGCTTCTAATATCTCCCCGATGACCATCTTCCCTTCGGCGGTGATGGTGTAGCGGAGGATCAACCGAGCCGTGGGGTCGGTCTCTGTCCACCGGATCTGACGGGCGATGTATTGGTTGAAAGTGAGGCCGTCAAGATCAAACTGTGCTGGGGTGTCGTAGCGGAGGGTGATCAGCATAACTCCGTGATCGGCCTTCTCGCCATAGCGGGCGATTGTGGTCTCATCAGCGGGTAGCAGGTCGATCTTTTCAATGTCTGCTGGGGGAATGGAGTGGATCTCCGTGCGCTCCACACCATTGACGATGTAGATAGGTTCTTGTGCGAACGATTGCAGCGACACAAAGGCCGCTGCAAGAAGTATCCCGTATTTATTCATGACTGCCTTTTTTATAACTCACTCTCCTTGAGTCGCTCAGCATTTTCAGCAACAATCAAATGGTCGATACAATCTTGAATATCGCCATCCATAAAGGCGGCTAAATTATAGATGGTGTAGTTGATGCGATGGTCAGTAACACGCCCTTGCGGGTAGTTGTAGGTGCGGATTTTGGCCGATCGGTCTCCGGTGGAGACCATGGTTTTGCGCTTCGAGGCGATCTCATCAAGATATTTCGAGTATTCGAGGTTAAAGACGCGCGTGCGTAACTCCTCGAAGGCTTTATCGAAGTTTTTCATCTGTGACTTCTGATCCTGACACTGCACAACGATGCCTGTTGGAATATGGGTCAGTCGGATGGCTGAGTAGGTGGTGTTGACCGACTGTCCGCCCGGGCCACTGGAGCAGAAAATATCTTTACGCACGTCATTCATCGAGACCACAACGTCAAACTCTTCAGCCTCAGGGAGCACGGCTACCGAAGCGGCCGAAGTGTGGATGCGTCCTTGTGTTTCCGTTTGGGGTACGCGTTGCACGCGATGTACACCGGATTCATATTTCAGCGTGCCGTAAACACTCTTGCCCGTGACCTTCATGACAATCTCTTTGAAGCCACCCACAGCCCCATCGGAGAAGGAGGTGATTTCATATTTCCAGCCCTTATTTTCGATGTATTTGGCATACATACGCATCAGATCACCGGCGAAAATGGCCGCCTCATCACCACCCGTACCGCCACGAATCTCCACGATGGCGTTCTTCTCGTCTTGAAGATCTTTAGGAATCAGCAGTAGCTTAATCTCCTCCTCCATGCGTTCGATGGCGGGTTCTAATTCGTTGATCTCACCACGAGCCATCTCGCGCATCTCCTCATCTTTGTCATTGGCAAATATATCTTTGGCTTCGTTGAGGTTGGCCAAGGCCGTGCGAAATCGTTCCGAGGTTTCGATGATGGGTTCCAACTCTTTGTACTCTTTGGTGAGTTGGATGAATTGCTTCACATCGGAGATCACTTCGGGATCGGTGAGCTTTTGCCCCGTCTCTTCGTATTTGAATTTCAGACCGTCAAGTCTTTGTAAAATGCTGCTATCAGCCATGGATGTTCTTATTTAGACGACAAAGATAGTGATAAGTTTAGAAAATTTATTCTGCTGTCTGTTGAAAGCTTTATCGGAGATAGATTTAGAGGACAATGTTGATGATTTTACCCGGCACAACGATGATTTTTTTAGGGTTTTTGCCTTCGATCCACTTTTGTACCTCCTCAATGGTGACGATGTCGGCCATGATCTCGGCGGCGGTCGTGGCTAAGGAGTAGCTCTTCTTGCAACGCAACTTGCCATTGACCGAAATCGGATACTCAAAGTCACTCTCCACCAAATGGCGCTCATCGCAGGTTGGGTAGTGGGCATCACAGATGGAATCTGTATGTCCCATGCGCTCCCAAAGCTCTTCGGTCAGGTGGGGTGCAAAAGGTGAAAGCAGGATGGTGAGCGGTTCTAAAATAGCTCGTTTGTGGCAGTCTCCCAACTCGTTGAGACAGATCATAAAGGCGGAGACAGAGGTGTTGAATGAGAAGTTCTCAATATCCTCGCGCACTTTTTTGATGGTCTTGTGTAGCGACTTGAGTTCGGCTGCCGTGGGGGTGTCGTCCGTCCATGCGAAAGCATCTTGCTTGTCAAAAAACAACCGCCAAAATTTGCGTAAAAATTTGTGAACTCCGTCAATGCCATTGGTGTCCCACGGCTTCGACTGCTCCAATGGCCCCAAAAACATCTCATACATCCTCAATGTATCTGCGCCGTAGGTTGCCACGATATAGTCGGGGTTGACCACGTTGTACATAGATTTCGACATCTTCTCTACCGCCCAGCCGCAGACATACTTGCCCTCTTCCAAGATAAATTCGGCATTGGCAAATTCGGGTCTCCATGCGCGAAAAGCCGCTTGGTCAAGCACATCGTTTTTGACGATGTTTACATCGACATGGATCTCTTGCGTTTCATAATTATCCTTGAGCCCAAAGGAGACAAATTGAGCTGTCCCCACGATGCGATAGACGAAGTTGGAGCGACCTTGGATCATGCCTTGATTGACCAGCTTGCGGAAAGGTTCAGATTCGCAGACTTTACCGATGTCGAAGAGAAACATATTCCAAAAGCGGGAATACATCAAATGCCCCGTTGCATGTTCAATGCCACCCACATAGAGATCGACATTGCGCCAGTAGCTATTGGCTGCTTTGCCCACGAGCGCCTGATCGTTATGCGGATCCATATAGCGCAGGTAGTAGGCTGATGAGCCGGCAAATCCGGGCATGGTGGATTGCTCATATGGATAGCCCTCTATCGTGTTCCAATCTTTGACACGAGCCAAGGGTGGCTCACCCTGTTCTGTGGGACCGAAATTCTCAATGGGAGGCAATTCCAAAGGTAACTGCTCCGCTGTGAGGGCATAAGCGGTGTCATTTTTATAGTAAATGGGGAAAGGTTCACCCCAATATCGTTGTCGCGAGAAGATGGCATCACGCAACCGGTAGTTGGTGAGCTGTTTACCCAATCCGCGCACCTCAATCTCCTCAAACATCCGCTTGATGGCGGCTTTGACCTCCATCCCGTTGAGAAAATCGGAGTTGATCAGTCGACCTGCTTTGGCATCATAGGAGGCCTCGCTGACATCACCCCCGTCAACAACGGGAATGATTGGCAGGCCAAAATGGCGGGCAAAAGCATAATCTCGTGAGTCATGTGCTGGAACAGCCATGATAGCTCCTGTGCCATAGCCGGCCAATACATAGTCGGAGATGTAGATCGGAATCTCTTGGCCGCTCAAAGGGTGGATGGCATAAGCACCTGTGGCCACGCCACTTACACGCTTGGTGTCGGCGATGCGTTCGCGTTCAGAACGCTTTTTGGCTTGGGTGATATACGCTTCAACAGCCTCTCGATTGGCTGTGGTTGTCAGCTCCTTAACCCATTCGTGTTCGGGGGCGATCACCATAAAGGAGACACCGAAAATGGTATCAGGGCGGGTGGTGAATATTTCGAGTTTCTTGTCTGTGTCCTTGAGTGAGAAGAAGACTTGAGCACCTTCAGAGCGACCAATCCAGTTGCGCTGGATCTCCTTGAGGGAGTCACTCCAATCGAGACACTCCAGCCCCTTGAGCATACGTTCAGCGTAGGCAGTTACACGGAGTAACCATTGCTTCATGCGCTTCTGCTCGACCGGATAACCACCTCTGACCGAGAGCCCATCCTTGACTTCGTCATTGGCCAGCACCGTTCCTAACTGTGGACACCAATTTACCAAAGTGTCGGCACGGAATGCCAACCGGTAATTTTGTAGCGTTTGCTCGCGTGAAGGTTCGTCTTTTGCTTGCCATTCGGCGGCGGTGAAACGGAGCTCCTGTGTGCAGGCGGCATGGAGGTTTGCCGTACCATCGGTTTCGAATTTTGCGATGAGTTTTGCGATGGGTTCGGCCTTTTGGGTTGTCTTGTCGTAGTAGTGGTTAAAGAGCTCCACAAAAACCCATTGCGTCCAGCGATAATAGCTTGGATCAGAGGTGTGAACCTCCCGATTCCAATCGAATGAAAATCCGATTTTGTCGAGCTGTTCGCGGTAGCGGGCGATGTTCTGTGCGGTGGTGATGGCCGGATGTTGCCCCGTCTGAATGGCATACTGCTCGGCCGGTAATCCAAAGGCATCGTAACCCATGGGATGGAGCACATTGAAACCACAGAGCCGCTTGTAACGCGAATAGATGTCTGAAGCGATGTAGCCCAGCGGATGTCCCACGTGCAACCCCGCGCCTGAGGGGTAAGGGAACATATCCAGTACATAATATTTGGGACGGTTCGTGTCTGTTTCCACGCGGTAGGTCTGACGCTCCCGCCAAAGCTGTTGCCACTTGGCCTCTAATTCTTTGAAATTATATTCCATAGGATCTTGTCAAATTCGATATTGGGGACAAAAGTACAAAAAATTCAAGGTCAGAAATTCGATTCGTGCAATTATTTTAGTAGAAAGCAGGATGAGCGGGCGCGCAACTGCTTCTTAATCCCTTCACACATGGGGGTAAACCGGACGACTGGGAGGCAAAATAAGCGTGCGATAATAGTGTGTATGGGGCTCTGTGGATGCCGATTTGCATGCTTGAGTTGAATAACACATAAGCAAATACATATAAGTATTTAGATTCTATCAGAAAAAAGAATCGAAATCACCGTTTAAAAGGGATAAAACGCTGATAAATCAGGCTAAAATGAGAATAAAAAGTGAATGGAAATAGTGCGTTGCAGGAAAAATGTGTATCTTTGCAGTCCATTTGGACAATGGAAAACGAAATCGAGAGCCGGAAGCAAGCTCTCAAGCAAGAGTAGATTAACAAATTACAGGACAAAAAACGTTTTAAAATGCCAACTATTCAACAGTTAGTAAGAAACGGACGAGTTTCGATGGAGGATAAGAGTAAGTCTCCCGCACTCGCAGCGTGTCCCCAGCGCAGAGGCGTATGTACACGTGTGTACACAACGACCCCTAAGAAGCCGAACTCGGCTATGCGTAAGGTGGCACGTGTTAAATTGACCAACGGCAAGGAGGTCAATGCCTACATCCCCGGTGAAGGCCATAACTTGCAAGAACACTCTATTGTATTGGTTCGTGGCGGTCGCGTCAAGGATCTTCCGGGTGTTCGTTATCACTTGGTGCGCGGTGCACTCGATTCAGCCGGTGTCGACGGTCGTCGTCAGCGTCGTTCGAAGTACGGCACGAAACGCCCGAAGGCAGGAGCAGCTGCTCCCAAGACGGGTAAGAAATAATCCAACAACAATTAATTGGAATAAATAACAATGAGAAAAGCTAAGCCAAAAAAGCGAATTCTACTTCCAGATCCCAAGTTCAGTGACGTGTTAGTTACACGTTTTGTGAACAACCTTATGCTGGATGGAAAGAAGAGTATTGCCTATGCCATTTTTTATGACTCCTTGGAGTTGGCAGGCAAGAAGATGAAGGATGCTGATAAATCTCCATTAGAAGTCTGGAAACAGGCTCTTGAGAACATCACGCCCCTCGTCGAAGTTAAATCAAAACGAATCGGAGGTGCTACGTTCCAAGTTCCTATGGAGGTTAGACCGGAGCGCAAGATTTCGATTTCTATGAAAAACCTTGTCCTTTACTCACGCAAGCGCGCCGGTAAGTCAATGGCAGAAAAACTCGCTGGAGAGATAGTAGATGCCTACAACCAGCAAGGTGCAGCCTTCAAACGTAAGGAAGAGATGCATCGTATGGCCGAGGCCAATAAGGCATTTGCACACTTTAGATTCTAAGAGACAGATGGCAACAAGAGATTTACACTACACGCGTAATATCGGCATTATGGCTCACATCGATGCCGGTAAGACCACGACATCCGAAAGAATCCTGTTTTATACAGGTAAAACTCATAAAATCGGTGAGGTGCATGAGGGCGGCGCTACCATGGACTGGATGGTTCAGGAGCAAGAGCGCGGCATTACCATCACTTCTGCCGCAACTACGGCCTTTTGGCAATATAAGGGACAGCAATATCAGATTAACCTGATTGACACCCCGGGACACGTTGACTTCACCGTTGAGGTGGAACGTTCGCTTCGTGTGTTGGACGGTGCCGTGGCCACATTCTGTGCTGTCGGTGGCGTAGAGCCTCAGTCGGAGACCGTATGGCGTCAGGCTGATAAGTATAACGTTCCCCGTATCGGTTACGTCAACAAGATGGACCGTACAGGTGCTGATTTCCTCTCTGTATGTGCGCAGATTAAGCAACACTTCGGTGCTACCGCACTTCCGGTTGTTCTGCCTATCGGCGCTGAGGATACTTTCGTTGGCTTGGTAGACCTTATATATAATAAGGCGATTTATTACAATGACAATAAAACCGTTCGCGACAACTTCGAGATCAAGGAGATTCCTGATGATATGAAGGAGGAGGCAGCGGAGTGGCGTGGCAAACTCATCGAAGAGGTTGCCGCTACCGATGAGGCATTGATGAATAAATTTTTCGAAGCTCCCGATACGATTACTCCAGAAGAGTTGCTGAAGGCTATTCGCACAGCGACAATTTCTATGCAGATCGTGCCGATGCTTTGCGGTTCCTCTTTCCACAACAAGGGTGTACAGAAGCTGTTGGACTACATCATGGAGTTCCTGCCTTCGCCAATGGATGTGAATGCGGTTACCGGTATCAATCCCAAAACAGATGCCGAGGAGACTCGTCATGCTACCGAGACAGATCCATTCTGTGGTTTGGCTTTCAAAATTGCTACCGACCCATTTGTTGGCCGCTTGGCATTTGTCCGCATCTATTCTGGTAAGTTAGACGCTGGTTCTTATGTGCTCAATACACGTAGCAACAAGCGTGAGCGTATCAGCCGTATCTATCAGATGCACGCCAATAAGCAGAATCCTATGGAGACGGTTGGCGCTGGCGATATTTGTGCTGCTGTTGGTTTCAAAGAGATCCGCACGGGAGATACTCTCTGTGCTGAGAATGCACCTATCGTGCTGGAGCAGATTACATTCCCTGAGCCAGTGATTGGTTTGGCTGTTGAACCGAAGACACAGAAGGACTTGGATAAATTAGGTATTGCTTTGTCTAAACTCTCTGAAGAAGATCCGACCTTTACCGTTCATACGGACGAAGATAGTGGCCAGACCGTCATCAGTGGTATGGGCGAGCTTCACTTGGATATTATTGTCGACCGTCTACGTCGCGAATTTGGTGTCGAAATCAACCAAGGTGCACCTCAGGTGAACTACAAGGAGACCCTTACCAAGACGGTTCAGTACCGTGAGGTCTTCAAGAAGCAAACCGGTGGCCGTGGTAAATTTGCCGAAATCATCTTCGAGATCGGTCCTGCAGAACCAGGTACGATGGGTCTTACGTTTGTCGATGAGGTGAAAGGTGGTAACATTCCTAAGGAGTTTATCCCCGCAACCCAAAAGGGCTTCGCCGCTGCGATGACCAACGGTGCTCTTGCTGGCTACAAAATGGACTCGATGAAGATCACCTTGAAGGATGGTTCTTTCCACCCTGTCGATTCCGATCAGCTCTCCTTTGAGATTGCCGCTCGTAACGGTTACCGTCACGCAGCACCTCAGGCCGGTTCGGTGATTATGGAACCTATTATGTCGGTGGAGGTACTTACTCCTGAAGAAAATATGGGTGATATTATCGGAGACTTGAATAAGCGTCGTGGTCAAATCCAAGGTATGGAATCAAAGGGTACTTCTCGTGTTGTGAAGGCGAAAGTTCCTCTGTCGGAGATGTTCGGTTACGTTACCGTGTTGCGTACAATTTCTTCCGGTCGCGCGACTTCTTCGATGGAATTCTCTCATTTCGACGAGGTTCCTGCTAATTTGTCCAAGGAGATCATTGAAAAGTCAAGTGGTAAACGTAAGGAAATAGAATAAGCATACAATATGAACCAGAAAATTAGAATCAAGTTAAAGTCATTCGATCACAACCTCGTCGATAAGTCGGCAGAGAAGATCGTGAAGACCGTGAAGAGTACAGGTGCCGTTGTAAGCGGTCCGGTGCCCCTTCCGACACACAAGCAGATTTTCACCGTGAACCGCTCGACCTTCGTCAACAAGAAAGCGCGCGAACAGTTCCAACTCTGCACATTCAAACGTATTCTCGACATCTATTCGTCGACCCCGAAAACCATCGACGCCCTGATGAAGCTTGAGCTTCCTTCAGGTGTGGAGGTTGAAATCAAGGTCTGATAGAGCGGTTTCGGTATGCGTCTATGAAGATATAAGGAACAAAACAAAAAGATCACTTTATTATTAACAAACGTAATTTGACAAAAATGTCAGGACTAATTGGAAAGAAAATCGGAATGACTTCCGTTTACAGTGCCGAGGGTAAAAACATACCATGCACTGTCATTGAGGCTGGTCCGTGTGTAGTTACGCAAATCAAGACCGTAGAGCATGATGCTTATGAAGCGATCCAGATTGCCTATGACGACAAGAGTGAAAAGCACACCAGCAGCAGTTTGTTAGGACACTTCAAAAAAGCCGGTACTACCCCTAAGCGCAAGATGGCTGAATTCAAGGGTATGCCAGAAGTGACTTTAGGAGAGACACTTACTGTCGACCTATTCTCGGAAGAGGATTGGGTAGACGTAACAGGAATCTCTAAAGGTAAAGGCTTCCAGGGTGTAGTAAAACGTTACGGCTTTGCCGGTGTGGGTGGTCAAACCCACGGTCAGCATAACCGTGCACGTAAGCCGGGTTCGCTCGGAGCTTCATCCTATCCGTCTCGTGTCTTCCCCGGCAAGCGATTACCGGGTCAGATGGGTGGCGATCAGGTAAAGGTTATGAACCTGAAAGTTTTAAAAGTAATTCCTGAGAATAACCTCATCCTTGTAAAAGGATCGATTCCGGGAGCAAAAGGTGCTTATTTAACAATTGAGAAGTAGTCATGGAATTAGCTGTTTTAAACACACAAGGAAAAGAGACCGGTCGTAAAGTAGTTCTTTCCGACGCAGTCTTCGGCGTGGAGGCTAATGACCACGCTATTTACCTCGACGTGAAGCAATACCTCGCTGATCAGCGTCAGGGAACTCACAAATCGAAACAACGCAATGAAGTTGCAGGTTCGACGCGTAAGCTGAAACGTCAAAAAGGTACGGGCGGTGCTCGTTCAGGTAGCATTAAGTCTCCTCTCTTCCCGGGTGGTGGCCGTATTTTCGGTCCAGTACCTCGCGATTATAGCTTTAAGCTGAACAAAAAGCTCAAGCAATTAGCTCGTCGCAGCGCACTTACTTATAAGGCACAGGCAGGCGTGATCTGCGTGGTCGAAGCGCCCGCTTTGGATGCTCCTAAGACCAAGACGATCATGGCTATGGTGAATAGCCTGAAAGTTGTTGAAAGAAGGGTATTGTTGGTTCTCCCAGAGACCAATGTCAACCTTCAGATCTCTTGCCGCAACCTCCCCAATGTAAGGACCATTTTGGCATCGAATGTAAATACTTACGATGTGATGAATGCCTCTTCTGTGGTGATGGTTGAAGGTGCGGAAAATGTTTTGAATGTAATGTTAGCTTAAAATCGTAGACAGATGGAAATTATCATTAAGCCTATTTTGACCGAAAAGATGACGATTCAGGGCGAAAAATTGAACCGTTACGGTTTTATCGTTGACGTGAAAGCTAATAAGCTCCAGATTCGTAATGCCGTAGAACAACACTACAATGTTGTTGTGACAGATGTTAACACCGTGAACTGTATGGGTAAACTCAAGAGCCGCAATACCAAGGCTGGGTTACTTCAAGGTCGCGCGAATAACTCCAAAAAGGCGTTTGTCACCTTGAAAGATGGAGATAAGATCGATTTTTACAGTAATATCTAAAGGAGATGGCAGTAAGAAAGTTTAAACCGGTAACAGCCGGCACGAGACATAAGATTATCGGTACGTTCGAGGAGATTACCACGAACATTCCAGAGAAATCGTTGCTGAGCCCCAAAAAGAGCTCGGGAGGTCGTAATAGTTCGGGTAAGATGACGGTTCGCAATATTGGCGGCGGTCACAAACAAATGTATCGTAACATCGATTTCATTCGCTCGAAGGACGGTATCCCCGCAACTGTAAAGACCGTGGAGTACGATCCAAATCGTACAGCACGTATTGCATTGATTACCTATGCAGATGGTGAGAAGAGTTATATTCTTGCCCCTAATGGACTGCAGGTGGGTCAAACTATTCAGAGCGGAAGCGGTGTCGCTCCCGAAGTGGGAAATTCACTCCCCTTGAGTGAGATTCCTCTCGGAACGGTGATCCACAATATTGAACTCTACCCAGGCCAAGGTGCGGCAATGGTTCGCTCCGCAGGCTCGTATGCTCAACTTTTGGCACGTGAAGGCAAATACGCCATCATTAAATTGCCTTCAGGAGAGACTCGTATGGTACTCGTTACTTGCCGTGCTACGGTGGGTGTGGTCTCGAATGCAGACCATAGCCTCGAATGCGCAGGTAAGGCTGGTCGTGAGCGTTGGATTGGGCATCGTCCCCGTACTCGTGGCGTGGTTATGAACCCGGTAGATCACCCAATGGGTGGTGGTGAAGGCCGTGCGTCGGGTGGACATCCTCGTTCGCGTAAGGGTCTGCTTGCCAAGGGTTACAAGACTCGTAATCCGAAGAAGACGACCTCGAAATTTATTATTTCCAAAAAGAAAAAATAATTAAATAAGAGTACATAATGAGCCGTTCATTAAAAAAAGGACCATTCATTGATCCGAAGCTTGAGACAAAAGTTCTCGCTCAAGCCGAGGGCAGTAAAAAGTCTGTCATTAAGACTTGGTCGCGAGCAAGTATGATTTCACCTGACTTTGTGAGCCAGACGATAGCTGTTCATAACGGAAATAAGTTCATTCCCGTTTATGTTACAGAGAATATGGTGGGTCACAAACTCGGTGAGTTTGCGTCAACGCGTAACTTCCGTGGTCATGCAGGTAATAAGAAAAAATAGGTAGAAAATGGGTGCAAGAAAATCAATAAGAGCCGAGAAATTAAAGGCCGAAAAGAAGCAGAAAGCAATAGCTATTATGCGTGACTGCCCTACCTCTCCCCGTAAGATGCGTCTGGTTGCAGACATCATCCGTGGTGTAGAGATTAATAAGGCATTGGGCATCCTTCGCTTTTCAAAGAAGGAGGCGTCTATTCGAGTAGAAAAATTGCTGAAGTCAGCGATTGCTAACTGGGAAGCTAAAAACGAGAACGAGCGTCTCGAAGATACCAAACTTTGTGTGAAGGAGATCTTCGTAGATTGTGGTCGTATGTTGAAGCGTATCCAGCCAGCTCCTCAAGGACGCGCACATCGTATCCGCAAGCGTTCGAATCACGTGACGATTGTAGTTGATAAAATGGTAATTGTAGAAAACAAGTAATCATGGGACAGAAAGTTAATCCAATAGCAAATCGTCTTGGTATCATCCGCGGTTGGGATTCCAACTGGTTCGGTGGTAAGGATTTCTCCGAGAAACTGGTAGAAGATGCCAAGATCCGTAAGTACTTGAACGTCCGTTTGACAAAAGCAAGTATTTCTAAAATTATCATTGAGCGCACACTGAAGTTGGTGACCGTTACTATTGCCTCCGCTCGTCCGGGTATCATTATCGGTAAGGGTGGTCAGGAAGTAGACAAGCTCAAGGAAGAGCTCAAGAAGCTCACCTCCAAAGAGGTGCAGATCAATATTTTCGAGGTAAAACGCCCGGAAGTAGATGCTGTGATCGTTGGCCAGAACATCGCCCGTCAGTTGGAGGGTCGTGTATCGTTCCGTCGCGCGGTGAAGATGTCAATCGCTTCCACCATGCGAATGGGCGCTGAGGGTATCAAAGTTCAGGTGTCGGGTCGTGTCGGTGGAGCCGAGATGGCACGTAGTGAAACGATGAAAGAAGGACGCATTCCTTTGCACACATTCCGTGCAGATGTAGATTACAGCTTGACCGAAGCACTCACCAAAGTGGGTATCTTAGGTGTTAAGGTGTGGATCTGTCAAGGTACGGTTTATGGCAAGCGTGATCTGTTTGAGATAGCAGGTGCCTCGGCGGCGTCACATGCCGGTGGCGAACGCCCCTCACAGGATCGCAGAGGTCCTAAGAATGGTGCTCCTCACAAGCGTCGTAATAATAACAGTAAGTAGGACCTTTTTAAAGCGATAAACGACTATGTTACAGCCAAAAAAGACCAAGTTTAGAAGAATGCAGAAAGGGCGGATGAAAGGGATTGCTCAAAGGGGTAATCAACTTGCATTCGGTTCGTTCGGCATTAAGGCACTCGAATCCACCTGGATTACAGGTCGGCAGATCGAGGCAGCCCGTCAGGCCATCACGCGTTATATGAAACGTGAGGGACAAATATGGATTCGTATCTTCCCCGATAAACCGATCACCAAGAAACCTGCAGAGGTTCGTATGGGTAAAGGTAAGGGTAACCCGGAAGGCTTTGTATCGCCTGTTACGCCCGGACGTATTCTCTTCGAAGCAGAAGGTGTACCTTTAGCGATTGCCCAGGAGGCACTCCGTTTAGGTGCGCAGAAACTGCCTATCACCACCAAGTTTATAGTAAGACGTGATTACGTTGAATCATCAATCTAAGAGTAGGAACTATGAAAAGTGCTGAAATAAAGGATCTCCCGATTAAGGACTTACAGGAGCGCATCGAGGCCGATAAGGCACAGCTGTCCAAGCTGAAGGTGCAGCACGCAGTATCTCCGATTGAGAATCCTTCTGTAATTAAAAAATCCCGCAGAGATATTGCGCGTATGTTGACAATTCTGCGTCAAAAGAACCCTAAATATTAAGACCACTATGGAAAGAAATGTTAGAAAAGAGCGGGTCGGGGTCGTTGTCAGCAACAAAATGGAAAAGACCATTGTGGTTGCCGTTGGACGAAAGGTCAAACACCCGATCTACGGTAAGTTTGTGAAGAAGACGACGAAATTCGTTGCCGAGAGTTTGGATGCAACTTGCAAGGAAGGTGATACCGTTCGCATTATGGAAACTCGCCCTTTGAGCAAAACCAAGCGTTGGAGATTAGTACAAATTATTGAAAGAGCGAAGTAATTATGATACAACAAGAAAGCAGACTCACAGTGGCTGACAACAGCGGTGCAAAGGAAGTTCTTTGTATCCGTGTGCTTGGCGGAACGAAGCGTCGCTATGCATCTATTGGCGACAAAATCGTAGTGGCTGTCAAGAGTGCGACCCCTTCTGGCGAAGTCAAGAAGGGCTCCGTATCGAAGGCGGTCGTAGTTAGAACAACAAAAGAAATTCGGCGAGCTAATGGTTCATACATTCGTTTTGATGACAATGCCGTCGTACTTCTTAACAACCAGGGCGAAATCCGTGGTACTCGTATCTTTGGTCCAGTAGCTCGTGAGTTACGTGACCAATATATGAAGATCATCTCTCTCGCACCTGAAGTATTGTAAATTAAAAACACACATTCGGATATGTCAGTCAAGTTACATATTAAGAAAGGGGACATGGTTTACGTCAACGCCGGTGATAGCCGAGGCCAACAGGGCAAAATCCTGAAGGTCGATGCTGAGAAGCAGCGTGCCATTGTCGAGGGTGTTAACCTTTGCAAGAAGGCTACAAAGCCCAATGCAAAGAATCCTCAAGGTGGTATCGTTGAGCAAGAGGCTTCGATCCACGTCTCGAATTTGCAGGTACTCGATCCCAAGAGCGGCAAGCCTACCCGTGTAGGACGCAAAGCCGATGCAAAAGGTAAATTAGTTCGTTTCGCTAAAAAGTCAGGGGAGGAGATTAAATAATGGCTTACACACCTACACTCAAGACACAGTATAAGGAGCAGATTGTTACTGCCCTTATGAAAGAGTTCGGTTACACGAGCGTGATGCAGTGCCCGAAACTCGAGAAGATCGTCATCAACCAAGGTATGGGACAAGCTGTCGCAGACAAGAAGTTGATCGAGGTTGCTCAAGCTGAATTGGCTCAGATTACAGGTCAAAAAGCTGTTCTCACCAAGTCGAGAAAGGATATCTCTAACTTCAAACTCCGTAAAGGTATGCCGATCGGGGTACGCGTTACACTGCGCCAAACCAAGATGTATGAGTTTTTGGAGCGTTTAGTCGCTGTTGCCCTTCCGCGTATTCGCGATTTTAAGGGGATCAATGAGAAGTTTGATGGTCAAGGTAACTATACCTTGGGTATCACCGAGCAGATCATCTTCCCTGAAATCGACATCGACAAGATCACCAAGATCTTTGGTATGGAGATTACTTTCGTTACCACGGCCGCTACCGATGAAGAGGCTTATGCTCTTCTTTGCGCATTCGGTCTTCCTTTCAAAAACGCAAAAAAGAACCAATAAGCTATGGCAAAAGAGTCAATGAAGGCACGCGAAGTGAAGCGTGTAAAGCTTGCAAACCGTTACGCACACAAGCGTGAGGAGATTGCTGCTAAGTTGAAAGGTGGAGAAATTGATCACGAGGAGGCTTGGGTTGCATTATCTAAGTTACCCCGTAATTCCAATCCCATCCGTCAGCACAATCGCTGCAAGCTGACCGGTCGTCCGAAAGGATATATTCGCCTGTTCGGAGTCAGTCGTATTCAGTTCCGTGAGATGGCGTCGAATGGCCTCATCCCCGGCGTGACGAAGGCAAGCTGGTAGTACAACGCGAGGAGCAATCTTCGCTTGTGATAAGTAAGATACGCATTCTGGAGGGTGTAAGCCCGTGGAGTTGAGCCATAAATGGCAGACACTCGAAAAGGAATCGGATCTGATAAGGGTGTAAAACCGAAGTACAATAGTCTTTAAGTCGAGGAAAGTGCCGCCCGAAGGCGGTAACTTCTCGACGGAGGGACATTCGAAAGGTTTTTCATTTAGTTACAAAGTTTCCTTCACGGGAAGCCGGTTTAAAGCGTATCCGACAGCATTATTTCGCTGTTTAAGAAGGATGTAGGTGCGAATTTAACCAGCATTTGTACGAATCATGTTAGCCAGAAATGTTGTGCTAACATTGTTCGTATAGTTGGGTTGACATCTAAATCGCTAAAAATTAAGGTGATCCTGTGATATATTGGGAAATTATGCGTATATTTGCCCGCTTTATATCTTGTATAACCGCGCATTGCGGTCACGAAGAGGGGCATATTCGACCATACAAATGGAGTCTAAGAGGATCTATTGTATTGAAGGATAAACAAATAGAAAAACAACAAACTAATTATTAATTTTTAACTTTTAATTCATTATGACAGATCCAATCGCGGATTTTCTAACCAGAATTAGAAACGCAGTGAAAGCCAACCATAAAGTGGTTGAAGCTCCTGGCTCAAAAATTAAGCAGGAAATCACCAAGATTCTTTACGAGCAGGGTTATATCCTGGCGTACAAATTTGACACCGACGAGAAAGGCCATCCGGTTATTAAGCTCGCCTTGAAGTGGGATGCCGCAACGAAGGGTAACGCCATCAGAAACCTGAAGCGCGTGAGCCGTCCGGGTTTGCGTCAGTATGTCCCCGCAACCAATATGCCGCGTGTTTTGAACGGTCTTGGTATTGCCATCATTTCCACCTCGAAGGGTATTATGACAGACGCCAAAGCTCGTCGTGAGAATGTCGGTGGAGAGGTACTTTGCTATATCTACTAATCTAATAATCAAAACTATAACACAATGTCAAGAATTGGTAAATTACCTGTAAACATACCTACTGGAGTGACCGTTACGGTCGATGCTGGAAATGTGGTATGCGTGAAAGGGCCTCTTGGGACACTGAGTCAGAAGATTGACTCGGACATCAAGATAGAAGTCGGTACACACACGGATGTTCACACCAACAAGGAGACTCCCGCTGTTTTGGTATCGCGTCCGACCAATCAACCCCGCCACCGCTCTCTGCACGGTCTTTATCGTGCGCTGATCAACAACATGGTTGTCGGTGTGTCGAAAGGCTATGAAATCAAACAAGAACTTGTCGGCGTTGGTTTCAAAGCTGAGGTCAAAAACAATGTCCTTGAAATGAGCTTGGGTTATTCCCACGATACGTTCCTGATGCTCCCCGCCGAAGTTACCGCAACCGCTGTAACCGAGAAAAAGGGCAACCCGATCGTCACCCTCAAGAGTATCGATAAGCAACTGATCGGTCAGGTCGCTGCAAAGATCCGCTCGTTGCGCAAACCGGAGCCATATAAGGGCAAGGGTATCAAGTTTGTAGGTGAGGTCCTGCGTCGTAAGGCAGGCAAGTCTGCAAGTGCTAAATAGTAAATAACACGTCAAGTTATGTCATTGAATAGAATAGAAAGAAGAGAGAGGATTAAGATGCGTATCCGCAAGATCGTGAGCGGAACGGCAGCACAACCTCGTATGACTGTATTCCGTAGTAGCAAACAGATCTACGTGCAGTTTATTGATGACCTTGCAGGTGTTACCCTGGCCACCGCATCCTCATTGGATAAGGAGGTTGCAGAAGTAGCAGCCGGTAAGAACAAGAGTGAAGTGGCAGCCTTAGTTGGCAAACTCGCCGCTGAACGCGCTTTAGCGAAAGGGCTCACCACGGTGGCGCTCGATCGTAATGGTTACCTCTATCACGGAAGAGTAAAAATGTTAGCAGACGCCGCTCGTGAAGGCGGTCTAAAATTCTAAGCGATTATGGCAAATACGAACATAAAGAAAGTACGCACAAGCGATCTCGAGCTTAAGGATAGACTCGTAAGCATTCAGCGTGTTACCAAAGTAACAAAGGGAGGTCGTACCTTCAGCTTCTCCGCCATCGTCGTTGTTGGTAATGAGAATGGGATTGTAGGTTACGGCCTGGGTAAAGCCTCGGAAGTACAGGCTGCAATAGCCAAAGGGGTTGAAGATGCCAAGAAAAATTTGGTAAAAGTTCCGATCATCAACGGTACGATTCCTCACAAGCAGGAGACTCGTTATGACGGTGCTGTTGTGATGATTCGTCCAGCATCTCCTGGTACAGGTGTTATCGCCGGTGGTGCGATGCGTGCCGTGTTGGAGTCAGTGGGAATCAAGAACGTGCTTGCCAAGAGCAAGGGTTCATCGAATCCTCATAACTTGGTAAAGGCAACCATCAATGCACTCTGCGAGTTGCGCGATGCTTATAGTGTAGCACAGCTCCGTGGAATTTCTATGGATCAGGTATTTAACGGTTAATGTGCGAGACAATGGCAAGATTAAAGATTACACAATTTAAAAGTCGCATCGGTGCTACGGCACAGCAGCGCAAGAACCTTGACGCACTTGGTCTGAAAAAGATTAATGCAAGCGTTGAGCACGATGACTCCGCCATCATCAAAGGTATGGTTGAGCGCGTGAAGCACCTCGTGAAAGTAGAAGAGGTGAAATAGGTTGAATACTTAAAGACACTAAGTAACTATGGAACTCAATAATTTAAAACCTGCAAAAGGTTCAACTCACCACGATAAGCGTATTGGTCGCGGTGCAGGATCAGGTCACGGCGGCTATGCAACTCGTGGTAACAAGGGTGCACAATCCCGTTCGGGCTATTCGCGCAAATTAGGTTTCGAGGGAGGTCAGATGCCGTTACAGCGTCGTCTGCCGAAATTCGGATTCACTAACTTGAAGCGTATCGAATTTAAGCCAATCAATCTCTCCACGCTTGAAGATCTGGCTGCAAAACGGTCACTCACCGAAATCAACATGGACACGCTTGTTGAAGCGGGCTTCGTTTCATTGAAAGATCGTGTGAAAATTTTAGGTAATGGAGCGGTAACCAAGGCTCTAACTGTGAAAGTTCATGCTTTCTCCAAGAGCGCAGAAGCAGCCATTACGGCCGCCGGCGGTAGCGTGGAAAAGTTGTAATAACAGACAAATCCGAGAATTATGAAAGGTTATCTCGTTGTTGGTATCGTCATTTTAGCAGTCATTGCTATTTTGGCGACTAACAAAAAACTCGTGGAAACCCTCAAGAACATATATAAGATTGAGGAGCTTCGTAAGCGTATTCTTTATACGCTTGGGCTTCTCCTTATATATCGCTTGGGTAGTTTTGTGGTGCTCCCGGGTATCAATCCGAATGCTTTGGCTGGTCTTACCAGCCAGTTGGAGGATCCTCAGAATGGCCTGTTAGGTCTTCTGAATGTCTTCTCTGGAGGTGCTTTTGGTAATGCCTCCATCTTTGCATTGGGTGTGATGCCTTATATTACCGCTTCGATCATCATTCAGTTGGCAGGAATTATGATTCCGGCCTTCCAGAAGATGCAAAAGGAGGGTGAAAGTGGCCGTCGCAAGATGAACCAGTGGACGCGTTTCCTGACCATTGCTGTGCTGTTGGTTCAGGGACCTGCGTATATCGCTAACTTGGCACACCAATCCGGTGAGGCTTTTGTTTACGGTAACACATTTATTTTCAGTGCTTATGGCACACTTATTCTGATCGCGGGAACCATGTTTATCATGTGGCTTGGCGAGAAGATTACAGATAAAGGTATCGGTAACGGTATCTCACTGATCATCATGATCGGTATTGTCGCTCGTCTACCCCACGCTATGTTGGCAGAGTTCAACGCGCGGTTTCAGACCTCCGATGGTAGCGCTATTATGCTGATCCTTGAGATGGTGTTGCTCTTCCTTGTCTTTATGGCAACGATCGCCCTTGTACAGGCCGTTCGTAAAATTCCAGTACAGTATGCAAAGCGTATTGTCGGTAATAAACAGTACGGAGGTGTACGTCAGTACATTCCCCTGAAGATGAATGCTGCGAATGTGATGCCTATCATTTTCGCACAGGCGTTGATGTTTATTCCGATGTTGTTTACCACCATCGCCCCCGGTTTCGCAGGTGCATTTGCGACCACCACCGGCTTTTGGTACAACTTCACGCTTGCAGTGTTGGTAATTGCGTTCACATACTTCTACACCGCAATTATCATCAATCCTCAAATGATGTCTGACGATATGAAGCGCAACGGTGGCTTTATCCCTGGTGTAAAACCGGGTAAACATACCGTGACCTACATTGACAACATCATGACGCGAATCACTCTTCCCGGTTCTTTCTTCTTGGCTATTGTGGCTATTTTGCCCGCTTTGGCGATGAAGTTCCTGAACATCCAACAGGCTTTTGCATACTTCTACGGAGGTACGTCGCTGTTGATCATGGTGGGTGTGATTCTCGATACTCTGAAGCAGATAGAAAGCTATCTTTTAATGCGCCACTACGATGGTCTGATGAAGACCGGACGTATTCAAGGTCGTCATTAGAATTATTATTAGAGTTTTTCAATGATATACTTAAAAACAGACGAGGAGATCGAGTTACTCCGCGAAAACAACATCCTTGTGAGCAAGACGCTGGCAGAAGTGGGTTCCCACATCCGTCCGGGTGTTACCACCAAGGAATTGGATACGATTGCCGAGGCTTTTATTCGTGCAAATGGAGCAACTCCTCCCTGTTTGGGTTTTGAAGGCTATCCCGCTGCAACCTGCATTTCTGTGAACGAACAGGTTGTTCATGGTATCCCTTCCAACTATGTAATAAAGGAGGGCGATATTGTATCGGTCGATTTATGTACGTTTCTAAAGGGGTTTGTTGGTGATTCGGCATACACATTTGCCGTTGGTGAGGTTGCTGATGAAGTTAGGCAACTGATGGCCGTCACCAAAGAAGCTCTTTATAAAGGTACAGCACAAGCAAAGGCTGGAAATCGCGTAGGCGACATTTCAGCGGCTGTGCAAGCGTACGCAGAAAGCTTCGGCTATGGCGTAGTGCGTGAGTTGGAGGGACATGGATTGGGTCGCAATATGCACGAAGATCCGGGTGTTCCCAACTATGGCGCACGAGGCAGAGGACCACTTCTGAAAGAGGGAATGGTGATCTGTATCGAACCGATGATTACTATGGGAAACAAAGCGGTAGTATTTGAAAGGGATGGCTGGACAGTTCGGACTCGAGATAGAAAACCGGCAGCACACTATGAGTATGCTGTGGCGATTCGCAAAGACGGCCCGGATATCCTAACAGATTTTAGTATTATCGAACAAGCATTAAACAAGTAGAAACTCTATGGCAAAACAAACTGCTATCGAAAGAGACGGAACAATCATCGAGGCGTTGTCGAATGCGATGTTTCGCGTTGAATTAGACAATGGCCACGTGATTACGGCTCATATTTCCGGAAAGATGCGTATGCACTACATCAAGATCCTTCCCGGGGATAAAGTAAAAGTGGAGATGACGCCTTACGATTTAAGTAAGGGACGCATATCCTTTAGGTACAAATAACATTAGATTGCTTGAAAATTATGAAAGTTAGAGCATCAATCAAAAAGAGAAGTGAGGATTGCAAGATTGTAAAGCGTAAAGGCAAACTTTATGTGATCTGCAAAAAGACTCCTAAGTTTAAAATGCGCCAGGGGTAACATTTAAACAGTTAATTAAAGAAAGAAAAAATTTATGGCACGAATAGTCGGTGTAGATTTACCAAAAAACAAGAGAGGCGAGATCGGGTTGACCTATATTTATGGTATCGGTCGTAGCACCTCTCGCAAGATCCTCGAGGAGACAGGCATTAGCTATGACCTCAAAGTGGATGAGTGGACTGACGATCAGATAGGTGCAATTCGTTCGAAGATTGCTGATCTGGGCATCAAGGTCGAAGGCGAATGCCGTTCGTTGGTTCAGTTGAATATTAAGCGTCTGATGGATATTGGCTGCTATCGCGGTATCCGTCACCGTCTTGGACTTCCTGTCCGTGGACAGGGTACGAAGAATAATGCTCGTACACGCAAGGGTCGCAAGAAAACAGTCGCAAACAAGAAAAAGGCAACTAAGTAATAGGAGAGAGTTATGGCAAAAAAAACTGGAACAGTTAAAAAGAAAGTTGTTAAAGTTAGTGCCGTGGGTATGGCTTACGTACACTCGACTTTCAACAATGTGATCATCACGATCACCAATGAATTGGGCGATGTCATCAGCTGGTCTTCGGCCGGTAAGATGGGTTTCCGTGGCTCAAAGAAAAACACTCCCTATGCAGCGCAAACGGCTTCTTCCGATTGCGTTAAGGTCGCTTATGATATGGGTCTGCGTAAGGTAAAGGTTTATGTGAAAGGTCCCGGCGCAGGCCGCGAATCCGCGATCCGCACGATCCATGGTGCAGGCATCGAAGTGATGGAGATCATCGATGTCACTCCACTTCCACATAACGGTTGTCGTGCTCCTAACCGTCGTCGTGTATAACGTCGTTGGAGAAGAGTGAATTTTATAATGATTTAAAAAAGTTAAGACAATGGGAAGATATATAGGACCAAAATCTAAAATCGCCAGAAAATTCGGCGAAGCTATTTATGGTGCCGACAAGGTGCTGGAAAAGAGGAATTATCCTCCTGGACAGCATGGTGTGACACGCAAGCGTAAAAAAGTATCGGAGTATGGTACGCAGTTGACGGAAAAGCAGAAGGCTAAAGCTATTTATGGCCTGCTGGAGAAGCAATTTGCCCGTACTTACGACCAGGCTGCTCGTTTGGGCGGTATCACGGGTGAGAACCTGCTGAAACTGTTGGAGTGCCGTCTGGATAATGTTGTTTATCGCTTGGGTATAGCACCTTCGCGTGCAGCTGCTCGTCAGTTGGTATCTCACTGCCACATCTGTGTAAACGGTAATGTTGTCAATATTCCGTCTTACTCATTGAAGGTTGGTGAAGTGGTATCGGTTCGCGAGAAGTCTAAGAGTTTAGAGGTGATCACAACGTCACTTGCTGGCGGTTCTAAGAGCCGTTATGCTTGGTTGGAGTGGGATGGTGCGACCATGTCGGGCCGTTTCCTGCAAAAACCGGAGCGCGAGGCGATCCCCGAAAACATCAAGGAGCAGCTAATCGTCGAGTTGTACTCCAAGTAGTAATTAAACAACAAATTCAATATTATGGCAATATTAGCATTTCAGAAGCCTGAAAAGGTGATTATGCTTGAATCCACATCCTCGTTCGGGAAGTTTGAATTCCGTCCGTTGGAGCCTGGGTTCGGTATGACCGTCGGTAACGCGCTCCGCCGTGTGCTACTCTCTTCCTTAGAGGGTTATGCAATCACGACGGTGAAGGTTGCTGGCGTCGACCACGAGTTTGCCGCCATTCCTGGTGTGAAAGAGGGTATGATTGATATCATCCTGAATCTCAAACAGGTTCGTTTTGTCCATACCGTTGATAATCAGGAAGCTGAGAAGGTATTGATCAACGTGGCTGGTGTTACAGAACTAACCGCAGGATATATCTCCAACTTCCTCTCTTCATTCAAGGTGTTGAATCCGGAGTTGGTAATCTGTCATCTTGCTCCCGGAACGAAGGTTCAGATGACCCTTTCTATTGGTAAGGGTCGTGGCTATGTTCCCTCAGAAGAGAACGCTCCAGCCGAGTGCGAGTTTGGAACGCTTTTGATCGACTCCATCCATACGCCGATCAAAAATGTGAAGTATTCGATTGAGGACTATCGCGTTGAGCAGAGAACTGACTACGAGAAGTTGAATTTGGAGATTACTACCGATGGTTCTATTCATCCAAAGGAAGCACTGAAGGAGGCGGCTAAAATTCTTATTCAGCACTTCATGCTTTTCTCTGATGAGAAGATCACGGTTAATATGGAGGATTCCAATGGAGCGGAAGAGTTCGATGAGGATGTACTTCATATGCGCCAACTACTGAAGACAAAGTTGTCTGATCAGGATCTGAGCGTTCGTGCTCTGAACTGTCTGAAGGCGGCGGATGTTGACTCGGTGGGAGACCTGGTGAAACTCAATCGCAATGAGCTGCTGAAGTTCCGTAATTTCGGCAAGAAGTCGCTTACTGAATTGGACGAGCTGCTTACATCGCTCAACCTGAAGTTCGGTATGGACGTATCTATCTACAAACTTGAAAAAGATTAATTATGAGACACAATAAGAATTTTAATCATCTTGGCAGACAGGCGGGACACCGCAGAGCGATGTTGGCGAATATGGCCTCTTCGCTGATCATGCACAAGCGCATCGAGACCACGATTGCAAAGGCAAAAGCAGCACAGAAGTTTATTGAGCCGCTGATTACCAAATCAAAAGAGGATACAACTCATTCACGTCGTATTGTCTTTTCTTACCTGAAGCAAAAAGAGGCTGTTGCGGAGTTGTTCCGTACGATCGCTCCGAAGATTGCCGAGCGTCCGGGTGGTTATACCCGTGTTTTGAAGACTGGTTTCCGCTTGGGTGATGGCGCTGATATGTGCATCATCGAGTTCGTTGACTTCAACGAGGCATATACGCTGGGTATTCTCCCTGCTGCAACAACGGAAGTGAAGTCTAAAACTCGTCGTTCGCGCAAACCGGCTACCAAATCTACGGACGCTGTCGAAGAGGCAACGGTTGTTGATGAGAAGACCAAGAAGGCTGCTCCCAAGAAGGCCGCAGCTCCCAAAGCAACGGGTCGGACTGCCGCAAAAACTGCTGCACCGAAGGTTGCCAAGAAGACCAATGTAGGAAAGAAGATGTAATTATTTCCGATCGTGTCGCACTGTGACACGGGGATTAAATCCGCAAAAGAGTTTGCTTTTTTGCGGATTTTTTGTGTTTGCACTCTTTGCCGTAACACGGAGGGAGTTCCCGTTCTTTTTGTCTGCCAATAAAGAGTTAGGAGCTGTTTTGAATTTATTCATCTCCTCTTTTGGGCTCTCTTCTCTCGTCACTTCCCTCTTTTTGCAGTGCGTGGTGAGGGCCAAGCAGATGCCGTGATAGGCGAAAATTGGCGTTCTTTGCCGTGGCAAAAGTAGAAAAATAGGAGATGGAAGCAGAGGTGTAGATTTTTTTGTCGAATTGTGAACTACATATCTTTTTAATATATACATTTGCAGCGAATAAAGAGCGGTTTTGAATGGTGAGCCGCACTTTTTTCTGCCCTTTGTTGCCTCTTTTCCGGTTGCTTTTCGCTTTATTGGCGTGACGATGCACCTTTGTACCAACCGAAAAATAGCCTCAAAATGGCTGTGAAATAAATTTTGTTGACAATCATAGCTTCTAAATAGAATTACTTAAAATAGCGTTCGGTATGAAACAAATTGGTTACATTTTATGCTGCATGATGGTACTCACATCATGTGTGAGTCGGAATAGTGCAGATCAGCTGCGAAATGAAAAGGATTCTGTGGAGATTATCCTTCACGCCAAAGATTCGATGATGAACGAGGTCTTTGTGGCGATGAATACCATCTCTGAAAATCTTTCAGCTATCAAAATTCGCGAGAATCTCATCACAACGGTGAGCAATAGTGATCAGGCAGGGCAAGCACCCACGGGGCAAATTGACGAGGACATTGCCGCTATTGATCAGCTGTTGCAAGACAATCG
This sequence comes from Alistipes sp., assembly GCA_036650515.1. GTDB lineage: Bacteria > Bacteroidota > Bacteroidia > Bacteroidales > Rikenellaceae > Alistipes. Next base: position 85,486 of record JAVVZO010000001.1, read on the forward strand.
CGCCAAAATAGCCTCGCTGGAGCAATCAGCTGCGAAGTTGCGCAAGGCGCGGGTGAAAATCAGTGGGATGGAGAAGATGATCGCCAACTTACAGAATCAGTTAGATGCCAAGGATGGTGAAATTTCACAGCTCAAGCAGCAACTCTCTCAGTTGGGCATTCAGGTGAACCAGTTGAGCGAAACCGTGACTGCACAGGCCGCACAGGTGGAAGATCTCAGCTCGACCAAAACGGCATTGACCGAGGAGGTGCGGAGTAAGACCGATCAGTTGCATACGGCCTATTATCTTATCGGCGCACAAAAGGAGCTGATCGCCTCGAAGGTGATCTCGAAACAGGGCTTTATCGGCCGGACACTCAAGGTGAACGAAAACCCCGGTCTGGATCGTTTTACACAAGTGGATACGCGGTCGCTGAAAGAGATCCCCGTGGGACATAAAAATGTGAGCTTGGTAACGATGCACCCAAACTCTTCTTATGAGCTCAAAATGGGCGAAGATAAGATGGTTCAGACTTTGGTGATTACCAATCCTGAGCAATTTTGGGAGTACTCTAAGATATTGGTTATCAGCTATAAATAAGAGGTTTGTTTCGATCTTGTTTCGAATCTTTCCCAAATAGTATAAGTTAATTATTTAATCCCTAAAAGATCAATAATAGGAGTGGGCTTTGGCTCGCTCCTATTTTTTTGCTAAGGAAGGCACGAAGAGCACGGCAATACTATTTTCCGCTTGAGAGGTTGATTCTACGTGGATTAAACCGTAGTGTGAATTGACTAACAGCTGAATCCACCCGTTCATTGAGCTGAAGGAATAGATGATGAAACAGATTTTTTATTGTAATATATTTGCGACAATCAAGAAAATGTTTATCTTTGTAGTCTATGCAGTAAAAAATGTTTCGGATTAAAACTATATCAACTCATGAATAAAAAAATTGACTTAAACGATGCCGTTGCTCTTGTCAAAGACGGAATGACGGTGATGGTCGGCGGCTTTCTCGGTGTCGGCGCGGCAACTGAAATCCTCTCCGCTTTGGCGCAAACCAAGGTGCGCAACCTGACTTTGATCTGCAATGACACGGCTTTTCCCGACAAGGCGCAAGGTCTGCTTGTTGTCGGTGGTCAGGTCTCCAATTTAATCGTCACCCATATCGGGACCAACCCAGTTACTGGGGAGAAGATGAACACCGGTGAGATTAAGATCGAATTTGCACCTCAGGGTACATTGGCAGAGCGCATCCGTGCCGCTGGGGCTGGCTTGGGCGGTGTGTTGACCAAAACAGGTCTTGGAACTTCGGTGGCTGATGGGAAGCAGACAATCACCGTGGATGGAGTTGAATACCTGCTTGAGAAGCCGCTTCATGCTGACCTTGCTCTTTTGGGGGCATCGCTGGCCGATGAATCAGGTAACTTGATCTACCGTGGTACGGCGCAGAACTTCAATCCCTTGATGGCGACGGCTGCTGATGTGGTTATTGTGGAGGCACAGCAGGTTGTACCTTGTGGTCAATTAGCTCCCGAAGCAATCCATACGCCGGGAATATTTGTCGATTATATCTATTCAAAAACGAAATAATTATGGCTTTGAAATCACTTATTAGACTCCGGATGAGTTGTGCAGATGCACACTATGGCGGTAATTTGGTCGATGGGGCGAAGATGCTCCAACTGTTTGGCGATGTAGCGACAGAGCTACTTATTCTCCGAGATGGAGACGAAGGTCTTTTTAAAGCCTACGACAGTGTTGAATTTATGGCTCCGGTCTATGCGGGCGATTTTATTGAGGCTTCAGGCGAGATCGTCTCTGAAGGTAACTCTTCGCGCAAGATGGTTTTTGAGGCGCGCAAGGTCATCGTGCCACGTCCCGATATTTCGGATTCAGCAGCAGATAAGTTGGACGAGCCAATTATAGTTTGCCGCGCCAGCGGTACCTGTGTTGTCCCCAAGAAGAGTCAACGGAAATAAAACGATAGAGATGGAAAAACTGATTATTACAGCGGCAATCTGTGGCGCTGAGGTGCTCAAAGAGCACAATCCGGCCGTCCCTTATACCATTTCGGAATGTGCGGCTGAAGCAAAAGCAGCCTACGATGCGGGTGCCAGTTTGATTCACCTGCACGTCAGGGAGGATGATGGTAAACCCACCCAGAGCAAAGAGCGCTTCCGTTTAGTGATGGAGGCTATTCGTGCTTGCTGTCCCGATGCAATTATTCAACCTTCAACCGGTGGTGCGGTAGGCATGACCAATGACGAGCGTTTACAACCTACCGAGTTGCTCCCGGAGATGGCTACCCTTGATTGCGGAACCCTGAATTTTGGGGGAGACGATATTTTTGAAAATACAGAGAATACCATTAAATATTTTGGACAACGCATGATCGAACGGGGTATCAAGCCGGAGATCGAGGTGTTCGACAAAAGTATGATTGAGATGGCGATACGTCTGCGCGCCAAAGGATTCATCGTTGATCCGATGCACTTTGATTTTGTGATGGGTGTCAATGGCGGTATTGGTGGTGATCTGCGCGATTTTGTCTTCTTGCGTGGAAGTATTCCTGCCAATGCAACCTATACGGTTGCCGGTGTAGGACGTTATGAATTTCCACTCGCTGCTGCGGCCATCTTGGATGGTGGTCATGTGCGTGTGGGCTTCGAAGATAATGTCTACCTCTCCAAAGGCGTGTTGGCCAAATCCAATGGTGAATTGGTTGCCAAGGTCGTTCGTTTGGCCAAAGAATTTGGCCGTCCGATCGCCTCACCGGCAGAAGCACGTGCCATTTTGGGCTTAGCCCCTCGAAACAAGTAATAAGTAACAACCCTAAAAATTTTACGAGATATGAAAAAAGGAAATAAATACGGTACACACCGTGTCATTGAGCCGAAGGGCGTGCTGCCCCAGCCGGCTGATCGTTTGGACAACAACATGGACGAGATCTACGATAACGAGATCCTCATCGACGTACAAACCCTAAACATAGACTCCGCCAGCTTTACTCAAATTGAGGAACAAGCCGGTGGCGACAAAGCACGTATCGCTGAGATTATGCTCGGCATCGTTGCAAAACAAGGCAAACACCGCAATCCGGTGACCGGTTCGGGTGGTATGCTACTCGGTACGGTAGAAAAAATCGGTGATGCTCTTGCCGGTAAGATTGATCTGAAGGTGGGTGATAAAATCGCCACACTGGTATCGCTGTCACTTACTCCGTTGCGTATTGATCGCATCAAAGACATTCGCCCTGATATTGATCAGGTAGATATTGATGGTAAGGCTATTCTGTTTGAGAGTGGTATCTACGCCAAGATTCCAACCGATATGCCGGAGAATTTGGCACTTTCGGCACTGGACGTTGCCGGTGCTCCTGCACAGACAGCCAAGTTGGTAAAACCCGGTGACACGGTACTCATTATCGGTGCAGGTGGCAAGTCGGGTATGCTCTGCTGCTACGAAGCGAAAAAACGTGCCGGCGTGACTGGCAAGGTGATCGGTTTGTGTCACAGCCAGCGGAGTACGGATCGGATGAAAGAGTTGGGTTTCTGCGACTATGTTTTTGCCGCTGATGCCACCAAACCGGTTGCTGTACTTGAGAAAATCGAAGAACTGACTAAGGGTGAGATGTGTGATGTGACCATCAATAATGTGAACATCACCGACACAGAGATGACGTCGATCCTTTGCACCAAAAATTGCGGTGTGGTCTACTTCTTCTCTATGGCTACCAGCTTCACCAAGGCTGCTTTGGGCGCTGAAGGTGTCGGTAGTGATGTGACGATGATCATGGGTAATGGTTACACCCGTGGGCACGCCGAAATCACCCTGCAACTGCTGCGTGAGTCGGAGAAATTACGTAAGATATTCACAGAATTATACGCCTAAAATGAGAGGTTAACCCCGCAAGACGCAAAATGCGTCTTGCGGTCGGTTGACTTTATCGGGCGTTCAGGCTACTCCCAAACAATAGCTTCAGTCTTCTTGAAGGTGCTGAAAGTAATGGATCTTCTGTTCGAACGGTTGGAAATCAATCCTTTGGCAGAAGGGGCTTATTCGCTATAAGGGAGGGGGTAGTATCATAAAGAGCGATTTTTCATCACTTAAAAAAGTAAAGATGGAATCCAGAAGAAAAGTGCTATATCCCGATGTCCCTGATGAGTTGTGGAACGATTGGAAATGGCAGGTAAAAAACCGGATCGAGACTCTGGAGGAGCTGAAGCGTTATATTACGCTCACCCCTGAAGAGGAACGTGGAGTGAAAACCTCCCTTGAGACCCTTCGTATGGCCATTACGCCATACTATTTGAGTCTGATTGATCCTGATGATCCTCATTGTCCGATTCGGCGTCAGTCGATACCTACGGCCAGTGAAACCCATATTGCAGCTGCCGACCTACTCGATCCTTTGCATGAGGATGAGGATTCGCCGGTTCCGGGTCTTACCCATCGTTATCCCGATCGGGTTTTGTTGCTGATCACAGATATGTGTTCTATGTATTGTCGTCATTGTACGCGCCGACGCTTTGCCGGACACAAAGACGATGAGATGCCGGTAGATCGTATTGACCGCGCTATCGACTATATTGCCGCTACACCTGAGGTGCGCGATGTCCTTCTTTCAGGAGGCGATGCGTTGATGGTGAGCGACAAACGCTTGGAATACATTATCCAGCGCTTGCGGGCTATTCCCCACGTGGAGATTATCCGCATCGGAACACGTACGCCGGTGGTTTGTCCACAACGTATTACCCCCGAACTGGTGGCTATGTTGAAAAAATACCACCCTATTTGGCTCAATACTCACTTCAACCATCCCAATGAGATTACGCCCGAATCGGCGGCAGCTTGTGCTCGGATGGCAGATGCCGGTATCCCTTTGGGCAATCAATCGGTGCTGTTGCGAGGGGTGAATGACTGTGTCCATATTATGAAACATTTGGTGCAAGGTTTGGTGAAGATCCGTGTGCGTCCCTACTATATCTACCAATGCGACCTCTCTATGGGCTTGGAGCATTTCCGTACCCCTGTGTCGAAGGGCATTGAGATTATCGAGGCGTTGCGAGGTCATACCTCCGGTTATGCTGTTCCGACTTTTGTTGTGGATGCTCCGGGTGGTGGTGGCAAGACCCCCGTCATGCCGAATTATGTGATTTCACAATCTCCGGGCAAGGTCATTCTTCGTAATTTTGAAGGGGTGATCACCACCTATACCGAACCGGAAGAGTACCATAATGAGTGTCATTGCGAGGAGTGTCAAAACCATTCGGCAAAAGTCGATGGTGTTGAAGCCCTCTTGGAAGGCAAGATGCTAAGTTTAGAACCCGCCCACCTGCTCCGTAAAGAACGGTGTGAAAAGGCGAAATTGAAGAACCAAAAGAAGTAACCCAATGTAATGCCTTTTATCCCTGAAATACTCCGCCACCGCTCCATATCCATTATCGGACTGGAAAAAAATACCGGCAAAACTGAGTGCTTGAATTATATCCTGCGTCAGTTGCCGGTGTTGGGGGGGCGAACAATAGCAATTACCTCCATTGGGATAGATGGCGAAACCAAAGATGTTCTCTCCGGCAGAGCCAAACCGGCCGTCCATGTGCGCGCTGGGATGATCTTCGCCACCAGTGAAAAATATCTTCCTGCCCATGGTGTGGTAGCGGAACTGCTGGATGTGAGCGACGAAGGCTCTGCTTTGGGACGTATGGTTACCGCACGCGCCCTGACCGATGGTGCGGTGTTGCTGTCGGGCCCATTATCAACGGCGGCACTTGGCCGTTGGATCTCAGGGATTGATCGCTTTGGCGTGGATTTGGTGCTTGTCGATGGCGCTCTTTCGAGGATGAGTTCCGCTTCACCGGTGGTGACCGATGCAATGATTTTATCTACCGGAGCTGCGTGTTCGACCAATGTCGATATTTTGATTCGGCGAACGGCTTTTGTGGTGGAGAAGATCCGCCTTCCAGAAGCTGAACCACAGCTGATCGCCCAGTTGACTCCCTTGGACGAGGGTGTGTGGGCGGTGGATGCACAGGGTGAAATCTATGATATGCAAGTCTCCTCAACGCTCTTGGCAGCAGATGCTTGGACCGTTCCAAAGGGATGTAAAATGTTTTATGTGACAGGGGCGCTGACCGATGGTTTTGTGGAGAGGCTCTCTGTGGATAAAAAGATACACAAGCCCGTAATTATTGTACGGGATTTTACGAAAATATGTATGTCTCAAGCCGCTTGGATGAATTTCAAAGTCGCTGGAGGCCGTTTATTGGTGCTCAAGAGCAGTCGCTTGATTGCGGTTTGCGTCAATCCGGTAGCACCCAATGGAATCGTATTGGATTCCGACCAACTATGTGAAAAATTATCGGCAGCGTTGTCGTTGCCGGTTTATGATATTGTAAAAAATGCCGATGCTGTTTAGAGAGATCATAGATTCGCCTTGTGGAATCCGCTTTATGGCCGATACGTTGGAAATGCGTTCGGCCGCAGGACGGCGTCTGCTCATGCAATCTCCGATGCTGGAAAGTGCGGCAGAGATTGAATTGGCGTTTGCGAAGCTTCGGGAATTTCACCAGAAATTGATTGTCGATCAGGCTACACAGCGGCGGTCAGTCGGTCGTATTTTAGGCATTAAACTTCAGGGACTAAAAGATTGCGATGCCACCTTGCGTCAATTAGCCGCGGGCAGAGATGGAGATGAGGTCTGCTTTTTTGAGCTAAAATCGTTGGCCTTGCTCTGTGATCAGATTTCGCCGTTACTCTTGCAGGCGGGCATCACATCGATTCATCTTCCTGATCTTCAGGTTGTCAAAGAATTGCTCGATCCCGATCATACGGGTATTGCCTCCTTCTATATTTATGATTCATACAACCAAGAGTTGGGGCGTTTACGGCAACAAATTAGAAGCGGTAAAGGGGATAAAAATGAACTGTTGATGGCCTCTCGAATGATCGAGCAGCAGATTTGTCAGCAGTTGACCACCTCCATCCGTCCCGAATTGGAACACCTGCGTACCGCGCTGACGATTTTGGCAGAAATAGATCTCTTGCTGGCCAAAGCACGCCAAATGGAGCGTTTTAAATTGACCTTCCCTTCGCTGTCTACCGATGAGAAAACCTCCTACCAAGGGCTTTTCCATCCGCAGGTCTGTGTTGCTTTGGAGGCTTCCGGCAAGTCTTACCAGCCTGTTGAGCTGACTTTTGGATTGATGCCGGTCACAGTCATTGGCGCGAATATGGGCGGTAAAACGGTGCTGTTGCGCTCTTTGGCTTTGTCGCAATACCTCTTCCAATTTGGTTTTGGTGTTCCGGCCGCGATGGCTACTATTCGACCTATTGAGCAACTTTATTTACGAATAGGTGATGCGGAGGCGAATCAAGGCGGTCTCTCCTCCTTCGCGTCTGAAATCACGGAGATCGGTACGATTTTAACGGCTGTGCGGAGCTGTAAACGCGTTTTGGTGCTCCTTGACGAGCCGGCGCGTACCACCAATCCGGTGGAAGGTGCGGCCTTGGTTTCGGCTTTGGTGAATCTTCTTGGGCAGTCGGGGGCTTCGTGCGTTCTCACGACACATTATAATTTGCTCCAGACTAAAAGTCGTCGGCTCAAAGTGCGCGGACTTTCGGACAAGGGGATGGACTATACACTCACTGAGGTCGCCGATGGTGAGGTTCCGCATGAAGCCTTGGCGGTCGCTCGCATGCTCGGTGTGGATGCCGAATGGATCGGCGGGGCACAACAATTATTAGATCAAGCAATTAAGCATTCATAAAAGATATGGCAAAAAGTAAATTAGGTCTCGATTTTGAAAAAGTGGCATACGCCCGCAAGTTAGCAGGTGGAATTGCCGAAGAGGTGCAACAATTCGTGGTGAATTACACCACCGTTGCCGTTGAACGTACCTTGTGCCGATTGGTCGGTATTGATGGCGTGACGGCCGAGGGTGTACCTCTGCCCAATGTGGTGGTGGATGCGCTCAAAGCACATGGTGTCTTGGGCGAAGGGGTCTTGTTTTATTTGGCCAACGCCATGGTACATACAGGGTTGCAACCACAGCAGATTGCTGAGAAAATGGCAGCAGAGTCCCTTGATATTGCCTCCTTGCCGTTGGCTGATCGGGAGACGATCCTCAAGACGTTGCAACCGTTGGTCAAGGCCTCTGTGGAGCGCATTTCAGCGCGCCGCCATCGCCGTGAAGAGTATCTCAAACGGATCGGTGAGGGGCCAAAACCTTACCTATATGTGATTGTTGCCACGGGCAACATCTACGAAGATGTGGTGCAGGCTGAGGCAGCTGCACGACAAGGTGCTGATATTGTCGCGGTGATCCGCACAACGGGGCAGAGCCTTTTGGACTACGTACCTTATGGTGCTACCACGGAGGGATTTGGCGGTACAGTCGCCACCCAAGAAAATTTCCGGATCATGCGTTCCGCACTGGATAAAGTGGGTGAAGAAGTAGGCCGCTATATTCGATTATGCAACTATTGTTCAGGGCTTTGTATGCCTGAAATAGCCGTTATGGGCGCTTTTGAAGGCTTGGATGTGATGCTCAACGATGCCCTCTATGGCATCCTTTTCCGCGACATCAATATGCAACGCACGTTGGTAGATCAATACTTCTCTCGGGTGATCAATAGCTTCGCTGGTGTGATTATCAATACCGGTGAGGACAACTACCTGACCACCGCCGATGCCTTTGAGGAGGCGCATACGGTGTTGGCTTCCGATATTATCAATGAACAATTAGCGCTGCTGGCCGGACTTCCGGAGGAGCAAATGGGACTTGGCCACGCTTTTGAGATGGATCCTGCCCTTGAAAATGGCTTCCTTTATGAATTGGCACAGGCGCAAATGACCCGTGAGATCTTTCCAAAGGCAACGCTGAAATATATGCCGCCAACCAAGTTTATGACGGGTAATATCTTCCGTGGGCATATTCAGGATGCTCTTTTCAACATGATCGGCATCTGGACACACCAAGGTATTCAACTCTTGGGAATGCCTACCGAGGCACTCCATACGCCTTTTATGTCGGATCGCTACCTCTCTATCGAGAATGCAAAATACATCTTCAACAACCTGCGTAATATTGGTGACGAAGTGGAGTTCCGCGAAGGGGGTATCATCCGCGAACGGGCACACGATGTGCTGGACAAAGCGATCGTTCTGCTTGAAAAAATTGATCACGAAGGTCTGTTTACAGCCTTGGAAAAGGGCATTTTTGCCGATATTCGTCGACCGAAAAATGGAGGCAAAGGATTGGCCGGCGTTTGTGAAAAAGGGGCGCACTACCTCAATCCATTTATTGACATCATGAAAAAAATCAACTAATATGAGCGGAGGACTTTATTCTACAACGGCAAAAGATTTTGATAAGACCCTCGATCTGACCAAGGTAAAACCCTATGGCGATACGATGAATGATGGTAAGGTGCAGCTGAGTTTTGCGTTGCCTGTTCCTGCCGGTGACGAAGCATCCGAGGCGGCCAAGCAGCTAATGCGTAAGATGGGTTTTAATGATCCGCAAGTGGTCTTTACCCGAGAACTTGCTCCGGGATTCACCTTTTGTAACTGTTACGGTACGTGTAGCCATACAGTGGATTACACCACCATTCGCGTGCCCAAAGTCACCAGTACGGTGATGGACATGACGCATACCGATGACTATATTCGCGAACACATTGGTCGCAAGCTCATTGTGGTGGGTGCCAGTACCGGTACAGATGCCCATACGGTGGGTATTGATGCGGTGATGAATATGAAAGGGTACGCCGGTCACTACGGGCTGGAGCGTTACGAGATGATAGATGCCTATAACTTGGGTAGCCAAATTCCGAATGAGGAATTTTTAGCACGCGCCATTGAACTCCATGCGGATGCAATTTTGGTCTCCCAGACCGTTACGCAAAAAGATGTGCATGTGCACAACCTCATTGATCTGATTGAGTTGATGGAGGCAGAGAATCTGCGCGATCGGATGATCGTTGCTTGCGGAGGACCGCGCATCAACCATGAATTAGCAAAAGAATTGGGCTATGATGCCGGCTTCGGGATGAATAGTTATGCCGATGATGTAGCCTCTTTCTTAGCACAGGAATATGTTAGTCGTCATGAAACCAACAAATAACAATAAAATAGACGAATATGGACAAAAACAGCATTAGAGAGTTGATTGCCAAGCGCGCAGTCCTTGAAATAGAAGACGGTGACGTGGTGAACCTCGGTATCGGACTTCCGACAGCGATTCCGAGCTACCTCCCCCAAGGGGTCTCTGTAACCCTGCAAACTGAAAATGGACTTTTAGGTATGGGCCCTGCACCAAAAGAGGGCGAGGAAGATCCGGAATATATCAACGCTGGAGGTGGCTTTATTACGGCTCTTCCGGGCGCTGTGACCTTCTCCTCGGCCGATTCATTTGCCATTATCCGTGGCGGTCACGTGAATGTGACCTTCCTTGGAGCATTGGAAGTGGATGAAAAGGGCGATTTGGCGAACTGGATCATCCCCGGAAAGAAAGTTCCTGGAATGGGTGGTGCAATGGATTTGCTGATTGGTGCACGTAAAGTTGTGCTGACCATGGAACATACAGCCAAAGGATCGCCAAAGATTCTGAAGAAATGTCGCCTTCCGTTGACCGCAGCTGGTCAGGTGAACAAAATCATCACCGAAATGGGTGTGATGGAGATCACTCCACGTGGGATTGTGCTTACTGAAATCAATCCTGAATTTACCGTTGCCGATGTGCAGGCAGCCACTGAGGCTACCTTGATTATTGCCGACGATTTAAAATCCATGCTAAAAGTGATAGGACAATGATTAAAGTAGGCGATACTTATACCTTGGCTGTCAGCTTCACCCAAGAAGAGGTGATTGCTTTTGCTAAAACGACCGGAGATTGCAACCCGATCCACTTAGATGCTGAATTTGCGGCAAAAACACCTTTTGGCCGCCCTATTGTACACGGATTTTTATCGGCCGCTGTCTTTTCTCGGGTCTTTGGTATGCTCTTCCCCGGCCCGGGTACGATCTACCTCTCGCAGGAGATGTCTTTCCGTGCGCCTGTCTTCACAGATGCCCCATATAAGGCTGAATTCGAGGTGATTGAGATCAATCATGAGAAACATATCGGTACTGTGAAATGTCTGCTTTGCAATGCCGAGGGGACAGCGTGCATCATTGGGACTGCAAAATTGAAACATAATATAGAATTTGTATAAAAAAAGAAAACCATGAAAAGACTGGAAAACAAAGTCGCTATTATCACTGGCGGAACTGCTGGTATTGGCGCTGCAACAGCCATCCTTTTTGCTCAAGAAGGGGCTAAAGTGATCGTATGGGCGCGCAATGAAGCACGCGGTAAAGAGATGGTTGAACATGCTGCTGCTCAGGGATTAACTCTCTGTTTTGAGCAGGTGGATACCAGCAATTCGGATGCGGTAAACGCAGCGGCCAAGAAGGCGTTCGATCAATTTGGACGTATCGACATCTTGATTAACAATGCCGGTATCACCAACGACAGCTCGCTCAAGAAAATGACCAACGAGCAGTGGCAAAATGTAATTGATGTGAACCTTTCGGGTACCTTCTATTGCGTGAAGGCCATTTCTGAATATATGCTCATCAACAACTACGGCCGTATTGTCAACGCCTCTTCGGTGGTGGGGCTCTATGGTAATTTTGGCCAAACAAACTATGTGGCAACAAAAGCCGGCATTATCGGTATGACCAAGACTTTAGCACGTGAATTAGGCCGTAAAGGTATTACAGTCAATGCGGTTGCTCCCGGATTTATCGAGACGGAGATGGTCGCTAAGATGCCAGAGACCGTGTTAGCCGGTATGCGTGCCAAAGTTCCAGTAGGACGACTTGGCAAACCCGAAGAAATTGCAGCTGCCTATCTCTATTTGTCTTCAGAAGAGGCCGCTTATGTCAATGGTAGCGTATTGAGTGTCGATGGCGGCATGACCGTTTAGTAACCTAATAAAATAGAGATCAATGAATTTTGAACTGACAAAACCCCAACAACTTTTTCGGCAGATGATTCGCGAGTTTGCTGAAAAGGAGGTGAAACCTCTTGCCGCCGAAGTCGATGAGCAGGAGCGTTTCCCCGAAGAAACCGTCGAAAAGATGGCCCGCTTGGGACTTTTCGGCATTCCTGTGCCGAAAGAATATGGCGGCGCAGGTGGTGATAACATTATGTACACGATTGCCGTTGAGGAGCTTTCACGCGTCTGTGGAACGACGGGTGTCATCCTCTCCGCGCACACTTCGCTCTGTGTTGCTCCGATTTTAGAGCACGGCACTGAAGAGCAGAAAAAACGCTATATTCCGCGTTTGGCTTCCGGTGAATGGTTAGGTGCTTTTGGCTTGACCGAGCCCAATGCGGGTACCGATGCTTCGGCACAACAAACGATGGCTGTGCCAGATGGTACAGATTACATCATCAATGGTACAAAGATTTTTATCACCAATGCAGGTTATGCTGATATCTATGTCATCTTTGCGATGACCGATAAATCCCAAGGAACGAAGGGTATCACGGCCTTTATCATTGAGAAAGAGACCCCCGGATTCAGCTTTGGTAAAAAAGAGTTGAAATTAGGTATCCGTGGCTCGGCAACACGCGAGTTGATCTTCGATAACTGCCGCATTCCGGCGACCAATATGTTAGGTAAGTTGGGCGGTGGCTTTGGTGTGGCAATGAAGACCTTGGATGGTGGACGTATTGGAATTGCTTCGCAGGCGCTAGGAATTGCCCAAGGAGCGATGGACGAGACGGTTCATTATACCAAAGAGCGGAAGCAATTTGGTCGTTCGATTGCGGCTTTCCAAAATACACAATTCCAGATGGCTGATTTGCAAACACGCGTGGAGGCAGCTCGTCTGTTGGTGCGCAGTGCCGCTTGGAAGAAAGATCAAAAACAACCCTATTCAGCAGATGCTGCTATGGCGAAACTCTATGCTGCCGAGACGGCGATGGATGTGACTACCAAGGCCGTTCAATTCCATGGCGGTTACGGTTATACGCGCGAATATCCTGTTGAGCGGATGATGCGTGATGCGAAAATCACCGAGATCTATGAGGGTACCTCCGAGGTGCAACGTATGGTCATTGCAGCGAAATTATTCAAGTAAAATAGACAGAAAATGAAAATAGTAGTTTGCATCAAGCAGGTGCCGGATACCACGGAGATCCGAATCAATCCTGCCACAGGCACACTGATTCGTGAGGGCGTTCCGAGTATCATGAATCCCGATGATAAGGGGGGACTCGAGATGGCTTTGCAGTTAAAAGAGCGTTACGGCGCCAGTGTCACCGTTATTACCATGGGTCCTCCGCAAGCAGATTTGATTCTCCGCGAGGCGATGGCGATGGGCGCAGATCGGGCGATTCTGCTAACTGATATGAAGTTTGCCGGTGCGGATACACTGGCCACTTCGCACGCTTTGGCAGGTGCTTTAACGCATTTAGAGTGGGATTTGGTGGTCGCCGGACGGCAGGCCATTGATGGTGATACAGCACAAGTAGGGCCACAGACGGCAGAGCATATGGGTGTTCCTCATATCTCATATGTAGCTGGTTTAGAATATGATGGCAAGAAAACATTCCGCATCAAACGCGAAACTGAAGAGGGCTACCAGCTCTTGGAGGCAGAAGCACCGCTGTTGATTACGGTTCTTGCCACGGCTAACAAACCGCGCTATATGTCGGTTGGTGGCATCGTGAATGCCTATGATCAGGCTGTCGAGATTTGGAATGCCGACAAGACTGGGATTGACCCCGTACAATTAGGACTCAAAGGTTCTCCGACCAAAGTGAAACAGACCTTCACCAAAGGCTTGAAAGGTGCTGGCGAAATGGTTGAGGTTGATGCCGAACAAGCTGTGGGCATCATTATGAGTCGACTGAAAGAGAAATTCATCATCTAATAGTAGCGATTATGGACAAAACAACATATAAACACGTCTTCGTCTTTGCCGAGCAACGTGAGGGCAAAATCGGCTCTGTGGCTTTCGAATTATTGGGTAAAGCCCGCGATTTGGCGGATACATTAGGTGAAAAGGTGGTGGCTGTACTTCTTGGTAGCGGCATCACCGGTGAGGCTCAAGCGCTGATCGAATGTGGTGCAGATCAAGTGATCTGTGCCGATGCACCTGAATTAAAAGATTATATTACAGAGCCTTATGCACAGGCTATGTATCAGATTATCATGCAGTATCACCCTTCGATTGTGCTCTTTGGAGCAACCACAATCGGTCGTGATATAGCACCGCGCTTGTCAGCACGGCTTGAAACCGGATTGACGGCCGACTGTACCAAGTTGGAAATTTCGGCCGAAGGCGAGCTGATGATGACCCGCCCTGCTTTTGGTGGTAACTTGATGGCTACCATTCAATGTCCTGATCACCGTCCGCAGATGTCGACTGTTAGACCGGGCGTGATGAAGCGTCGGGATCAAGAGCCGAAACGTTGTGGAGAGATCACTCCCTTTGTACCGCAATTCGATCGGTCGCGCTTCAATGTGCGTTTGATTGAGACGGTTCGTGTTGACAAGGGTGCGATTGACATTGCAGATGCTCGAATTTTGGTTTCAGGTGGCCGTGGTGTCGGGAGTAAAGAGGGCTTTGCCACTTTGGAAGCTTTGGCTACTGTTTTAGGTGCTGAGGTCTCTTCTTCCAGAGCGATGGTTGATGCTGGTGTGATGGATCACTGCCGTCAGGTGGGGCAAACCGGTAAAACGGTGCGTCCAGATCTCTATTTTGCATTGGGCATTTCGGGTGCGATTCAGCACTTAGCCGGTATGGAGGAGTCTGGGTATATCGTAGCGATCAACAAGGATAAATATGCGCCTATTTTCCAAGTTGCTGATTTGGGTATTGTGGGCGATGTCCACAAAATTTTACCCCTGCTGACTGAAAGATTGGCCAAAGAGGTGAAGAAATAAAACCTTCTTTCTTAAAAAATAGCGGTAACCTTTTGGTTACCGCTATTTTTTGTGGTCTATTTCTCGTTTTTGCCTTTTAGTCGGTGAATTTGGCGTTTCAGCGCATCGAGAGCCTCGTCCACAGACTCCTCGAAGGTTTTGGAACGGCTCTCCGCCACCAAGTTCTCCCTCGGCATTTGAAGGGTGATCGTGGCGACCTTGTTTCCTTTCTCGTGGTCTGTATCGAGTTTCAAGATGACATTGGCGCTCACTGCACCTTCAGCAAAACGGTCGAATTTTTCCATTTTGTGCTCCACAAATTCGAGCAGACGCTGGTCGGCATCGAATTTCACTGATTGAATCTGTACCTTCATACCTTTGCTTTTTAATGGTTTATGATCTTATCACTCTCCGCTTCACGCGGATGAGCGGTGGTATAAATCTCTTGCAAGCGAGCGATGTTATTGTGGGTGTAAACTTGGGTCGTTCGTAAAGAGGCGTGCCCTAACAGCGCTTGTATCGTTCGCATATCTGCTCCGTTATTGAGCAGGTGGGTGGCGAAGGTGTGTCTTAAAACGTGGGGACTTCGCTTTCCCTGCATTCCGCCGTGGGCGAGTGCCTCTTGGACAGCTCGGTAGACCACTGAACGGGAAATGCGTTCTCCTTTCTGTGTTAAAAATAGTGCTTTTTTTGGAATTGTCCAACTATTTTGGTGATCAATTACGTCAATATAACGCAAAATTTGTTCCCGAACCGGAATGATGATTGGAATGAGGCGTTCTTTATCTCCCTTGCCTCGGATCTTCAACGACAGATAATCGGCCGAAAAATCACCGCGATCCATGCTGACCAACTCAGCCAGTCGTAAGCCACAAGTATAGAAAAGCAAGACAATAAGCGCATTGCGTGTGGTGAGAAACGAATCGCTTTTATTGGCGGTGCTGCAATCATCTAAAATATCAATCATTCGGGTTTCAGGGACAAAGACCGGAAGTCTTTGGGGTGTTTTGAGCGAGGTGATTCGTTGGCAGATGTCTTTTGAAAGAGCCCCTGTGCGATGCAGATATCGGAAAAAAGAGCGGATCGTGGAGAGCTCCCGATTCATAGAAGCCGGACTTAGGTGGTCTGTTTCCATGCGGTGGATGATCCACTTGCGAATGGAGGTAGGGGTGGTTTGTCGCAGATCGGTAATATGCTCCGCCGTACCAAGCCACGCGATAAAAGTCTCAAGGTCGTGCCGGTAATTGCGAAGGGTGAGCGGTGAGTAGCGCCGTTCAGCTTCGAGATATTGAAGAAAATCCGATAACATACCACAAATATACAAAAAAATGGAAGCTCTACGCTGTTGCACCTATTTATATATAGGGACGATGTAGCCTTTGAAAGTTTTTCGGACGAATTCTATCAAGGGTGCTTACATTCAAATGATGAAAAGTGTGCCACTGGCCGATCTATGGGTGCCTATTTTTCTTAAAACCCTGAATACTGTTGATTATCCCCAGCCCCGAAGAGAGTGCTACTAACCAAAAAGTTAATTGGATAGTGACTGGCGTTGGATCGTCAGATATGAAATATAGACAACTCAAACTGCATATAGCCACTATAAAGAGAACTATATGAAGGACAAATAATAATTTTTGCATACACCCTTTCTTTGAATGAAAAAATGCGAGAATTTGCTTTGGGTTAGTGCTCTCTTTTGCAGAAAATCATCAACCGCGAATAATGGTTGCCACGCGGGAGACAATTTCTGCCGGAGCTATATCGGAAAGACAGTGGTAATCGCCAAACTTGCAAGGTTTTTTCCCATAGACAGAGCATGGACGACAGGGTAGCCCTTCTTGCTGAACAACGCCCTTTGCATCGCAGCCATAGCCCATAAAGCCAAGGATCGGGTGAGTCGCACCCCAAACAGAGACAACGGGGGTGGCCGTCAGCGAAGCCAAGTGCATGACCAGTGAATCCATGGAGACCACACAATCCAAATTGGCAATCAGATCCATCTCGTCGGCTAACTTGATGCGATTAAACAAGGTGGTCACATTCGGGTGTGTCCGTTCCATCTCCTGTGCAAAAGCGAGTTCCTCGTCACCACCGCTATGGATAAAGATACGGTCATAACGACCACTCAATCCATCGACAACCTCCTTCATGAGCGGTAGCGGATAGATTTTCCCCTGCTGTGCCGAAAAGGGAGCTATTCCGATCCAAATACCCTTTTTCTCCCCCATCGGATTGGGGTGAGGAACTTTTATAGGCGGTTGCGGGTCGTCAAACACAAAACCCAACTGGCGAAAAGTATCGCAATAACGGATTACTGTCGGCTTCAGCGGTACGGCAAAAGAGGTGCTTGCACCACCCAAACGCATCCATTTTTCAAAATGGCCTTTTTTGATGTGTGTTGAGCGCACGCCATATAACCGCAAGGCTTGGCGGAAAAACTGAGAACGTAACACATCATGTACATCAGCCAATGCATCCACACCCAAATCACGCGCTGCCGTAGCCAACTGCAACAGTCCCATTGGCCCTTTATGCGCATCTTGCGGCTCTATATAGAGAAAATCTACCGGAAGGCCGACAAAGAAAGGCGTAAATAACTGGCGGGTCATAACCGTCACCTTTAGATCAGGATAGGCCGTTAAAAGTGCTCGTAGGGCGTGGGGCAACATAGCCACATCGCCCATTGCGGAGGCGCGTAAAACCAGCAGATGGTGTGGGAGATCTTTATTTTTTAGAAGCATAGAGTACCGGATTAAGCGCCGGATCGTTATACATCTTCATTTGTTTGTAAACCTTCATTGCTTTTCGTCCGGTGGATAGATCGTCAATCAACTCTTCAATGGATTGAGACAGATCTACTTGTTGAGTGAGTAGTACGTTTAACTTAGCTTGACAAGCAGCACGGTGTTCATCGGCCACATCTTTACGCAATGCCTCGCGACGCATGTGGTACACCTTCAGCGCTAAGATTGACAGGCGGTCAATTGCCCATGCGGGGGTCTCGGTATTCAACCGCGCATCTGCGGCAGGTTTCACCCCTTTGTATTCGTTTAAAAAATAGGAGTCGATATATTCCACCATGTCTGTTCTTACCTGATTGGAGGCATCAATGCGGCGTTTTAGCGCCAGTGCTGCAACAGGATCAATCAGAGGATCGCGGATAATATCTTCTAAATGCCATTGAACAGCATCTATCCAACACTTCTGATAAAGAAGTGCTTGAATAGAATTTTTGGCAAGTGGATTTTCGATCGGTTGATCGACATTATCATGACGATGATAGTCGTCAATAGCTCGCTGAAATATCTCATTTGCATTTTGTGTAAACATAGTATTGATTTTTATGTGGTGCTTTCGTAAGAAAATTCTATCTTTGCTCAAAGATTAAACAAAGATAATGACTTTTTCTAAAAAAACAATAGGTTTTGCTATTTTACTCCTACTGCCCTTGCTGCTCATGGCGCAAACGCGGCAGACACGAGAAGAGTATATTGCACGCTATAAATCCATCGCTGTGGCACATATGGAGCGTTATGGTATCCCTGCCAGCATCACTTTGGCGCAAGGGGTTCTCGAATCTGATGCCGGTAACAGTTGGCTCTCCAAGGAGTCAAATAACCACTTCGGCATCAAGTGCAAGAAAAATTGGCAGGGGGCAACGGTCTTCTATGACGATGATGCCAAGGGCGAATGCTTTCGCAGCTACCCATCCGTAGAGGCCTCTTATCAAGATCATGCCGATTTTCTCGATATGCAACCTCGTTACGATTCGCTTTTTGCCTACTCTGCCACCGACTACAAGCGTTGGGCGCGTGGGCTCAAGGCGGCCGGCTATGCCACCGCTCCCGATTATGCCGCACGTTTGGTCAAGATCGTCGAGGAGAGTAAGCTCTACCTGCTGGATCAACCCAATGGAGAGCAACTATATGCCGAGGCGATGGGTGGAACAGCCGCCAGCAACTGGTTTGAGAGCCAAAGCAGCGTGGGTACAGCGGAAGCTTCTGCAGAGGAGGTTGTCGATCCTGACCGTTTCCGTGTCACCATCAATGCCCACAACGGATACAAGGTCTACCGCACCAATAACGTCTGCTATCTGCTGGCTAAGCGGGATGATACTTACGAGAATATTGCAAAGAATTTTCGCGTTTCTGCCCGTAATTTGCGGAAATTTAACGATGTAGGTCCCAATGCCCAACCGGTAACCGGCGAGGTGGTCTATATTGAGCGTAAAAAATCGCGCTGGGAGGGCAATGCCATGATCCACGTTGTCAAAGAGGGGGAGACGTTCTATTCGTTGGCTCAATCCTATGGTATCCGTCAGAAATCGCTCGCTCGGATTAACCGGATGCGCAACGGCTTTGTACTCACCCAAGGAACAACCATTAAAATACGTTAATCATCAACTCTCTTCATAGTATGGAAAATACACCGCTTCGCACGCAAATTTTAGAGACCATTATTCAAAAATCGACCCTTAAACAGAAGGTTTTCGACAACACCTTTACGGTCTTCAATGAATTAAAGGAGACTTTATTGGAGATGGCATCCGAAATGGATGACGACTTAGAGGATAAACTCGACAAGCGCGTCCGTCTTGAATACCGTGACCGTGGCAAGTTTGAGACCCAACTGCAAGTTGCCAACGACCTCTTGATCTTTCAGATGCACACCGATGTCTTTGATTTCGATTCCAATCATATCATTTGGCAAAATCCCTATGTGCAGGAGAATAGCGACAACTCCTATTGTGGGGTGATCAATATCTACAACTTCCTTTCGGACTCCTTCAAGTTCAACCGCAATGCCGATGAAGGCTATCTGATCGGCCGTATTTTCATCAACCGTGAGCGGTGTTATTTCATGGAGGGCAAGCGACAATGTTCCTTGAAGGCCATGGAATTTGGCAAGGAGGAGATTGATAAATCTGCCTTGGTGGCCATTTTGGAGACAGCCATTGATTACTCCATCCATTTTGACTTGTTGGCCCCACCTTACGAAGACAACAAGCGCGTCACTGTGGATCAGTTTAATACCCGTATGGATAATTCGAAATTCGTGACCGGCAAGCGTTTGGGTTTCGATTTCAATGTGGATGATATTTAGTTAGCTTATGTATAGATTGATTTATACGCTGCTCTTGGCGGCTTTTGCTTGCGCGCAAACTATCGCCGCAGAACCACAAAAAGAGACCATTCAAAAGGCCTTTCAATCGACAGATCCCGCTCAGAACTATGCGGCTGTGAAGCGCCTGCGTGCGTGTAGTCCCGCGCCCCGCGCCATCCGTGCTGAGGCCGATGGGCTTCACTATACCTTGCTAAAAAAGGATGGGGTCTACCGTGAAAGTTTTGCCGATACCCTCACTACCCGTCTTGCGGGAGGCTTCGCTGATGCGCCAACTTTTTCCAACTACCTGATTGCCAATGGTGGTGACCGCATTTTATTTGAAGAGCGGCTGAACCCGATCTATCGACACTCCTATACGGCCAACTATTATTTGGCTGAAGGGCATTCGCTAAAACCTCTTTTTGCGGGCATCCCCGATGTTCGCGAAGCCTCATTTTCACCCGATGGGCAGCAACTTCTCTTCTCCAGTCATAACAATTTATACCTTTATCAAATTGCTTCCGGCAAGGTCACCCCAATTACCGATGACGGTCGCTGGAATGAGATCATTAACGGCACGACCGATTGGGTCTATGAGGAGGAGTTTGGCTTCACCAAAGCCTATGCTTTTTCACCCGATGGCTCTCAAATTGCCTTCTTGCGGTTCGATGAGCGTTGCGTGCCACAATTCGAGATGATGCGCTTTGATGGTACACTATATAATAAAGCCGCCACCTTCAAATACCCCAAGGCCGGCGAGCCCAACGCCATTCTCCAACTGTGGATTTATGACATTCCGTCTAATAGCCGCCGTCAAATAGACCTTGGCAAGCAGACCGATCAATATATTCCCTACATAGAATGGACGATAGATGGTGGACTCTGTTTCTATCGAATCAATCGTCACCAAAACCATATCGAGGTGGTCGTTGACCATAACGGCAAACAACGAACCATCTACCAAGAGCGATCCAATCGTTATGTGGAACGCCCCATCGGTCGGCTGATCACCTTCATTGATGCCGATCGCTTCATCGTTCGTGAAGAGACCACAACGGGGTGGTGGCACCTCTATTTGCACAGCATTCGCAAGGGGCGCTTGCAAGCCCTTACCCAAGGTCGTTTTGAGGTGACCGAATTGTTGCACGCATCGACGGATCGAGTTTGGTATCTTGCTACCGAAGTCTCTCCGTTGCGGCGAGACCTTTATACCATTGACTTGAATGGCAAGCACAAACAACGACTGACAGCAGGAGATGGTTACACGACCATTCAGCCGGGTGCTGGCATGAAATATTACATCGAGACCCACTCCAACGCAACAACGCCCAATCGCATTACCGTCCACAAAGGTGATGGCACTTGGGTGCGAACACTGGCCGAAGGCGTTGTGGATCAGGAGTTGATGGCCGACAGTATGTTGTTGAAAAAGGAGTTTTTCCACTTTGTTACCGAACGTGGGGATACCCTCCAAGCGTATTTGATCAAGCCGATTGATTTTGATCCTACTAAAAAATATCCGGTGTTGCTCACCCAATATTCCGGCCCGGGGTCGCAAGAGGTTCGTGACCGATGGTCACTGGACTGGACCGATGCGTTGCCCTACAAAGGATACTTTGTGGCCTGCGTGGATGTTCGCGGTACAGGCTTCCGTGGGGAGAGCTTCAAAAAACAGACCTACGGTGATTTGGGGCATTTTGAGGTGGAGGATCAACTCTCTTTCGCCCGCTATTTTGCTGATAAACCCTTCATAGATGCTGACCGTATAGGCATTTACGGTTGGTCGTATGGTGGTTTTATGGCACTCAGCTGTGCGCTCAAAGGGGATGGGCTTTTCCGTATGTCGATTGCCGTGGCTCCCGTCACCTCGTGGCGCTACTACGACTCGGTCTATACAGAGACTTATAACAACCTGCCACAGGATAATGCAGCAGGTTACGATGCCAATTCTCCGCTCAATTTTCCGGAGCGACTCTCTCCCAAGACCAAACTGCTACTCATTCATGGCTCAGCGGATGACAATGTGCACTTCCAGAATACAATGGAGATGGCGCGGCGACTGAATCAACAAGGTGCACTTTACGATATGATGGTCTATCCGGATCAGAATCACTCCATGATGCCGACTGCGATGGATCATGTGCGAACCAAGATGATTGATTACACCTTGAAGACGTTGTAATGATTCATAGAGGCTTCTGGCAAAATAACTGGATATGCAGGTGGTCTCGCGCTGAAACA
>JAVVZO010000001.1:107843-110962 GCA_036650515.1 Alistipes sp.
TCATAGAGGCTTCTGGCAAAATAACTGGATATGCAGGTGGTCTCGCGCTGAAACAGCAACTCCTTGAAATTGAAACAGCCGAACACATCATGTGCTCGGCTGCTTCAATTTACCGATGACGATAGACCTCTGTAATAATCTGAGCGAGGTATTCCTGAAGACGCTCGGTGTGCCGATTTCCCATCAGCCATAGATTGCCAGCCGGACAGTCGTCCCAATAGGAGGGTTGTATATAGTCTTGATTGAGCACTTCGTACCCATTTCGCTGGTAGTAGCCAATCCGTCGTTTGGTGATCTCATCCACAGGCGGTTCGACCTCCATAAGGCGCAATCCAGTCAGTTCGCGCGCCACATAATCAAGCACTTGCTGTCCGATTTTCTGATTCCGCAATTCTGGGTAGATGGCCAAATATTCCAAATAGTAAAATTGCTCGAATTGCCAATAGATAAACAGACCACAGAACTTCTCCTCACAGATCACGGCATTACAGACCATCCTTTCTTCTGTATCGAGAAGTAGCTTCAACTGCTCGATTGGTCTGCGCTCCTGCTGAGGGAAAGAGGACTCATAGAGGGGTAAAATACGATCCAACAGAGGATCGTCACTTCGGGTAATTTGTTGTAACTTCACTTCACTTTCTTTAAGGTTATTAAAAAATCCGCATTTTAGCTCTCGCAAAATACGGATTTTATTGTTAACGAAAAAATGTTTGGCTTGTGGTAGGTATTTATTTTTCGTTATAGCGAGCTTCAACGGTCTTCCAATCTACCAAAGACCAAAGTGCACGAACCGCATCGGCACGCACATTTCGATAGTCAATATAGTAAGCGTGCTCCCACACATCAATGCAAAACAGGGGTCTCATTCCGTAACGGATGGGGTTGCCGGCATTGGATTCACTGACCACAGAGAGATTGCCTAAGCGATCCTCTACAAGCCACACCCAGCCCGACCCAAACAAGGAGAGGCACGCTTTACTCATCTGCTCCTTCATGGCTTCAAAGGAACCAAAATGGCGATTAATGGCCTCTGAAAATTTGCCTTTAGGTGCATTTTGCGGTGTCGGCGAGAGCGCCTCAAAGTAAAATTCATGATTCCATGCCTGTGCTGCATTATTGAAAATAGGGCCATCGGCGGTAGCGATAATATCCTCGATAGGCATATCAGCAAAAGGCGTATCTAAAACCAGCTCATTGAGTTTGGCAACATAGCCGGTGTAGTGCTTGCCATAATGGAAGCGCAGGGTCTCCTCGGAAATTTGCGGAGTGAGAGCCTCGTAGGCATAGGGAAGTTCCCTAACCTGAAAACGGGTGGTGGTTGAATCTGTTGTCATGGCTAATAAGATTAAAGGTGCTAAATACGCAAGCATAGGCGATCTCTATTCGACCACTACTTCAAAATCCTCTTTCCCAACGCCACACAGTGGACATACCCAATCATTGGGCAGAGCTTCAAAAGGCGTTCCAGGTTTGATGTTGGCATCAGGATCTCCAACAGCGGGATCATAAATATAGTCGCAAATTGTACAACGATACTTTTTCATAAGCTCAATTTTAAAGGGTTAATTATTCTCACAACGTTTTCTTTGACAATATTAGTGCCTAAAATTCTTTTTTCCAAATAAAAGCGCTAATTTAGCACGAAATTTTAATCAAAATACCTTAAAATAATTCGATTTGTTATGAAACTACCTTATGCAGAACCGTACAAAATCAAGGTAACGGAAGCCATTCGTACCTCGACACGCGCGGAACGCGAACAATGGATTCGCGAAGCCAACTACAATCTTTTCAAATTGCGTAGCGAACAAGTGGCCATTGATCTGTTGACCGATTCAGGTACTGGCTCTATGAGTGACCGCCAATGGGGTGCTATGATGACCGGTGACGAGAGTTACGCCGGCGCAACCTCCTATTTCCGCCTGAAGGCCGTCATTGAGAAGATTTTTGATATGCCCTATTTCCTGCCTACCCACCAAGGGCGTGCAGCGGAGAATGTGATCTTCTCAGCCCTTCTTAAAGATGGCGACATCGTTCCGGGTAACTCCCACTTCGATACCACCAAAGGACACATTGAATTTCGCCATTGCGCAGCACCCGATTGCACCATTGATGCAGCTGCTGACACGCAAAAGGAGATTCCTTTCAAGGGCGAGATGGATCTGACCAAACTGGAGGCTATCTTCAAGAAATACCCCAAAGAGAAGATCCCCTGCACGGTGCTCACCATCACCAACAACACCGCTGGTGGACAGCCTGTTTCCATGAAGAACATCCGCGAGACAGCCGAGTTGTGCCGCCGTTACCAAATTCCATTGCTCATCGACTCCGCTCGTTTTGCTGAGAATGCTTACTTCATCAAGACCCGCGAAGAGGGATATGCTGACAAGAGCATCAAAGAACTCGTTCGTGAGATCTACACCTATGCCGACATCATGACCATCTCTGCCAAGAAAGACGGTGTGGTCAATATGGGCGGTTTTGTCGCTATGCGGAGTGAGTCACTCTTCCGCAAGGCCATGCAATTCAGCATTATGTTTGAGGGTTACATCACCTATGGCGGTATGTCTGGTCGCGATTTGGACGCTTTGGCTATCGGCTTGGATGAGAATACAGAGTTCGAACAACTCGATGCTCGCATCCGCCAAGTAAAATTGCTGGGCGATCTGCTTGATGAATACGGTATTCCCTACCAACGTCCTGCTGGTGGCCACGCCATCTTTGTTGATGCCAAGCGCATTCTGCCTAATTTGCCCAAAGAGCAATTTATTGCACAGACACTCGGCGTGGAACTCTATCTTGAAGCTGGCATCCGCGGCGTAGAGATTGGTTCGATTTTGGCTGACCGTGATCCGGAGACCCACGAGAATCGCTATCCTCGTTTGGAGTTGCTTCGTTTGGCCATTCCGCGTCGCGTCTATACCGACAACCACATCCGCGTGATCGCTGCCGCTTGCCGCAATATTTATGAGCGTCGCGAGGGCATCACTTCGGGCTATCACATCACCTTTGAAGCACCCATCCTGCGCCATTTCACCGTGGAGTTGGAACCGGCTAAATAGAGCGATACACCACAAAATAGTAGGAGCGAGAATCAAACATTCTCGCTCCTACTATTT
>JAVVZO010000002.1:0-102235 GCA_036650515.1 Alistipes sp.
ACGATTGTGTAGCCACAGGATCTGGCGGGATTGGGACGGGATCGGGTTGGGGTGTAGGATCATCGCTACATCCACCGAAAATAGTCATTGCAGTTGCAATAACTGCCCAAAAAGGGAAGGCCTTTTTCATAAGATTGAGTTTTTAAGGTTGTTGGTTTTGGTTGGTTTTGATTGGTTTTGTTTCGTGTTATTTGGTTTGTTTGGTTTTGTTCTTCCAAATGTAGGGAAAAGAATAATACGTTATCATTTTTAATTCTATTTTTTTTAAAAAAAGTGGGTTTAATCGACTTTTGACCGTGAAAATAGAATATTTTAGTAGCTGAATGGTGCGGGTATAAATATAGGTATAGGCGTAATCCTTTTGGGGCACTCCTCGCCGCACCTGTTTCGTGCGTTTCGATGGATAGGGGAAAGGGTGCGTCTTGAGCGATGATAGGGAAGTGTGCCAAAACGCACAAAGAGGAGCAATTTTGCTCCTCTTTGTGCGTTGAAATAGATCTTCTTGTGTTAGAAGTTGCGGAAGGTTGTCCAGCTTGTGTTTTTCTCGGCGGCGGTTTGCAACGCTGTCGGGATGTTGGCGAAGAAATCATATCCCGTCAGGGCTTCGATGGCATCGACCGATTGGGCATAATTTGCCCACGTGCCCCCTTCGGTATAGGGCTTGTGTTCATACCAAAATCCGATTGTGGCGATGCTTGTAATGGTTGTTCCGCTCCGCTGACACTTCAGCAGTACTTTGTAATAGTAGTTTGGGACAGGGCATTGCTTGGTGGTCTCGTTTTGTGGCTGAATATAGGTCACCGTTTCGTTGCCGCCCACTGTTTTAAAGATCGCACCTGTCACCACATAGAGGGTGTCGGATGCCGGAATAGCGCCTCTTACACCATCTTCTAACTGATTCCAAATGCCCCCATTGAATTGATTTTGTATTTGGGGTGTGGAGTTGGTGGCATAGTATGTTTGGCTCTGCATCGCGGATACGCCACTCCTGTCGCCATCGGGAATCTGATGGCCACGGGCATAAATATCTGATCCGATGCTCACCCCGTAACTACTTGTCCATACATTGATTTGATCGGCACGATCAATGCCGGGCGTCTGTTTCCATGAGCCACTGCGACCTCCTGTGGTTTGTGATTTCACAAGAGGGTAGGCCACCCATGCCGCGGTGTACATGGAGCGGTCGTAGTAGATCGTGTAGTTCCGCTCATTGTTAGCATAGAACGATTTTGTGAGCCACAATGCGGATGTCGCTTTTTGTGCCGGAAGCTCCAACCACGCTGTGTGCTCGGTCTGTGGAGCAGTGTCAGAAAGGGTGGTGAAGGTTGCTGTCGGACTTTGTGGCGATGAACCGTTTGTGGCTGTCGCTGTGGCCGTTACCGTGTATCCTGTGTTCGCCTTCAACCCGCTAAGGGTGGCTGTTGCCGTCCCCAAGATGGGTGCGGCATAAGGTGCTCCGCCACTATTCTGGGTGAACAATCCTCCTCCATTATTTTCAGGTTGCGATGTCCAGCTTGTTGCAAAAGCTGGGGCTACGCCGCCAGAAACGGTAGCGGCGACACTGCCTGTGTCGCTGCCATCGTTGGAACGGTAAGAGAAGGTCACACCGGTCACATAGGCCGCATCGGTCAATGCGCACGATACGTTAGCACTACTGCTTGTAATGCCGCTGAAAGTCGGTGTGGCTAATCCCGGGGTAGGGTCTGCGGAGGGGTCACCCCCTCCGCCTCCCGGAGTTCATTCAACTACGACTACTGAAATATCGTCAACTCGAACATTCTTAGATCCTGTATTCCCATTAAATACAATGGTCATCGTTGTTGCTGTGGCATCAATGGCAACTGGATCGCTGGTGTAAGTCTTTCCACTCGCTGTTACTGTAAATTTAGTGGGTGTAGCACCTGTTGTTTGATAAGTGACTGATGCTAAATTCGTATTATTAGCATTGTAGATTAATTTCACAGATTTTACACCCACAACCGGAATACCGGTAATTGTCCAACTACCTTTACTTTTGACCAATAATTCAGGTGCTGTTCCGCCTGCCAAAAACTCGGTATATAGTTTAGTGCCAGCTCCTACTTCTGAATAGACTACTGAAGCACCACCAAAGACGGTTGTTCCTGAAAAGTTATATGCAGAAGGAACTGTACTTGCGGCTCCTCCTGTCCAATCCTCTGACCACAAAATGGTACCGGGTTGAATGGTATTGGATTGTGTGGTAAACGAAAGCAATGGGCCATAGGTAGCTGTGGTATTAACCTTCACATAGGCGCAATAGCTGTATTTTGTGCCAGCGGTCAACCCTGTTAGATTGGCGGTTAATGGTGAAGTTGTTGTTGCACAAACGGCCGTTGCGCCGCTTGCTTTCAGCCCTTCGAGGGTTTCAGATGTGCCATAAAGGAAGCCTGCCTCTGCAATGATGCAGTCGTTGTCAATATAGCTACCGGAAACTGTTGATGTAGTAGCTTCAACGTTAGATGCTGCTCCGGTTGTTACATCAGGTACGCGATCCACGCCGGCGATGCCGTTCATATTAAGCCCAAAGCTGGTGCTGTTACCCATTGTGAAAGCAAATACTTTGGCGGGGGTGACGGTCTTGGTGTAGATCTTCTTGTTGGTCATCACCGTAACGGTGAAGCTCTCGGTAGCACTCAGCTCAAAGGGTGCACAGGTAAACCAAGCCTCAAAGGCAGCAGCCGCAAAAGGTGTCGTGTACTCCATGGTCACGTTGTCGAAGGCGTATTTGGTGGGCGTTGCGGAGGGTTTGTTGTTGTTACCATAGCCCCATTGGTCGGGCAGTGCCTGTCCGGTAGCCAAATTGACTTTGCCACGACCGGTGATGACTTTGTCGGGAACAGTCACAGTCACCGATTTTATCAATTCACCCGCTGTAAGCGTTAAATTCTTCACGGACATGTGTCCAAAAGAGATCACGCGGCCAAAAGCAAAATTCAATGGCTCGGTGAGAGAAGGTTGTGACACACGTGTCACCCGCTTGGCAATCAGCAGATCAGCCTGAGGATCGTAGGAGGTTGCAGTAGGATGTTGAACCTGTGGCAGGTTGACTTTGATGGCGTCAATAGCCGTGTTGTTAGAGACGAATGCGTCCGTTGGATAGACAGCGGAGTAGTGCAACTCGGTAGCACCGATAAGAGGAAGGAAAGAGACTTCAAAGGACGCTTTGCCATCTGAACCCAGTGTGTATTTGCTTGTGTTCGCATGGGCGGTGGCGGTGACATTTGTCTCCACAACAGCCAAACCTTCACCCGTTGCACTCCACTTAATAATCCCGTTCTCAATATAGGTACGGGTGTCGCTGTTCATATCAACGATTTTGTCGCTGGCGTTGATGGTCATCGTGACCATACGTTCTGCTGTTTCGGGAGCTTCCGCGGCATCCTTCGCGCAACTGGTGGTCAATGCCGTTGCAGCTACTGCAACAAGCATCATGAATCTTTTGAGCGTTTTCATCGTCAGATTCAATTAAAAATCACCGTAATTGTCATCGGTCAGTTGGCCGCCCGGAGTGCCTTCCTGACCATAGTCAGGAGTGAGGGGACTTGTTACAAAGCCTTGTTCAACAGTGATGTTGAGGGCTTCAATGGTGGGAGCGGAGTAGGTTTTACCCCCCCCCCATCGGATTGGTTACATTTACTGTTTTTTTCATGTTTAAATGAATTTTAATAATGATTTTATGGTATTTCTTATCTCTTATGTTGTTTTTATAAAATAACGTAACGATGGCGCTGAAGACCTCTTGTGTAGCAAAAATTGATCCAAATAGGTGGCCTTTTGGGTGTAATTGTACGGATGCAGTACGCTACTTTTGATGGTGTTACTCATTATGATTCAGTTAAATAAAAACCTATGCAAAGGTAGGTGTTATTTTCTTTCATTATTCATGAAGGGATGGCTTTTTTATCAAAACAGTGAGTTGCAACGGTCGGTTGTGTTGTTATTATGCTGTGTGTTAATATATTAGCTTCATGTTAATTCATTATTAAATTTTACATCTTGCCGAGTTTTGTGATCAATATATCCGATTTCACCTCTCCTCATCACCCGTTCGTGGATGAACGCTATCGTTGCAGACCGATCCCCGGCTATGCCGTGCAAGGAAAAGACGCAGGTACCAAAAATAGCAGTAGCGACACCACCGTGCCACTACTGCTATGCTAATAAATGAGGATCAGCTCCTCTGGGCAAACTCTATTTTTGAACCGTGATCGCAATAGATTTTACGTAGCAAGCGCCACCAGCGGGGAAGATCGCAAAACGAGTCAGTTTCAAATGATCCATATTCTCGATCGTAATCGTTTCACCATTACTTGTTGTCTTGGCACTCTGTACTTTAGCAGCAGCTTCAAGATCACCAATCTTAGCACCAACTGGATAGGTATAATCCGGAGCGGTGATGCAGAGGTAACGATCCGCAGGGGTATTAGGAGCCATTTCAACAACGATCTTCTGCACAATCTTACCCAATTCAGGAACGATGATGCGAGAGTTTTTCGCAGTAGAAGTAGCCCCACTCTTGAAGTTCATCTGCAAATAAGAGCCATTCGTAGCATGCATCACAGTAATTCCACAATGCCCTGCCCACTCACCGAAAGAGTTGGTGAAAGCAAAAGGACCATAGGCCTGTGCAGTCAGCCCCGCAATCTCTGCATTGGTCAAGGTGATCACCTCTCCCGAAGCAGGTTTGTCTTTTCGCGTAGCCTTCGCCAAATCAATTCCCAAAGCCTTGATATGTGCACGTTCAAAAGTCTTGGCGGTAGAGACAGGAAGCGTGTAAGATGCTTTATCGGTCACGATGGTAATAACGCCGCTATATGATCCCGGGGCAACTACCATATAGACTTTGGAGGCCGTTGCCTTGTCTGCACCTAAGGAAGCTGAAGCATCCAAAACGGTCGTTGCAGTGGTCTCGGTATAGTTTGTGAGGGTAAGATCACTCTGTGCTGTTACCGTCTCAATGTTAAAAGTAAAGCTACCGGCAAGCGCCTTGTTAGCAGCAAAAGCCACCGATTGCACCTTCTCCGTAGCCAAGGTCGAATTGGTGCAATACAGATGAAATTCGATCATCGAACCCAACTGACGGAACTTGATAGCAGGGTAGCAAACCCCCGTTAACGCATTACTGGTCAAGGCAACAGGAATACCGACCATAGGATTATTCTCCCCATTGAATACATTGGCAGTCGATTGTTTCTGTGTCGCCGGAATGGACATTCCAACAGCTGTCGATGGCGCGCTATAATTGGATCCAGAGTAGGGATAGTAGGTGTAGAGCGGATCACCAATATTAGGAGCCGTTTTTAGATAAGTAGTGAAAAGTACCGGATTTTTGGTGAGATCCACTTTAGCATATTTATTGCTGTTTGGCTCGACTGGAGCAGGGGTTGTGGTAATATAAAGACCTACTCTATCGCTTGCGATCCACGTAATAACATCCCCTGTACCTAACGTGGTACGAGTTTGGTTATCCACAGTGAAGTTCAATTCAAACCCCTGATTTTGGGGTGTCGCTGTCTCTTGGTCCTTCGAGCAAGAGCTAAATGCCATTGCAGCTACTGCAACGAACAGTACGGATTGAAATAGTTTTTTCATACTCATCGTTGTTAAATTGAGGTTAGATCTTCGTAGCCATCACGGATCGTGTCTTCCGTGCCTTGGACTTCGTCATAGCCAGCAAGAGTGCTGGCGGAAAAACCTTGTTCAACAGCGATGTTGAGGGCTTCAATGGTGGGAGTAGGGTAGGCGTTTCCCCCCCCCATCGGATTGATTACATTGACTGTTTTTTTCATAGTTAAATGAATTTTAATAATGATTTTATGGTATTTCTTATCTCTTAATGTTGTTTTTATAAAATAACGTAACGATGGTGCTGAAGACCCCTTGTGTAGCAAAAATTGATCCAAATAGGTGGCCTTTTTGGTGTAATTGAACGGATGCAGTATGCTGCTTTTGATGGCGTTATCCATTCTGATTCAGTATGAATCTTTTACGAAGGTAGGTATTATTCTCTACCATTGTCCTTGTGTATTTAGCTTTTTATCAAAATGGCGAGTTGCAACGGCTGGATGTGTTGTTATAGCGCTGTGTGTTAATACATTAGCCTCATGTTAATTCATTATTAAATTTTACGTCCTGCCGAATTTTGTGATCA
This sequence comes from Alistipes sp., assembly GCA_036650515.1. Classification (GTDB taxonomy): domain Bacteria; phylum Bacteroidota; class Bacteroidia; order Bacteroidales; family Rikenellaceae; genus Alistipes. Next base: position 6,173 of record JAVVZO010000002.1, read on the forward strand.
ATATATCCGATTTCACCTCTCCTCATCACCCGTTCGTGGATGAACGCTATCGTTGCAGACCGATCCCCGTTTCTGCCCCCCCCCTTGCGATAAAAAATATAGGCGCGAATTTCGCGCCTATACTTAATATAATAAAGTGGGTAACTTATTAATTCACATCGGGAAGGAAGGAGTAATGATGTGCATAATTCAGCATTTGTTCCACATAATTATTGGGGTAGGTGATCTTCACATCCACGATCTTGCCCTCCTTTTCGACCGGCACAAAGTCGGGATTGACAAATCCGCCATAGGGTTCGATACCCAAGGCGGCATAGCGTTCACGCACCTCTTTATGCAAGACAGGATCTACCTTCACAGCATAATCTTCGACCAAGGCCTTGCCGGCAGCGTAGTCGCCCTCCGACTTGATGCGTTGCATCTCGCAGAGTAAATTGCCAAAGAGGGTACGTAATTTTTGGAAATCATTGATCACCACATAGCTCTTGCCGTCTTTCTTCACCCATTCGATCACCTTCTCGGCCTTGCCTTTTTCGTAGCACCATTCGGCAATCAACTTGCGGTTGCGCATGTGCGATTCTTCGACATTTTTACCCAATTCAATTCGTGCTAATTGGGTCATCATGCCGTTCATGATAAAATCAGCATACTGCCCCCAAGCCACATCAAGGGTGGGGATAAGGCCTAATTCTACCAATTTGGGATCGCCCAAATAATAGAGACCAAAAAGATCGGCACGTGCCTCTTCGAGGGTCGAACCATAGCTCTTGAGCTCCATGCCGGTCGTCCCCGGAGCAAGTTGACCGGAGCCGTGACCCAAACATTCATGAATATCGGTATGAAGATCATCGGCCAACTTCCCATATTTTTCAATCCGCTCACGATCTTCAGCACGAAGCATGAACTCCTCTTGGAAGCCATTACCCAACGCCGCCTTGTCATAAGCATAGGTGATATTATCAATGGTCACCGACTTAGAACCGTAGTCCTTGCGAATCCAATCCGCATTGGGGAGGTTGATGCCGATGGGGGTTGCCGGGAAGCAGTCGCCACCCAACATCGCTACCGTGATCACCTTGGCTGAGACACCTCGCACCTGCTTTTTCTTATAATTGACATTCACAGGAGAGTTATCCTCAAACCATTGCGCATTATCTGAGATGATCTTTGTGCGGTGGCAAGCCTCTTTATCTATGAAGTTTACGTTCGACTCCCACGAAGCCTTGAAGCCCAGTGGATCACCATAGGTTTCAATGAAGCCATTCACAAAATCCACATTGGAAACCGTGTCTTGCACCCACATGACATTATAACGGTCAAATTCCCGAAGATCTCCGGTCGTATAGTAGTTCACCAAGGCCGTCAAGGTCGATTTTTGTGGCTCGGCAGCAACGCCCTCGGCTTTTTTCAGCCAATAGACAATCTTCTCAATGGCAGCCGAATAGAGACCGCCAACCTTCCATACATTTTCGGTGATCTTGCCATCTGCACCTTTTGTCAAACGGGAGTTAAGGCCGTAGGAGATCGGCGTAGAATCTTTGGGATCGACTAATGCCGCATAGAAATTTTCAGCCTCGGTCTGGGTCACACCCTGATAATAATTGGAGGCCGATTCGGCCAACATATCTATCCCCGGAGCTTGATTCAGTCGGCTCTTGTAGCAGGTGGGATCGAAAATCGCTTGGCATACCTGATCTTGCAAGGCAGTCAATCCACCCAATTTATCGGCAGGCAGTGAAGCCACAACCTCACGAAGGTAAGTCTCTGTAAATTCGGGCGTAAACTTATCGTTGGAGTAGTGGTGGTGGATGCCATTGGCAAACCATACCTTTTTCAAATATTTCTCCAAAGCTTTCCAGTCAGCCGTCTCCCGATCGCCCTTATAATTCTCATAAGCACACTCTAAGGTACGGCGAATGGCGAGGTTGTACTTGAAATTCTGGTCATAGAGCATATCGCGACCACACTTGGCCGCTTCACCCAAATAATAAACCAACAGTTTATCGTTGAGCGGAAGCGCCTCGAAACCGGGAACTTCATAACGGATCACCTTGATATCATCAAAGCGATCCACAATCCAAGGATCATCCTGCTTTGGCTGTTGACCGGCGCAGGAGAGTAAGGTACTTGCAATCAATGTCATACCACTTAAAATAGCTATTTTTTTCATCTTCGTTTAGGTTATTGTCCGGCCAAAGATAACAAAAATAGATGATACTCCGACCACCTCAAGCCACAAAAGAGCCTTCCATTTCGATCTTGTAGCGTCAAAAAGCACCTCTCCACCCCCTCTGGTTGGCTGAATCCGCCTTTTTGCACTTTTTTATCAAAAAAATGCTTCATTATGTCTAATGGATTTTCTACCTTTGCCCCGTTAAATCGGAAGAGTACCTTTAAGATGAAAGTTGTAAAGAGTGTAAAAGAGTTACGTAGCGAATTGGATCGCCTCAATCAAGCCGGAATAGGCTTTGTACCAACTATGGGCGCTTTGCACGCCGGCCATCGTTCTTTGGTCGAGCGCGCACGCAAGGAGTGTGAGACTGTTGTGGTCAGCGTTTTTGTCAACCCCACCCAATTCAACGACAAAACCGATCTGAGCAACTATCCTCGTACACCCGAAGCCGATGCCCTTTTATTGGAACAGGCCGGTGCTGATTTTGTACTCATGCCTTCGGTGGAGACCATCTATCCGGAGACGGATACACGTATTTTTGATTTTGGACAGATCGACAAGGTGATGGAGGGGGCTACCCGTCCGGGGCACTTCAATGGTGTGGCTCAGGTTGTTAGCCGTCTATTCGACATCGTCAAACCGGCCAAAGCCTACTTCGGAGAGAAGGATTTTCAGCAAATTGCCGTCATCAAAGCGATGGTCAGTCAACTCGCTCTTCCCGTTGTCATCGTCCCTTGCCCCATTGTCCGCGGCGCGGATGGTTTGGCGCTCTCTTCTCGTAACGCATTGTTGGATACGGCACATCGGGCTGCTGCTCCCCATATTTACGCTTGTTTACAAGCAGGTGTAGCCCAAAGTAAAACCCTCTCTCCGGCCGCATTGAAAAACTGGATTACCACCGAAATTGAACGCAATCCACTGCTCAAGGTGATCTACTATCAGTCGGTGGATGCCAACACCCTCCAAGAGGTTTCGGCGTGGGCAAATAGCACACACATACAAGGTTGCATCGCCGTTCAGGTGGGCAATATTCGTCTCATTGATAACATTTGCATCCGATAATGAAATTTCAAATCGAAGTCCTGAAGTCAAAAATTCACCGCGTCACGGTGACCCAAGCTGACCTGAATTATGTCGGCAGCATCACCATTGATGAAACCTTGATGGAGGCCGCCAATCTGATCGCAGGCGAGAAGGTCCAAGTCCTCGACATTAATAATGGCGAACGTTTCGAAACCTATATTATAAAGGGTAAACGCGACAGCGGCTGTATCTGTCTCAATGGCCCAGCAGCACGCAAAGTCCTTGTTAATGACGTGGTTATCATCGTCTCCTATGCGCGCATGGACTTCGAAGAGGCCAAGAGTTTTAAGCCGTGGGTGATCTTCCCCGATACCGCCACCAATCGTCTCGTTAAATAATTTCGCCTGATTTATTTGTCAATCTAATTTTTTAGACTATTTTTGTTGTAAATATCAAGAAAGTATTTATAACAAAAATATGGATATCTTTCTCTCTATACTCGCATTTTTACTCGCCATCATTGGGATTATAGGTTGCATCGTTCCTGTTCTTCCGGGAATCATTCTCACCTATGTCGGTTTAGTTTGTGCCTACCTTTGCTCCTACTCTACATTAGACAGTTCAACCTTGGTCATTTGGTTTGTGGTAACTGTCGTTGTTTCTGCCGTTGACTACCTTCTCCCAGCCTATATGACCCGACGTTTTGGCGGCTCACGTGCCGGCGCTATCGGCGCTACTGTCGGTGTATTTATCGGGCTTTTCGGGGGATTCTTTGGTGTCTTGATCGGCCCCTTCGTGGGCGCTGTTGTCGGAGAGTTGCTCCACAACCCCAAAGATATAAACAAAGCCCTCAAAGTTGGCATCGGTTCATTTGTCTCTTTTGTCACCGGCACAGGGGTCAAACTTGTCGCCGCTGCTTGGATGTTTATTCTGATCTGGAAGGACACCTTACCACCTCTCCGCACTTGGATCTCCTTAATCTTCTAATCCTAATACTATGAAAATGAAAAGGTATCTATTATTAATGGCGGTCATCTTTGCGATGTTCGCAACGTCTTGTAATTGCAAGTACGAAAAGGTGTCAGGTGACCCCTTAAAAACCCGTATCTACACCTTAGACAATGGGTTAAAGGTCTATATGACCGTCAACAAAGAGGCTCCACGTATCCAAACCTTCATAGCGGTGAAAGTCGGGGCTAAAAACGACCCGATCGAAACCACCGGTTTGGCACACTACTTCGAGCATCTGATGTTCAAAGGTACAGAGAGTTTCGGTACACAGAATTATGCTGCCGAGAAACCTCTGCTCGACCAAATTGAACAGCTCTTCGAGGTCTATCGTAAGACCACTGATTCCGCTGCACGCACAGCGATCTATGCGTACATCGACTCCATTTCACAGGAGGCTTCCAAGTTCTCTATTCCCAACGAGTACGACAAGTTGATGGCTGCCATCGGTGCCAGCGACACAAACGCATGGACTTCGGAAGACGAAACGGTCTATATCGAAGATATTCCGTCTAACCAGATCGAAAATTGGGCAAAAATCCAGTCTGATCGCTTCTCGCACAATGTTATCCGCGGCTTCCACACTGAGTTGGAGACTGTTTACGAGGAGTACAACATGTCACTTACAAAAGATAGTCGGAAGGCTTATGAAGGCATTATGGAGCTGCTTTTCCCAAATCATCCTTATGGTCAGCACTCTGTCCTTGGCTTCCAAGAGCACCTCAAAAATCCGTCGATTACCAACATCAAGAATTACTACAAGACCTATTATGTACCTAATAATATGGCCATCTGTCTCTCCGGCGATTTCGATCCTGATGAGATGATGACCATCATCAACAAGTATTTTGGTGCACTGACACCCAGCGAGAATTTGCCAAAGGTTGTCTCGAAGCCCGAAACGGAGATCACAGCTCCCATAGAAAAAGAGGTCTTTGGCAAAGAAACTGCCTTTGTCTACCTCGGTTGGCGCACAGAAGGTGGCGCTGCCAGCGATGATGCTGCCATAGCTCAAATCGTCTCTTCGATTCTAAGCAACGGCAAGTGTGGTTTGATTGATGTGGATTTAGCGCAAAAGCAAAAAGTTCTTGCCGTGGGTGCTTTCGATATGATGATGGCCGAGCGCGGTAGTATCATTGCCGTTGGCTATCCCAAAGAGGGCCAAACACTCGAAGAGGTGCGCGACTTGGTACTCAGCGAGATCACGAAGCTCCGCAATGGTGATTTTGACGAAAAACTACTCTCTTCAGCCCTCTCAAACTACAAGTTGCAGCAGATGAAACAGCTTGATTCTAACTTTGGTCGTGCAATTTCATTTGTCAACTCCTTCATCAATGGCACGGAGTGGAAAGACGAAGTTACACAACTTGATCGTTTGAGCAAAATCACCAAAGAGGATGTGATCGCTTGGGCGAAGAAGACCTTTGGCGATAAGAATTACGTTGCTCTTTACAAACGTCAAGGAGAAGACAAGAATCAAAAGAAGATCGACAAACCGCATATCACCCCAATCTCTACCAATCGGGATACAGCCAGTCCTTTCCTTACTGAGATCCAAAAATCGACCGTAGCGCCTATCCAACCGGTCTTCGTGGACTTCAAAACCGACATGTCTATCGGTAAGATGAAACACGATATCCCTGTATTGTATAAGCACAACGAGACCAATGATCTCTTTAGTTTGATGTATCTCTATGAATTTGGTACGAATGACGATCCAGCACTGAGCATCGCCGTGAGTGACTATTTCAACCTGTTGGGAACAGATAGTATGTCTCTGTCGCAGATCCAGAGCGAGTTATATGCTTTGGCTTGCAACTTCAATATCATCCCTACCACCAACCGCACCTATGTAATGATTAACGGTTTGGGTGAAAATATGCAAAAAGCCATCACCCTTGTGGAGAATTATATGCGTAACGTCAAAGGGGATGATACCATTCTTGAAGAGCTGAAGTCCGACCTAATCAAGGCTCGTGCCGACAGCAAACTCGATCAACAATCCAATTTTAGTGCTTTAAGAGAATATACTACTTGGGGCGCAGATGTTGTCAAGGCACGTACCCTGACCAACGAACAACTCCGTGCTTTGAAATCGAATGAGCTCATTACCGAGGTCACAGATCTCGCAGCTCTGCCACACCGTGTCATGTACTATGGTCCACTTTTGGAACGTCAGTTGGTCGCTCAGTTGGATGAAACACACTATGTAGCCGATCAGTTCAAACCACTTGTGGTCAAGAACTTCAAGAAATTGGAGACTCCGAGCGATCAAATTGTTTTGGCTCAATACGATGCTAAGCAGATCTATTACTTCCAAGGTACGAATTTGGGCATTCCATTCAACGTCAAAAATGATGCTATACTGGAGCTTTATAACGCCTATTTCAGTGGGGGTATGAACGCCATTGTATTCCAAGAGATGCGTGAAGCGCGTGCTTTGGCTTATTCGGCCAGCGCTTGGTTACAAGAGGGTCGCACGGCAGAAGAGCCCTATGTCTTCAGCGCCTTCATCGCCACACAGAACGACAAGATGAAGCAGGCCGTAGAAACTTTCGAGGAGATCATTGAGAATATGCCCGAATCGCAAGCTGCTTTCGATATTGCAAAACAGGGAATTCTTGCCAACCTCGAAACTCAGCGCACCATCAAAGACAATGTTCTTTGGGCATACGTCTTTGCTCAGCAAAAGGGTATTGATTACGATCGGAACAAGGCTGTTTACGAAACGGTGAAGAATCTGACCCTTGCCGATGTGAAGAAGTTCCAGCAAGAGTGGATCAAAGGTCGTCACTATACATTCAGTATCTTGGGTGATGCCAAAGATCTTGACCTGAACTACCTGAAAACAGTAGCGCCAATCCGCCAAGTAAGCCAAGAAGAGATTTTTGGTTATTAGAAACGCCTCTTCTCTATTAACAGCAGGCCGCGAAGCATTTAACTTCGCGGCCTGCTGTTGTCTTCACACCCTTTTAATGATAACCTGCGGTGAGAGAATATAGAGAATTAATCTTGCGCTTCGAGCGAGAAGATCTCCTCGACCGGCTTGCCAAATAAGCGCGCGATCTTGAGTGCTAAAACGGTGGAGGGTACGAAACGTCCCGTCTCAATGGCGTTGACCGTCTGACGGCTGACACCCACTTTATCTGCCATCTCTTGTTGTGTAATATGCAAGATGGCACGTTCGACACGGAGGTTATTCTTCATTTTTCAAGTTCTTTCTTGCGTACCAAAGACATCCTTGATAAAGTACCAAAAAAAGGAGTAGTACTGTAATTAAATTGTAGACCATAATGTCAAAGAAATCTAAATCATAGAAGAAGAGCGCGGCTATAATCAGCAGTGCATAATTAATGTAGAGCGCTGTCAACAAAGAATTTAGTCGAATACTGGCGATCATCTCATCTTCTATCTTCTCTTTCGAGCAGACGATAAAAATCGCACCGATGATACTTCCAATCAGCGCGATATTATTCAAGAGAGATTCCAGATGGGAGTTGTGCCAATCGATCAAATTAAACACAATTACAGCACCCAATAAAAATGTAGGAATAAAAATCACCCAGCCCGCTTTCTTAAAGCTGTGGGGAAACAACAAATTTTTCATCATACTCAAATGGTTTAAGGATTACGATGCAAATGTAAAGCGTGTTTTACATATTTGCAAGTAAACGCGACATTATTTTGTATGAATCTTTTCTTTGGGAGCGGTAATTGTCAAAAAATAATGCTTTAGCTTCGGATATAATGTGGCATTTCGGCAGGAATTTCCAGTGAAAATTCGACCAAGCCACCGACTTCACCTTCCGCACGCCAGACGGTTTGGTAGATGAGTTTCCGCACGCCTTTCTTGTCGATCGTGTAGGCATTTGTGCCCCCCTCAGCGAGGAGGCGGGCGATGATGGCTCGTGATCGTTCGTTGTGACACGGGATCAGGGATTGCCCCCGCACATCCCCATTGACGGTGCAGGATTTGGCATTTTGGTAGAGGACGATGCCGGCTTTGTCACACACAGTGACGGCACAGTTTAGCTCCTCAGCCCAAGGGAAACTATTTTCCATAGCAATGACTTTTTAGTCGATTATTATTGCGATATTTTCACCAACTGTTCGCGGTAAGCATTTAAAATATGTGATTTGGAGACGAAACCTTGGTAGCGGTTTTCGCCATCCACAACCGGTAAAATCCAGCTTTGATTGCCCTCAAATTTATCTAAAATACTCTGCACCTGCTCGCGGAGCAGAATCTTATCTGGTGGCTGGATCATATAGTGGGTGATTGACATACCATATTTCTCATGCTTAAACATATCCTCGCGCAGATCATCTAATTGGATCACCCCCAAGAGGTGGTTGAAGTTGTCGATCACCGGAAAGATATTCCGATGGGCAGAGGCAATGATGTGAACAATATCCCCCAAGGTGTTAAACTCCTTGATGCGGACAAAATCGGTCTCCATCAGATCCTCCAACTTCAGGAAGACAAACACCGATTGATCCTTATTGTGGGTGAGCAATTCGCCCCGCTCGCGGAGCTGCTTGGTATAGATTGAATCGGAATCGAGGTAGTAGGAGACCGCAAAAGAGATGCACGCCACGATCATCAGGGGGATGAAAAGTCCGTAGCCGTTAGAGAGTTCGGCAATCAAGAAGATAGAGGTCAGCGGTGCATTCATCACTCCGGCCATCACCCCTGCCATGCCGACCAAGGTGAAGGCTTTGACCGAAATCAGTTCCCAGCCAAACATACCGCCCATCACCGCATTATAAATAAGTGCGATCGCACCCCCCATAAAAGCCCCGACAAAAAGTGACGGAGCGAATGTTCCACCCACACCTCCCGCGGCATTGGTGGAGGCCATGGCGATCACCTTGAAAAACATCGTTGCCAAAACAAAGAGGATGACCACCCACTCAATAGAGCGGAATTGGAAGAAAAGGGATCTATCGAACAAGGCCTGAACATTGCCGTGCATCAAGGCAGAAAAACCTTCATAGCCTTCGCCGTAGAGTGGCGGAAAGATGAAGATCAGCAAACCTAACACAGAACCACCGATGATCCAGCGTTTATATTGACTATCCACCCGCTTGAAAAGTTGGCCGATTTTGAAATTAATCAAGGTAAAATAGGAGGACATCAAGCCGCAAAGCACACCCAATAGCAGGAAAATCGGAATTTGCTTCAGCATAAAAAGATCGGCCTCATTGAGGGTGACTGGCAGTATGGGGTCGAAACCTCGTAGCATAAAAGCCATGGTGGTGGCGGTAATGGAGGCGATGAGTAGTGGGATGACTGAGCCGGCAGTAATGTCGAGCATCAGAATCTCTAACACAAAGACCACACCGGTGATGGGGGCTTTGAAAATAGCGGCCAAAGCAGCACCCGCGCCACAGCAGAGCAACAAGGTGGTGTTGCGGTAATTAAGGCGTGCAAAGCGACCCACATTTGAGCCGATGGCTGCTCCCGTCAGTACGATAGGTGCCTCAGGTCCCACCGAACCACCGAAACCGATGGTGGTGGCACCGCCAACGATGGAGGTCCAGCAGTTGTGCGGAGCGATGCCAGAACCCTTGCGGGACATGGCATAGAGCACGCGAGTGACCCCTTCGGAGATATTGTCCTTGACGATATATTTCACGAAAAGCGTCGCCAAAATGATACCGACGGCAGGGTAGAGCAGGAAGAGGAAGTGCTCCTGATCCACAGGAAACCAGCTCACCAAGCATGCTTTGATGGTATGTAGCAACACCTCGAATAGATAAGTGCCCAAGCCGGCCAAAACACCCACAATAACGGCCAACAAGGCCATCATCTGAGCGGTGTTTAGCCGTTTGGTGACCCTGATAAAATAGGCGTACAGTAGATCGGACTGGCGTTTAGCCATGGCTTTCAATTTAGCGTTGCTGTAAATAAGGAACTGGTTTTAAAATTTGTGAATACCCATAATTTCGCGCACTTGCCGCAGTGTCTCATCGGCACTCCGGCCCGCGGTCACCGCACCATCACTGACCACCTCGTGGAGGTATTTATCGTTAGCGGCGATGCTCTCAATGCGCTCACGTATTGGTGCGATGGCTCGAATAATATCTTCAGCCACCTGCTTCTTGAGATCCCCGTAGCGGATCGAACAAGCAGCGTACTGCTCCATGAAATAGGTGAGCGTTGCCGGGTCAGAGACCGATTGCATCAGGGTGAAGATATTTTGTATCGGCTCTGAAATGGGTGAATGGGGAGTAGTTGGACCTGAATCGGTCACTGCCTTCATCACCTTTTTACGAATAACGGCATCAGAATCACAGAGGTAGATGCAGTTGCCCTCGCTCTTGCCCATCTTGCCCGAACCATCCAGTCCCGGAATTTTAATCGGCTCGCAACCGAAGTTATAAGATTGGCTTTCAGGGAAAAAATCGACATCATACATGGCATTGAAGCGACGAGCAAAAACACGCGTTAACTCCAAATGCTGCTCCTGATCCTTGCCCACAGGGACTTTGTCGGCACGGTGAAGCAAAATATCGGCCGCCATCAACACGGGGTAGCAGAGCAGGCCTGCATTGACATTGTTGGGCTGCTTGCGCGCTTTGTCCTTGAAGGAGGTTGTGCGCTCCAACTCGCCCAAATAGGCGTGCATGGAGAGCAAGAGAGAGAGTTCAGTCACTTGTGGCACATCGCTTTGAATGTAGATGGTTGCCCGATTAGGATCAAGCCCCGCGGCAAGATATTCAGATAGCACGCCACGAATATTCCCGTGCAGTAATCGCCGATCGGGATGTGTGGTGAGCGCATGATAATCGGCAATAAAAAAGAAGCATCGCGCATCTTGCTGCATCTTAATGAAATTACAGAGAGCTCCAAAATAATTACCCAAATGTAATTGTCCGGTGGGGCGTATTCCGCTAACGACTGTGTCCATAAAAAGTAGGTTCTATAAAGTAAATGTTTTGCAAACATACAAAAAACTGCGCGTGCGACCTAAAAAAAATTGATTGACATCGTTTTTTTGTCTATTTTCGCAGAATAAAAACAGATATTTCCCCATTATGACAATCATTCAACTCGAATATCTCCTGGCCGTGGCAAACTGTGGCAGCTTCTCGTTGGCCGCCGAACATAGCTTTGTCACGCAACCTTCCTTGAGCATGCAGATCAAAGCGCTCGAAGAAGACCTTGGCGTGATTCTCTTAGACCGAACCAAAAAACCGGTGATCCCCACAGAGGCGGGTATGGTGGTCTTGGAGCGGGCTCGAGAGGCGCTCAAAGCCTATCACGATGTCAGAGAATCGGTGGCTGAACTCAAGGGAGAGACTTCGGGGCGCTTGCGCTTGGGCGTTATTCCGACCATTGCCCCCTACCTGCTTCATAAGTTTATTCCCGCTTTCGTGCATGACTACCCGAAGGTGGAGCTTGAAATTTGCGAGTTGAAGACCCACGAGATTATTGATACCCTGAAGCGCGATCAGATTGATGCTGCCCTTGTGGCAGGAGGTACTTGTGGTGACGGAATTACTGAGCAGGAGCTATTTAGTGATCGTTTTTACGCTTATGTCTCTCCTCGCAACCCTCTCTATGAGCGTTCCAATATTCGTATTGAAGATATTGATCTAAAAGAACTTGTACTGCTTAGCAATGGCAACTGCCTCCGTGATCAGGTCCTTGAATTATGCCAAGCCAAGCGAGAAGTGCCCTCTCATTTCTCTTTTGAATCGGGATCTTTGGATACCCTGATGCGCATCGTTGATAGTACCCAATGTGTGACTGTTATTCCTGAAATGGCCGTAGAATATGTCCCCTTGCTCCATCGCAGTCAGATCAAAACCCTACAAAAGGGTACGACCTTCCGCAAAATCTCTATCGCCGTTCGTCGCACTTATGTCAAAGACTCTATTATCAAGGCCTTGACGGCAACCATTCTTGCCAACTGCAAGTAATAAATCGCTTTTCAGCCTGCTGTACGCGTGGGCGCATCGCGATTTGTACATTTGTTTTTTACAATTCACTTTATTTTGCTACCTTTGCAAGGAATTAGAGACTGTTTAAATTCGCCAACGAAATTATCTTAAAACAAGTTTCGAGGCTATTTTTAGGCTGGTTTGAAGTTGCATAGCCACCCCTATGGAACGGAAAAGAGGCAAAAGATAGCGGATAAAGCGTGATAATTATAAATTTAACAGCTTCTTAGACTACTTAGAACAAATATTTTTTATGGATAAATTGATTCAGACGATTGTTGAGGCAATTGAAGATAAAAAGGGTAAGAATATTGTATCGTTAGATCTCACGGGGTTTGATGGTGCAATCTGCTCTCATTTTGTGGTTTGCAATGCGGATTCCACCACCCAGGTAGCCGCTATTGCTGCCGGTATTGAAGAGAAGGTTCTCGAACAGTTGGGCGAAAAGGTCTGGCGCGTAGAAGGTCAACAGAATGCATTTTGGATAGCCATGGATTATTTCGATGTGATGGTGCATATTTTCCAAACGGAACTGCGTGATTATTACAAGTTGGAAGAGTTGTGGGCCGATGCGCCCCTAACCAAACACGAATATGAAGAGTAATAGGCATGGCAAAGAGTAAAAATAAAAATAAGATGAACGTCAATATGCCTCGGCCATCTTGGATGTGGGTGTGGGGTATTGCTACTATTTTGATCGTTGGATACTCTTTCTTTGGTGAAGGCAGTTCTGAACCGGTCAAGAGTAATTGGAATACGGTAGCCGAGATGATCAAGGTCGGTGATGTAGATAAAATTGTCGTTATCAATGAGGAGACGGCGAAGGTCTACTTGGCCAAAGGCGTTGATGAAAAATACCGTTCGCGCGAGGAGTTTAAACATATACCCTCTTCGGGTGTTCAGATCTATTTCAATATCGGCCCGGGGGATACATTTGCCGAGAACCTAAAACAGACCCAAGCACTATCAGGAAAGATGGTTGTGCTTGAGTATGAGACCGAAGCAAATTCGTGGGGCAATATGCTCATCTCCTTTTTGCCATGGTTGCTGATCATCGGCGTGTGGTTCTTTTATATGCGCAGTATGACCAAAGGCGCGGGTGGTGCAGGCGGTGGAGGCATTATGAATGTCGGCAAGGCCAAAGCGCAGGTTTTTGATAAAGAGCTCTCTAAGCAGATCACCTTCAAAGATGTAGCTGGATTGGAAGAGGCCAAGGTCGAGATTATGGAGATTGTTGATTTCTTGAAGAAGTCGGACAAATATAAAGAATTAGGGGCTAAAATTCCCAAAGGAGCACTGCTTGTAGGCCCTCCGGGAACAGGTAAAACGCTGTTGGCCAAGGCTGTTGCTGGTGAGGCCAATGTACCCTTTCTCTCCATTTCCGGTTCTGATTTTGTGGAGATGTTTGTGGGTGTGGGGGCTTCGCGCGTTCGCGATCTTTTTGAACAAGCCAAGCAGAAAGCACCTTGCATCCTCTTTATTGATGAGATAGATGCCATTGGGCGTGCCCGAGGTAAGAATGCAGGTTTTTCAGGCAACGATGAGCGTGAGAACACGTTGAACCAGTTGCTGACAGAAATGGATGGCTTCCAAACCAATGTGGGTGTCATCGTCTTGGCGGCCACCAACCGTGCCGATATTTTAGACAAGGCTCTCATGCGTGCCGGCCGCTTCGATCGTCAGATTGAGGTGGGATTACCCGATGTGAAGGAGCGGGAGGAGATCTTTGGGGTACATTTGCGCCCCCTGAAGTTAGATCCGGATTTGGATCGTTCTTTCTTGGCGCGACAGACCCCCGGTTTCTCGGGAGCTGATATTGCCAATGTATGTAATGAGGCGGCGCTTATCGCTGCTCGCTATAACAAGTCTTGTGTCTCCAAAGAGGACTTTTTGGCTGCCGTAGATCGTATTGTAGGTGGCTTGGAGCGTAAAAATAAAATCATCACCGAGGAGGAGAAGCGCACCATTGCCTACCACGAGGCGGGACATGCCACGGTTAGCTGGATCTTGGAAAACGCCAGTCCGCTAATTAAAGTCACGATCATTCCGCGTGGCAAAGCTTTGGGTGCCGCTTGGTATCTACCTGAAGAGCGTCAGATCACTACCCGTGATCAGATGATGGATGAGATGGCCTCTCTTTTGGGCGGTCGTGCCTCAGAAAAGATCACCTTTGATCGGGTTTCTACCGGAGCGCTGAATGATTTGGAACGCGTCACCAAACAGGCCTATGCCATGGTTGCTTTTTATGGTATGAGTGCCAATGTGGGTACATTGAGCTTCTATGACTCTACCGGACAGGGCGATATGACCTTTACCAAACCCTATTCAGAGACCACGGCCCAACAGATTGATAAGGAGGCCAAGCAGGTGATCGAAGATGCCTATAAGATGGCAGAAAATGTACTCCGCGAGCATGCTGCCGGACTGAAGGAGCTGGCGGAATTGCTTCTTGCACGAGAGGTTGTGTTCACCGAAGATGTGGAGCGGATTTTTGGTCGACGGAAAAAAGATATTTTGCGGGAACAGAAAGAAGCATTCGATCAGGCTAAACTCGCAGCACAGGCCGCATCTGTTGAAGCGGCCACTACACCCACTATTGAACCCGTTGAAACGAAATAGGACATGGGAAAGAAAATGAAGGATTTGACAGTACGTACAGGAACTGGTTTTGTGCTGTTGCTCGTTGTTTTTGGCTCTATTTTCCTCTCTAAATGGAGTTTTGGTGCACTTTTATTAGTTATTTTAATTGGTAGCTTGCGGGAATTTTACCGCATGGCGCGCCGTGGAGGCATTGCACCGCAGAGGACATTTGGTATGGTAACGGGGGCTCTCTTTTTCATTGTCAACTTCATCGTCTTTCTCTATTTGGAAAAAGAGACCGGTGGACAAGCGATGTTTATAGCCTTAGCGGGTATGTTACTTGTGTTGCTGTTGGCGATTCCGCTGATGTTTGTGGTTGCCTTAAACCACCGGTGTAAAAATCCGATTGCCGATTTGGGCGCTACGTTCGTTGGACTGCTCTATATTGCTATGCCGATGTCATTATTGCTCTATATTCCAATTTTGGCCGATCAAAATATGGTATGGAATCCGTGGGTGATGTTGCTCTACATGATGCTGATTTGGGCAAATGATGTCTGTGCTTATTTGGTAGGAGTCTCATTTGGTCGCCATCATATTTGCGAACGAATTTCGCCCAAAAAATCGTGGGAGGGATTCTTTGGTGGCATCATCGGTGCACTGGCCATGGGGCTACTCTCGGCATATATTTTAGGTGGAAACTTGGCAATTTGGCTGGGATTGGCCTTAGTGGTCGCCATCACAGGCGTGTTGGGTGATCTGGTGGAGTCGATGTTTAAACGCTCTGCTGGTGTGAAAGATTCGGGTCGAATTATGCCGGGACATGGCGGGTGGTTGGATCGCTTTGATGCGCTGATCCTCTCAGCACCGTTTGCTTTCGTCTACTTGGTCTTTGCGACATTATTTTTAGGAAAACTATAATAACGAACCGGTTATGAAGATAAATAAAGAGGGTTATAAGATTATTGTGGTAACAGGCATCATCTGCCTTTTGTTTTGGGGCTTGGGCTGTTATGTGTTCAGTCGTCATTCGGGGATGGGCGCGATGTGGTTGAGTATCCTGTTGTTGCTACTATTTTGGTTCTTCATCGTTGCTTTTTTTCGGGAACCGCGTCGGGTGCGCATTCACGATGCTGATTTAGTCTTTTCACCTTGTGATGGGCGTGTCGTGGTCACCGAAGTGGTCACAGAAAATGAATATCTGAAAGAGGATATGCTCCAAATATCCATTTTTATGTCGATCACCAATGTCCACATGAACTGGGTTCCTGTGGCAGGTGTGGTGGAGTATTTTAAATATCATCCGGGACGTTTTTTGGTTGCTTGGCATCCCAAATCCTCCACCGAGAATGAGCGCACAACCACCGTTGTCGCCATGCCCGATGGTCGGCGTATGCTATTTCGTCAAGTGGCAGGGTTGATCGCCCGACGCATCGTCTCTTATATGAAAGTCGGATCGCCGGTGGAGCAAAATAGCGTCTCCGGCTTCATTAAATTTGGCTCGCGTATTGATGTTCTAATACCCAAAGATAGCGAGTTATTGGTAGAAATTGGTGATCCGGTTGTTGGTTCACAGACGCCTATTGCACGTTTGAAAAAAATACAATAAGTTCGATGCAGGCAAATTCACAGACGCTTGTCCGATTGATTATCGGTGTAACAGCTGTTGCGGCCATTCTTTTCTTAGTATGGTATTTCAGCTCTGTGGTCACCTATATCCTGATCTCGGCGGTGCTGGCTATTATGTGCCGTCCGTTGGTCGATTTTCTCTCTAAACTCCATGTCCGCCGTGTTCGCGTACCCCGTTGGACGGCAGCGTTGCTGACGCTGATCGTCATTTGGATTGTCTTCATAGCCCTGAGTTCACTCTTCGTGCCACTAATTTCACACAAAGCACATCAACTGGCTGAGCTTGATTTTAACACGGTGATCAGCTCTGTGGCTGACCCTATTAGGCAGATACAGAACTATCTAAGCTCGTTATTTGCCCTTCCGAAGTCCAATTTTTCACTGAGCGATGCGCTGGTCTCCTCCCTGAAGTCGTTGGTTGATTATCAAACGCTCAACACCGCCTTTACATCGGTGCTCAATGTGGTGCTCTCCTCCATCGTAGCCTTCTTTTCGATCTCGTTCATCACCTTCTTCTTTCTCAAGGACAACGGCCTTTTTTATGAGATGGTGACCTCTGTTTTCCCGCAACATTATCAAGAAAATGTGACGCGGGCGCTGGATTCCGTTTCGCGCCTGCTCTCTCGCTATTTTACAGGCATATTGACCGAAAGTCTCCTTTTGCTCACGGCGAGTTCACTGGTGATGATGGCCTTTGGCATGAAGACCCAAGATGCCTTTTTTATCGGTTTGATCATGGGTGTGATGAATGTCATCCCCTATGCAGGGCCTTTGATGGGTGGTCTGATCGCGGTCTTTGTGGGCATGGTCACCCCTATTGCCGGCATGACGGTTGGACATACGATGTTGGTTATTTCCGGTTCGTTGTTGATTTTGAAGGGGATGGATGACTTTATTTTGCAGCCACTACTCTATTCTGAACGGGTCAAGGCGCACCCTTTAGAGATTTTTTTGGTCATTTTGATTGCCGGTTCGCTGGCAGGAATTCTTGGGATGCTGTTAGCGATTCCCTCCTATACAGTCATTCGTGTTTTCGCCAAGGAGTTCTTCTCTCAATTCTCTTTGGTGCAGAAGCTTACTCAAAAAATTTAGTGTTCTACCATGGATGAGCATATCGTTGTCGAAGGAGTAGTGATACACGGTCGCGAATTAGGTCGCAAAATTGGCTATCCGACAGCCAATATTGAGGTGAATCTGAATGCTCCGAGTGGCGTATGGGTTGCGCGGATCGTGATCGACAACAAAGCCTATGCGGCCATGGCCAATATCGGTAAAAATCCCACTGTGGGTGGTTTGCATCGTCATTTGGAGGTTCATATTTTTGGTTTCAATGGAGATCTTTATGGTCACTATTTGCGGATTGAGTTGGTGCGTAAAATTCGGAAAGAGCAACGTTTTTCTACCATTGATGAGTTGAAAGCACAGCTTGATCAGGACAAAGAGATGCTTCAACCTTTTATAGATCATATTTGTTAAAAATTAAAATATATGTATTTAGATTCATCACTTCCCTATAAAGTGGCCGACCTGTCACTGGCGGAATGGGGCCGCAAGGAGATCGAAGTTTCGGAGCACGAGATGCCCGGACTGATGTCTATACGTAAGAAATATGGCCCTGAGAAACCCCTCAAAGGTGCTCGTATCATGGGTTCGCTCCACATGACCATTCAAACGGCAGTGCTGATCGAAACCCTTGTTGAGTTGGGCGCTGATGTACGTTGGTGCTCCTGTAATATTTTCTCCACGCAGGATCATGCCGCTGCCGCGATTGCCAAAATCGGAGTTCCGGTCTTTGCTTGGAAGGGGGAGTCGTTATCCGAATATTGGTGGTGCACAGCGATGGCGCTGTCATTTCCCGGGGGCTTGGGCCCAAATTTGATCGTCGATGATGGTGGTGATGCCACCCTGCTGATACACAAAGGTTTCATGGCGGAAAATGATGCCACCACCTTAGATGTAGTGCCGACTTCATGCGAAGAGGGTGTGATTTTAGACACGCTCAAAACACTGCTCAAAGAGGATAAGAGCAAATGGCATCGCACCGTTGCGGAGTGGAAGGGGGTCAGTGAGGAGACCACCACCGGTGTGCATCGGCTTTACCAAATGCAGGAGGCGGGTGAATTGCTCATTCCCGCCATCAACGTCAACGATTCTTGCACCAAATCTAAGTTCGATAACCTCTACGGCTGTCGCGAATCGTTGGCCGATGGCATCAAGCGGGCTACGGATGTGATGATTGCCGGCAAGGTGGTCGTTATCTGTGGTTACGGTGATGTGGGCAAGGGTTGCGCACGTTCCATGCGTTCCTATGGTGCACGGGTTATCGTGACCGAAATTGACCCCATTTGTGCCTTGCAGGCAGCGATGGAGGGTTATGAGGTCAAGACCGTGGATCATGCTTTGAGTGAAGGCAATATCTACGTCACATGTACGGGTAACCGCGACATCATCAGCTTTGAGCAGATGCAAAAGATGCGGGACCAAGCGATTGTTTGTAACATCGGACACTTCGACAATGAGATCCAGATGGCACGTCTTGATGCTTCGGCCGCGATAAAGACCACCATCAAGCCCCAAGTAGACAAATATACCTTCCCCGATGGTCACTCGATTTTTGTCTTGGCTGAGGGGCGCTTGGTGAATTTGGGCTGTGCTACCGGACATCCCTCTTTTGTGATGAGCAACTCCTTCACCAACCAATGTTTAGCACAGATGGAGCTGTGGCGCGAAAAGTTGCAGGTCGATGTCTATCGCCTGCCAAAACACCTCGACGAGGAGGTGGCTCGTCTGCATTTGGATAATTTGGGTGTAGAACTCACGCGACTGTCGCAATCACAAGCGGACTACATTGGCGTGAAGCCCGAAGGCCCGTATAAAGCGGATCACTATCGCTATTAGAGGCCAATAATCTATATAGTAGCGGGCAGGTTTTCCATAGAGAACCTGCCCGTTGCAATATGCCCGTTTGAATTTTATATCGCTTGCTGTCGCTGAGGATTGTTATGCCTCTTCGGGATCGGAAACGCCCTTTTCGTTATTTTCTTTGAGTTGCAGAACTAAATCATCGGCTTGGGTGCAAGAGACGTAGTAGCGGTCTTCGTAAATATCTATGATTTCAACGAAGTTGTTCCACTCCGAAGCGTAGATTTTAACGCGTTCAAACGTATGAAGATCAAAGAAATGGCCATAGTAGCCGAAAAATCCGCAACCACCGAAGATTGGAATCAATCCCTTCATCTCTTCATTTTCAATACGCCGTACCGAAGCAATTTCTTGTCGTTGAATTTCGGTCATATCAAGCAGGCAATGGATGCTGATCTTCTCCTTGTCAACGATGATTTTGCGGGGGATAGAGAGGATCATGAGCGCTAATAAGGCCGCGATACACGAGGAGAACCAAGCCGAGAGGAAACCCCCTTCGTAAAGTCCGTAGAGGCTGAGTGCCAGTGAGATGAAAATCAAAAGGTGTACGATCGACCAGTAGAGAACGCGGCGGCTGAATCGGTATTTATAAATTCGCTCTTCCATCGTCTTCTGAATTTGAGGGTGCTACCAACAGGGCTTCAGCACAGATTATATCCGTGGGGGTGGTGATCTTGAAATTGGTGCGTTCGCCTTCGCATAGTGAGAGAGAGAAGCCACTGTGTTCCACCACCGAAGCGTCATCGGTGAAAGTGGCATCAAACTCCGTTTTATAGGCTTGACGAAGCGTGTCGGCACAAAAAATTTGTGGTGTTTGTATGATGCGTAATCTTTGACGATCAATAACTTCCGATCCTCCATCTGCTAATGTGCGGTAGGAATCAACCGGTTCAATGACCGGAATGGCAGAACCGTGCTCAACGGCGCAGTTCCACGTGCGGCGGATCAACTCCGCGGAAGCCAAAGGACGCACGCCATCTTGTACGGCGATGATCTCCGTATCGTCAGCAAGCGCTGTGAGTCCGTTTTTGACGGAGTAAAAACGCTCCGTTCCTCCTGCAACAACGGTGTGCTTGGCCACCTCGAAGCGGGCCGCAAAATCCTTCCAAAAACAGATAAATGCTTCGGGAAGTACCACCACAAGCTGTGCACCGGGGAGTGCTTGAGCAAAACGGTTGATCGTATGCGCTAAAATGGGTTGTCCATTTAGAAGTAAAAATTGCTTGGGCAGCTGTTTCCCCATACGACTTCCGACTCCTCCGGCAACGAGGATAACCCCTGTTTTTTTCTCTATTTGGTCCATGGCAGTTTATGATTTAGTGGCCGGTTGCGGTATAATGGCAATCGAGTCGATACAGAGTGAATCAAGACGCGTAATGCGTTGCTCAACAGGAATATCTCCGTCCAATTCGGCTTTTATCCGGCTACTGATGTAGTCGAATTTTTTCCGATTGGCCTCCGAAATTGGTTCGGCAGGCGTTTGTGGAATGGAGAGCGGATTGATCGCTGTGCCATTGCGCCAAATGCGGAAATCGAGGTGCGGGCCGGTGGAAGCGCCAGTACTGCCGACATAGCCGATCAGCTGCCCTTGTGCTACTGAGGCGTGTTGACGGATGCCCTTAGCAAAACCGCTCAGATGAAGATAGCCGGTCATTAAATTGCCCGGGTGCTTGATTTTTAAGGTGTTGCCACCACCGCCACCCCAACCTTTGAAGATGATCACACCATTAGCTACCGCATGGACGGGCGTGCCCTTGGGGGCGGCATAGTCAACGCCATGATGTGGACGGTAGACCCTGTGAATGGGATGAAAGCGAGCGTTGGAGAAGCGAGAACTGATGCGGGTATATTTGAGCGGAGCTTTGAGCAGTTGCTTGCGCAGGCTATTGCCATTTACCTCCCAATATTCCACGCGGTTTCCCTGTCTAAAAGGAATGGCGTAGTACTCTTTGTTGTCTTGTTTGAATTTCACGCCCCAAACGCGGCCAATGCCTATTGAAAGGGTGTCGATAAACTTTTCATCGTAGATCACCGTGAATCCATCTCCTTTTTGGATGCTGAAGAAATCCACCGTCCATTGGTAAATATCTTCCAACTCAGCGGCCAAGGCGTAGGGTAGTTTCTCCTTCATGATTGCGCCCCAAAGAGAGGAGGTGATGATCGCACTCTTCTTTTGGCGGACGATGCGACATGCTCGTTTACCGGGGGTGATGGTGACTGAGTCGTCCTGAAAGCCAAAGACAACGTACTCGGAGGGGTTACGTTCGTAGGCTAAAAAGTCTAAATGGGGGGCGTAGAGTGAATCTTCGTGAATAAAGGCGGTGTAACTTTGTCCTGCACGAATGTTGCGTAGAGGGAAAATGGCCTCAGAGCGTTGATCCAGCAGGTCGATCGCTTGTGCTGAGATGTCATAGCCGTTGAGTATCTGACCGATCGTTTCACCCGATTGCACCTCTCGTTGCTCAATACGATAGGCATTGGCATCTATGCCGTAGAGAATGTTGGGAGGGGGCGTTGATTGTTCTGAATCGCCGCGGTGGCCACCGCATCCACTTGATAAACAGAGTACGAAGAGTAGGATGATATGTAGAATAGATTTCATGAGTGAGGTTTTGTAGTAGACAAAGTTATTAAAAAAACGTGAAAAAAGGTCTATTTGTTGTCTGTTTCCTTTCCGAATGACAAGTTTTGTCTCTTT
The DNA here is from genome assembly GCA_036650515.1 of Alistipes sp. Lineage (GTDB taxonomy): Bacteria > Bacteroidota > Bacteroidia > Bacteroidales > Rikenellaceae > Alistipes. The sequence goes on from JAVVZO010000002.1 coordinate 28,156, forward strand.
TGTTTTGCCTTCTGCTAATATTATTGTTATCTTTGAAAATCAAAATGGAGAGAAGCTTAAAAATGTTGAAATTTTGGCTTAAACCGGCATCATGGTTTTATGAATGGGGAGTGCGTTTGCGGCATTACCTCTTTGACTGTGGCTTGTTGCATAGCGAAAAGTTTGATATTCCGATCATCTGTGTGGGTAACGTGACCGTTGGCGGTACAGGGAAGACCCCAATGGCAGAGATGATCATCGCTTATATGAGTCAGCGGCATACCGTTGCGCTTTTGTCCCGTGGCTATGGCCGCCGCACCAAGGGCTATTTGGAGGTGCAATCTACTGCTCACTACCGTGATGTGGGAGATGAACCGCTTCAGGTCAAGCTCAAATTTCCGAATACGTGTGTGGTGGTTTGCGAAAAACGCACGGAGGGTATACGCCGTCTTCGGGCCGAACATCCGGAGGTGGATTTGATCGTTTTGGACGATGCTTTTCAACACCGTTATGTCGAACCGACTGTCAATGTGGTGATGATTGATGCCACTCGCCCGATTCAGCACGACTATATGTTGCCCTATGGATCGTTGCGAGATGTCCCAGAACAACTCCATCGGGCACACTATTTTGTGGTTTCCAAGTGTCCTGATGATATGACCCCTATTGATCGTCGCATTCTATGTAAAGTGCTGATTCAGCTTGCTTACCAAAAAGTTTATTTTACACAGATGGAGTCTTTTCGGCCTCAACTGCTCTATCCTGACGCGGAGATTGATCACGCCAGTCTCCTTGGCCGAGAGGTGATCGCGCTGTCTGGCATTGGTAATCCGGACTCTTTTGTGGAGTCGCTGTCACGCAAATACAACGTTGTTGAAGATATTCGGTTGAATGATCATCATGTTTACCGTGCCAGCGACATAACCCAACTGGTGAAAGTCTTGTTGTTACATCCCAAAGCGGTGATTATCACCACAGAAAAGGATGCGGTGAAGCTCACCAATAGGGCGAAGATTCCAATGGAAATTCAACGGCGACTTTATTATATACCCATCAATATTTCATTTATCGACGATTCGGAATCAGATTTTCTACAAAACCTTGAAGAAAATGTTAGAAGAAATTAAAAAAACAGCGGCCTATATCAAGGCCAAAATACAAAATTATCAGCCTGAAGTGGGCATTATCCTCGGAACTGGACTTGGCAACTTTGCCGATCATATTGAGGTTAAATATCGCATTGAATATAAGGATATTCCCGGATTTCCTGTCTCCACTGTCCAAGGACATAAAGGCTGTTTTATCTTTGGAGAGATTGGTGGTCGCAAGGTGGTGGCCATGCAGGGGCGCTTCCATTATTATGAAGGTTGGGGCATGCAACAGGTGACTCTGCCGGTACGGGTGATGAAACTTTTAGGCATCCAATTCCTCTTCGTTTCTAATGCCAGTGGCGGTATCAATACCTCCTTCCGTGTGGGAGACTTGATGATCATTACTGATCATATCAACTTGATGCCCAATCCTTTAATCGGAGCGAACATGGAGGAATTTGGCCCTCGTTTTCCCGATATGCACAACTGCTATGATAAGGCTTTGATTACTGCCGCCACAGCGATTGCTGAGCAGCAGCACCTCAAATTACAATATGGTGTTTATGTGGGAGGTACAGGCCCGACTTTTGAGACTCAGGCTGAATACCGCTATTTCAAGGCCATTGGAGGCGATGCAGCAGGGATGTCGACTGTGCCTGAGGTGATCGTGGCGCGTCATATGTCGATTCCTGTTTTTGGGGTTTCGGTGATTACGAATTGTGGCTTGAGTGACGAGGTGGGTGACCACGAAGATGTCCAACGCCAAGGTGCTAAGGCAGGTACAAATATGGCTGTACTTTTTATGGAAATGATTAAAAATCTCTAAGCCCTATGGTAAATAAAGTAATTTTAGTGGGTAATGTCGGTGTCGATCCCGAAGTGCGCACCTTGGAAAACGGAACTAAGGTGGCGCGTGTGCGCTTGGCAACGACTGAACGTCTGTTTGATCGACAAGCGAATGAGACCAAGGAACACACAGAATGGCACACGATCACCATGTGGCGCGGCTTGGCCGATGTGGTGGACAAATATGTCCATAAAGGGTCTCAGATCTATGTAGAGGGCCGTTTACGGACACGTGAATGGATGGATAAGGAGAACAATAAACGCTATTCTACCGAGATTTTGGCCGATGTGATGAATATGCTGGGTCGTCGGGCTGATGCACCGACTGCGGGTGCTCCACAGCCTTACGCTGCCCCCACTTCTTCGGCTACCCCTGCTCCTTCAACTGCGCAAAATACACCTGTTTCTGCGCCGGTGGCAACTCCGGCCGATGATCCAGATGATCTGCCGTTCTAAGAAATTTCGGTTGCCTCCATCGGAGAGGCTATTGCGATGAATTTTTGTTGACAATTCAAACCATCATCTAAAAAGCGCCTTAATGGGCGCTTTTTATGGTCATACGTTCCCAAAGCCATTCGGGAATCAGTCTCCAAAAGAAGACAAAAAAGGCGTAACGGCTGTCGATAATTTTGCGCCGTTTGTTGGTTGCAATGGCTTTGAAAATGGCCTCGGCTACTTTATCGGCACGCATCAGCATCGGATATTTCCCATCTTTAAGCAGTGCGGTGGCCACGAAGCCCGGGCGAATATCCGTGAAGTGAATCTTCAGATGTTCCATGTAAGAGAGTTGAGCCAAAGCATCTATATAGGTGTTCTGAAAGCGCTTGGAAGCGGAATAGGAGGGCGCGCTGCCGATTCCTTTCGTTCCGGCGATGGAGCTGACCACCGCGATATGCCCGCCACCATGTTCTCTGAAATAGGCGAAGGCCGCTGTCACCATGCGCGTGAAACCGACTACATTGGTCTGTGTTGTGCGGAGTTCGATACCCTGTTCGAGGGCGATATTCTGACTACCAATACCGGAGCAATGGAGAAAAATATCCATGCCACCCAATCGGTCGATCAAGGTGTCTAAATGTGCCGAAGCCTCCTCTTGTGTGATGTCAATGGTCTCTATTTCAATCTGTTCTGGTGCTGTGGCTTTGAGTTTCACCAACTCTTCTGTGCGTCTGCCAGCAGCGCCTACCCGCCAGCCAGCCTGCACATAGCGCTTGGCAACTTCGAAACCCATGCCCGAAGTCGCACCGATGATAACGATTTTTTTCATGATAGCGTGTTATTAAGGTGATCTAAGCCCTGAAAGGAGAAAATTATGCTATATCGACCTTTACACATTCTATGCCAACACGTTGGAGTAGTTCAAGCCCCTCTTCCAACCGGTAGCTGTCACAGTAAACCACACGTTTTATGCCGGCTTGAATAATGAGTTTGGCACATTCGATACAGGGAGAGGAGGTGATGTATAGTGTTGAACCATTGCAGTTATTGGGGCTCTTAGCCACTTTTGTGATGGCATTGGCTTCTGCATGAAGCACATAAGATTTGGTCTTCCCATTCTCGTCCTCGCAGATGTTCTCAAAGCCAGAGGGGGTGCCGTTGTAGCCATCGGAGATGATCATCTTATCTTTGACAATCAGCGCGCCGACTTTGCGCCGTACGCAATAGGAGTTCTCCGCCCATATCCGCGCCATTTGCAGATAACGGGTATCTAACTGCCGTTGTTTTTCCTCCTGGTAACCCATGATTTACAACCCTTTACCGTGGCAATTCTTGTATTTCTTTCCACTTCCACATGGACATGGATCGTTGCGCCCTGCCTTCTTCTCTGCATGTACAGGCATCGGTTTCTGCTTCTCCTCTTGACCGGCCTGAGCCGCTGCTTGCATACGAGAGGTCTGTAACTTATTGACATCGACCTTGGCACGTTGCTGATGTTGCTGTTGCACCGCCTCGGCATTGTTCTCACGAACGGGAATATAAGCTTTGCCCAAGATAGAAAGTACTTGGCGATTAACCTTTTCGAGCATCTTTGAGAAGAGTTCGAAGGATTCGAATTTATAGATCAAGAGCGGATCTTTCTGTTCATAGGTGGCATTTTGGACACTCTGACGCAGGTCATCCATATCGCGCAGGTGTTCTCTCCATGCATCATCAATGGTGGTGAACATCACCACTTTAGAGAATATCTTGTAGATTTCAGCACCATCGGTATCTTTACATTTCTGTAAGTTTACCGGCACGTTGTAGCCCAAATGTCCATCTGTGAGTGGGAAGTAGATGTTGCTGTCCATCTGATCTTTGCGATCTTCGTAGATGCGAGCCATAATGGGACGCACAGTATCTGCAACAGCTTGTACGTGACGTGTATAGGCGGCCTTGAGGTCAGCGACGATCTTATTGGATAACTCCTGCGATTTCATGGAGTCGTAAGCCGTTTTATCGAACGATGGCTGCAAAGCAACTTCGCGAATTAATTCAAAACAGAAGCTGTCGTAGTCGTAACCTTGGTGGTTCTCAACAAAGAGATCGGCATAGTCGTACATGATGTTATTGAGGTCAATCTCAATGCGTTCACCATAAAGAGCATGGTGGCGACGCGTATAGATTACTTCGCGCTGTGAGTTCATCACGTCATCATATTCCAACAGACGTTTACGGATGCCGAAGTTATTCTCCTCGACCTTCTTTTGCGCCCGCTCAATGGCCTTGGAGAGCATGCCGGATTGAATGGCTTCGCCCTCTTCGTGACCCAAACGATCCATCATGGTGGCAATTCGATTTGAACCGAATAGACGCATCAAATCATCTTCGAGAGAGGCGAAGAACTGAGACGATCCAGGGTCTCCCTGACGGCCGGCACGACCACGTAACTGGCGGTCAACACGGCGACTTTCATGGCGTTCTGTACCGATAATGGCCAAGCCACCCGCTGTGCGAACTTCGGGATCAAGTTTAATATCGGTACCACGACCGGCCATATTGGTGGCGATGGTGACCTGACCGGAGCGTCCGGCTTCAGCGACAACCTGTGCCTCCAGTTGGTGTTGCTTGGCATTGAGGACGTTATGCTTGAGACCACGCAATTTTAACATACGGCTCAAGAGTTCCGATATTTCGACTGACGTTGTACCAACGAGAACCGGACGACCCAATTCTACCAGTCGGACAATTTCGTCAATAACAGCGTTGTATTTTTCGCGTTTGGTCTTGTAGATGAGATCTTGACGGTCATCACGGATGATTGGCCGGTTGGTTGGAATGACGACCACGTCTAATTTATAGATGCTCCAAAACTCCGAAGCCTCTGTTTCCGCCGTACCGGTCATACCGGCCAGTTTGTGGTACATACGGAAGTAGTTTTGCAGGGTGATGGTAGCGAAGGTCTGCGTGGCAGCCTCTACCTTGACCCGCTCTTTGGCCTCAATGGCTTGGTGTAGCCCATCGGAGTAGCGGCGGCCATCGAGGATACGTCCGGTCTGTTCATCGACGATCTTCACCTTGTTGTCCATCACCACATATTCGATGTCTTTCTCGAACATGGAGTAGGCCTTGAGTAGCTGGATGATCGTATGGACGCGTTCCGACTTGATGGCGTATTCATTGATCATACCATCACGCTTCTTAACCTTCTCCTCCACAGAGAGATTCTGACTCTCAATTTCAGCGACTTCAGCACCAATATCGGGGAGGATAAAGAAGCCATCTTCCTTGAAGTAATTGGAGAGTACCTCATGTCCTTTGTCCGTCAGTTCCACTGAATTGAGCTTCTCATCAATCACGAAGAACAATTCATCGGTAATCTCTGGCATCCGGCGGTTGTTATCACTCATATAGGTGTTCTCAGCCTTCTGCAACTGGGTCTTAGCCCCCTGCTCAGAGAGGAACTTGATCAGTGGCTTGTATTTGGGTAGACCTTTGTGGGCGCGGTACATCTTGATGCCGGCCTCCTCTGTTTTGCCATCCGCCAACAGCTGACGTGATTCGGCAACTAAGTTGGTGACGAAATTCTTCTGAAGGCTGTATAGATTTTCAATCGCGGGACAGTATTGTTCGAAGAGTTGATCATCGCCTTTGGGAACAGGGCCAGAGATAATGAGAGGCGTACGAGCATCATCAATCAACACGGAGTCGACCTCATCCACGATGGCGTAATGATGCTTGCGCTGTACCAAATCGGCAGGCGCAGAGGCCATGTTGTCACGCAGGTAGTCGAAGCCGTATTCGTTGTTCGTACCGAAGGTAATGTCGGCCATGTAGGCTTTGTGTCGAGCTTCCGAATTGGGCTGGTGACGGTCGATGCAGTCGACCGAGAGGCCGTGGAATTGATACATAGGGCCCATCCACTCCGAGTCACGTCGTGCCAAATAGTCGTTGACGGTAACCAAGTGTACTCCTTTGTGTGCCAATGCGTTTAAGAATACTGGCAAGGTGGCGACAAGGGTTTTACCCTCACCGGTAGCCATCTCGGCGATTTTGCCTTTGTGCAGTACCACACCACCAAAAAGCTGGGTGTCATAATGAATCATATCCCACTTCAGGTCGTTGCCACCGGCCAACCAATGGGTAGCGTAAATGGCTTTGTCTCCCTCAATGGTGACAAAATCTTTGGTGGCGGCTAAATCGCGGTCAAAGGGGCTCGCTGTAACCACAACGGTATCGTCTTCTGTAAAGCGGCGTGCCGTATCCTTCATAATGGCGAAAGCTTCGGGCAAGATCTCGTCTAATTTCTGCTCGATTTTCTCATCAATGAGCTTGATGGTTTGATCAATGTCTTTCGATATTTTCTCTTTCTCTTCCAGTAGCGTCTCAGGACGTTCCAGAGTAGCTTTGAGTTCTACAATATGCGCTTCATCAGGGGCGATAAAGTCAGCGATTTGCTTCATCAAGTCGGTGCTGTGTTGACGAAGTTCATCGTTGGAAAGGGCTTTGATGGTAGGGTAGACAGCTTTGATCTTTTCTACATAAGGGAGAACTTCTTTGCGGTCTTTGTCTGTTTTTGATCCGAAGACCACCTTGAGTAAACTTGCAACTATATCCATATCGGTTATTTTGTCTTATTTTTAAGGGAGAACATAAATCGTACAAAGATACTTTTTTTTCGGAAAAGGCACAAATATGTGGATCAAGAAACCGTTTAAATTGATAAATCTCCTTGTTTTAAATGATTTTTAAAGCGACCGGACATTCGGCGCAACGTTGATGGGCACAATATTCAACCCCTAATTGCAGGAGTGCTTGGGTCTCAAAGGCATTGCGAGGTTTGAGCCCATAGCCCTGCCAGCGTCGGATGCAGTAATTCTCTTCGGCCGGAAGCACCTCCAACAGCGAGAGGGCATTGCTGCGTAGTTGCTCCTTATCGAAGACGCTGCCAAACGTGTATTGAAGTAGCGCAACAGTATTGATACCGATGATGTTGGAGGTGAAGCGACCGATGCGTTTGGGGTGGTCGCCACTGGGATCGCCGGGGATGTAGTGGGTGCTCCAATAGGTCGAAGCCTCCACGCCAAAAAGACGATAGACATCTTCCGCATTGCGACAAGCCAATAGATTCTCGATCACAAAGTCATTTTTGGAGAGAAAGGCCGCCGCCTGTGCGATGCGTAAAAGCGGGTGATTATTGGGTTTGATGCCTTGCAGTCGCCATGCCGAGGGCTGTATCGGGGTGATTTGATATTTGCGGGAGAGGTAGTCGAATTGGTTGTGCAGGTCGTTGATATAGGAGTCGTGCGGATAATGTTCCAACAAGCCCGATGTACCGAAAAGAAGGGCTTCCACAGAGAGCACAGAGGAGCGTTCGCGCAGGATCATGGTGTAGGTGGCTCGTTGCGCCAAACTCATGAAGGGGTTGCGGTTGGTATGCCCACCCAAGGTGCGAAACAAGAGCGCATAGAAGGTTTGATTCCAATTTTCGGAAGAGGCGGCAAATAGTTCTTGGATGGTTTTGTATTTCCGCGCCAAGCGATCGAAGACCAAGGTGGTATAGAGGTCGCTACGGTGGAGATCATCTAAGGCGGCGATGCGACTGCCACAACCATAGGAAATGGCCTGCTGGCGCAACGCTTCGATCGTTTCCACCGAGAGAGACATCTTAGAAAAGGTTGAGTTCCAAACGTGCCTCTTCGGTCATCATGCTTTGATCCCACGCCGGTTCGAAGGTGAGGATCACCTGAACCGACTGCACGCCCTTGACCTTACCGACCTGTGTGTTGACATCCTCTACCAGTATATCAGCCATGGGGCAGTTGGGGGCGGTTAAGGTCATGCGGATGGTGGCCTCTCCATCGGGGGTGTAGTCTATTTCGTAGATCAGCCCCAAATCATAAATGTTGACCGGGATTTCGGGATCGTAAATGTTTTTGAGCGTCAGAACGATCTCTTTTTCAACTTGTAAAATCTCTTCAGGGGTCATAGCCGGAGTGTTATTTGGTTGAAAATGCCAAGGCATAGAGCCGCATCTGCTTGATCATGGCTAAAAGCCCATTGGAACGTGTCGGAGAGAGGTTCTCCTTGAGCCCAATGCGATCAATAAAATAGAGATCTGTGTCAAGAATTTCTTGTGGTGTACGGCCGTTGAGTACGCGTATCAGCAAGGCAATGATGCCTTTGGTGATGATCGCATCACTGTCGGCTGAGAAATAAACCTTGCCCTCTCGGAGTTGTGCATCGACCCAAACTCGAGATTGGCAACCGCTGATTAAATATTGATCGGTGCGGTGAGTGGGGTCTATTGCCGGGAGTTTATCACTTAATTCGATGAGGTAAGCATATTTGTCGAGCCATTCGTCAAAGAGGCTGAAATCCTCAATAATTACATCCTGTATTTGATCCATTGCGTGTTAATTTTTGTCTATTATTTCATTCAATCGAACTCCTTCAGAAGCGGCTGGTTCGGGAATGCCCAAAAGAGCGGCTGTCGTGGGAGCAACAGCGGTCATATCCACTTTGTGGGTCGATTTTTGTGGTGTGAGCCCTCCGCCATAAAAGAGCAACGGAACGCGGGTGTCGTAACCATACATCGAGCCGGCGCAGGAGCGGCAGTTGTCGCGCTCTTCGATCCATCCGGGCATTAAATTGAGCATGACGTCACCCGATCGCCGAGGGTAGAAGCTGTTTTGCATCTTCTCTGCATATCCGCTGCCAAAGTAGCTGGTACGCATGGCTGTGGCTGAAAGAGCGTGTGAAACGCCCCGAAATTGCATGGCGAAAGTGGCCACTTCATTCTGTACATCGGCCAAACTCAACCCCTTTTCGTAGATCAGGTTGTGGTTCAGGTAGAGCATGTGATCCTCATACTCCAGTAGCCAGCTGCCCTTTCCGTAGCGAGCACAAAGGAAGCTGTTGAGGATGATTTCAAACTGAGGGACATTGAATCGTTCGCGCACCTCTTTCCCAAAATCGAAGGAGGCGCTTGTGCCATGGTCGGAGGTGAGCACCACCACCGTCTCTTCGGGTTTTACTTGTGCAAAGAGGTAGGTCAAGAAGTCGGCTAAATCGCGGTCAAGACGGTAGTACATATCCTCGACCTCAATGGACTCAGGGCCATAAGCCTCGGCGATGTAGCGTGGTGCATCGAGGCAAATATTCAGCAGATCGGGGGTGGTATCGGTACCCAAATTTAGTTGGGTGAGTGCCATCTTGGCGAAGGCGAAAGTGGCTGTATTGCCGGCCGGTGTATAGCGCATCCGGTCGAGATTGTTTTTGTAAGAGAGTGTACAGGAGATGGTTTGTATGTGTCCTGCCTCTCGCTTGGAGTTTGACTGCTTCTTTTTCGCATCGGGTTGGGTGAGCAAAATGTCGGCACGGCGGGTGTTGTGGTAAACTGAATCCAATAAAAGGGTTTGCCAAGCGGGCAGTAGATAAGCGGTGGAAGCCTGCTCTTTGTTGTATTTTTTCACCCAATTTGGAAGCACAGGGGCATAAAAAGAGGAGCTCCGCCACTGACACTCCGAAGCCATCCAAAAGGTGATGCCTCCGCGACCGCTCATGACAATAGAAGATTGAGGATCAATGGCTACGGTGGCGATGCGACTTTGTGGAGAGAAGGTGATCAGGGTCTCGCTCAAGGTGGGGACGATCAGGTTGCGGGGGGAGAAGTTTCCTCCTCCGTTGGGATAATCGAGCCCGACAGCGACAGGGTCGGCGACGAGTGAAATGGTTTTATTCTCTACATAATCCCGCCAATGGGAGCAGACAACCCCATGTGTGGAGGGCATCGCGCCGGTGGTCAGCGTGGCTAAAGAGACCGGAGTGGTGGTTTGCTGGTAGTTGAAAAAGCCTTCGGGGAAGTAGACCCCGCCCTCCATTAAACGGCGGAAACCGCCCTCTTCGAAATGGGTGGCGTAGCGGGCAAGGTCGTCTGCTTTCAGGGAGCTGACAACGATATTGACCACCACACGCGGCTTCGCTGTGAGGGGTTGGGTAAAGGGGAGCAGTATGCTACAAAAAAGAAGGGAAAATATTGTTTTCATTGGTTCGATTTATCGGAGTGCAAAATTACGCATTTATTTGGATAAAACCGCGGTAAAATGCTCTTTTTCCTCGCTAAAATCACCTTCAGTTGCCTGCTCTAACGAAACGATGCTGTTGCTCATTTTTTGACAGAAGAGCCGATAGGCCGTGCTGTTCGGATGGGTGGGGCGATGGTGGGTTGCGGTGACAAGTGCCTCCACTTGTGTCAAAAGGTGTCGTGTATGGTCGCTCAGTGCGCTGGTGCAGAATTTTTCCCAAATGTAATCAACGGCTTGTGGGGCAGGATGAACAAGGTCATCGGCATAGAAACGATAATCGCGTAGGTCATCAGTAAGTAGTTCGTAGGCAGGAAAATAAGAGACGTTAGGATATGCCTTTGTGAGTGCTTCAGCGGCCAGCAACAGGGTCGCCTTGCTCAACGTATTGCCGATCAAGCTGTCTCCAAGATGTCTGACAGGGCTAACGGTGAGAATGATCTCTTTGTCAGCCAATAGGGTAGAGAAGAGTGCTGACCATTCGGCGACGATCTGTTCGACAGTGAGCCTTCGGCGGGTGAAAAGTGACTGGGGTTGTCGGTGGCAATTAGCGACCACGGTGCCGGTTGCCACTAATTCGTAGACCCAAGCTGTTCCAAAGGTGAGCAACACCCGATCGGATTCAGCAAGTGCTTGATGACCTGTGGCGATGGCGGCGTTCATCTTTTTTAGTGCAGCAGCAGGTGACTCCGCGCTGAAAGAGCCGTGAAAATTGTAGTCGAACCAAACGCCCTGTTCTTCGTGTAGCGACGCGGTTGTCAACATTTTACCGCGCTCAAAAGAGCGAAAAGCATCGGCTACCGTATGTGGATTAAACAGTACCCCCGTAGGATTTGCGGTGATGTGAAATTTGGCGGCAGTGAGTCGGCGAGCCATCTCATCGGCGAAGCAGGAGCCGAGTGACAAGATATGATTGCCGTAGCCTATGTGGGTGCGGAGCAGTATGTTTTCTATTTCTGTGCGGAATTTCATCGAACAAAAATAGGGAAAATAATTTTGTTGACAAATTTAAACCCCCTCTTGTGCTCCTCCTTTTGAAAACTTACTATCTTTGCTCTATGATTTTGTATGCAAATTGTAAAATAAACTTAGGCCTTGATGTTCTTCGGCGGCGCGCGGATGGCTACCACGATTTGGAGACGGTGATGCTTCCTGTGCGGGGACTTTATGATACGGTGGAGGTCACCCGAATGGAGGGGCAAAATCCGATTTTCACCTCATCGGGATTGGTTGTGGACTGCCCCGTAGAGGAGAATATCTGTCTGAAGGCCTATCGGTTGATGCAGTCGCAGTTCAATGTGGGGGCTGTGCGGATTGCCTTGGATAAGCGTGTACCTTTTGGTGCGGGCTTGGGAGGGGGTTCTTCAGATGGCACGGCTGTTTTGGGCGCTATCAATGCGCTTTTTAATTTGCAACTAACTTCTGATAAATTGATTACCTTAGCGATGCAACTGGGTAGCGATACGGCTTTTTTTGTGCACAATCAACCGCAGTTGTGCACCTCACGTGGGGAGGTGATGACCCCTTTTGATCCTGAGTTGCAAGGAATATGGCTGGTTGTTGTGAAACCCCAAGAAGGTGTCTCGACGCGAGAAGCCTATGCCGGTGTCGCCCCGAAACTACCGGCATTACCTTTGGTTGAGCGACTCCGTTTGCCACTTGCAAAGTGGCAGGGAGTGGTGAAAAATGACTTTGAGCCCTCTGTTTTTGCAGCACATCCCAAAATTGCGTTGTTGCGGGATAGTTTGCTGCACCAAGGTGCACTTTATGCTTCGATGTCGGGAAGTGGCTCGGCCGTCTTTGGCCTTTTTACCACAAAACCAAAATATACCCCGCCTTTTGACGGAGTATATCTCTATGTAGAACAAATTTAGCGCTATTTTACCGGCATTTTTGCAAGGCGACCTTCGTGGCGACCCCCTTCGAATTCGGTGTTGAGGAAGGTGTTGAGGCAGGCCAATGCGTCATCATTGGAGATGAAGCGAGCGGGTAGCACCAATACATTGGCATTGTTGTGCTGACGCATGAGTGAGGCGATCTCCTTGTCCCAGCAAAGGCCGGCACGGATACCTTGGTGTTTGTTGAGGGTCATGGCCATGCCCTCCCCTGAACCGCAGAGTCCAATGCCACGGGTCAGCTCACCTTTTTCGATCGCTTCGGCCAATGGATGGGCAAAATCAGGATAATCAACACTCTCTTCAGAATAGGCACCGAAATCCAATACCTCAAATCCTAAAGCATCTAAGTAGCCCACCAACAACTCTTTCATTTCGTAACCTGCATGATCGCAGGCAATGCCTATCTTCTTTTCCATGGATGATTTGTGTTTTATTGGTCAAAGTTAATAAAAATACGGATGACGTAGGGAATTATTGCGCGTTTTATTCTATTTTTATGCCGTGAAAATGCTTTTGGTCCTCTTGGGAACGCTCTTTTTGGTCATAGGAGTGGTTGGAATTGTCGTTCCCCTACTCCCCACCACACCCTTTCTGCTGTTGGCGGCGGCACTCTATGTGAAAGGCTCGCCGCAATGCTATGCGTGGTTGATTCATCACCCCTATTTCGGAACGTATATCCGTAACTTCCGCGAAAATCGCGCCATACCCTTGCGGGTTAAGATGATCTCCATCAGTTTGGTCTGGCTGACGATTGGTTGGTGTATGATTCGTGTGGTAGATAAGTGGTGGTGGGCACAAGGGTTGATGTTTCTCTTGGCCTGTGGAATCACATGGCATCTGCTCTCATTCAAGACTTTGGGAAAAGAAAAATAGAAGCCCACAGATCTCTCTGCGGGCTTCTAATCATTTCAATAAGCGCCTATTTGCTTGCCCGCTTGCGGTCAATTTCGCTCAATAAAATCTTGCGCAGACGCATCGAATGAGGCGTAACCTCAACGTATTCATCCTCCTTGATATACTCCAAAGCCTCTTCAAGAGAGAAGATTTTGGGGGGTGCTAAAACCGATTTGTCATCCGTACCAGACGCACGCATATTGGTGAGCTGCTTGGGTTTGGTGACGTTTACCGTGATGTCGTTGCTACGCGTATGCTCACCAACCACCTGACCACAGTAGACCTGATCCATGGGGGAGATAAAGAAGCGACCGCGATCCTGCAATTTATCAATGGAATAGGCGAAGGCCGTGCCGGTCTCACCGGAGACGATAGAGCCGTTGGTGCGTGTCTCCATCTCACCCATCCATGGCTCAAAATCTTTTAAGCGGTGGGTCATGATTGCCTCGCCGGCGGTAGCGGTCAACATATTGGAACGCAAACCGATAATACCGCGTGAAGGGATGTCAAACTCCAAGCGAGTGCGTTCATTGCTGGAGGTCATATTGGTGAGTGTTCCTTTGCGCTTGGTGGCCAACTCGATCACTGTACCTGCATGTTCATCAGGGCAATCAACGGTCAGTTCCTCAACAGGTTCGCATTTCTTTCCGTCGATCTCTTTGACAATAACTTTGGGCTGTCCTACCTGCAATTCATAGCCCTCACGGCGCATGGTCTCAATCAATACCGAGAGGTGTAATACACCGCGACCAAAGACGATAAAACTGTCGGCTGCTGCACCGGGTTGAACGCGTAAAGCCAAGTTCTTCTCCAACTCGCGCGCCAGACGATCTTTGATGTGGCGTGAGGTGACATATTTGCCATCCTTGCCGAAGAAAGGAGAGTTGTTGATGGTAAAGAGCATCGACATCGTCGGCTCATCAATAGCAATAGGGGGCAGAGGCTCCGGATTGTCGTAATCGCAGATTGTATCGCCAATATCGAATCCATCGACGCCGGCAATGGCGCATATTTCACCGCATGGCACCTCTTCAACTTTCTTTTTTCCTAATCCTTCAAAGACGGTCAACTCTTTGATCTTGGTCTTCTGAAGGGTCACTCCATCACGCTTGGCCAAGGTGATGTTCTGACCAGAACGTAGTGAACCGCGGGTTACTTTACCGACAGCGATTCGACCCGTATAGGCAGAATATTCGAGTGAGGTGATGAGCATTTGGGGTGTGCCGTCAACGATGGTAGGGCTGGGGACTTCGTCAATAATGGCATCTAAGAGCGGGGTGATGGAGTCCGTGGGTTCATTCCACACGTGAGACATCCATCCTTGCTTGGCCGAACCATAGATGGTCTTGTAGTTGAGCTGATCTTCGGTGGCATTGAGGGAAAACATCAGGTCGAAAACCTGTTCATTGACCACTTCAGGACGGCAGTTGGGCTTGTCTACCTTGTTGACTACAACGATTGGCTTCTTGCCCAAAGAGAGTGCTTTTTGGAGAACAAAACGGGTTTGTGGCATCGTACCTTCAAAGGCATCGACCAACAACAGAACCCCATCGCACATATTGAGGACACGCTCCACCTCGCCACCGAAATCGGCGTGACCCGGGGTGTCAATGATATTGATTTTATAATCCTTATAGATTACCGAGACGTTTTTGGACAGAATCGTGATACCGCGTTCACGTTCCAGGTCGTTGTTATCCATGATCAATTCACTCGACGACTGCTTGGAGTTGTCGCGAAAAACATGGCTTTGGAGAATCATTTTATCGACGAGGGTGGTTTTGCCGTGGTCAACGTGAGCAATAATTGCGATATTGCGTACTTTTTGCATAGTAATAAAATTTGTGTGCAAAGGTAACACATATCGCTGAAATTGTACTATTTTTGTTGAACTTTATGAAAAATACGACATGAATAGTAATTTCAGAATCAAGCAATGTAGCGATATTTATGTGGGGTGTATCTCTGAGGTCCTCCCCAAATTGCTACCACAAGGGCGGGTGGTGGTGGTCACCGATGCCAATATAGATCGGCTATATCATGCTTTGTTAGCGCCTTACGACTATCTGTTGATCGGCACGGGCGAAACGATTAAAACCCTCCGTACGGTCGATGACCTTTATAATAAATTCATCGAATTGGGTGTCGATCGTTCGACTTTTATTCTCGCCATTGGAGGCGGAATTGTTACCGATATTGTTGGATTTGTTGCCTCAACGTATATGCGGGGGTTGAAATTCGGCTTTGTTTCGACCACTTTATTGGGCCAAATTGATGCCAGTATAGGTGGCAAGAATGGTATCAACATCCAAGGGTATAAGAATATGGTGGGCGTTTTCAATCTGCCACAATTTGTGCTTTGCGATGTCAATCTGCTTCAAACACTTCCACAGAGGGAGTTCCGTGCAGGATTGGCCGAACTGATTAAGGTGAGCTTGGTGGGGGACAGAACGCTTTTTGAGCAGATAGAACAGACCTCTGTTGAAGCCTTGCGCCGAGAGCCGGAGCTGCTCTCTCGAATGGTGACTGCCGCCATTCGTGTGAAGGTGGGTATTGTGGAACGGGATGAATTTGAGACCGGAGACCGGCGCTTGTTGAATCTGGGACACACCTTGGCCCACGCCATCGAAAAATGCTCCTCCAAGATGAACCATGGGGAGGCGGTGGCAGTGGGGTTGCATTTAGTTTCGCGGGCAGCAGTGGCTTTAGGTCTCTTGTCAGCGGATGAAGGTATGCGCATCACGCATTTACTCGATAAATTTGGCTTTGTTCTGACACCTCCGGTGGAGGTGCGAAAACTACTTCAAGCCATTCAAAAAGATAAAAAATGGGAGAGCGGTAATTTATTCGTTGTCTTGCCTGCTCTGATCGGTCGTTGTGAGGTGCGTAAGATGCCACTTGCAACGTTGGAATCCTTGTTGAAAAGCTGATAGCACCTTATTCTACTTTGGTTCGATGACTGTGCGTGCGGCGTTGTCTGAGCTCCTGATCGTATTTTTCCCAATCAGCAATGATGTGTTGTGCCACCCCTGATTGTATGGCGGCCTTGGCCACAGCAGTGGACACGGTGGTGATCAAGCGCGGATCGAAGGGCTTGGGGATCAAATAGTAGCGACCGAAGTTGAGGCTTTCTCCACCATAGAGTGTCTGAACCTCAGCCGGCACTGGTTGCTTGGCCAAAGCGGCAAGAGCGTAGGTGGCTGCTAATTTCATGGCATCGTTGATCTCACGAGCACGCACATCCAGTGCACCGCGGAAGATATACGGAAACCCCAATACATTATTGACTTGATTTGGATAGTCGGAGCGTCCGGTGGCGAAAATCAGATCGTTACGGGTGTTGATGGCTGTTTGATACGCGATCTCTGGATCGGGATTGGCCAAAGCAAAGACGATGGGGTCAGTGGCCATACTGACGATCATAGCGGGGGTGAGCACATCGGCTTTGGAGACACCTATAAATACATCGCTATCGACAAGAGCCTCCTCCAACCGATAGAAAGGTTGGTCGGTGGCGAAGGCTTGTTTTTCCATAGAAAGGTCGGTGCGGTCGGTGCGGATAATGCCTTGGCTGTCACAGAGTATTAAGTGCGTTTTTGGAATGCCGAGGGTGATCAGAAAACGAGCACAAGCGATGGCTGCTGCCCCTGCCCCATTGATAATGATCTTGATAGACTCCTTATTTTTGCCAACGATCTCTAAAGCATTGATCAGTGCCGCTCCGATGATGATGGCTGTGCCGTGCTGGTCATCGTGCATGATGGGAATGTCCAACTCTGCACGTAAGCGTCTCTCGATTTCGAAGCAAACGGGGGCTTTAATATCCTCTAAATTGATGCAACCGAAGGTGGGCGCGATGCGTTTTACAGTCTCTACAAAGGTTGCCGCATCGTCCGCATTGATCTCAATGTCAAACGCATCAATGTCGGCCATGATTTTAAACAGCATACACTTGCCCTCCAAAATGGGTTTTGAGGCGAGCGCGCCAATGTCACCCAAACCCAAGACCGCTGAGCCATTTGATATGACGGCGGCCAAATTCCCTTTGCCCGTATAGCGATAGGCGGCTTGAGGATCGGCGGCGATGGCCAAACTTGGAATAGCAACCCCCGGTGAATAGGCTAAAGAGAGTGATTGTTGTGTATCATAGGGTTTTGTGGGGATAACCTCTATTTTCCCCGGACGACCTTCGCTGTGGTAGCGGAGTGCCTTCTCTGCAAAAGTTAGTTTGTCCATGGTGCGAATTTTCAGCAACAACCTGCAAAATTCGCGCCTATTCGCTCTCTAACGAGAAACTTGAATTGGTTTTTTGTCGAGATAGTTGGTGAGTAGGAAAGCGGGTACACCGAGAGCCATGCCGGCTTGAATTTCACCGTGGATGCCTAATAACTTCTCTAAGGCCTGCTTCCGTCGACGGGTGGCAACATAAACAAATCCGGTATATAATTGACTAATATTCAGACTTTCAGCCATGAGAGAACCATTCTGATAGGCCAAATTAGCATCTATGCTACCGAATTGATTCTTTTTTGGCGTGTGGATCAAAATCAGCGCGGTGGCGTTGTGTAGAATCGGATCGAGGCCTTGTCTGAATTCGGTGTCCATCCGCTCAAAAACAGGTAGATAAGAGTAGGCATCGGGCATCAAGAGCTTGAGCAGGGGTTTGAGCAGGGGGTGATTTAATTTACGGGTCACCGCAGTGAAGGTTTCGATGGTGAACTGAGTGACGGCGCGCAGCTTTTCGGGATCGGTGATGAGCGTGAATGCTACCTGCTGCAAGTTACGTGCGGTCGGTGCGCGATGGGCCGCCTCTAAAATAGTGGTCAAGTGCTCCGTGGCGATCGGTTTTTTTGTGAAGGTGCGGTTCGAGCGGCGCGCTTGGCAAAGTAATAGAACCTGCTCCGGTGTAGGAAGATCGGTACGATTGAAGGCGTGGATGGTCTCCGTGGGGAAGAGTGAGTGAACCACCGAGCTGGAGGGGCAGGCGCAGGCACAATGTCCGCACGCAATACAATTTTCTGTGTTATGAGCAGTAATTTCTTTACTAACAATGTCTTGTGTGAATATTTCGGCAGGACAAATTTGCACACATTTGTTACAATGGATGCAGGTGGCGGTGTTGATGCGAATCGTAATTGCCATAGCTTTATGATTTTAAGAATCAATACAGAATTAGAAACAGGGGTTAGAACAGTTGGTTGTCACTGGTGGGTGGTGTGAATCCCAAATGACGGTAGGCGAGTGCTGTGGCCTCACGACCACGGGGGGTGCGCTTGAGAAATCCCTCCTTGATCAGGAAGGGCTCGTAGACCTCCTCAATGGTGCCGGCCTCTTCGCTGACCGCGGTGGCGATCGTATTCAGACCCACAGGGCCACCATTGAATTTCTCAATAATAGTGCCTAAAATTTTGTTGTCCATCTGATCCAAACCGCGGGAGTCAATGTTGAGCGCCTTCAGTGCAAAACGTGTGATTTTTAGATCAATATGGCCTTCGCCCTTCACCATGGCAAAGTCGCGCACACGACGCAGTAGTGCATTGGCTATACGGGGCGTACCGCGAGACCGTAGGGCCACCTCTAAAGCCGCTTCCTCATCAATAGAAATTGCTAAAATGCGTGCTGAGCGCTTCACAATACCGGTCAGAATGGTGCTATCATAATATTCTAAGTGGCATTGAATGCCGAATCGGGCACGGAGGGGTGAGGTGAGTAGGCCGCTCCGAGTGGTCGCTCCGATGAGTGTAAAGGGGGCTAATTCAATCTGAATAGAGCGCGCCGAAGGGCCTTTGTCGAGCACGATGTCGATTTTATAATCCTCCATGGCGGAGTAGAGATACTCCTCCACAATGGGACTCAAACGATGGATTTCGTCAATGAAGAGCACATCGCCCGCATTGAGATTGGTCAGCAGACCGGCCAAGTCGCCCGGTTTGTCCAGCACAGGGCCCGAAGTGACCTTGAGTTGAGCCTCCATTTCATTGGCGATGATGTTGGCTAACGTGGTCTTGCCCAAACCCGGAGGGCCATGGAGCAGAACGTGGTCGAGTGAGTCGCCTCGCATCCTTGCTGCTTGAATGAAGACCCGAAGGTTCTCAACAATTTTCTCCTGACCGGCAAAATTTTCCAGTTCTTGGGGACGAATTTTGTTTTCAAACTCGAGATCGCTATCTGTATTACGTAAGATTGACATGGATGCAAATGTAGCGATTTTTTGTTAGCTCTGAAAAAAATAATAGAGCGAAAAGTTCTCTTCGGGGTATATTAAGCTCAAAAGAGCTGATTTTGAGCAGTATATTTACAATTCTTTCTTGTAAACCCGAATTTTGTTTGTAGTTTTGCCAAGCAGAAGTCTTTCATGAAGGGAAGAATAAGGGAAAATATAAGAGAAAAAGCAGGCGCTTTGGGCAACCTGCTGTGTGATCTCGGAGGGATTCGAACCTTCATCGTAAGAACCGGAATCTTAAATTCTATCCATTGAACTACGAGACCAAGACTACAAAGGTGCAACTTTTTTTTTAATTCTATGCGAGAAAAGCAAAATAATTGGCAACGGCTCGAAGAAGTCATTCGTAAAGCGGACATGACCACCAACTATTTTGCCCGTTATATTGGGCTGTCAAGGGGTGAGAACCTCTACCAGATCAAACGGGGCAATTATGGTATTTCAAGGGATTTAGCACAGCGTATTGTGGCTCGATTCCCTGATATTAATCTGCTGTGGCTCTTAACGGGTGAAGGTCAAATGTCGGATAGTAACGAATTGAGAGGGGCACAGATCCCTTTTTTTCGAACGGATGTCGAACATGACCTCTCTCGTATTGATGAAATGCAGGCGGAGGGTGAATGGATGGTGCCAATGGTGGCCGATAGTGATTTCGCCATGCTCTATATGGGGCAGGCCATGTCACCCCGTATTCCAGCCGGGTCGGTGGTCTTTTTAAAAAAAGTGGATGTCGCGACAATAATTCTTGGTGGAGAATATGCGATTATTAGCCGAAAAATTATAACTTTGCGAAATGTGCGTGCGACAGAGTTTGCTGATCAATGGCGATTAACAGCTTGTAATCAGGAACTTTTTGACGATATTTTTCTGAAAAAAGAAGAAATCGAGTCTGCCTATAAGGTGTGCGGTATATTGATAATCAACTAATTATTGATTTGTATGGTGATTAAAACAAAAGAGGGTGCTTCCCTACTTATTTCGGCTTTAGCGGTGATTATTTTGGCCGTTGTGTTTATTGTGTTTGATGTGGTGTGGTGGATCACACTTTGCGTCTCTGTGGGAACCTTCATTCTGCTGGCCTTGACGGCGTTGTTCATTATTCGTAAATATGTGGCTTACAAGCTCAAACCGATCTATTCGATCGTCCTATCGCGGGATGTGCATACCGGAGAGATCTTTACGGAATTGAAGGATAAGCGGGTTGAGGACATCTCTGAGGAGCTGACTGCTTGGGCCGATACCAATGACAAGGAGATTGCCAGTCTGAAAGAGACCGAGAAATTCCGCAAACAATACTTGGGCAATGTGGCGCATGAGCTGAAAACTCCGATTTTTAATATTCAGGGTTACATCACCACTTTATTAGATGGCGGGTTGGAAGATGAGCTGATCAACCGCAAATATTTGGAGCGTACCGAGAAGAGTATAGATCGGCTGATCAATATTGTCAACGATTTGGATACCATAGCCAAATTGGAGAGCGACATGACGCGCTTGAAGATGGAGCAATTTGATGTGGTGGCGCTGACCAAGGAGATCGCCGACCAATTAGAGATGGAGGCGGGCAAAAAGAATATTGCCCTCAGTGTCAAGGATGCCGATAATCTGCCATCGCCTTTTTGGGTGCTGGCTGACAAATATTATGTGGGGCAGGTGATTATTAATCTGCTCATCAACTCAATTCGTTACGGCAAAGAGGGCGGGACAACGCGTGTTTGCTTCCGCGATATGTTGGATAAAATCCTCATTGAAGTTGAAGACAATGGCCCCGGGATCAATAAAGAAGATATACCGCGTGTTTTCGAGCGTTTCTATCGTACAGACAAGGGACGTTCTCGCGAGCAGGGTGGTACAGGTCTTGGCTTGGCGATTGTAAAACACATTGTCGAGGCTCACGGGGAACATATCAATCTTCGCAGTGAATTAGAGGTGGGTACCACCTTCTCGTTCAGCCTAAAAAAGGTCGACCAAGATCATATGAAATAATCTTTTAAAAGTTAAAATACGATGTTTTTTCCGCTCTATATTGACTGGAATTTCAATCCAGTATTTTTTTCCATCGGTTCTTTTGATCTTCGCTATTATGGCCTGATTTGGGCTTTTGTGATCCTTGTTGGGGCTAAGTTTTTCGAGAATTTTGTCAAGCGCGAAGGTCTGCCCACAGCGATTTCCGACAATATCTTTTGGTACGGTACTTTGGGCACGATGTTGGGTGCGCGCATTGGACATTGTCTCTTTTATGAACCGCAATACTTCCTCATGCACCCTTGGGCGATCTTTACCGAGATTCGTGATGGCGGTTTGGCCAGTCATGGGGCTGCTTTGGGTCTGCTACTTGGGCTGTGGCTCTTCTCGCATCGCAATAAATTACCGTACATTTGGTCACTGGATCGTATCATGTTGCCTGTTGCTATCGGCGGAGCTTTGGTTCGACTGGGCAACCTCTTCAACTCTGAAATTATGGGTTGTACAACAACGCTTCCTTGGGGCTTTCGCTTTTTGCGCAATTACCCCAATTTGCCTGTGGAGGCTGTCCCTGTGCAACATCCGACCCAAATTTATGAGGCCTTATGCTATATAATTACCTTCGCAGTGCTCTGCTGGCTCTATTATGGCAAAGATAGTGGCCGTCGCCGCCCCGGATTACTTTTCGGCGTGGGATTGGTTGGCATTTTTGTGACTCGCTTCTTTATTGAATACATTAAAGAGGATCAAGAGAGCTTCGAACAAGCGATGACATTGAATATGGGACAGCTGCTGAGCATTCCCTTTATTCTATTGGGTATCTATATGATATGGCGGGCATTATCCACCGCTTCTGTCGTCTTGAAAGTAAAGGGTAAAAACGCTAACCGATGATCAATTCTCCGATGGTGGGAGAGGTTAACACGTTGGTGGGCAACCTCCTACTGGCTAATCAAACGATTTTTCTGCCCGGTGTTGGGTCTTTGATGGTTGTGCGAAATAGTGCGCGGAAATTGTCAAAGAGACTTGTTGCGCCTCCGTCCCGCGCGGTGGAGTTCCATTCGCAAGAAAATGGAATCTCTTTGGTGCGTGAAATTGCGCGCGAGGCCGCCTGCCCCGATGCTCAAGCACAAATTATTTATGATAGCTGGATGGCACGCATCACCGAGGGAGATACGCGTACAATCGACGGTGTCGGTGTATTAGTACAGAAGAGTTTTACGCCCGATCCGGCCTTTGCTGTCATGCTCAATCCACAAGGAGCTGAACCTGTGCGGTTAAAAAAACGTGTACGTTGGGGGGTGTGGGTGACACTCCTGATACTCCTTTTGATGGGTGGCGGTGGCGCGGCTTTTTTCTATTTTATGCCGATGAAACCCCTCGCCCCACAGCCAATCGTAAAAACTCTTGTGGCGCCCGCGCAGCCGGTTGTTGTTGTGCCGGATACGGTAGCCATGGCCGATACATGTTCTGTGGTAGCTACTGAAAATGTACCGATTGCAGTGGTTCAAGAGATGCAAGTAGGCCGTTATTATGTTGTTTTAGGTGTCTTTTCCGTAGAAAAAACGGCCATAGCGGCGATGGAGCAATTTTGTCAAACCCTTTCCACAGCTCAAGCCCACGTCTATTCTTATGGCCGCCGCTTCATGGTCTCCATTTATGAGGCCGATACGGCAGAGGGATGTGAGGCGTTTGTGCAGAGCCAACGGAAAAACAATCCCGATTTGTGGATATATAAAGATCGGTAGTATGAATATAGCTGGATTTTTCGTTCGGTTGATTGATCGGTTCTATATTTGGCCGGCAACAAAACTGATGTCGCCACCTGTCTTCCGTTACGGTGTCTGTGGGGTTTGGAATATGTTTTTAGACCTGATCTTTTACTACTTAATTTATCATTATCTCATTGATGAGCAATTTATTGATCTCGGTGTGGTGGTGATGTCTCCGCATATCGCGTCTCTTGTTTTAGTCTTCCCAATTACATTCCTGAATGGATTTTGGCTCAATCGCAATGTGGCCTTTCGTCACTCCCCTTTGCGCACACGCAATCAGTTGTTCCGCTACCTGCTTTCGGTCTTGGGGGCGATTGTGGTGAATTACGTCTGCATGAAATTTTTTGTTGAGGAATGTTCCATTTGGGCAACCCCCTCCAAGGCGTTAACAACCGCGGTGAGTGTCGTTTACAGCTATTTTGCTGCTCGGTATTTCACTTTCCGTGGGGCAACAGAATAAAAAATGGCATCCGTTGGGATGCCATCTCTCATTGTCTATTACAACTTCTTATTTACAGCCTTCGAGAATTGTACGCACCACCTCGCCGGTGATGCTTCCCTTTTCACCTAATTGACTTTTGCGCATGGTGAAACGACGCGTGATTTCATCAATGGTCTCTTGTTTGATCTCCACTTCGTGAAGCCGTGTGGCCAATCCGAGCGAGCGGAAAAATGTTTCTGTGGCTAAGATGGTCTGCTCAATACGTTCAGCTTCAGTGCCTTCTGTGATCTTCCAAATGCGTTCTCCGTATTGTAGGATTTTGCTTTTTTTCTGTTGCTGTACCACGCGCATCAACGAAGGCAACACGATGGCAAGTGTCTGACCGTGGGTGATGCCGTGTAGTGCCGTCAATTCGTGTCCGATCATGTGGGTAGCCCAATCCTGCTCGACACCCATGGCGATAAATCCATTGAGAGCCATGGTGGCACAAAGCATATAGTTGGCCATCTGATCGTAGTCGTGCGGATTGGCGCGCACCTTGGGTGCTGTTTCCACCAAAGTTTGTAGGATGCCTTCAGCCCAGCGATCCATCAAGGGTGATTGTCCGGTGGAGGTCAGGTACTGCTCCATCACGTGAATAAACGTATCGGCAATGCCGCAGGCAATTTGAAAAGGAGGCAACGAAAAGGTCGTCTCTGGATCGAGAATGGAGAAGAGTGGGAAGGAGTGGTGGAAGGCAAATTTCTCTTTGGTGGTGAGGCTGGATATAACCGCACCGGCATTCATCTCCGAACCGGTGGCAGGCAAGGTCATTACGTCAGCAAAAGGGAGTACGCGACCAATTTTCGTCTCATCAAGCACCAACTCCCAAGCATCACCTTTGTAGGGTACGGCTGCGGCAATTAGTTTGGTACCGTCTAATACCGAGCCACCACCCACGGCGAGCAGAAAGTCAACGCCTTCGGCTTTACATTGAGCCACAGCCTTCCGCAAGGTTTCTACTTTTGGATTGGGTTCGATGCCCCAAAATTCAATAAAATGATGTCCTTGGAGAGCCGCGATCACTTGCTCGTAGACACCATTGGTTTTGACGGACCCTCCGCCGAAGGTAATCATGATTTTTTTGTCGGTGGGGATCTCTGTGGCCAAAGCTGCAATGCTACCCTTACCAAAGAGCAACTTGACAGGATTTCTGAAGGTGAAATTATTCATATCCGTATGGTTTTTAAGTAAGATAAATATCATTTGCGAAGAGAGTTATCTCCTCTGTTCTTTTTGTTTTTGCAGTTCATACATTCGATCGCGGAATTTTGCCGCGGCCAAGAAGTCGAGTGATTTGGCCGCTCGCTCCATATCGGCTTTCGCCTGAGCGATCAAGTCGTTGAGGTTGTCGCTAACCAAATAGGGGTGTTCCACATCGGCCGCCAACGCATAGTGCTCTTCGACGAGCGGATAGCTGATGGTATCGGTGGGCAGTGGGGTTGTGCCGGAGAGTAATGAGCTTTGACCTGTACCGCTTTTTTGTGCCTGTCGCGGTTGCATCTGATGTTCGATGTTGTATTGCACTTGCCTATCGCGGCGACGGTTGCTCTGCTCAATGGCGAAAAACATCGAGTCGGTGACGTGGTCGGCATAGAGAATCACGTTGCCCTCGGCATGACGTGCGGCACGACCTGCAATCTGTGTGATGGAGCGCACGTTACGTAAAAAGCCCTCCTTGTCGGCATCGAGAATGGCAACCAAAGCCACTTCGGGCAGGTCAAGCCCCTCACGCAGGAGGTTAACGCCCACCAAAACATCGAAAAGTCCGGCACGCAGATCTTCCAAAATCTGAATGCGCTCCAAGGTCTCTACATCGGAGTGTATGTAGCGGTTGCGAATGCCCACACGATCGAAATATTTGGACAACTCTTCTGCCATCCGCTTGGTGATGGTAGTTACTAAAATCTTATCGTCTTGTTTGATGCGTTTGTCAATCTCGGCGAGCAGGTCGTCAATTTGATTGTTGGTCACCCGAACTTGTAGCGGTGGGTCAACCAAGCCCGTGGGGCGAATGAGCTGCTCTACAATAACGCCTTCACTCTTCACTAATTCGTAATCGGCTGGTGTGGCGCTGGCGTAAATGGTTGTGCCGGTGAGATGTTCAAACTCCTCAAAGCGCAAGGGACGGTTGTCGCGTGCGGCGGGGAGGCGAAATCCATACTCCACCAAATTATCTTTGCGGGCGCGGTCACCACCATACATCGCGCGTACTTGCGGCAGGGTGACGTGGCTCTCATCAATGATTGTTAAGTAGTCTTTGGCGAAGTAATCAAGGAGGCAGAAGGGGCGACTTCCTTCGGCGCGGCCGTCGAAGTAGCGGGAGTAGTTCTCGATGCCGGAGCAGTAGCCTAACTCCTTGATCATCTCCACATCATATTCGACTCTTTGTTTGATCCGTTGTGCTTCAGCGGTGCGGCCTTCCTGTTCAAAGAACGCCACTTGCTTGCCCATGTCGAGGTAGATCTGCTGTACTGCCGAGTGAATGCGCTCCTTGGTGGTCACAAACATACTGGCCGGATAGAGCGTGAGGGCATCAAGGGACTGCAACCGTTGCCCTGTCGTTGGATCTATGGTCTGGATCGCTTCGATTTCGTTATCGAAAAAGAGAATGCGGAAACATTGGTTGCCAAACTCTCCGAAAGCAGCCATAATATCCACGGTATCCCCACTCACACGGAAGGTGGCAGGGGTGAGATCGCGCTCGGTGCGGGTATAGAGCGCTTCGACCAACTTGTAGAGAAAATGTTTATAGCTCACCACATCGCCCACGCGGAGCGAAATGGAGGTGGCGTGAAAATCCTCCGGATTGCCACAGCCATAAAGACAAGAGACGCTGGAGACCACAATCAC
Organism: Alistipes sp.; assembly: GCA_036650515.1. Taxonomy (GTDB): domain Bacteria; phylum Bacteroidota; class Bacteroidia; order Bacteroidales; family Rikenellaceae; genus Alistipes. The sequence goes on from JAVVZO010000002.1 coordinate 54,665, forward strand.
ATCGCGACGGCCAGAGAGTAAGGTCGCGGTTGTGCTGAGTCGCATTTTTTCAATCTCCGCGTTGATGGAGAGGTCTTTTTCAATATAGGTATCTGTCGAAGGTAGATAGGCTTCGGGCTGATAATAGTCGTAGTAGGAGACGAAGTATTCCACCGCGTTCTCCGGAAAAAAATTCTTAAATTCGCCGTAAAGTTGTGCGGCCAAAGTCTTATTGTGGCTCAAGACCAAGGTTGGCCGATTGAGTTGCGCAATGACGTTGGCCACAGTAAAGGTCTTTCCTGAACCCGTGACCCCTTGTAAGGTGTTGTGTTTGGAGCCTTGAGCAATGGCAGCAAGCAACTGTCCGATTGCTTCGGGTTGATCGCCTGTCGGTTTATAGTCCGATTCCAATTTGAAATCCATACGACAAAAATAGCAATAAAATTGCCACAACCGGCTATTTTTCCCCTTTTCTCCACTACATTTTTGAATTATTCGTACCTTTGCAATAATGATTGATAAAGAGACCATAGACCGGATTTATGCCGCTGCCAATATCGTAGAGATAATTGGCGATTATGTCACCCTGAAACGGAAAGGGGTGAACTATCAGGCGTGCTGTCCATTCCATAATGAAAAAACACCCTCTTTTGTGGTCTCTCCCACCAAGGGCGTCTATAAATGCTTCGGTTGTGGAAAGGGTGGTAATGCAGTCACTTTTGTGATGGAGCATGAGAGCCTCTCCTATCCTGAAGCTTTGAAAATCGTGGCCAAGCGTTACGGTATTGAGGTCAAAGAGAAGGAGTTGACTGAAGAGGATTTGCGCACCAATGACAACCGCGAAAGTATGTTTGCGCTCAATAGCTGGGCCGCGGAATACTTTGCTAAATACCTCAACCAAGAGGAGGAGGGCATCAGTGTGGGGCTCTCTTATTTTCGCCAAAAGCGCGGTTTTACTGAAGCTACTATCCATAAATTTGGCCTCGGTTTCTGCTCGGCGAAAGGTAGCCGAATGTCTCAGGCGGCACTGACAGCCGGTTATAAAGAGGAGTTTTTGGTGAGCACGGGGCTCTCCATAAAAAGTGATCGGGATGGGTCGCTCTTTGATCGTTTTCACGATCGGGTGATCTTTCCGGTACATAATATTTCGGGACGCGTGGTCGCTTTTGGCGGACGTATTTTGGGCGTTAATAAAAATGTGGGGAAATACCTCAACTCTCCTGAGAGCGAGATATACAGTAAAAAACGCGAGCTATACGGTCTCCATTTTGCCAAGAGAGCGATCCAACAGCAGGATTTCGCCATCATGGTGGAGGGTTATACCGATGTGATTTCGATGCACCAAGCCGGTGTGGAAAATGTGGTCTCTTCATCGGGAACATCACTGACCACCGAGCAAATTCGCCTGCTGAACCGTTTCTCCAAGAATATCACGGTTATTTATGACGGTGATTCGGCGGGCATTCACGCCTCAATTCGAGGCATCGACATGATTCTTGCCGAGGGGATGAATGTGCGGGTGGTTTCGTTGCCAGCCGAGGAGGATCCGGATTCTTTTGCACGTGCGCACACAGCGGTTGAAGTGCAAGATTACATCCATGCCAATGAGGTGGATTTCATCACCTTCAAGGCGCAGTTGCTCATGCGCGATGTACAGCATGATCCGATAAAAAAGGCCTCTTTGATTGGGGATATGGTGCAGTCAATCACCCAAATTCCTGATTCGATTCAGCGCTCGGTTTATATGAAAGAGTGTGCTCGAATTATGGATATTGACGAAAATATCCTCATTTCGGAGGTGGCGCGCAAGCGCATCTCTTTCACAGGTGATCGTGATGCGGAAGATTTTGTACGACGGCAAACGGCACACGTGCGTACCGAGCAGCAGGCCGTGTCGGTGGATGAGGTGCTACTCCCCAATTTGCGCGCTGGTAGCAGTACCGATGTTTTGGAACGGGAATTGGTGAAATATTTGTTGAAATATGGACACTTTAACTTTGAGTTGAAGGAGGGTCGCAATATGGTCTCTTGCAATGTTGCCGAAGTTATTTTTGCTGACTTAGATGCTGATGGACTGCATTTTGAAAATCCGCTTTACAATGAGATGCAAACCATCTATCGGCAGCTGTGGGAGCAGGCGGAAAAGGGTGAGGAGATTCCGATGCACGCTTTTATCAACCATCCCGATCCGGCAGTTTGTAATGCGGTGGTTGATATTCTCACCTCCGAAGATAACTATGTGACCAGCGAAATTTGGCGACAAAAAGGGACCCATACGGATAGTGTGCAAGAGATCTTGGCGGTAGGGGTGCCACGTGCGGTGACGCTCTACAAAAGTCGGGTCATTGATCGCTTCTGCAAGGAGTTAAATGCTAAGTTGCAAAATGAGGCGCTTCCCGAAGAGGAGTTAGATGATATTATGCGTAAATTGTCTCAATTTAATAAAGCGAAGGTGCTACTGGCACGTAAACTGGATCGATTGATCTTATAAAAAAGTAAGGTCGGGGTCTATGCGTAGTCCAACGCACACGGTGTGCAAACAGAAAACAAACAGAAATAGATGTAAAACAACCTGTCAAAGATACAAAAATCCGTTACCTTATCCGACCTTACCTATCTTGGGCAGGGCAATAATTGTACCGTTTAGACTATATGAGTGACTATAAAAATGTAAATATCCGAAATAAACGCGCGACATTCGACTATGAAATTATAGAAGAGTATGTTGCGGGTATTGTCTTGGTGGGCACGGAGATCAAATCAATCCGCATGAGTAAGGTCTCCTTGACGGATAGCTATTGCTATTTTGACCGTGGTGAACTGTGGATTAGGGGGGTGAATATCTCTGAATACAGCTGGGGCTCTTGCAATAACCACGTCCCCAAAAGAGACCGCAAGCTATTGCTCAATCGCAAGGAGCTGAATAAGTTGGAGCGTTCTCTTCAAGACAAAGGACTGACCGTTGTTGGGCTTAAACTCTTCCTCAATGACCGTGGATTGGTCAAGGTGGTAGTAGGATTGGCGAAAGGACGTAAAACCTATGATAAGCGCGAATACCTCAAGGAGAACGATGCCAAGCGCGAAATGGATAAAGCAATGAAAACCTATAAGAAATGAGTAAGATTTTATGTATTGAAACCGGAACGGATATTTGTTCCGTGGGCATAGCTGAAAATGGACAACTATTGGCCCTCAAAGAGAGTCGGCAAGGGCATCAACATGCTCAGGACATCGGCGAATTTGTGGTTGAGGTATTGGCAGAGACGAAGCTGACTGTGGCGGATATGGATGCTGTGGCGGTGAGTAAAGGTCCTGGGTCTTATACGGGGTTGCGTATTGGGGTCTCCTTTGCCAAGGGATTGTGTTACGGCCAGCAAAAGCCGTTGGTGGCTATCAACTCGTTGGCTACCTTGACCGAATTGGCGCTTGAAGCGTTGCGTACAGGGACTGCAAAGGTGGAAAATTGGGAGCAAGGGACGCTTTGCCCGATGATTGATGCGCGCCGAATGGAGGTCTATACACAGCTTTTTGATGCCCAAGGTGGTGTGCGCTCAGAGATAGAGGCCAAGGTGATTGATGTGGATAGTTTTGCCGATGGGCGGGCTCAGAAGCCATTTATTCTCTTTGGCGACGGCGCGCAGAAATGTATGGAACTTTTACCAGATGCTGTGCTGATTGATGTGAAACCCTCGGCGCGTGGCTTGGTACGCTTGGCGCAACAGGCATTGAACGAGGGACATACGGAAGACATCGCCTATTTTGAGCCGTTGTACCTCAAAGATTTTGTGGTCACCACCTCGAAGAAGAAATTGTTTTAAATGCTATCGAATGATATAGCTCCTCAACGCTTTGTTGAGGAGCTTTTCTTTGCCGTTTAGGCACTGATCAACCAATGCGTGAAAACGGGGTGAATGGTTGTGGTGGACAGTATGACACAGCTCGTGGATTATCACATAGTCGCGTAAGTGAGCTGGTAACATCATCATATATAGGCTCAGTGACAGGTTGTTACGCGAGGAGCAGGAAGCCCATTTGGTGCGTGCCGAGCGGATGGTCACTGTCCCATAACGGAAGCCGAATTGAGCGGCTAAAGTAGCTATCCGTGCCGGTAATTCAGCCTTGGCTTGACAACGGAATTCGGCGATCTGTGCGGGCGTATAGGTAGGATGTTCGTTGTTGGCATAACGAATGGCCAAGCGTTGGCGAGTGGCGGCGATCCATTGTCTCTTTTGTATCAGAAATTGCACAACCTGTTCTTGAGACACACCATAAGGATAGGATAGTCGCACCGTACCGGTTGGCCGAATGCAGAGCGTGATTCTCCGGGCACGCCGCGTATGGGAGAGGGTGACCTCCCCAATATCGGGTACGATGATTTTGCTCTCCATCTATTTGTGAATCAATAAGAAAGAAACAGATTATTTCTCAACGCGCTGGCGAACGACTTCAAAAAGTAGGATGGCAGCAGCAGCCGAGACGTTGAGTGAGGCGATGTGGCCGATGAGTGGAATGGCAATTTGCTCATCACACAATTTCAAAACCTCTTTGGATATTCCCTCGTCTTCTGCCCCTAAAATCAACACGGTCGGCTTGCGAAAATCAGCATCGTAAAGTAGTTTGGTACTCTTTTCTGTGGCACCCACCACCTGAAAGCCTTCAGCTTGTAATTGCTTGATGGTGTTGCGGATAGATCCTACACGACAAACGGGAATAGAGCTGAGTGCACCTGCGGAGGCCTTGATAGCATCACCATTTACGGGCGCGGAATTTTTCAGCGAGGTGATCATCCCGTGTGCACCAGCACACTCTGCTGAGCGGGCAATACCTCCGAAATTGCGGACATCAGTAATGCCATCACAAACCACGATCAAGGGAGTTTCGTCCTCAGGAACACGCTCCAAAATATCGGTCAGTTCGACATATTCGATGGTGGAAATTTGCGCCACAACGCCTTGGTGGTTGCTACGGGTTAAGCGATTCAACTTCTCAATCGGCACCTCTTGGATGTGCAGGTGGTGGCGCAGGCAGAGATCGCGTAACTCAGTCATCAACTGTCCCTCTGCACCTTTACGCATATAAAGTTTGTCGATTTGTTTCCCCGCCTCAATGGCTTCGACAACGGGTCGTATTCCAAAAATGATATTTTCCATAGGTTGTATTGTTAAGAAGCTTCTTAAAGCTCAGTATCCACTAACTCCAATTCATAAGAGGCTTTTTCCCACTCGTGCATCAGGTGTTCGTAGTGCGTTTTTAGATCGTTGTAGGCTTTATAAGCGACAGGGTTGTAACCTGAAGCCGCCGAGAGTTGGCTACCGGCAGTGGTCATTTTCTTTTCTATATTGGCCAACTCCTCTTCGAGAGTCTCTACTGTTTTGCGAAGCTTCCGAAGCTGTTTCTCCTGCTCTTTTTTCTGTTCATAGGTGAGCTTTCGGTCGGCATTCTCTTTGGGTTGCGAGGCGCTAAGTACCTCTTTGCGCTCGACTTCGTGTAGTGATTCTAACTTGCGTTTCTCCAAAAAATAGTAGATACCACCCAAATACTCTTTGACCCCGCCATCGCGGAATTCGTAGACTTTGGAGACCATACCGTCGAGAAATTCACGGTCGTGTGAAACCACGACCACCGTGCCATCGTACTTCATGACGGCACTCTTGAGAATATCTTTGGAGCGCATATCCATATGGTTGGTCGGCTCATCCAGAATCAGCAGGTTGTAGGGTTCGAGCATCAAACGTGCCATTGCCAGTCGTGATCGCTCACCTCCGGATAGCACCTTAACCTTCTTGTCTATGTCCTCACCGCGGAAGAGAAAAGCACCTAAAATATCCCTCAGGCGCGTGCGAATATCCCCTACGGCAACCTTGTCCAAGGTGTCATAAACGGTGAAATCACCATCCATGAGGTCATCTTGATTTTGCGCATAGTAGCCGATGTTGACATTTGCTCCGATGCGGATGGATCCCTCTGTGGGGGTGAGAACGCCCGCAAGCATACGAGCAAGGGTAGTCTTGCCCTCACCGTTGCGACCGACCAAGGCGATTTTGTCACCACGGCCGATTACAAAGTCTGCTCCGCTGAAAATATGTTTCGTGCCGAAGGACATACCCACCTCTTTGATTTCGGCCACGATTTGACCGGATCGAGGTGCGGGTGGAAATTTGATATTGAGCGTTGAGAGATCCTCTTCGTCCACTTCGATGCGTGCAATTTTATCGAGCTGTTTCATGCGCGACTGCACTTGGTTGCTTTTGGTGGGCTTATAGCGGAATTTTTCGATAAACTCCTCGCTCTTTTCAATCAGCTTCTGCTGATTCTGATAGGCTGCCATCTGTTGCACTCGGCGTTCGGCACGCAGCTCGACATATTTAGAATAGGGAACTTTGTAATCATAGATCTTACCCAACGAGAGTTCAATGGTGCGGGTGGTGACGTTGTTCAAAAAGACGCGGTCGTGGGAGATGACCAAAACCGCTCCGTTGTAGTTTTTGAGATAGTCCTCTAACCACTGAATGGACTCAATGTCCAAGTGGTTGGTCGGCTCATCAAGCATAAAGATCGAAGGGCGACGCAATAGTAACTTAGCCAATTCGATACGCATCCGCCATCCACCAGAAAATTCACTGGTGGCACGGTTGAATTCACTACGTTTGAACCCCAAACCCAAGAGGGTCTTTTCAATGTCGGCATCACGGGTCTCGCCACCCAAAATGTGGTGCTGGTCGGTGGCAACGGTGAGCCGATGGAGAAGATTTTCGTAGGCAGGAGATTCAAAATCGGTGCGCTCGGAAATCTCCACGTTGAGCTGTGCGATCTCCGCCTCGATTCGAAGCACCTCCTCGAAGGCCTTGGCTGTCTCCTCGACCAGAGTGGTGGTGTTGGCCACCCTCATTTGCTGAGGAAGGTAGCCGATGGTGCACTCTCCATTGCGTGTTACAGCACCCGAAGTGGGTTGTTGTTCTCCAACAATCATGCGGAGCAAGGTGGTCTTTCCCGCTCCGTTTTTGCCCACCAAACCTACACGGTCTTTGGGGTTAATGAGAAATGAAATATTGTCGAAGAGTGTCCACCCTCCGTAGCTGACAGTCAGGTTATCTAATGAAATCATTGTCGTTAAAGATGGAGAATTTTATTGATTTCCGCGATCGGATCATCCGCACGGAAGATGGCGCTACCGGCAACAAGCACGTCTGCACCTGCATCGAAGAGGTCTTGGGCGTTGTGTGACGAGATGCCACCATCAACTTCGATCAGGGTCTTCAGACCAGCGGCATCTATCATCTGACGCAACTTGGCAATTTTGGTTGTAGCGTTGGGGATATAGGATTGGCCGCCAAAACCGGGCTCGACACTCATAATGAGCACCAAATCAAGTTGTGGCAGCAGGTCAGCCAATACTTCGGGAGAGGTGGCGGGCTTGATGGAGATGCCTGCTTTGGCTCCGGCCTGATGGATGAGTTCGATACACCGCTTGGCATCGTAGGTGGCTTCGTAGTGGAAGGTGACGATCTGTGAACCGGCCTCGACAAAGCGGACGACATATTTCTCGGGCTCGATGATCATCAGATGGGTGTCTAAAACCTTGGTGGTCGCCTTCCGGATCGCTTGTAATACCGGAAATCCGAAAGAGATGTTGGGAACAAAAACACCATCCATCACGTCAATATGCAGCCATTGGGCCGCACTTTTATCAATCATTCGGGTGTCGCGTTCAAGGTTGCCGAAGTCGGCTGAAAGCATGGATGGAGCAAGTGTATGTGGCATGTCTATTTTCTTTTTGACAAAAGTACAAAACAAAGCGCAAAGGACAACGATTGTGTCGGGTTTTCTGCCTCCGAAGTTGTTTTAATTTTTTGAATGCCTCTATACTGATTTGTCGGAATCGAAGTTTTTGTCTACATTTGAAGAGTTTCTAAGAGGAATTTTAAATAGATGACGATGCTCGTATTTGGAATGTTAATCGCCGGGATAATCCTGGGTGCGGTCTGTGGTTTTCTTTATGCGCGGACAAAAACAGCGGCATTTTTTGCGCAGTTAGAGGAACGAAGTGGGCAAATTGAGGAGAAGACACATGAAGTACAGCTCTTGCGCGTCCAAATGGAAGCTAAAGCCACTGAATGTGCTGACTTACAGGCTGAAAGGTCTTCATTATTGACCAAGCTCGAACTGATGACAGCGCAGATGACGCACGAAATGGAGGCAAAAGAGGCGCAATTTCATGCACAAGATGAGCTATTGTTGACCAAATTTAAAAATTTGGCCAATGATATTTTAGATCAAAAATCCAAGGGCTTGAAGGAGACCAATACAGAGCAATTACAACCGCTGTTTTTTGCCATCAAGGAGCAGATGACCAAGGTGGATACCACCCTTCGGCAGACCCGTGAGGACAATGTCTCCCAAAAGGCCTCTTTGGATAAAGCTATGGAGGCGATGATTGCCCGAACGATGGAGGTTGGTATAGAGGCTGATAAATTGGCGACTGCCTTGCGGGGTGGGGATAAGAAGAAGCAGGGCATTTATGGCGAGTTGATACTGACGAAGATATTGGAAGATAGTGGATTGAAAAATGGTGTCAATTTCCATTGTCAACAGATGATCCGTGATCAGGGTGGTCAGGCGGTGCGCAATGAGGATACCGACAAAAAGATGATTCCTGATGTGGTGGTCCATTTTGATGGCCGTGATTTGGTGATTGATGCCAAGACCAGTTTGACCGCTTATGTGGATTGGTGCAACGCCGAGACAGAAGAGGGTCGCCAAGAGGCGGCTCATCGACACCTCCAAAGTATTCGTAGTCACATAGATGAATTACAGACAGTCTCCTATCCGGCCTACCTCAAAACAGCACAGCGAACAACGATTGATTATGCGGTGATGTTCATTCCCAATGAGGGCGCTTTTCAGCTGATGATGCAGGAAGAACCGAGCCTTTGGCACGATGCGTATGACCGTAAGATAATTATAACAAGTCAGTTGGCACTGTTTTCGATGTTGCGACTCATTCAGGTGAGCTGGTTGCATATCGAACAGCAGCGAAACCAAGAGCAGATTCTTAAACATGCCAGTCTGATGCTCAAAAGAGTAGCAGAATTCAACAAATATTTTGAGGAAATTGGTGCTAAATTGACGGCGGCCACCAACTCCTTTGCCGCGGCAAAAGGTAAATTGATTGACGGTCAGCAAAGTATTGCAGTCTCCGGACGAAAATTGCAGGAGTTGAATGTGAAGTTTGATGACCAGCGCCCACTGCCTGAACCGGAGATGAGCCTTCTCGAAGAGCCGGAAAAGGAGTAACGACTGCTATACTAAGATATGCTGTAAAAGAATTTCGTCCTTCCATCCTTGTGGCGTGAAATTCCAACTGCGTTTAATGCCCACCTCGGTGAAGCCTGCACGGTGGAAGAGGGCTAAACTATGGGTGTTATCGACCTCCACATTACACCAAAGTTGATGAATGTGGAGCGTGGTGGAGGCATAAGCGATTAAAATCGCCATGGCATCGGAGGCATAACCCTGCCCTCGTTGTGTGGCATCGTGAATCAGAATACCCACGCCGGCACGGAGGTGTTGCGGATCAAATTCAAACAGATCAAGAAGGCCTATACTTTCGCCCGCGAGGGTCTCGATGACCAGACGCATTTGTCGTGTGGCATAAATATCGTGTACCTGCTCATCAATGAAGCGCTGGAGAAGGAGCGCGGAAAATGGGGCTGTCGTGCCACTAACGCCCCAAATGGCAGGGTCATTTTCCCACGCATAGAGTAGCTTGAGATCTTGAGGCTCAAGCGCTCTTAATCGGCAAAGCTTACCTTCTAAATTCGTCATCCTAAGCCATTTATAAACCGATCACTTTGTTGCGGATTAACATGGCAACCCCCAAAGCATTGGCATTTTCAGTCATTTTTGAGAGTCTGAAGGTGGTGTCTTTGTAGACCAAACTGAGCGAATATTTGTTGGTGGCTGATTTGAGCGGAAGTAAAATATAGTCCCCTGCTGCTGCCAAATTACCGCCTACAATAACGGTCTCAGGATTAAATGTATTGATCAAAAAAGCAATGGCCTTACCTACTTTTTCACCCGCCTCTTCAATGAGTTCGATGGATAAAGTATCGTCATTTTTAGCGGCAGCGATGATGTCGTCAATATGGATGCCCTCTTTTCGGTCGTATTTATCGCGAAGAATGGTGTTTACACCGTTTTCAATTTGCGTGAGGATCTTCTCTTCGATGGCGATTCCTGATACTTCGGTCTCTAAACAGCCTTTTTTGCCACAAGAACAGATGATCTCATTATCAAAGAAGGGGATATGGCCGAACTCTCCCGCAAAACCGCTCTTGCCGTAATATAATTTGCCATCAACCACGATCCCGATAGCCACACCGCGCCCCAAGTGGAGATAAAGCACATCACTTTCATTCTTGGATTTGCCGCACGTGTACTCGGCATAGCAGCGGGCACGGGTGTCGTTTTCCAAGAGAACCCGAAGGCCAAAGCGATCTTCAAAAATATCGCGTAGAGAGGATTCGTTGGTGGTGAAATATTTATAGCTACGGCCGGTATCAGGATTGACCCGACCGGTCATGCCGATACCTACTCCGAGGATCTTATTACGGTCAATGCCACAGTTGATGATGAAGTTGTCGATATTGGTGCAGATGTGCTCCAAACATTGCGGACGGTCAAGTAGCTCAAAGGTGGTGTCGAACTCCTGTTTGATGATGTTGTTCTGAAGGTCGGTGACCAAAAAGGACATATTGTCACGCCCCACATGAACACCAACGAAATAGATCGCTGAATTAGCCAAACCGAAGACATTGGGACGACGTCCACCTGGTGTTTCCACTTTGCCCAAATCAATGACAATATTGTCATCTACGAGCTCCTGCACCAATTTGGTGATTGTGGGTACGCTGACATGCAACTCTTTGGTTAGTTCTGAGAGAGCACTGCCCTCATGAGCGGCCATGTAGGTGATAATACTCCGTTTTATCAGGTTGTTCTTCCGCACAATACCATGGTGTCGGGAAGTAATATCTTCGGGTGTATTGAAAAATTCGGTTAATGAAAGCATCTGTTCAATTAATTTTTTAAGCGACAAAGATAATCAATATAATTTAGAAACAGAGGAGTATTTCTAATATATTTAATAAATTTAAAACAGCTTCTTATAAATAAATACAGCTTTGTCAACAGTAAAAGATAAAAAAAAGTGGCAGAATGCAGGTTGGTTATCTGCACTCCGCCACGATGAGATGGAGGAGATTAAAGGGTCGATTTTGACTCTGCAACTGCCTCGGGAGAGACTTTTTTGATAAGTCCTTGGAGAACGGAACCTGGGCCTAATTCGGTGAATTCGGTAACTCCGTCAGCAAGCATATTTTTGACGATATAGGTCCAACGCACCGGTGCGGTAAGTTGGGCAATTAAATTGGCCTTGATTTTAGCTGGGTCGGTCTGGGGTTGCGCATCCACATTCTGATAAATCGGGCACATAGGAGTATGAACGGTAGCCTCTTCGATGGCTTGGCACAGTTCAGCACGGGCAGGTTCCATGAGTGGTGAATGGAAAGCGCCACCAACGGGCAGACGTAGGGCACGGCGTGCTCCAGCGGCTTTTAATTCGACACAAGCGGCATCAACAGCCTCAATACTACCGGAGATGACAAGTTGTCCGGGGCAGTTATAATTGGCCGCCACAACGATGCCGTCTAACTTTTCGCAGCACGCTTCAACGACATTATCCTCTAAACCGAGGATGGCCGCCATTGTTCCGGGCTGAGCCTCGCAGGCCTTTTGCATCGCCTGTGCACGCTTGGAGACCAACTTGAGTCCATCTTCAAAGGAGAGTGCTCCGGCGACTACAAGGGCGGAAAATTCGCCCAAAGAGTGACCGGCAACGGCATCTGGCTTCACACCCAACGCCATGGCCATGATGACTGAGTGAAGAAAAACGGCTGGTTGTGTGACATTGGTTTGCTTGAGTTGCTCTTCGGTGCCGGCAAACATGATGTCTGTAATGCGGAAGCCGAGGATGGTGTTGGCTTTTTCAAAAAGTTCTTTGGCAACAGGAATATTCTCATAGAGATCTTTGCCCATACCTACGGCCTGAGCGCCCTGACCGGGAAATACGTATGCGTGCTTTGTCATTCTTTTATTTTTTTATGGATTCTGTGGCAAAGGTATGAAATTTTTTTATACATTTGCACCGCAATGGTTCGTGAAGGGGAATTTCTCCGTGCGATGAAAAGGGAATGCAGTGAAAGTCTGCAACAGTTCCCGCTGCTGTAAATCCCGAATGGGGCTTGTGTTATGTAAGCGTTTTCCCATTTGTAAGATGCTCTGTTTCTGCCACTAACTTTTTCGTTGGGAAGGCGCATCGAGGATGAGTCAGAAGACCTGCCAGTGCACTTTTCGAAAGTTAATCGATGGTATGCATCTGCGGAGAACGGAGCAAGCGAAACGGCCAAGCCGATTTTGAGTGTTAGCACCTATTTGGGTGTCGTTTTTAGAAATAAAGAGCTACCTATTGATTCGACTTCGAAAATTTGAAGCCGGATTTTTTATTTTTAAACCGTGAAACACTTTGGTGACAAATTCGAACAGCTTCTGTATTGTAGATAACTTAATAGATTTAAATAACTTGAAAACAATGAAAAAAATTCTCTTTTTTGCCCTTGCGGCATTTGCTTTTGCCTCTTGCTCGGATACCAACGAAGATCCGATTCCTCAACAACCAACCGAGACGGTCGATTTTGAAGCTGCTCAATTAGGTACGGCCGGCTTCCTTTGGGCTAAGGCGCTCTCGACGGAGCAGGATGATGTGGATGGTAAGGGTCAGCCCATCAAATCGAATATCTTCTACGGCTCACTTTATACCGAGAAGCAGGCTCAGGTCTACTCTTATTTCACAGATTATGGTCACACGGTAGATGTCTGGAACGGATTTGTGATCTCCAATCACATTGATCGCAAAACAGCTGGTTATGAGAATGATAAGAGCGTTTATGCCGAGGGTGGTGCAAATGGATCAAAGCAATTTGCAGTCGGTTATTATGGTTCATGGACACCTGAAAATAAAGGAATTCCTGTCATCCATTTTGCATCGGCCGTGACACCACAGTCGATAGCTGTGGCCAATGCGACCTATGCCTACCTCTATTTTTCAGGCATAGAAGGTCAAATTTCCTCTTTGACGCTGACGATCACCGGTTACAATGGAACAACTAAAACAGGGGATGTGTCGACCATTTTGGCTGAAACAAAGAATATTCAGGAGGGTTGGAAAGCATTGGATCTCTCCGCTTTAGGTAAAGTGACAAGCATCGCTTTTTCGATGACTTGTGCCGATGGATATGCTCCGACCTATTTTTGCATTGACAACCTGACATACAAAAAATAAGTAATTTTTGAAGCCTCCCTTTTGGTTAGAGATTAGTATGGGCTGAAACAAAAAGCCCCGGTCGAACTGCTTTTCGGCCGGGGTTTTTTGCGTAAAGAGGTGAAAATTAGAGCAAATTCGCTTTCTCTATATCTTTGAAATAGCGGTAGGTGGAGACGCGCAACTCTTCGGCCGCACCCTCATCGCAGAGTAGTAGTCCGCAAGGATGTACTTGCAGTGCGGAGAGCGTCCATTGATGATTGTAGCTACCTTCAACACCGTGGCGAACAGCCCGCGCTTTCTTATGTCCTGTGGCTAAGATCAACACCTTCTTTGACGATAGAATCGTCCCTACACCCACCGTGAGAGCGGTCTTGGGGACTTTTGTCAGGTCGTTGTCGAAGAAGCGGGAGTTGACGATGATCGTGTCTTGGGTTAAGGTCTTGACGCGGGTGCGTGAGTTGAGTGACGAGAAGGGTTCATTGAAAGCGATGTGGCCATCTTCGCCCACACCTCCCATAAAGAGGTCAATGCCACCGGCTTTGATGATACGGGCTTCATAATCAGCACACTCAGCCTCTAAATCAGCGGCATTGCCGTTGAGAATGTTGACATTTTTACGCTGAATGTCAATGTGCTGGAAAAAATTAGTCCACATAAATGAGTGGTAGCTCTCGGGGTGCTCTTCCGCCAAGCCGACATATTCGTCCATGTTAAAGGTGATCACGTTGCGGAACGATACCTCGCCCGCTTGATGTAGACGGATCAACTCTTTGTAGGTCTCCAACGGCGTAGATCCGGTGGGCAGACCAAGCACGAAGGGTGCGTCGGTATGCTTTTCCTTCAGCTTAATTTGAGTAACAATGTAACGGGCAGCCCATTGTGCTACTTGGGCAGCGGTGTTTTCAATAATGAGTCTCATACATTTATTATTAATAAAGGCTACGGTCATAGAAGCCGAAGGATGCGGATACCATGACGTTAGCCGGGGTTTGCTAAAACATTTTAACAAAGACTTCAATCGCTTGGTACTCAGCCATGCCAAGCTTGTCATAGAGCTGAGCTGTATGTTGAGTCCGTTCTTCTGCCCGTTGCCAAAATTCACGAGAGTCGCTACCCGGGAAGGGCACGATATCTTTTTGTGAAAGGTGACGATAGATGGCGTGACGTTTCATGATCAGCTCATCGGGTGAAAGGGGCACGGCCATATCGACCATCCCCAAATCCCACTCCAACCAAGCACCGCGGTAGAGCCATAGGTGGCAATCCTGAATCCACGCTTGGTCGTGAAAGCTATTCAGTGCGGCCAGCACGGCCTCCATACAGATTCGGTGGGTACCATGAGGATCGGCTAAATCACCGGCAGCATAAATTTGGTTGGGCTTGATCTCTTGCAATAAATTAATGACTATCTGAACATCTTCTGTGGAGAGCTGTCCCTTCTTGATGCCGCCGGTTTCATAGAAAGGCAGATTGAGAAAATGGACATTGGTCTCATCATTTAGCCCGAAGGAACGACAAGCGGCCTTGGCCTCTGCACGGCGAATGGCCCCCTTAATATCGAGGAGAGCACGTGGTTCGGGCGTGCCTTTTTTCTTCTTGGCGATGATTTTTTTGACATCTTGGTAGTGATCGCCATAGCCCAACTCCCGTGCGGTGTCGATATTTTGCAACACCACATCATCATGCACCGCTACATTGCCTGAGGTTTCGTAAGCGACATGAACATCGTGTCCCTGCTGAACCAAACGGATGAAAGTACCGCCCATGGAGATCACATCGTCATCGGGATGGGGTGAAAAAATCACGATACGTTTGGGGTAGGGGTTTGAAGGGGCAGGCCGTGTAGAATCGTCTGCATTGGGCTTGCCACCCGGCCATCCAGTGATGGTGTGTTGTAAATCGTTGAATACGTTGATATTGATCTTGTCATAAGGGCCGGCTTTCTCCAGCAACTCACCCAATGAATTTTCGATATAATCTTTGTAAGTGAGCTTTAACATCGGTTTGTCCATCACCCCACAGAGCCAAACAACAGCTTTGCGAATGAATTTGGGAGTCCAGTCACAAGGCCCGACCAACCAAGGTGTCTGCTCTCGAGCAAGGTGATTGGCGGCGCTCTCATCAATAACAACCTCTATATTAGGATGATCCTGCAACTGTGAGGCCGGCACTTGGTCGGTGATAGAGCCCTCGACAACTTTCTGTATGACGGTGGCTTTCTCTTCTCCCCATGCCATGAGGATGATCTTGTTGGCGCGCATCACGGTGTCAATACCCATGGTAATCGCCATTTTGGGGGTATTTTCCAAGCCGAAAAAAGCATCCGACTGTACTTTGCGCGAGTTGTGGGTGAGTTGCACCAAGCGGGTTCGGGATTTGGCATAAGAACCCGGTTCATTGAAGCCAATTTGTCCCTGTTCGCCCATGCCGATGATCATCAGGTCAATGGTGTGAATGGATTGGTCGAAGGCCGCACAATATTCTGAAATTTTGGCTTCGGAAATAGTGCCATTGGGGATATGAATATTTTCGGGCAGGATGTCGATATGGTTGAGAAACTCCTCATGGATACGATAGTTACGACTTTGTTGCTCAGTGCTCTTGATGGGGAAAAACTCATCAAGGGTATAGACTGCCACGTTGGCAAAGCTGATCAAGCCCGCCTGATGCCGCCTCACCAACTCTCGATAGAGACCTAAAGGTGTACGACCGGTGGTGAGCCCCAGTACGAAAGGTTGAGACTCTTCGTACATTTCGTTGGAGCAGTTGTTGTCGTTGTGGGTCTTGATCATCTTGGAGATGGTGTCTGCAACATACTGTACACCTTCATATTCACTCTTATAAACGAGCGTGTGGATTTTCTCGTAGCGATGAATAATATCGCGGGGAGCAGCTGAGGAGATCAAACCTCCGTCCTTGGGAAGAGAATACTTGTTGTTCATGAGCGGCTATTTATTAAATTCAACGTCTGCAAAATAGGGTGGTGTATGAAAATCGGGCGATGCGGTGTGGATGGGCTGCCACGATAAAAAGTGAGGATGCGAAAGTCCGTCCCCACACTTGTAGAGATTCATCCGAGCTTGCACGCCATGCCAAGTGGCTATCTGATGCTGAAACAGAGCGGATGCGGGGATGATGAGGGTCAGCGTCCAGTGGTTATTGCCTTCCCGTTCGGCAAAAGGCTGATTGCCCAATGAAGGGTAACGCACAATGGTATCCATCACAGTCGCTGGGGCGTAGATGGGGGGAGCTGATTTTTCTGTACGGAAGGCGAGAAGGAACTGCCCGATGCAGGAAATCTCGAAATTATAGTAGCCTGTTTGATCGGGAGCGATGAAGAATTCCACACAGGAATCTGTCCAAACAGCACCGTTATCTTGCGTGATCAGCGCTTGCGTGTACTCCTCGGCAACTTCATAGCGCAGGAAAAGCCGGTTGTCATGATGAAACATACGGAAAGAGACCTGTGGGGCGTAAGGGTACTCCTTTGCCCAATTATTACAGGCCACAGCATAAGGTGCTGAAGAGAAAAAAGCCCTTTCGATGGCTTCCGGATCGTCGGTTGCTATCCGAATATGTTCGATTTTAACCATTTTGCTGCCGGTATTTATCGGCAATTTCTTTTATAACGAGACACATGGCGGGATATTGTTCCTCCATGCTTTGTAGTAATTTATATTGAGCCCGCGTGCGGATCAGGTTGTGTCCCTCATATTTGGTGCGGTAATAGTGATCGCCGTCAAGATAGTCCATTAGAAAACGTAAAACTTGCTCATAGGTGATGTAACGGGCAGCAAAAGCCATATAGTCGATCTCTATGGGGGTCAATTCACTGGCTCGTTGCGACAAGAAGCCTTCGGCATAGGCGCGGAACATACGGATGTCCATGCGGACATGATCCAAATTGCGATCGTCCTCATCACCGGTGTTGGTATAGGAGCGAATAGCGTCACCAAAATCATTCAAACAAGTGCTATTCATCACCGTATCCAAATCAATGGTGCAGAGCACGGCTCCTGTTTTGTCGAAGAGAATGTTGTTGATCTTGGTGTCGTTATGGGTGACGCGGGTAGGGATAATGCCCTTCTCGACCAACTCCCAAAAGCAAAGCATCTCTCGGCGGCGGCTCTCAATCCACTCAATCTCTTTGGTTGCTTGCTCCTTGCGATTGGCGGGATCGGCCTTGAGTACCTCGTCCCACTGTTTGAAGCGCCAGCGGATGTTGTGAAAACCGGGGATGGTCTCCGCCAGAGGCTCTGTGAAATCAGCTAATTGTGATTGGAACTTGCCAATACCTTCACCACCCTTGCGAGCCAGTTCGGGGCTATCAGCTTTATTATAAACTAAGGTGTTATCAATAAAGCGGGTTACAGCCCAAAATTCATTGGCCGCATCCTGATAATACAGTTTTCCTTCATGGGTGGGAATAACGGTCATCACCTCCCGTAGTGGGTCGCCGCCGGCACGCAGTACATTTTGACGAATGTGATCCGTTACCTTGCGGATATTCTCCATCATGGCAGGGATGTCGGGGAATACACTTTTGTTTTTTCGTTGCAGGATGTAGTCGGGCGTGTCCCCTGTTGTGTGGATGATGAGGGTGTCGTTGATGAAACCCTCTCCCAATGAATCTATTGTGACAATCTGTCCCTCAAGGGTGAACTGCGATGCGATTTCGCGCAATGTCTCTGCCTTCATGCTACTTGTTTTATGAAACGATTAACCTCCCAAAGGTACGAATAAATTGTGAAAAAAATAGTGCTGAAATGGTTTCTTGTGCATTGCTTGAGGCTTTTTTTTGAGTGTGTGCATATAATAGCTTGAAAAATATTATCTTTGCGCATCGTTTTTGGGGTGGTATTTACAACCACGGCCGACATTCCGTTTAAAATGCCGACCTCTGGAATGAACAGATTGTAGACTAAATAGACCACCGAATGGCCAAAGTTTTATCCTTTTCCCTCCTCCTTTTGTTAGGCTTAGTGGCCTCTCAGCTCTTGCCGGCACAGCTTGGTACTGGCTACGCAACCTTTAAGATAGGCGCTAATACAGCCCTGGCCATCTGTCTCTCTTTTATTATGATTCAAGTCGGGCGCGAATTTGAAATCGACAAAACCCGATGGAAATCCTATACAAAAGATTACTTTATTGCCATGGCTACCGCTGCCGCTCCTTGGCTGTTGATTGCCATCTATTATGTCTTTGTGCTACTGCCACCCGAATATTGGAATGATGGTGCGGCTTGGAAGGAGAATCTCCTCTTAAGTCGCTTTGCAGCCCCCACTTCGGCCGGAATACTCTTTACTATGTTGGCGGCCTTGCAGTTAAAGAAGAGTTGGGTCTATCAAAAGATTCAGGTGTTGGCGATCTTTGACGATTTAGATACGATTCTATTGATGATTCCCTTGCAGATACTAATGATCGGCATGCGCTGGCAACTGTTTGTGGTGGTGCTCATTGTGGTCCTTTTACTGAGTTTGGGCTGGCGGAAATTAGGTGCTTATTCTTGCCGTCAAGATTGGAAAGCCGTGCTCTGTTATGCCGTGGTGATCTTTGGGATCACACAATTAATATACAGCATTTCCACCCATCTCTATGGTGCTGAGGGTGGCATTCATATCGAAGTGTTGCTACCGGCTTTTATCTTGGGTATGATCATGAAAAGCAAGCATATAGATCGTCCTGAAGAGCAAAAGGCGGCTACATGGATTTCGCTCTCTTTTATGTTCTTGGTCGGATTGAGTATGCCGCTCTTTGTGGGGGCAGATCTTTTTGCCACAGGCGCGGGTGCAACCTCCCTGACGGGTTCACAGCCGATGCTGTCGTGGGGGATGATCGCCTTGCATGTGGTGGTGGTCTCTTGTTTATCCAACATAGGGAAGCTCTTCCCGATGTTTTTCTATCGGGATCGGAAACTCAGCGAACGACTGGCGCTCTCTATTGGGATGTTTACCCGTGGGGAGGTCGGTGCAGGGGTGATTTTTATCGCCTTGGGCTATCATTTAGGTGGGCCTGCGTTGATTATTTCTGTGCTGACCTTGGTTTTGAATCTGATCCTGACGGGAATTTTTGTCGTATGGGTGAAAAAATTGGTGTTGCGAACCTACGATCCCAAAGAGGAATTGGAGGCGCAAGGGCATTAAATACCCATCCGTTGTCGCGCCCATGGCATCACCAAGGCGGCCGGTTTTCCAGCGCGGAGTAGCTCAGCCATATAGCGCATCGGCGCATCAACATGACCAAAAAAGGCCTTATATCCCTCACAGAGGGTGTTGAGATTCTCCTCTCCGGAGGCGCTGTGATCGAAACGATGCTTGGGACACTCTCCGCGGCAAGCAAAATAGTAGGAGCACCGAGCACATTGGTTGGGCAACATATTGTGCTTGGCCGCGCTAAAATCGCTCTGAAGTCGTGAGGTAAAGGCCTCAATCAAAGATGTATCAGCTAAATTCCCCAATTTGTAGGCAGGGTAGACGAAGTGATCACAAGGGTAGATATCGCCATTGTGTTCCACCACAAGCGAGTCCCCGCAACTATCACAAAAAGAGCAAAGTGAGGGCTTGATACCGAGCCATTGCGCCAAGGAGACATCAAAGAGCTGGACATAAGTGCTTCCTACATCGCTGATGATCCAATCATCAAAAATTTCACACATGAATTCACCGAAACCGCGTGCCGAAACAGACCAATCGGCTCGCTGACTGCCTGTGGTATGCGGCGCAACGATGAAAGGACGTGTAGCGCCTGCCGGCTGCTGAATGTATTCGACAACGGGCATAAATTGCATGAAGTGGCTACCTATTGACTTGAGAAAACGGTAGACTGCTTGCCCCTGTCCTTCGCTGAAGTGATTGACGGTGGTCATGGTGTTGAATGCTACCCCATGGCGGTGCATCTGCTCGATGGCTGTCAGTACTTTGCCAAAGGTGGGGTGTCCGCCTTTGTCGAGACGAAAACGATCGTGAATGGCGGCAGGGCCATCAATAGAGACACCCACTAAAAAATTATTATCGTGAAAAAAATCGCACCAGTTTGCATCCATCAACGTGGCATTGGTCTGCAATGAATTTTCAATGCGCTTACCTGCGGCATATTTCTGCTGTAATGCTATGGCCTTTCGGTAAAAGTCTAACCCCGCCAACATTGGTTCACCGCCATGCCAAAGAAAAGTCACTGTATCCACGCGATTGGCCTCGATATACTGCTTGATATAACGCTCTAAGAGATACTCACTCATCTGGGGTTCGCGATGGCTATAAAGCGCCTCCTTATCCAAATAATAGCAATAGGTACAATCCAAATTGCACAAAGATCCCACAGGCTTCACCATCGTCCCGAAGGCGATGGGTGTCTGTCGCTTTTGCAACTCCTCGAAAGTGAAATAATTCTTTTTGGACATTAAATTCAACCAGTAAAAAGTAGAGATTAACCCTTGTTTACATATACTCTGTTGATTCCTGCTGGTTTGGTTGAGGCAAACACGTAGTCCCCTTTTTGGTCTTTTCGCTTTTTGTTGTGCACTTCCGCATCGGTGTATAACTCAATGGGTATAGTATCAAACGCCCGACACTTACAGCCACTTAAAAAGTGGTTGCACTCCTTGCAGGAACGGGGAGTCTGTATTTCGTAGTCTACCAGCATGATGATATAATTTCCGCAAGATAGAAAAATTATGCTTTAAAAACAAAAAGCCCCCACCGGATAGTGCGTAGGGGGGGCGGATGTTGTGGGCGTAGTGATGACCGTGCGAACGGCTATTTTTGATTTTGTAGACAGCGAATAGGAAGTCCATAGGCGGTTTTTAGTGCGGCCATGGAGAGTGAAAGTGATCCCGAAGTGGTTGTAGATAAGAGGGGTTGGAACTTCTGATCACTGGCAAAAGAGGTCGTCGAAGAACCGGTGAGATAGCTACTGCAAAATGCCCCTGCAGAGAGGGGTGCATGGTATTGCTTGGTTGTGCCGATGGCTGTACGGATGCCGCTAAAGGTAAAAAAGTGGGTGTCGGTCAGGGCACTATAAGGCGGTGCGTAAGCCGCTATAAGAGCTTCAAATTCAGCCCGTGTGGGCAAGTGCCAGCCGTTGGGACAGATGCCCTGTGAACCGGCAACGGAGTTGCAGTTGGTGGTGGTGATAGGAGCCCCATAGGCTGTGTCGAGGTCGTAGAGCAATCCTTGTTGGGCAACAAAGGCCGCATTTGTGGAGGCCACGCCATCCACGGTGCAAGGATACCAAATGCCATGATCCACAGTAGCATCGGTTGAGGCACTTTTGCCCGCGGGGATGTAACGCAGATTCTCGGCCATCCATGTACGTCCGTCATTTAGTGTTACCGTTTTGTAATCCACACCTCCATAGGAGAGGGTGTTGCTCGCACCACCTTCGCCCGGATTCGTACCGCCACCCTCGCCCACTAAAGCACCACCATTCTCCCAATCAGAGATCGCACCGCTCAATGTGGCGGTCATGTCAATGTTGGAAAAGGCGAAGGTGATGATGTATAGTTTTCCGGAGAGTAGGGGGCTTGATACTAACTTATAAGCATGCGTCTTGCCATCATTGGTGGCCACAGTGAGTGTTAAAGCCGTGGTCTGAGGCACTACAATGGCTTCATAAAGCGTCTCTGCCGTGATGGTGTGCGCCTGAATGGATGATGCAACTGCCCCTGGTTTGACAACAGCCGTGAGCTGCGGAATATCGACTTGCGCCGAGGGAACAGCACCATCTATGGTGACCGTTCGAATGGTGGCGTCAGAGGTGTTGACCACCTGAATGGAGAGTTTGGTCATCAAATGGTGAAAAAGCATCTCGACAGGGGTGGCGCTGGGGGTAACATCGATGCGGGTGGCCGCCAGTAAATCAGATGCCGCATAACCGACACCCGATTGATCGGAAGCGATGGTGAAGAGGGTAGGTGTACCCGATGCTTGATAGGGGTAATAGGCAGATAGAGAAGCGTGTTCGGTGATGTTATTATACCAAATTAACCCTTGGGCAGCAAAGATCGTCCCGTTATAAATCAGGGGTTTATTGTCGATATAGACTCCAGAACTCTTGCTGATGGTCAATCCAATTTGATCGTTCTTGTCGAAATAGACGCCTGTAACTCGCGTGATCAACGGTGTAATTTGTACTTCAGAAATCTCGGCCGGCAGAACTTGCTTGGTGCAACTACCTGCGAACAGCGCCATTACCACTATACCTATGAGAAGTGATTTCTGTACCAACGAACAATTTGTTGCCATGTAAAGGTGATTTAGAATTTGTGTTTTTCAAAACAAAAGGACACAAATATAGCACAAAAGGGCTGATATACAAACAAATTCCACCATATTATTAAAAAACCCTGTCTGAAAAATATTTTCAAACAGGGTTAAGAGGCTGTTAAATGGTTTTGGGTTTTAGGAGATGAGCATAACAAGATTGAATAAATGACCTCAATAACCCCTCCCGATAGACGATGCGATGTTTCCAGCGATTGGCCCACCAGCGACGTGTCTTGAACCACACAATTTTCAATAACCCTTTGGAGGGCTGTTTCTCGCTGAATTCAGGGTGTAGAATTTCATTCATGACGCGGATTTCCAGCTTTTTGTTACGTGGAAATGCCGGAATCATTTTTGGATCAAGTCCCAACTGATCAATAGCGATGGCGTTGATGCAGTTGAGAAAATGATCTATATTCATCTCTTTGGCAATACGATACAACGTTTCCCAGTTTACCTTTGAGCCATCATGTTCAATGAACATCACCCAATCGACAAGGTGTCGCAATCCGATTTCAACGGCCGCGAAGTGTGCAGACGCGTGGCGCAACAAAAACAGTGCATTGAAATCAGCCGTGGGAAGAGCAACTTTTTGTTCGCCAACATTTATCTGAGGAGAGGCCTCTCTGGCTAATTGTTTCAAATGAGACTCTACAATCTTATTGGACTGATGAGCGTGTATATTGAAGAAATCGTAATGATTTTCAACCATAACGCCATCGAACACAAAAACGGTGTGGTGGTGTACATCCTCATCAATTTCAATCCCCCGTTCGGCGTGAAGAAGGCGATCAGCTTCCTGCTGTTGCCCAAATAACCAAATATCAATGTCACCACAAGGTCGATGGGTTGGAATGGGGTAGCTTAGGCTCAAACCATAACCTTTTAAGAGCATCATCGGAATATTGTGCGAGGCGTAAAAGGTTGCTAATTTGCCAATGGCGGCCTTTTGTTTGGCGTATCGCAGCTCAATCTGCTCCACATTATACGCCCACTGGATGCGGATCGTGCGAGCGGGTTGCAACGGTTGCGGCAACAGCTGTAAACCATCCCAAGCAAGAGCTAAAACCCCCTGTTTTGCTGATAGTTGATATGTTTTTCGCCAATCTTCATCGGTCATCTCTGCAAAAAGAGGTGCTTCTATTTGCGTTCCCCACAAAGCAGCGCGCAATAGAGCAAAAAGACGGGATGAAGGTTGTGTGGGACTCATTGTATGAGATTTTTTGACGATGCTATTTTTTAATACAATTCGTGATTTCAGAAATAATGTATGCCACATCTTCGTCTGTTACACACGGCCCCGCAGGAATGCAGAGCCCTTGATGAAAGAGGCGTTCGGCTGTTCCATCCACATAAGCAGGATTGGCGGCGTAAACGGGTTGTAGATGCATGGGTTTCCATAGTGGACGTGTCTCAATACCTTTAGCGTCAAGGAAAACGCGCAACTCTTCGTAATCAAAACCTGTTTTAGCTTTGTCAATTAACAGGGTGCACAACCAATAGTTGGCATTGAAACGACAATCTGGATTGGAGTGTAAGGTGATGCCATCCATCTGGGCGAAGGCCTTTTCGTAGAGGTCGTGCACGTGGCGATGATGTGCGATATATTCCTCAAGAACAAACATTTGTCCCCGTCCTATGCCGGCGCAAATATTACTCATACGATAGTTATAACCGATCTTTTCGTGCTGATAATAGGGGTAGGGTTCGCGCGCCTGTGTGGCATAGAACATTGTCTCCTTTTTCGCGGATTCGCTGGGGACAATCAGCGCGCCACCACCTGAAGTGGTGATCATTTTATTGCCATTGAAACTCAGTGCACCAAAGTCTCCAAAGGTCCCGCATTTGCGACCGTTGAATTCGGAACCAAGTGCCTCTGCGGCATCTTCTAAAATAGGGATATTGTATTTTGCTGCAATGGCACAAATGTCATCCATTTTCGCTGGCATTCCATAGAGATGAACAGGAATAATAGCTTTGGGCTTCTTTCCCGTCTTTGAGATTCTATCTTGAATAGCCTGCTCCAAAAGGGCGGGACTCATATTCCAACTATCCTCTTCACTATCAACAAATATGGGAACTCCCCCAAGATAGGTGACTGGATTTACAGATGCACAAAAAGTGAAGGATTGACAAATCACCTCATCCCCACGTTGCACACCAAATTGAATCAAACCCAAGTGGATAGCAGCTGTTCCCGCCGATAGGGCAACAACCAACTTATTTTCCCCAATAAAGTTTTTGAGATCTTCCTCAAAGGCATTTACATTGGGGCCGAGCGGAACAACCCAGTTGGTATCAAATGCCTCCTTAATAAAATCCTGTTCTTTGCCACTCATATGGGCTAAGCAAAGATAAATTCTGTCGTGCATAATTTATTTACATTTTAAAATCGTACCAGCCCAAGAATATCCAACACCAAAACCTGCCAATAAAATATCGCCCACTAATCGTCCCTCGCGCTTGGCCTCATACAAAGCAATCGGAATGGTTGACGAGACTGTATTGCCAACATTTTCAAGACAGTAATAGAACTTGTCTTCGTCTATTTTTATCTTTTTGCGCATAAAATTCATGATATACTTATTGGCTTGATGAAAAATAAAAAGATCAATATTATCTTGTCCAAGGTTGTTTTTTAGTAAAGTATCCTTGATCAAAATAGGGACAGCCTCCATCGTGAAGTTGAAAATTTCAGCACCGTTCATATAAAGATAATCTGAAGAGATTGGATTGGTATTTTCATCAAATGACAGATCGTTGCATCGTCCCTGTCTCCGCGAACCTCCTGTGGCAACCATAAGATTTTTGGCTCCACGTCCATCTGTGCCTAAAGAGAAATGACCGATCTCAGCAAAACCTTCGGTTGAAACAATCGTTGCACTTGCCCCATCACCGAAAATAGTGCGATTACTTTTATCTTTGGGGTGAAGATATTTGGAGTAGGTCTCAGAGGTTAACAACAACACATTGGTCGCCACACCTGCGCATATAAGCCCCTTGGCTATTGATAATCCATAGACAAAACCGGAACATCCGAGATTGTAGTCAAATGCTCCAATGTTAGTTCTTAGCCCCAGCTTTTCCTGAATTAAACAAGCTGATGTAGGTAAAAAATAATCAGGACTTTGAGTACATAGTAATACAAAATCGACCTCTTCTCGTTTTATGATGGGGTTTTCTGCAAATAGCTTCTCGGCTGCTTGCGTTGCCATATCTGTGGCCGTTTCGTTCGGGGCAGATAGGTGGCGTTCGTTGATCCCTATTTTGGATGCAATTTTTTCAGCGTTCCATTCCGGAAATTCTTCTGATAACATCTCGTTGGAGAGGATTTTATCCGGTAGATAATAGGATATGACTTTGATGTATGCTTTGTCCATTTAATAATTAATTGTTCGACCACCGTCTAATAATAAATTAGTGCCAGTAGTCCATAAAGATGCATCAGAAAGTAGATATATGGCTGCATAAGCCACCTCTTCTGGTTTTCCATAACGTTTCAAGGGATAGCGTTGTACGTCTATTTTAAATTGCTCTTGATCAATAGATCCATTGTCCATTATGGGTGTTGATACCATTGCAGGCATAATGCTATTTACGCGAATCCGTTTAGGTGCTAAATCCAAAGCCATCCCTTTTATTAAACCACTCAATGCCCCTTTTGTTGCTGAATATGCCGAACCACCTATATAAGAGCTAATTACCCCTGAGGTGGAGGTCATAAAAATAATAGAAGAATCTTTGTTGATTTTTTTTGCTCTTAGAATCTTGTTTACTAAAGTTGTTCCGGAAAAGAAGTTTACTTCAAACATCTCTCTTATATACATATCTGTCATAAAGTTAAAAGGTAGGTGACCCGATATGCCAGCACAATTGACAATGCCATTTAATAGAGGTAGCTTTGTAACCAATTCCGCCAATTGTTCCGCATCGCTTAAATCGGCTATAATTTGCTGATGATTACCTGCTTCCAATGTCATGAATGTATCGTTCAGCCGCTCTTTATTACGTCCCGTCATGACGACCGAAGCTCCCATTTTAGAACATTCGATAGCGATTGCGCGTCCAATGCCCGACGAAGCACCAGTTACCAAAATTGTTTTATCTGTTAACGAAAACGGATTGTAGTGATTCATAATTTATATTTCAATTAATTTGGGACAAACTATATTTTGGGTCTGGAAATAGACCGAACCCCAAGATAACCCTACACCAAAGCCACAGCCCAAAATAGTCTGTGTACCCCCCCCCTCAAAAATAGAGTTCGACACCATAGTTAGAGGTATGGATGCACAAGAGGTATTGCCGAAGTCTTTTAGAGAATAGAGAACTTTATCTGTGTCAAATTTTAATTTTTTGCGAATCTTTTCATTCATAAACAGATTGGCTTGATGCATCACAAAATAGTCAACACTCTCCTTATCCAAATCAAAATGCTCGATCAGCTGATTTACACTTTTGGGAGCTTTGGAGATGCCAAAAGTAAAAACATCCATACCATTCAATATGCAATGCATTTTATTGCGAGATATACCTTGCTCAACTAATTCATAAGTAAGAGCATCCGGAGAATAAGGCATTCGATAACCACCTTCGGGAACAATGATTGCTTTTGCACCTGCTCCGTCTGTCGCAAAATGGAACATAATCGGATCAGTATCAATATCATACTCTAATGCCGTGGCAGTACCAGCATCTCCAAATAGCGGCCACGCACTCTTGTCCCGGGGGGAATTGAGTTTCAATATGGTATCGCCAACCAAAAGCAAGCCACGCTTAAATTCCCCTGATGCCAAAAGATTCGTGATTACACTTAATCCATACACCCAGCCTGAACAACCCAAGGAAATATCAATCGTATAACACTCTTCAGACAAACCTAATCTGTTTTGTAAAATACATGATGTAGCAGGCAAGATGTAATCAGGTGTTTGCGAAACAAAAATCAAACAATCAATGCTATCCTTCCCCCAATCAAGATCTTGTATTAATTTTTCCGCAGAAGAGCAACACAAATCCGATGCAGTAGTTTTCGCATCAGCAACCCTTCTACGTTCAATGCCCGTAGACGCTATGAACTTTTGCGCTTCATCCTCTGATGTGAAAACTGCTGACGAGATATTCTCCTCCGATTTTTTAGGGACACAAGCCGCGACTCCCCTAATAGCTACCGTATGTGTGCTAATATAAGACATATCTATGCTTTTGCTTCAACAATATGGAACAACTCACCAATCGTCTGCGCAGCACGCATATCGTTACCTTTGAGTTGAATGTCGTACTCATCATCGACCATGGCGATGATGGACAAAGCGGTTAGCGAACTCCATTCGTCCAAGTCGCGGAATTTAGTCTCTGCGGTAATAAGGGTTGGATCGGTCTCTTCAAGTTGTGTTGCAAAATGCTCGATAAATTTGTTTAGTTCCATAATTTTCTTGATTAAATTGTTAGAATTTTGCTTTTATAGCGGGATTCCCAATGTATAAGTTATTGTCTTGCGTCTTTTTGATTATGACGCTATTAGCTCCTATACGCGTGTTGTTTCCAACTTTAATATATTGTAATATGACCGATTGTACTCCGAAAAAATTGTAGCTGCCAATTTCGACCCCTCCAGAGATATTACAAGATGACATAATGACGTTATACGATCCGACTTTCGTGTCGTGTCCAATAAGGATGTAGCCATTGAACATATTGAAATCGCCGAATGTAGTATTGCAGCTGATCATACAATTATTGCAGAATATATTTCCCCGCCCCATAATTACGGACTCCCGATCAAGAAACAACACAGTCGGCGCGATAATATTCGGGAATGTGATTCTGCTATTGGTGATTTTAGTTATGACATTCTTGACGACATTAGGAGAACCTATTGCAACCACAATGGACAAATCTGATTGCCAACTATTTAGTTCTGATGTGCTCCCTAAAATTTCCCCATACTCATTCTTAGAACCTTTTGCAATTCCATCATCAAAGAATCCCACAAAATTCCAAATAGGTTCCGAAATATTGATTTGTCGAAGCAAGCAAGCAATCTCTCGTCCAAAACCTCCAGCTCCATAAATTGCGATGTCTTTCATTAGTTTTTACCGTTAAAAGGCTCCATAGTCGCAGCCGTTTGTGAATTGATGTCGGCACGACAGAGAACCTTCTGGATTGTTATCAATATAATTTTAAGATCTATACGCAGGGTGATATGATCGACATACCATACGTCCAGCGCGAATTTTTCGTGCCAGTCGATGGCATTGCGTCCGTGCACCTGAGCCCAGCCGGTGATGCCCGGACGAACTTCGTGGCGACGAGCTTGTTCGGCCGAATAAAGTGGCAGATACTGGATCAATAAAGGGCGTGGGCCAATAAAACTCATATCACCTTTGATTACATTAATTAGTTGTGGCAACTCGTCAATGGAAGTTGAGCGTACAAATATACCAATTTTTGTTAAGCGTTGTTCGTCAGGAAGCAATTTTCCATTGACGTCACGCTCATCGGTCATCGTTTTGAATTTAATCACTTTGAATATTTTAGCATTCCGCCCCGGACGCTCCTGCGTAAAAAACACACCGGCACCGTGATTGGCAAAATGCAACCACACAGTCACCATCAGTAAAAATGGCGAAAGGAAAATGAGCGCGAGAAATGCAAATATGAAGTCGAAAAAACGTTTGAAAAAATGACGATACATAATTAGGGCTTTATATGAGAAAGAATAGTTCGGTAAGCACTCTTGACATCGTAGTTGTTTTTCAAGAAAGTCCATCCATTTACCCCCATTTGATGAAGTTTAGCATCATCCATTGATAGGAAAGTATCGATGTTTTGGTTAAAGGCGACTATGTCACCACTTTCTGACCAAAGTCCATAGTCGTTATCTATTGCAATTTGCCCTATATCTGTATTCTTGTCAGTGGCCAATAATATGGGCATCTGTCGTTTCAAGTATGATAATAAACGAGAGGGATAATTTGGAATAGAGAAACGCCTATCAAGCAAAATAATACCAATATCACAAGCACTCATTAATTGGTCATATTCAAGAGGGGGTAATGATGCGATTAACTGTGAGTTTGTTGGATTGTGTTGCTTAAACCAAGAAGCTAACTTTGCATATTCTGTGCCACCGCCAACAATGATAAAATAGGTTTTGTCATTGTTGATATTCGTTTGCAAAGCGGTGATTAAAAAATCAATGCCTTGAGGTTTGCCAAGATTGCCTCCATATATAAAAATACGCTTATCAACGGGTAGTTTATACTGAAGGCGAATAGCATCTTTATTAATTATAGGTTCATCGTGAATTTCGATACTATTTGGGCTGATCTCCACTTTTTTAGCAGACAAAAATAGATTGTTTTGCAAGGTGTATCTGACATTTGCAGGGGACATACAACCTATATAATCAGAAATTTTGTAGAGTTCTTTCTCTTTACGACGGAAGTACCAGTAAAAAATGCTGTGTTTAGAGAACATGCCTAAATCAACTGCATTTTGTGGAAATATATCTTTGAGTAGAAGATATGACAGAGCTCCGTCTCGTCGTTTGATCTTTTGAATGATGCTGTTAAATGTGATTGGAGGTGTAGAATACAAGATTAAGTCAAATTTAACGTCGTTAAAATATTTGGTTATGGCTTTTTGAAATTGATGCTGTAATAAAATAGTAGCAATACCCTTTTCTATTCGATTGGTCTTTTGGATATTTAACGTTCGAATAGATAATATAGTTACATTATCTTCTTGTTGTATTCTCTGAGGTTCTTTAAACCTGCGTTCTGAAGATCGTGCAATATAGACTTTATGGCCATCATTCACAAACTGACGGAGTAAATCCGTATAGATATTACTATTGTGCAGATTGTTAATTTCCACTAAGGTAAGAAAGAGGATATTCATAGTTTTATTCTTTTCGCCAGACCATGCGGTTGACGATGCCCGTGTAGCTTTGGATGAGCTTCACCACTTTGATCGAGACATTTTCATCGGTGTAGTTGGGTGTGGGAAGTCCCAGTGCGCTGTTGCGGTTCATCTCGACAGCTGTGTCTACGGCCTGTAAGACCTGTTCGGTGGTGATGCCGGCTAAGATAAAGTTGCCTTTATCGAGGGCTTCGGGGCGTTCAGTGGAGGTGCGAATACAAACGGCAGGGATCGGATTGCCGATAGAGAGGAAGTAGCTACTCTCCTCAGGAAGCGTGCCTGAATCAGATACTACGGCAAAAGCATTCATTTGCAGGTTGTTGTAGTCGTGGAATCCCATCGGTTGATGTTGAATGACGCGCTTATCAAATTGAAAGCCGCGCTGCTCAATATATTTCTTTGAGCGGGGGTGGCACGAATAGAGAATCGGCATATCATATTTTTCAGCCATCGCGTTTACCGCGTTCATCAAGTTGAAGAAATTCTTCTCGGTGTCGATATTCTCCTCTCGGTGAGCTGAAAGCAGGATGTATTTCCCTTTTTGCAGTCCGATTTGGGTGAGAATGTCGCTGGCTTTGATTTTGTCCAAATTTGCGTGTAGCACCTCTGCCATTGGTGACCCCACAACGTAAGTTCGTTCACGCGGTGTCCCCGCAGCATTGAGGTAGCGGCGAGCATGTTCAGAATAGCACATGTTGACATCAGCGGTCACATCCACGATGCGGCGGTTGGTCTCCTCCGGCAGGCACTCATCGAAGCAACGGTTACCGGCCTCCATATGGAAAATGGGGATATGAAGTCGTTTCGCACCGATCACCGACAGGCAGGAGTTGGTGTCACCCAAGACCAAGACAGCATCCGGTTGCAATTCAGCCATTAGTTGATAGGATTTGGCGATGATATTGCCGATCGTTTCGCCCAAATCTTTGCCCACAGCATTCAGATAATGGTCGGGCTGACGTAGGCTCAAGTCTTTGAAAAAAACCTCATTGAGGTTATAGTCGTAATTCTGACCCGTATGTACCAAGATTTGTTCGAAATATTGGTCGCATCGTTTGATTGTCTCCGCCAAGCGAATAATCTCAGGACGAGTGCCCACGATGGTCATTAACTTCAATTTACTCATATAGTTTATCTATTTTTTTATCTCTGCAAAATAGGTGTCGGGATGTTCGGGATCAAAGCACTCGTTGCACCACATAAAGGTTACCATATCGGTGTCACCGACATTCTCAATGTTGTGCGTATAGCCTGTTGGAATATCAAGAACCTCGATTTTATCGCCGGAAACTGAATATTCGATGATAGCTGCTGACGGATCGTCCATACGGCGGAAGCGAATCACTCCTCTACCACTGACCACGACAAATTTTTCGTTTTTGGTGTGATGCCAGTGATTGCCTTTGGTGATATGTGGCTTGGAAATATTGACTGAGAACTGCCCGCGGTCTACTGTCCGGAGGATCTCTGTGAAGCTACCTCGGTCATCGCAGTGCATCGTCAGTGGGTAGGCAAAGGCGTTGGTTGGCAGGTAGGAGAGGTAGGTGGCGTAGAGCTTTTTGGTGAAGGGATCGCTGGTGTTGGGCACACTCAAATCGGTGCGACTTTCACGGAACGAGCGAATGAGTGTAGCGATCTCACCCAAGGTGATTGTATGGACGGTTGGCACAGCGCAATAGTTGCCTTCACGATGCTCATCGCCTGTGAGGGCACTGAGGAGCTCGCTGACCACATCGTCAATATACGCCAAGTGCATTACAACAGATGGGTCATTTACTTGGATTGAGAGCCCCTGTGCGATGTTGTTGCAGAAGGTGGCGATGGCGCTGTTGTAGTTGGGACGACACCATTTGCCAAAAAGATTCGGGAAACGATAGACCAACACTTTTGCCCCTGTCTGACTGGCATAGTGAAACATCAACTCCTCTCCGGCACGTTTGGACTCCCCGTAGGGATTGTTGAGAGCCGCCTGTGTGGATGATGAGATCATCACAGGGCAGTTATTCTTGTATTTGCGGAGCGTGTTGAGCAGGGTAGAGGCAAACCCAAAGTTGCCGGTCATGAACTCAGCAGGGTCTTTCGGACGATTGACTCCGGCCAAATTAAAGACAAAATCGGCCGATTGGCAATATTCCTCCAATTTCGCAGGATCGCTTTCTATATCGTATTCAAAGATATGAAGATCTGTACCTAATTTGGCGTTTTTTGCCCGCCCTTCGGCTATATTATGTAGTTGTGCTACAAGGTTCTTACCGACAAATCCCCGTGCACCCGTAACCAAGATATTCATTATTCGCTCTTTATTTCTGTGCTCTTTGCTTTCTGATCTAATGCTAAATCTTCGCGAATGAAGCGCAATTTGAGAAGTAATTCCTTCATCCCATCCACATCTAAGCGTTTGGTGTTGTGAGAGTGGTAATCTTCAATCTTCGCCATATCCTCATTGCCTTCGGTGAAGAATTTATCGTAGTTCAGATCGCGCGTATCGCAAGGAATGCGAAAATAGTTGCCCATATCTTCGGATTTAGCCATCTCCTCGCGTGTAACAAGTGTCTCATAGAGTTTTTCACCGTGTCGTGTGCCGATCGTTTTAACCTCGGTATTCGCGTGATAGAGCTGTTTCAACGCCTCCGCCAAAACATCAAGCGTTGCCGCAGGAGCTTTCTGCACAAAGAGATCTCCATTATGACCGTGCTCAAATGCGTAGATCACCAAATCAACTGCATCGTCCAAGGTCATCATAAAACGTGTCATATTGGGATCGGTGATGGTGATCGGTTTGCCCGCTTTGATCTGCTCAACCCAAAGAGGAATGACTGAACCACGGCTGGCCATTACATTCCCGTAACGAGTACAGCAGATGGTTGTCGCTGACTGTTCGCCCAAGGCACGCCCCTTGGCAATGGCGACTTTTTCCATCATCGCCTTTGAGATGCCCATCGCGTTGATCGGATAGGCGGCCTTGTCGGTAGAGAGAACAACGATGTTCTTAACACCATGTGCCACAGCCGATTCGAGAACGTTATTGGTGCCCTCAACATTCGTGCGCACAGCCTGCATGGGGAAAAATTCGCACGAGGGCACTTGCTTGAGCGCCGCTGCCGAGAAGATGTAATCCACACCAGCCATTGCACCATCAACGGACTCGCGGTCGCGAACATTGCCGATGTAAAACTTCACCTTTGGATTTTGCAGTGCGTGCCGCATATCATCCTGTTTCTTCTCGTCACGACTGAAGATGCGTATCTCTTTGATATCACTGTCGAGAAAACGCCTCAACACCGCATTCCCGAACGACCCCGTGCCGCCGGTAATTAATAGAACTTTGTCTTTAAAGAGGGACATATTAATATAATTTTAACATTTTTGTTGACAGATCGTGATCCGTAGTACCAATATGATAGATAGGTAGATAATTGCCGGTTATGTGTCCCGTAGGAAAAATAGTTACTCCAAATTGGAACAAGAAAAACGGAAGTTTGTCTTTTTTTACTTTATAAATAATATTGAATCCGGACTCCAAATTTCCCATATAAACATAAGAATAGTAATCAGTAATTGCCAGACCTTTCTTTCTGTCGAAAAGTAGATTGAATTTGGATGTGTAAATACCATCAGACTCTACTGCCGTAGAAAATATAAATTGATCATTGAAGACCCCTCCATAGATTGAAGACCCATTAATTTCCAAAATAGGCTCGCTAATCCATTCTCCATCAATCTGTTTTAAAATTCTGATGGAATTCTTTTCAAATGGCGAATCCGTTGCATAAAGGAGACCTTCTTTTATTGGGAAAACAACGCACGCACGATATTTTTGTTCACCAACGCCTATTGCTTCGACTGTTTTGAAATTATTAGTGGCTTTCCATATGCCGGCACCACCACCAAAATCTCCTGTAAAAATCCATACACATTGATGAAATTTATCGGGAACAACATTGTGAATATGATTGATCATTCCCTCTGCAAAAGAGTAGCAGGTCGTTTCTTCGGTCAGATCTTTAGAAAATTGCTTTATACGAACGGATTCTTTGGTGGGATTGCCAAAATATTCCCCATAATAAATCCCATCTGTGAATCCCTCTATACCCTCAATCCTTGCCATATTGAGAGGACGACTACCTCGAAGTAATTTGTTCTTTTTGGTGAGTTGATGCGTGATTATATTGAATGTGAAAAAATAACCAGATTTTAGAATGAGAATTTCCGAGTCGTTTATTTGCATAGCGTATCTTGTCTCCAATCTCATACATCTGCTGATGATAGAGAGACGGGCTAAAATATTGTCTTTCAATGAAAATGGGAATCTCCCCCCCCCTTGCATAGTCTCCTGAGACGGATCGTAAATGTATAACCTCCCGTAATGATAAAATAAGGTCATCCCATTTGTCATCGCTACTAAGGGAATGTAGCGCTTGAAGTTCTGTCTCATTTGATGATGTATTTGTTGGGCACATAATATGGATACCCTTTCTTTTTATTGGCTCGTAGAAAATCAATTAATTTTCGAGAATCTGTAATACTTACTTCAACTCCATTTATATGTTCGATTTTTAAAATATTATGCTTTAATAAATCTTTCTTTAGTTTAGTTTCAGCACGATATTTTGCCCCCCATTTAGGTTTTCGTTCAGACACAGTAATAGATGTTTGAAAATCTTTATCAATTATCCTGAATAGACGTTTACGGAACCAATCTTGGATTGGCCAATTTTCAAAAGACTCTTGTGCTACGTGTTCAATGGTTAAGTAATGAGTCTGATCTATACCCAGTCCAACTACCATTGCATAATGATCATAACAATATTTCCAAGCTGAGTTTACTCCATGCGGGGAGGGTGTATTACCCTCTAAATTATGAATCATCATCTGTTCTGCATCTTGCCCTACTGCTGTCATTGGGTTTAGTGGAAATCGGCTTGTGAAACTATCACCTCGTCTCATTAAGCAATATGGTAATATGCCTGTGGTTACGTGACTATGTTCCACATCATATGTGCAAATAACCTCGTCCATATTTTTGGTAAAATATTCCGTGAGACTACCTTCTTCTTTATATTCTCGAATGACGGGCATTGCAACGGTTCCTTCTTTAGATACATAGTCAATCAGGGCTTGATTGATTTGCTCGGGAGATAATCCTGTCCCTTTTAGAGCCTTATAGGAAGAGTGTACGACAATCAAGGAACCTTTTCCTATGCCATTATCGGATAAAAATTTAAGAATAGCCTTGAATTCAACTTTCTCTGTTGAAGGCATCTCTTTAAACTCTTTTTTCAGAGAGGCTGTTTTTGAAATATTCCGCCAATATAATTGGCGAAGTTTCACTTCAATGTAGGGCGATAGATTACAAAGAACTGAATATGTTTTCGCAACCATTGTGTTTATAATGCTCATGATTAGTCCGATTTTAAACTTTTATATTATATTTAAAATTGTAGTTCTCTTTGATCCTATTGTTGAAAACGCCTCAACACCGCATTCCCGAACGACCCTGTGCCGCCGGTAATATATTAATTAGAATGTTTGAGTGCTATATTTTTTAGCTCGGTATAAAATAAATCGCGTCTACTTTGTAATATAATATTCTGGTAATTTTTGCTGGTCAATAAATTATCTCTGCTCAATTTTTCATAGTAAGATGGGGTGGAGATGATTTCGATTATCTTGTCTGCATATTTATCTATTTCGTCAGGCATAAAAAGCACATCCTTACTTAATAATTCGGGGATGCCATCAATTGGGCTGGATATACATGGTAAGCCGACAGCACAGGCTTCTATAATTACGCGCGGTAATCCTTCTGCCCATGTAGGGAAAACCATCATATCAGCGTGGAGTAGATATTCTCGAAGAGTGGTCGTATCCAAAACACCAACAAAAGAGACATATCGATCAATATTTAATGACTTTGCCAATTTCTCGAATTCCGGAATGGCTTTGCCTTTGCCTACAAAAGTGACTTTTACATTATAACCTTTGTCAACGACTTTTTTTATCATATATATCAGTTGTTTATGCCCTTTCCACTTGCCACTTATTGAATAAGCAACATGTATTATTTCAAAAACCTGTTTGGATACATATTTCCTTGGTGTATTTATATAAAATGAATCGAGTAAATTAATTGAAGAATAATGAGTTGTAAAGGCATTGTTGTTGCAAGGATATATTTGTTGCAATGCATCACGAGTAACATAGGCAACGCCATCTGCGGCACCACATAAGGACTTTATATCTCGATTCATTTTGGTAAGCAAAAGGCGATGAATAATGTTGCTTGATGTTTTAGCTCCTGTTTCTGCATTTGCAACCACTTCAATTGCATAGGGTGTACGTGTCGCCTTGAATTTCTTACACAAAAGTTGTCCAATGACTGAAGGCATACGAAAAATCCCTGCATCACAACCGACGGATGCGTTGCGTGCTTTTAATTGCGTAGGGATATATTGCAGAATGTATTCTTTAGGTCCTTGAAAGAATGGTAGTGGATAGATTTCAATTCGACAATCATCAATTGGTGTGTATAAAGATAGAGGAAAATTTATATTGTCAACGACTCGTACACGAACAGCAACTCTTAATTTCTCGAAAACTCGTAAATAGCGTTGATATATATTATAGCCTATTTTTGAAACATAATATTGACCGCCATAGTAATATATATGTTCGTCGGAACCTATTAGTACTTTCATAATATTTATTATTAATATGTTAGAATAATTGAGTCCATAATTGATTGAGGTTTTTGCTGAAGTATCTTTTGCTATGTTATTTTCGAGAGAGTGCAATATTTATTTTGCATAGAGAAATAGTTGCAATAAATAGAATAAAACTATCTTGTGCTGATCATTGTAACTCATCAATAAAAATTGATAGATTTTGACGAATGCTATGATAGTCAAATGCCATTTTTGTGTTAATAGTATTGGTTTTCATTGTGTCTATTTGCTGTCTCGAAAGTGTGATGATTTTACTTTTTAGTGTCTTATATAAAGATTCTGCAGAGTCGTCTTCAACAATAACTCCATTATACCCATTCTTTAAATACAGATCTAAATCGCTCGTTATATTTGTTATAATTGGGGTCTCAGACATTATGGATTCAGCGAATTTTGTTGGAAAACCAGCATTCGATTTGACAGAAGGCTGACGCAGTAATATCATAAAATCAGATATCTTATAATAGGCTGGGACAAGTTCTTGAGCGACTCTCCCTAAAAACACTATATCATCACTCAACTCAGCATATTCATATTCCAATAAATTATGATATTGATTTATGTATGACTTTTTTGTGGTCCCTAGTATGAGCAGGCGTATTGTGGCTCCTTCATTGATAATATGTTGTATTACATTAATAACCGTATGCAATTTGTCTTTTCGTCCTGAAGTGCCTGCATAAATCAATTGAATACCGTTGAATCTGTATTTCTCTGCAATTGATTCGGAAATATCAGTCCATTTTTTATCAGAAGCATCGCATAGAGGTGGAATGATGATATTATGCGAGTGTGTGTAGAAGTTATTTAAGAAACTACTGATAACGATTTTATTCTTTACTTGTTTCTGCACATAGTACATATTTAACATATTAAACAATTGATCAGGGATGTGTAACTCATTGGGGGCAAACCATTCTGTTATGTCATTAATAAATTTGATATTGTGTTTATTTGTATATCGAAGAAGCCGTCTTGTGAAAAAAAAATCAGCATTGTATGCAATAATAAGATCAATATTCGATTTGGATAGTTTTAACAACTTCATAGAGATATCCCCTCGTACAAATTTTTGGCGTAACTTATGCAGAAAAGAGCCACAAGCATCCATTTCGTTAGTGATTACGTATTCAAAACCATCACACCGATATTTGTGATCTTCACAGATATCGGTGTCTCGATACTGGCCACTCCAACTTATGAATTTCACTTCACATCCTAATGCGCGAAGTGCTTTGGCGTTATTTAGCACACGTGCAGCAGCTGCATCTAAATTGGGGAGACGAAAAGCTCCAATATATATTATCTTCATTCTTGCTGATTGCATACTTTGTGAGTTGTTGCTGAATTAACTATGCCACAGAAAAGTGTATACAACATTAAATAGTACGGAGCACCCTGAAAAATTGGTTCAATGGACAATTGTAGTAGGAAGGTGATCCCCCAAAGGAATAGGATCCTTTTATATAAGCAATAGCCTTGAGTTTTAAAGCATCGTGTATATAAATTTCTAATATTTATAATTGAAAAGAGCAGTAGTAGAATAAAAGGAATGACGCCAGCTATTCTTGTGATATCCAGCCATAAATTATGTGCATAATTATACTCACGACTTGTTATGCCTCCAAATGGGTGAGAGGATATTTTAGATAGGAACTCTTGCCATATTTCCACTCGCCCTCCTGCATCTTGAAATGAACTACCTTCGATTTCACGCTCTGCATAGATTGAAAATAATTCACTGGTTTGGATGGATTGCCATTGCCATACAACTATAAATATAATAATTGTCATTATGAAAATTGATAAGGTTCTGAGCCTCCGTGTATATAAAATTCCAACAATGATTGACGCTACCAATAGTGTTAATCCTGTCCTAGATACGTAATGGATCACACAAAGTAGAGCCATAACTGCAAAGGCCAAAGCAATCGTTTTTATCTTTTTCTCCAATTTATTTTGGCTGCGATGAACGATAATGCCAAATAGGCCTAAAGATAAAGATAAAAATACGACACGTAAGGTGACATTAATACTATCATCGTCATCTAAAATACTTATCGTTCTTTCTGGATTGATTAATCCCGAACTAAAAACATCTGTTATTGTGATATATAAATGAGGCAGAGCAGAAATAATACTTATGGCTAATAGTATAATAGACATTGAAAGTTGATTCCGATATTTTGACGCAAGGTATTTACCAATAAAATAAAATAAAGGCAATGCGGCTGAATGTATTATGTATAGCTTAGTAGTCAGCTGATCTGTCATTATTAATATTACTGTAAGTGATAAGGTGAATAAGAGGAGAATTACCCATGAAGTATCCGTATAATTCTGTATGGCATTTTTAACAAAAAATGCTATACCCCAAATGATCATTAATAGGCTTATGGAAGTGACTGTTGGAAAGCACATCAGATACAATAGAGGTAACCAAATCCACCAATTAGTTGTAAATATTTTGAATACATTTATTTGAGACATTTGCTTCTAATATAATTGATAATGAATTGTTTTTCTATTTTGGTTACTCCAACTGAATAAAGAATACAAACTGTATAACCAGTAGTTAAGAGCATTCTGACGATAGGATGTAAAGATTGAGGTAAAAACATAAAGAGAGGAATTATTAATATAAGTATGCGTAAAACCGGAATATAAACTTGCGAGGCAAACTTCTTGATGCTGATTTTACTTCTTCGTTGTAGTTCTATTTGACGGACAAAAAACAGTAATATAGATACCAATATATAAGCATAAAAAATTACTTGAGGCTCATGAACTATTTTGACGCACAAATAAGCTAAAGGTATTGAAAATAGATAAATAGTGTTTATAGAGAGTTGATAACGTTTAATTTTACCTGTTGCAAAAACAAATTCAGTTACGCCTGAATTTATTGTATTAATCAATGCATCAATAAACATTAATTTTATCATTATTACTGTGTACTGAGGAACGACATCAAGCCATATTTGCAATAGATATTCCAAGGAGGTCCAGATAGGCACTATAAGGATCATCATCATCATAAAAGAATAACGCGAGGATTTTCCTACTAATTCTATAGATGCGTCAATGCAACCATTTGCGTAATTTTTGATGATCTGAGGTGAAATGGTGCGACTCAAACTCTGCGTGAACATTGCAACAATATTATCCACAGAACTTGCAATGCCCAATGCAGCATTTAGCGTTACTCCAAAGAAAGCGTTGATCAGTAGGTTCGATCCTTGGACTCTAAAAATATAAGCCATAGCACCATAGCCTGTCCATATTGAAAAGGTCAATACCTCGCGATATTTATGCCCTCCTTGAACAATGTGAAAGCTAATCTTTTCTTTATAATGTAATTTGCAGTATGTGTAATTCCAAATTTGTTGTAAGAACGTAATACCCATTAGTAAACCTGCATAAAGAATCAGCCTCGATCCATCAAATTGAGCGATAAATAGGATAATTAGAAATTTACTTATGCTTGCCAAAACATCGCGGAAACAAAAAGCAAAAAACTTTTCGTCTGCCATCATTAATCCTTGAAAGGGGACTCCTATAAATGATATTACAGCACCCAATAAGGAAAACCTAAATACCCATAATGTCTTATATAGGCTGCCTTCTGGAAGTACAAGGTGTTTATTAATATACCATTCACCTATTGGCGAGGCAATCAGAAGAACTATGATGGCAATGCAAATGTGAATTACAAGTGTGATATTAAAAATTTCATTCAATCGTTTCGGATCGTTTTCACCTAAGGCATATGTGATGAATCGATTGGTTGTCCCGAGCATTATTGCATTAACTATACCTGCAATAGCGACTATGCCACCTACAATAGCGAAAATGCCGTAGTCGTCAATACCTACTGCTTTTAATAACAGTCGTGTTGCAAGTAGACCAATAATACTTGTGATTATTAATCTCCCATACATTATGATTGTGTTAATAGCAATTTTTTTGCCGTTTGTCGACATCTGTAGAATAATTATTTGACAATAAAAGAATCAATTGAGGTGAATTTGGAACTATTTGTTTTAATCCATTCATCGGACTTGTTCCACCATTCAAAGGCTTGTAGCCACTTAATTTGTTCTTCTGTGAATCTGAATTTTATGATTTTTGCAGGGACACCACCAACGATTGAGTATGGGAGAACATCTTTTGTGACAACAGCCCCCATTCCGACTATCGCACCATTGCCAATTCGTACCCCCCCCCTGATTGTTACCTTACAACCAATCCAAACATCGTTTTCAATGATAATACTTTTATTGTCAATGGATAAATGTTCGTCAAAGCTTTGTCGATTGACATATGTCATTCCGCATTGTTTCCCCAGTGAAAAGAATGCAGGATGGGTGGACACAAAATTATAAGAAGGATGAGTTTCAGTAACAACCATAACATCAGAAGCTATGCTGCAATAGCGTCCAATTTTACAATTAGGTAAATAGGAATGTTCTCCTATGTAGGAATATTTTCCTACACAGGATCCCGACACACACGCAAAGTTGTGTACTTTATTA
Organism: Alistipes sp.; assembly: GCA_036650515.1. Classification (GTDB taxonomy): domain Bacteria; phylum Bacteroidota; class Bacteroidia; order Bacteroidales; family Rikenellaceae; genus Alistipes. Next base: position 96,474 of record JAVVZO010000002.1, read on the forward strand.
TATCCTTCAAATATTGTGTGCCTATTGAATCGCGCTCTGTGTGCGATCCAAATAGTATTTTTGCGAAGTTGTATTCTTTTCAATTCGCAGTATATGGTTTTTAGCAGTTTCTTAATCATAATTCACAATATGTATAATTCGGCGTTTTATGACGTAAAATGCTGTTTTTATGATTAATGTTGGTTTAAAATAGTTTAATCTATATAATACACTATTGATTGGGTGTTTGATTGCTTTACCACCCTTTATCTGTCGTGATGTGTCATAAAGTCGTATCCCATCACCAGGTATTTGTAATCGTATGTTGGCATCAATAGGCCGCATTTCTAATCCAAAACTTCTAATACATTGATAGGGTAGTATACTGGTTGTAAGGAGGTATCGTTTGATTCTTTGGCCATAATGATCACCATAAAAATCCACGCACAATTCATCCTCTGGAACCAATAACATTTCTCCAAGGTGAGTGGGATTTAAAAATGCATCGTAATGTACTAAATTCTCAACTGGAGCAAAATTAAAATTCGTTGATCGGAATGCAAGCGGAACTTGAGCAATAGAAGAATTCTTGCTACTATGGACTCCTGCCTCACAAAAATTAGTAGTATAAGATATATATGGAGCTATTATATACAAATTGTTAGAGGTGATATATGCTGCGAAAAATTTAGACCAAGCCTTTTTATGAAGTTTTACAGCAAGAGGTAAATGCAGAGATTGCCACTCAATAGATGGGTTCTCTATCATCCATTGTCTGAAATTTGACCACATTTGCGTAGTCCAACATTGTCCCCACGTTACTACTGTTTGTGATGCATAAACATCATATTGTTCTTGGTAGGGGATAAATGGTAGATAATTATATAATTGACAACTATAAGCGTAGAGTGCTATGCACGCAATGTTGTTTGCATCACCATAAAAGTTTACAGCAGAGGATGTGTAATAATAGAAATAGGGACTAACATATAGATCATCTTCCAATATGATAACAGCTTTAAATAGTTGCGTCAGATCACCACAGTAGAAGATATGTTCTTTTAATCCTAATTGTTGCTTTTGAATAATCACATACTTATCCCCATAAGGCCATTTAAATGTTTCGACATAGTTGTAAAGTTCAATGTCGTTACTACAATCGATGCTAATTACTAAGGGGACATCATTTGATGGGTACTTAGCTTGCATCAATGAACCTAATAATCGTTTTATCGATGTAAGCCGATTGTAGCCAACAACAACAATGGCGATTTTATTTTTGTTTATAATATTATCGATGGAGTAGTTAATCATAGATCAATATTTATTAGGTAATTCTATCTGTTGCCCCAATTCAAATAAATATTCTTCTGAATATGTGTTGTCATATCCCCCAGCCGAGGTCATTGTCATCTCTCCAAAATATAATTTGTCATCAACAATATACCAATCTATTCGTACACAAGGAATATTCGTTGCTAAAATTTTGCTGTACTTTAACATTTTGTCAAGAATTTTTGGTTCTGGTTGTGGGTCAGTACCTTCATGAATTAATATTTTATTATGATGGATCATCCACTTAGTATCATATATAGTATATTTTGCTGGTTGTCCAGCTCCTTTACGATCATAACAGAACAGAATATGATATGGGTTCCCATTAAAACAGAAGACTTTGTAATCATCCAGCAGGGTGGTCTTTAAAGGGGCGCACAAGAGTGCTTCTGCTATGATTACGGGTTTGATCTTTAAGTAATGGGGCTCAGCGGTAAGTAGCCCGAATTTCATTTTAAGCCATTTTTTGAGCATTCGACGGGTTGCTGTTATGTCAAGGCGTGATTTATCTCTTACAAATTCTACCGTTCCACAGCCATTATTACTTTTCAACACAAAACTTTGTGGTAATGCATCAAAGTTAATATCATCCGCATTATCCCAAACCCCGTATAATTCGTTTAATGAATCTGATAACCCTTTTTGTTCTATGTATTCTCTGACCCTATATTTATCTGCAAATATTGGCCACATAGATGTATCTGAATAGAATTTCAACCAATTAATTTTCTCATTCAAATCCATCGGGTGTCGCCAATTAATTTTCTTCCCCTTTAAGTTTTGCGAGTACTTTATTTCTGCTAATCGTTTTATTGAACAGAGGCCAATGATCGTATAATAACTCTTTAGGTATTGATGATAACAAGAGGCTAATAGGTTGCGTAGTTTCATGATTATTTTTTAGATTTAGTGGGGTTTTGAAAATGAATAATGATCCATTAACAATGAAATTTCACCTTATTGATTGTTGAGCTACATCTGATACGAGCGAGATAAGGTAGGGTGAGAAGAGGAAATATATACCCTACAACCTTGAGTATTGTTAAAGATATAAAGTTTCCTGTGAGTGTCCGAGCTTCCGGATTATGGTATAATGTTGTGATTCGCTTGGGAAGGTGCATCTATTTGGTTATTATTATAACGCATTGTTTATGGTTGATAAAATGGCACATACGGCAGACTCTGTCTTTTTTGTTGCATCTAAAAGCGGATTATATTCAACGAAATCGATTGAGACCACCTTTTTTGAATGCAAAATAGTAGTGATAATAGCTTGCAATTCAGGTAAAGTTAAGCCATCTTTTTCGGGTACGCCTGTCCCTGGTGCAATTTTAGGATCCAGAACATCAAGATCGATGCTTAAATGGATGTGTTTTAATCTTAAAAGCTGAGCTTCTATGATCCGACACGTAGTTTCTATGGCCTCTTGCTGTATTTCTTGTGTTGTCCGGATATGTAAACAAGCGGTTTTTGCTAATGCAACCTCGCCTGCATCCAAACTTCTTGTCCCATAAAAAAAGACGTTTTCAGGTGCTAATTTCCGATTCGGAGAAGGAAAATCAACATATCTTTGATCGCCAAATCCCATTAAGTATGCCATATGCATTCCATGGACGTTATGCGACTCGGAAGTTGCAGCAGTATTAAAATCACCGTGAGCATCAATGTAAAATACGCTGATATCAGCATATTCTCTCTTAACACCCGCGATGCTACCCCACGATAAAGCATGATCCCCACCAATGATTATTGGCAAATAATTGGTGGTGTGCAACACATTATAAACTGTATTTGATAATTCTTTATTGACAGCAAGAATAGAATGTATATATTTCATTCTATCCACCATCTCTGCCTCTTGAATATCTCGTCTATGTGGAACAATTAAATCCCCTAAGTCGTGTGGTGTATGACGGTTAAATAGATGAGATAATAAATTCTCGGATCGTAAATATTTAGGTGCTAATTCCACCCCATCTCTATCGCATCCTAAATTCAGGGGCATTCCTATGATTGCAATATCCATTGAATAATTTTTTATATCGATCTGATTTTGATAGACATCAGTTTTTATGGCCAAAAATAGTTCTCAAATAACTTCGGTAACAAATTCAAACAGGTTCATAGATTAAATTATAGCTTAAAACTGATTATTTTTATACCATTGAACAAACTTTTGAATGCCATCTTTGAGTGATGTGGTGGGTTGATAGTCAACTTGAGTTTTGAGCTTTGTGGTATCTGCGTAGGTAGTATATACATCGCCTTGTTGCATGGGTAGCAGTGTCATTTGGGCTTTTTTGCCCAAAGACTCTTCTAAAGTGTGGATGAAATCCATCAACTGCATAGGATGTCCACAGCCGATGTTATAGAGTGCCGCAGGGTCCTCCGCATTGGGCGCGTGGTCAATTACGCGTACTACTCCTTCAACAATGTCATCAACATAGGTGAAGTCTCTCGAAAGATCTCCGTTATTGAAGACCTTGATGGATTCTCCGGCCAGGATTGCTTTGGTGAAGAGCATGGGGGCCATATCAGGACGACCCCAAGGGCCGTAGACGGTGAAAAACCGTAGTCCGGTGATCGGCATTTTATAAAGTTTGGTATATACGCGAGCCATTAACTCATCCGCTTTTTTTGTGGCTGCATATAACGATACGGGGCTATCTGTACGGTCGTCTTCCGCAAAAGGCACTTTTGTATTCTCCCCATAAACTGAGCTGGAGGAGGCATAAACAAGATGTTGCACCGGATTATGTCGACAGCATTCGAGGATGTTAATAAATCCTATAAGATTACTTTCGATATAAGCGTATGGATTCTCAATAGAATAACGCACTCCTGCTTGTGCTGCTAAATTGACTACAACATCGAAATGCTCTTTCTGAAATAAAATTTGCAACGCATCTCGATCCGTGAGGTCAAGTTTTATGAAATGACAGGCGGGATAAAGATTGCTTTGTGTGGATTTATTGTATGCTACTTCGTGTTTTTGAATGCCAAGTTCGGCTAATCGTCCGTATTTAAGCGAAGTGGCATAATAATCGTTGATGTTGTCAATGCCAATGACTTCATCACCTTGTTCGAGGAGCCGTTTTGTGAGATGAAAGCCAATAAACCCAGCTCCACCGGTTACTAATATTTTTCGCATATATTTGTTTTTATCTATCTATTTTCTCCAGCAGGGAGGGGTGGATGAAGGCGGTGGCAACGGTGAAGAAGCCGGCTAATTTTACGACAACGCGGCGGTCGCCCTTGATGCGGAGCAGTTCGCCTTCAACGCCAGCAAAAGGACCTCCGGTGATACGAACGCTGTCGCCGGCCTTGAGTGCAGTCTCCTCTTCGGGCAAGTAAATAAGATGTTCATCATTCGTTCCTGCTATCGCTATGAAATTACGCATCTGATCCTCTGGTATAATCATCGGCAAGCCGGTGTTTCGGTCCATGATATAGCGCATTGTAGAGGTTATCATGTTGGTTTGCTTTAGGTTATCGAGTGTCTTGCGTGTGGCGTGGGCAAAAATAAGGTTGTGGATAATTGGAACAAGGCGTTTGGAGCCTGAGTGAATGCCTGTCCCCAAAATATAGTGCATCGGTAGGAAGTTCTCAATGCCCGCATCGTCCAAATAAGTTTTGAGTTTTAGCTCGCGACTATATGTAACCCGAATGGGATACCAGAGGGCTGTATTTTCATTATGCGGCATATCGGGGGGACACTCACAAGCCAAGCTTCCGAGTCAATTCTATATATTCGTTATATGACTTGCCGACCAAGTCTTGGCGTTCTCCATCGCGGAGATGACGCGTATGTAAATCAATAAACATATTCTTCACAGCTCTCCAAAAAGTCGCTTCAGGTGCATTGTAGAGGCCTATTTGTACGATAAATCTGTAAATAGAGGCTATTTTGTTGGACAAAGATAGCTTTTTTTTGTTAAGAAGGATCATCTTCAGACATTTTATTTTAGGGTGCTATATATTCTAAGCTTTTAATAGTGGGGCAGTTGTGGGTGACTAATTGGCATTAGTACCTATATAATGCGCCACGATCCGCACCGCTGAGACCGCCCTTTTACAAGGTCTATGCAGAGAGGATTTTTTTTAAAAAAATGATGTATGAGCTGTGTTTCGTCCAGCTTTTTTGGAATAATTCTCGGCAAATTTTTGCTCGAATGCGTGGTTATATAGCAAGTTCTAAAACTTGCTATATATTTTATTTTCGGCTCTTTAATAGCCGGAAAGCGGAGATCAATAAATTTTAAATAGTCTCTAAAAGTTGAGCCATGATTTGAAGGAGGCGATTTTCTCTTTGCTGATGGTGATGCGGTCTTTATTGGAGGGGCTGATGTGGACAATTACTTTGCCGTTGAAGTAGGGCTCAATGCGTTTTACGGCACTGATGCACAGTAATATCTGACGATTTGCGCGAAAAAATTGATCGGGATCAA
>JAVVZO010000003.1:0-93942 GCA_036650515.1 Alistipes sp.
TTGCGGTAATCTTCTTAGGTTGCGGACTCTGGATTTTCCGAGTAAACTAAAAGGAAACAACGCGGAAGCCGCGGTCGTTGTTCCAACTGTCGGGCGCGCTGTCGTACCGAATCGACACCCGGCAGAACTGCGCGCTACTGCACCAACAGCCACCGCGAAGCACGCGGTGAGAGCCCGAAGAGGGTCCCGTAGGGTCGCTCTGGCTGGAGCTACTATAATCGCCGTACCAGTCTTGACACCACTCCCAAACATTGCCTGCCATGTCGTAAATTCCCAACTCATTGGGCGATTTTTGACCCACGGGGTGCGTTTTGCTATCAGCGTTGCCGTTATACCACGCCACCGCGTCGATGTCGTTGCTACCGCTGTATTCGTAGCCACGACTTTGTTTGCCACCGCGAGCCGCATACTCCCACTCCGCTTCGGTCGGTAGCCGGTAGTGGCGGCCCGATGATTGGGCGTTGAGCTTGCGCAAAAACTCTTGGATGTCGTCCCAATTCACCTGCTCTACCGGACGATTGTCGCCCTCGAAAAGGCTCGGGTTGCTACCCATTACGGCCTCCCACTGTGCCTGTGTCACCTCGTATTTGCCGATCGAAAAGTCCGAAACGGTCACTTGGTGGGCGGGCTTTTCGTCATAGAGAGCATCGTAACCCTGCTCCGAAGTCGCTCCCATCGTAAAGGTACCTCCTTTGACAAAGACCAGTTCACAGAAGGCAGGGGTGGCAACGGCTGTCACTCGGATCACGATTCGGTCGCCCAAAAGCTGTTCCCGCTCTGCCGTGACATCCCACGTCAGACGTTTGTTGCCCGGGCTCACGCCCGCGCCCACGTCTCCCGTGACTTTTTGTAATTGAGGGCCAAATGTCGCGCCTCCGTCCTCGGAGCAGTAAACCTCAATATCTGCCACGCGATCTAACGTGTAGGTTACCACAATCTGAGAACCATGCTGTTCGCAATCGACATTGGTTGCCTTTTGGGCATGTGCCGCCCCTGCCGCAAACAACAGCCAAAGTAAACTGCATAGAGATAGAATCCTGTAATTTTTCATTAGTTTCCTTATTTATGTACTCCTACCGATGACTATTTCCGGATCACAATTCGTTTTTGTTCAACAGCCATCTTTGGATCGTGAATCCGGCTTTTGGACAACCACGAGCGGAATTGCGCAAAAGGCAACTGACGCGGTAATGTAGGGTCGGTCGAGGTACTGTCGCCGACTTTGGAAAATTCGTTCGGCGAAAAAATGATGTAGATCACATTGTATTCGATGGAGCGGTCACATGTTAGCACATATTCATCGATGAATGGGTGTGATTCCTTGTTGGCTAATTCTTCCGAGAAAAAAAGGTAATCCCGCATATTCTCCACGCGTACCTTGCCGGTTGGATCTCGCTGGTAGGGTAGCAGGCAATAGGCCGTATCCAAATTGTCGACCAAATAAACGGCAAGATACCCCGAAACGGGCGTCTTGAAATAGAGGTAAAACTCATCGCCATCACGAAACTCGTCACTTTGGAATCGAGGTTCGGTTCCGTTGCGCAGTATCTGTGCTGTAAAACCAACCGAAGCGGTTGTCAGTGCCCGCGCACGACCCCAGACTTGGGCGTGTACAATCAACATATTCTGTTCGTAACCGCCGATCGTCACCTCCGGCTCTTTGACATTGTCGAGCCACTCGCCCTTGACTTCGCTACCACCCTCCGATTCGAAATCTAACATGGATTGTCCATCTGTCAATTTGGCGGTTGTCGTGTTGTTCTGGTAGACGTAGGTTCCGAAAGCATCAGCCAACGCGGCGATTTGCGCCCGATGGATGGCCGTTTGTTGGGCCTGTTCGGGGCTGACGGTCGAGGGCGCATAATAGGTATACTCGCCGGTGATCGTCTGCACCTTTTGTGCAGACGACACCAGTGGGTATATCAGCAGAACAAACAGAATGAGAGTTCTGTTCAGCATGATGACTTCAAATTAGAATCCCAACACCTTATCCAGCTGCTCGTGGAGTTTCTCGCCTTTCTTCTCCAGTTGATCGCGAACGGCGTTTTTAGCCGCTTCGAGCGCCATCTTCGAGTTGTAGGCAATCTGTACACGCACCTCCTTGTTCTTGTTGCCCTTGACCCGATAGCACTCTACGACAGGAACGACACGGCCGATACTCTGCGAGATGAGATTCTTGCTGGCCATGACGGTTTCGGTAATTGTCGCTGCTTGCTCCTGTGTAAGTTGTTTGTTGGCTACGGTGTTCTCGATCAAAGCCGTCACCTCGGTCTGAATCTGGCCGGCAAGATTTTGCTTGGCAAGTTCCAATGCCTGCATCTTGCCACCATCGTAATTTTCTCCGATGGACATTGCCTCTCCCATCAGGTATTTCGGGAAGGCGGCTTCGTCGTACTCATACTGCATGTTGAAAGCACGATCGAGTTGTTTCTCCAGCGGTAACGCTCCCGGGGCAACGATCCAGCCCTCTTTGACGTACTCTTTTGCCGCCTTGCGGGCCGCTTTACCCGTACGGGAGTTTAGCTCGTTTTTCGAGAGTTTGGCGATCTCCTTGCGTTCCTTGGAGATTTCTTTTTGGGTTTGCGCATAAGCGCACGATGCTCCGATACACAGAGCCAAAGCAAAAACGAATAATTTTTTCATAGCAATTTTAATTTATTGGGGTTAGACATGATGAATTTATAGCGGTACTGCATACAAGCAACATCTACTGTTGAGGAAAATAGACCCCTCAGGCAAACTATCGGATGAAATAGATTACGCATCACAATCTATTATATTAAAGGTTATTGCAAATATAATTAAAAAAGTTATCAATATTCATATTTGGTCGAAAATATTCAAAACAGCTTCTTAGAACAACTGAGCGGAAAATGTGTGCTGAAAATTTACTTTAGTAGTGATCGGCGTCATGCGTGCCCCATCAAAATAGGGGATAGTTAAAGGTATAGACAAAGAAACCGGACTCGTGGTTGAGGCCGGTTTCTGTCGTTATGCGATTTACTGCTGTTTGCTGGGTGGAAATTTGACCCAAAAGGTTGAGCCTTCGCCCAAGACAGAATCGACCCCGATTTGGCCACCTAAGTGGGTGGTGATCGTTTCGCAAATGGGAAGGCCCAAGCCGGTCCCTTGTGCAAATTCGTTTAACTTGATGAAACGATCAAAGATCTTGCTCTTATTCTCCTCCGAAATACCGATGCCTGTATCGCGGACATAGAAGCGTATGTCGCCGTTCTGTTCTTGTGTGCAACCCAAGTGAATGGAGCCTTTGAAGGTGAATTTGACCGCATTATTTAAGAAATTAGCAAGGACTTGCGTAATGCGATTATTGTCTGATATAAGTTGTAGATCGGGGGCTATGTCATCCAAAATCATCTCTACGCCCGCTTTGGTTTTCAAGGAGGTGGACATGGTCAGCCCCTTGAGCATCTCATAAATGGGTACTTCGGCAAAAGTGTACTCAATGCGATTGGATTCGATACGAGAGAGATCTAAGATGTCGTTGATAATATTGAGCAGTAGGTTGTTGTTGTATTCTATAATCTGAATGTACTCTTTGATTTCCACAGGGTCGCTTGTGGCATTCAGCAGGCGAGAGAAACCTACTATCGCATTGAGAGGGGTGCGGATTTCGTGGCTCATGTTGGAGATGAAGGCTGACTTCAGTCGGTTAGATTCGTCTGCTTGTTCCCGTAATTTGATCAGTTCGTTGGTGGCTTCAACCTCTTTGGTGATGTTTTTTTGAGAACCGATAATGATTTTTACACGACCTTCTTCATCATATTCATCGGGTACAGCGTGTACGTTTGCCCAAATTACTGCACCTTTTCTGGTTGTTGATCGAACCGTAAATTCACAATGTTTAGCGCTTCCATTGAGTATCTTGTCGAAGGACTCCCGTACCATTTGTCGATCTTCTTTGGCGATTCTTTGGAGCAAAGTCGTGTAGCCCATTGCATCGTAAATCACCTCATTATCAATAGCAGAATCGAATATTTTACTCTTTACATCATAGGACCATGAGGTCAAGCCACCCGCATTTAAGGCTACTGTGATCTCGTTTCGTTTCTTTTGCATCATCTCACGAACGGCTTGTGTGTCTTGGGATATATCGCGGACGACACACAATACGTCCCCATCTTTTAAAATTTGGACCGTTGCCTCTAAATCGGCCTCGCCAATTTTGTAGCGGAAAAATTCAGTCTGCTTGGTCTCCATGATACGATTAAAAGCGGTGTTCAGTAGGTTGCACGCTTGGTGAAAAGGAGAATTCGCATCGTTGCAAAAGAAGCTCAGGGGCTTGCCAACAATGTCACTGGGCGAAAATCCGTACATGGCAGCAGGTGTCGTATGGATGATGCGGGTAATGGTCTTGTTCTTGTTCAGCACAAAAGAGGAGACAGGAATGGCCGCAATGATTTGGTTGTCATACTTTATGCGGGCAGCATATTTTCTGTTGCGAAGGGAAAAATGGACACATAAAGCGAATGAGACCAATAACAAAAAAAGTAGAATAATCATCATTATGCGTTAATTTAAGGTTAAAGGTATAGGATTAAATGTTACCGTGGTGCGATTTTTACAATAAAATGATAAAAAACAGCTATTTTTAATGATTTTGTGCGAAAAACAGTCTCTATCGTGGCGACGAAAGAGGCTTTTGGCGTGGAATCTTTTTTGAGAAATTTATTCGCGGCAGTAAATTTGATAGCACAATCGATGATAGAGGCGCTCCTGATGGGTGTATAAATGAGGATTCGTCGAGGGCTGACGATGATAGAATAAAAAGTGGCGAATAACTTGCAGATTCTATTTAAAGTATATACTTTTGTGTTGTAAAACATAAAGCGATTTTTACTAACTATAAAATAATCAATAAAATGTCAAAGATTAAAATTGGTATCAACGGTTTCGGTCGTATCGGCCGTTTGGTATTCCGCGCAGCCTGTGCTCATTCAGAAAAGATTGAGGTAGTGGGTATCAACGACCTCGTTCCCGTAGACTATATGGCTTATATGCTGAAGTATGATTCAGTGCATGGCCAGTTTAAAGGTACGGTAGAGGTAAAGGGCGATAAGCTGGTTGTCAATGGCCAAGCTATTCGCGTCACAGCAGAAAAAGACCCTGCTAACCTGAAATGGAATGAGGTAAACGCTGAATATGTCGTTGAGTCGACAGGCTTGTTCCTGACCAAGGAGAAGGCAGAGGCTCATTTGGTTGCCGGTGCAAAATATGTAGTTATGTCCGCTCCTTCAAAGGACGATACCCCGATGTTTGTTTGCGGCGTGAATACCGATGCTTATGCTGGTCAGACCATCGTTTCCAATGCCTCTTGTACAACCAACTGCTTGGCTCCATTGGCTAAGGTGATCAACGATAATTTCGGCATCATTGAAGGTCTTATGACCACCGTTCATGCCTCCACAGCAACGCAGAAAACCGTTGATGGCCCTTCGATGAAGGACTGGCGCGGTGGCCGTGCAGCCGGTGGTAACATTATCCCCTCCTCGACAGGTGCTGCCAAGGCTGTGGGTAAAGTGATTCCGGCGCTTAATGGCAAATTGACCGGTATGTCTTTCCGCGTTCCTACCCTTGATGTTTCGGTTGTCGATCTGACTTGCCGTTTGGAAAAAGGTGCTTCTTACGATGAGATCAAGGCTGCTATCAAAGCCGCTTCGGAAAATGAGCTCAAGGGTATCATGGGCTATACCGAAGATGACGTTGTCTCTTCAGACTTCATCAGCGATGCACGTACCTCTATCTTCGATGCGAAGGCAGGTATTGCACTCAACGCCAACTTTGTGAAGTTAGTTTCGTGGTATGATAACGAGTGGGGCTACTCCAACAAGGTAATCATGCTGATCGAGAAGATGGCTGCTCACAACAAAAAATAGCAGACACCTTTTACAGGATAATAAGAACGGAAGACTTTTGCAGTCTTCCGTTCTTTTATTGTGCTGTCGGTGTTGTGTTGCAGAGGCGATGTAGGCGACTTCTGATCGTTGCTTTTTTGCCGTTGATGTTATTTGCTTAAGTGCAATTCGGCGGACGTGCCCGACCATTGGTTGACGGGGATGATCTCCGTGCGGAGCAACTGCTCGCCGTAGAAGATGCGGAGGTTTACCTCAAAGGGTTGGCCGGCATCCACAGCGCGATTGGCCGGTAGGGTATGGGGAATGATGTAGACATAGAGCGTCAAGTGGTCACAGGGGGCACTCACCAACACCGTTTTGCGGGTGGTGGGATAATCTGGGGGGCAGGCGGAGAGATTTGTACCCACCGCAGCGATGGTGTCGGTGACCGAAATAAAGTCGGTGCGAACTTCGGCCGTATCGAAACAGCAACCCATGAGTGCTATATTATAGCGCCACCACGCTTCGAACGTGCAGGTCAGCTCCATTCTAAAACCATTCTTCCTGATTTCCATCTTACAAAGATAACTCTTTTTTCGCCTCCTCGTTTGCAGGAGAAGCCGTTCGGGTGCTAAAAGCGTAAAAAACTTTGGTTTTATCTGAAAAATTCATACCTTTGCGAGCTATCTACACATAAAATGGATATTGCAAAAGGATATTCGATTGCTTGGAAGGGGCTCAAAAGTGGCTCGCATACGTTTGATTTCAAAGTAGATCAAGCGTTATTTGAGTGCTTTGGAAACGAGGAGATAAAGCGTGCGGCTTGTGCTGTGCATCTTGATCTTCAGCGTTCGGAAACGATGTTGGAACTTGCGGTGACAATCACCGGAGAGGTGACCACACTTTGTGACCGCTGTTTAGAGGAGTGCACCCTGCCGATCCAATTTGAAGGGACGCTGGTGGTGAAGTTTTCGGATCAAGAGGTCGATTACGATGGGGAGGTTCTCTATGTTTCACCTTCGGCCGATAGCGTAGACTTGGCTCAATACATTTATGAGAGCCTGGTGCTTTCGTTGCCTTATCAGCGTGTACATCCTGAGGGTCAGTGCGATCCTGAGATGTTAGAGCGGTTTCGTATTGTCTCCAAGGAGGAGTTTGATGCCCTTGAAGCGAAAAAGCAGACCGAAGAGGAGCTGTCTGTTCCAGCGGAGATGCGGGCACAGTTGGCGCAGTTGAAACAGACTTTGGAGCAACAATCCAAAGAGAAGAAATAGAGCGATTTAGAACGCAATAAAATAATAACTTATATAAATAACGAAAAAAAATGGCACATCCTAAACACAAAATCTCGTCGACACGACGTGATAAGAGAAGAACCCATTACAAAGCTACTGTTCCTACGGTAGTTGTATGTTCAAACTGTGGCGCATCGGTGCTTTATCACCGTGTATGCCCTGATTGTGGTTTCTACCGCGGCAAATTGGCTATTGAGAAGAAGTCTGCTGAATAACGACTGCGGAACACACGGATTCGTGCGCTCTACCTTGTAAAATTTTCCTGTAAATCGCCTTTTTTGGAGGTAGATTAGGGAAGATTATAATACTAACCAAATCTCAAGGATTATGTTAAAGATTGGTGTTGATGCTATGGGTGGCGACTTTGCTCCCGATGCTGCTGTAAAGGGTGCTGTAATGGCTGCCGAAGCATGCAGTGCGGATAGTCGTATTGTCCTTTTTGGTGATGAAGCAAAGATCAGAGCGATTTTGAAGGCTGAGAACTGCCCCGCAGATCGGTTTGACATTGTAGGCACCACGGAGGTGATTGAAATGGGGGATCATCCTGCAAAAGCTTTTCAGCAGAAGACAGATTCCAGTATTACGGTCGGTTTTACCTACTTGGCGAAGGGCTTGATTCAAGGTTTTGCCAGTGCAGGTAGTACAGGGGCCATGATGGTGGGTTCGATGTATGCCGTCAAACCTATTGAAGGCGTTATTCGCCCGACCATTTCGTCCGCTGTTCCTACGGTGACAGGACGTCCGGCAATGGTTTTAGATGTGGGACTGAATGTGGATTGCAAACCGGAGGTGTTGGCGCAATATGGGCTGATTGGTTCTATCTTCGCTGAGGCGGTGCAGGGTGTTAAGAATCCGCGCGTTGCCATTCTCAATATCGGCGAGGAGGAGACCAAGGGAAATATACAGAGTAAGGCTGCTTACGAGATGATGAAGGCCGATGGGCGTTTCAATTTTGTGGGCAATATCGAAGGTACCCATATCTTTTCCGGACAGGTCGCTGATGTGATCGTTTGCGATGGATTTGTGGGCAATACGATCCTTAAAATGGCTGAGGGTCTCTATCGGATCAATAAGGCCATGGGCTGTGCAGATAACAAATTCTGGGAGGCCATGAACTATGAAAACGTGGGCGGAACGCCTGTGTTGGGAGTAAATGCTCCTGTGGTTATTGGACACGGTTGTTCGTCTCCATTGGCCATCAAGAGTATGATTCTCTCTACTGAGCAATGCGTTAAGGCGGATCTAACTGCAAAATTGCAGAGCGCATTCAAAAATTAAAGTAAAATTGATGAAGAAAATTACAGCAGCGATTACGGGTGTTGGGGCTTACCTTCCAGACTACTTGCTTACCAATGAGGAGCTTGGTCGGATGGTAGATACGTCGGATGAGTGGATCATGTCGCGTATCGGCGTTAAAACCCGTCATATACTCAAAGGTGAGGGGCTGGGTACTTCCTATATGGGTGCGCGAGCGATTAAAAATTTATTAGAAAAAACCGGTGTCAGCCCAATGAGTGTTGATATGGTAATTTGTGCCACCGTGACCCCAGATATGTTTTTCCCCTCCACAGCGAATCTTATTGCCGATCAGGCGGGTTGCAAGGCCGCTTTTGCCTATGATGTCTCCGCAGCTTGTAGTGGCTTCCTTTTTGCCATTACAACCGGCGCGCAGTTTATCGAAACCGGTTATTGTAAAAAAGTGATCGTTGTCGGCGCTGATAAGATGTCGTCTATTGTCGATTATAAAGATCGTAACACCTGCCCGATTTTCGGAGATGGTGCTGCGGCTGTGATGCTTGAACCCAACAAGAGTGGCTATGGGGTTGTGGACTCGATTCTTCACTCGGATGGTTCTGGAGAGCAACACCTCTACATGAAGGCTGGTGGCTCGCGCTATCCCGCTTCGGAGGAGACTGTTCGTAATAATTGGCACACCATCACCCAAGATGGACAGGCTGTCTTCAAGGCCGCGGTCTCTAACATGGCAGATGTCTCGGTGGAGATGATGGAGCGTCATCATTTAGCTTCGTCTGATATTCGCTATTTGGTTCCCCATCAGGCTAACTTGCGCATCATTGATGCCACAGCGAAGCGCATGGGTATTAGCCGCGATAAATGTATGATCAATATCGACCGCAATGGTAATACTACCGCCGCAACCATTCCTTCCTGCCTCTATGACTATGAGAATGTGTTGCGCAAAGGCGACAACCTTATTCTCTCCTCTTTTGGAGGAGGCTTCACTTGGGGTGCAGTCTATGTGAAATGGGCTTATGACGGAGAGCAAGTGGCCGATTAGTGCTGGTTGCTTCTAAACTAAAGCGTCTTACCAAATGTGGTAAGACGCTTTTTTTATGGAGTGTGGGATACACGCTATCCTTTTTGCTTCGTGTTCTTATTGCTTGTCCTCGTTGAAGGGGTCGTTGTAGTTATCTGTACCCATAATTTGGGCGACATGACGTTCTTTTCGCAGAACGATGAAGATCGCAAAGAGCAACAGACAGATGGCACCACCGATGGCCATATACTGAAAATAGCCTCGCATGGCGCAGTAAATTGTGCACAGAAAAGTTAAAACAAGTCCAATGAGACAGAGGATAATAAGGAAAGAGGTGTGTTTTATCATGATATTATATTTTAGCGTGGTATAGTTAAAAATCACCAAATAATTGGATCTTGTCCAGCAGCGTGCAGGTAGTTATTGGCTTGTGAAAAATGGTGACAGCCAAAAAATCCGCGGTAAACCGATAGCGGGGAGGGATGCACGGCTTTGAGGATGCAATTTTGCTTGGGATCGGCCATGATACCCTTGCGTTGGGCATAAGCACCCCACAACATATAGACAACCCCCTGCTTTCGCTCGGCGATGGCGCGCACCACAGCATCGGTAAAGGTCTCCCAACCGTGACCAGCATGAGAGGCGGCTTCATGTGCACGCACGGTAAGTACCGCATTGAGCAACAAGACACCCTGTTCTGCCCAACGATCTAAATTGCCCTGTGTAGCGAGGGGTGAGCCGGTGTCATTGGCCACTTCTTTGAAGATATTTTGCAAAGAAGGCGGTAGTGGAACATCATCACCCACAGAAAAACAGAGCCCATTAGCCTGCCCTTCACCGTGATAAGGATCTTGACCGATAATGACTACTTTTAGCTTATCGAAGGGGCATTTGTCGAAAGCACGAAAGATGTTCTTCCCGTGCGGAAAGATCTGTCGTGAGGCGTATTCACTCCTCACGAAATTGATCAACTCCCCAAAGTAAGGCTTCTCAAATTCATCCTGCAGAATGGCTTTCCAGTCGGCTGCAATTTTGACCTCCATAAGTAATCTAAACCAGTGATTTGTAGATTTTAAGCAAGTTGGATTTTAATTTATCCTCTCTTTTTTGTCTGCCTTCGATTCCTATGTCACTTACAAACGATTACATGGTTTTGCCATGTTTCATCTGTTTATAACCATAAAATCTATTCAAAAACAGTCTTTTGAAAAATGCGTCCCCTCTTTGCTATTTCTGCACGAAATTAGTGAAAAGTTTGGACATTTCCATATAAAAAGATATATTTGTCCTTGAAACCATGAAAAATTTTGCCATGAAAAGATTTTTTCTGTTACTCTTTGTTGGGGCATTGATCCTCCAAAACGTTGAAGCCAAAAAAATAACGATCTATCACAAGAAGGCAAATGCTACTTCTCAGAAGGTTCCTGCACCCCAGCAAGTTTTCCCCGAATACAGTGAGTCGACCTCCTCAGAGGTGCATAACTTGATCTTCATGATAGGAGATGGCATGGGTTTAGGCCATGTTTCAATGCTGATGATCGAAAAAGGTTATCAGCCCACAGCCTTCAATCGGGCGCAAAATGTGGCACTGATTTCGACCTATTCGGCCAATAATCGGGTGACCGATTCCGCTGCGGCAGGAACAGCTTTGGCTTCAGGGCTGAAGACCAATAATGGAATGTTGGGTGAAACGCCCGATGGTAAAGTAGCAGAATCAATGATCACCAAATCAATACACACGGGTCATCCGGCGGGTATTGTGGTGACCTGCGCTTTGCAACACGCTACTCCGGGTGCGTTTTACGCCCATGTGGCCAGCCGCAAAGAGGATGCGCTGATTTCACGACAATTTGTGGAGAGTGGATTGGATGTGGCCTTTGGAGGTGGCGCCGCTGCCATGCAAGAGGTGCAGGCCGATGGTAAAACATTGGTCGATGCTTTGAAGGATAAGGATTATCGGGTCATTACATCCCTTGATGCCGCTGCGGATATTCACTCGGGACGGGTGGTTGGGCTCTTTGCAGAAAACCATCTGTTGTCGATGTTAGAGGGGCGAGGCGACTATTTGCAACCGGCTGTAAATAAAGCGCTGGAGATTCTTGCGCGCAACGCTGCTGTACAGCAAAAGGGTTTTGTGCTGATGGTAGAAGGTTCTCAAATTGACTTTGAATCGCATGCGAATCGGGCAGATGGCATCCTTGCTGAGATGCGTGATTTTGATCAAGCGGTGGCTGCTGCCATGGACTTTGCAGATGCACACCCTGGAACGCTGGTTGTGGTTACGGCCGATCATGAGACCGGTGGTCTGACCATGCCCAGCAATCAACAAGATTTCACCCTCTCAGAGAGCGGAGTCGACTATCGTTTTGGTACAAAAAGCCATTCAGGCACGTTGGTGCCAGTCTATTTATATGGTGCAGGGGCGGAGCAGATCAATGGTATTATGGACAATACCGAGTTGTCGAAAAAGTTGATGAAGTTATTGGGGTTGCAGTAGTTCCTACGGTATGATCACCCAATTTACTTTTTGATAGTGTCTCTATTTATCATAGAGCTTGGCTAACGACTCGGCAACGCGTTCATCGGTGATGTAATCATCATATTCCATATATTTGTCAATCATGCCATTGGGTGTAATCTCAATGATACGATTGGCAACGGTATTGATGAATTCGTGGTCATGAGAGGTCATCAAGACATTGCCCTTGAAGCTGGTCAAAGAGTTGTTGAAGGCCTGAATAGACTCCAAGTCCAAGTGGTTGGTTGGCGAGTCGATCACCAACAAATTGGGTGCTTGAATCATCATCTTTGCCAACATACAACGCACCCGCTCTCCACCGGAGAGCACATTGACGGGTTTGTAGATGTCCTCGCCACTGAAGAGCATCTTGCCCAAATAGCCACGCAGGAAGAGTTCACTGGTGTCTGAGGAAAACTGCCCCAGCCAATCGACAATATTGAGTTGGCTCTCAAAGAAAGGAACATTATTGACCGGTAGATAGGCGGAATTGATGGTAACGCCCCATTCGATCATGCCGGCATCGTGTGGTTCATTACCGGTCAAGGTCTCCAATAAAGCCGTTACCGCACGCGGTTCTCGCGAGAGAAAGACGATCTTATCGCCCTTTTGTACGGTGAACGAAACATCGCTAAACAATAGCTCTCCGTTGACACTTTTGCTCAGACCCTCAACGGCAAGAATTTTGGTACCCGCCTCGCGCTCTGGCTGGAAGATAATGCCCGGATATTTACGCATAGAGGGCTTAATATCCCCAATATTCAACTTCTCGATCATCTTCTTGCGACTGGTCGTCTGCTTCGATTTGGCCACATTGGCACTAAAGCGACGGATGAACTCCTCTAACTCCTTTTTCTTCTCTTCGGCCTTTTTGTTTTGGTTCTGTTGCTGACGGGCTGCTAATTGGCTCGACTCGTACCAGAAACTGTAATTGCCCGAGAAAAGGGTTATGTCATTATAATCTATATCAATGATATGCGTACTAATGGAGTCGAGAAAATGTCGGTCATGAGAGACCACCAAGACCGTATTCTCGTAATTCGAGAGATAATTTTCGAGCCACGACACCGTTTGTAGATCCAAGTCATTGGTCGGCTCATCCAGCAACAAATTATCGGGTTTGCCGAAGAGCGCCTGTGCCAAGAGTACGCGCACTTTCTCTTTGGCATTCAGGTTACCCAGTAATTCGCCATGAAGCGCCTCTTTGATCCCCAAGCCACTCAATAAGTTGGCCGCATTGCTCTCCGCATTCCAGCCATCCATTCCGGCAAACTTATCTTCCAACTCTCCCGCACGAATACCATCCTCATCCGAGAAATCGGACTTGGCATAGAGGGCATCTTTCTCGTTCATAATTTGCCACAAAGATTGATGGCCCATCAACACCGTATTCAACACCGTGCATTGGTCATACTCAAAGTGATCCTGCTTCAAAGAGGCCAGCCGTTCCCCCGGGCCAAAACTGATATTGCCACTTGTGGGGGTGACTTCACCGCTCAGGACCTTGAGAAAAGTCGATTTTCCTGCGCCATTAGCGCCGATTACGCCATAGCAGTTGCCGGCTGTAAATTTTAGGTTTACATATTTAAATAGGGTGCGTTTCCCGTATTGTACCTCTAAGTTTGAAACGGTAATCATGTCGTTTTATTGGTCAAAATGAGGTGCAAAGGTAGGGCAAATCTCTCTGTTAACCAAATAAAACAGATCCTTCGGCATTTAAGCGCTCAAAGTCAATCTTAAGGTAGATGAATTTGCAATGGTGTCAGGCCGTAACGAGCTTCGGTGGCTAATTGTTCTTCGATGCGGAGCAGTTGATTGTATTTTGCCAAACGATCGGTGCGCGAGAGTGAGCCGGTCTTAATTTGTCCCGAATTGGTCGCAATGGCGAGATCGGCGATGGTGGTGTCCTCTGTTTCGCCAGAGCGATGTGAGATCACCGTTGTATAGCCGGCTCGTTGCGCCATCTGAATGGCATCTAAGGTCTCGGTTAATGTTCCGATCTGATTCACCTTCACCAAAATAGAGTTGGCGCAACCCCATTCAATTCCCTTTTTAAGAAATTCGACATTGGTCACAAAGAGGTCATCACCCACTAATTGACAACGTTGTCCCAGCTCACGGGTGAGTAGTTGCCACCCCTCCCAATCATCTTGCGCCATACCATCTTCGATGGAGTCGATCGGATAATCTTCGACCAATGCTTTCAGGTAGGCCACCTGTTCTTGGGCGTTCCGCCGTACACCGCGTGTACCTTCAAAAATGGTATAGTCATAGCACCCTTCGCGGTAAAATTCCGAAGCGGCACAGTCCAAGGCGAGCGAAACCTCTCCGCCCTCACAAAGACGTCCTGCTTTGTAGCCCGCCACCCGAATGGCTTCCACAATCACCTCTAACGCCTCCTCTGTGCCGGCCAAGACCGGAGCAAAACCACCCTCATCTCCAACGGCAGTAGAGAGTCCGCGACCTTGAATCACCCGCTTGAGGGCGTGAAAGATCTCTGACCCCATTCGTAGTCCCTCTCGAAAAGATTTTGCCCCAACGGGACGGATCATGAATTCCTGAAAGGCAATTGGAGCATCGGAGTGTGCACCTCCATTGATGATATTCATCATCGGCACGGGTAAAGTCCGCGCATTGACCCCACCCAAATAGCGGTAGAGTGGCATCCGGAATGCAGTGGCTGCCGCATGAGCTACCGCCAATGAGACCCCTAAAATAGCATTTGCACCCAAAGTGCGCTTGTTCGGTGTGCCGTCTAAGTCGATCATCCGGCGATCAATACCCGCTTGATCAGAGACCTCGCAACCCAACAATGCCGGTGCTATGACCTCGTGGATATTCCGTACTGCTTGTTGTACCCCTCGTCCTAAATAGCGTTTTTGGTCGCCATCACGAAGCTCAAGGGCTTCATTCTCGCCCGTTGATGCGCCACTGGGTACAGAAGCACGGCCACAAGCGCCCGAATCGGTTGTCAGCTCCACCTCAACGGTGGGATTGCCACGGGAGTCAAGAATCTCACGGGCATGAATGGATGTAATTTTCATAGTCGCCTTTTTTGAGAACTATTGATACAAAGATAACGCCACAAGAGGGAATAAATTGTAGTCTAACGCATCAGCAACGAAGAATCTCCATAGCTCAAGAAGCGGAAATTATTCGCTAACGCAAAGTCGTAAATCCGCTTCCAATCCGCCCCCACATAGGCTGACACCAAGAGCAACAACGTCGATTTGGGTTGATGGAAATTGGTGATTATATTTTTCACAATGCGGAATTGATACCCCAAAGGGGTGATCATAATTTGGGTGGCCGTCTTCAGACAATCTATCTTCCGCTCCTCCATATAGGAGAGCAGTACCACCAGCGCATCGCTGCCGGTGAAGTCTGCTGGGATGTCATAAAGCTCCCATTGTCCAATGACGCGCTCCAAATCGGGTGATCCCGTCTGTCGAATGCGCCACGAGAGTGCTGATAGTGATTCTAAGGTGCGCACAGATGTCGTGCCAACTGCTACAATATGCCCCCAATGGTGTAGTAAATTGGCCACCGTAGAGCGGTGAATTTCAAAATGTTCGGTGTGCATCGGGTGGCGTGCCGCATCCTCGTCTTTGACAGGCAGAAATGTCCCTGCACCCACATGCAAAGTAACCTCATCGGTGGTGAACCCACTATTTCTCATCGACTTAATGAGTTCTGCTGTGAAGTGTAGTCCGGCTGTGGGCGCAGCCACAGAGCCTTCAAATTTCGAATAGACGGTTTGATAGCGGGTGTTATCAATCTCTTCACTCTCTCGGTTCAAGTAGGGAGGGATCGGAATTTTGCCTAAATGCTCTAAGAGTTGGCCAAAGGTTGCGTCTGCCGTCCATGTGAATCGAATCAAATGCTCTCGTCCGCCATTTTCCACCATCGAGGCCTCTAACCGATGGGGAGCACCCTGATAGTCGAAATCAATGAACAACACCCCCTCTTTCCATTTTTTGAGATTGCCGACAATGCAACTCCAGACGCAAGCTCCTTTTACCGCGAAGGCACGCTCGTAGTCAGCCGGATCATGTGGCTCCAAGCAAAAGACCTCAATTCGCGCGCCCGATAGTTTGTGCATGATGATGCGCGCCCGGATCACCTTGGTGTTGTTAAATACCAGCATTGAGCCGGTAGGCAGGATCTCTCCGATTTGGGAGAAATGGTGCTCCGTAATCTCGCCACCACGATAGACCAAAAGCTTCGATGCCGACCGTTCGGCCAAAGGGAATTTAGCAATTCGTTCTTCCGGCAGCGGATAATCAAATTCGTTTATATCAATAGATCGTTCCATTTTCATTTGCTTTACGGGACAAAATTACGAATAATCGGCTATTCTGATGGCGGTTTCTGAATTATAATGTACCTTTGCTTCGTTTAAGAGACTGTTTCTCGGTTTCTAAAAGCATTAAAATATGAAAACCGACTTTTTGGTTATCGGCTCTGGTGCGGCAGGATTAAGTTTTGCCTTAAAAGCCGCCGCCTATGGACACGTCACTGTCGTGACAAAAGGCAAAATGGATGAATGCAACACCAACTATGCACAAGGTGGCATTTGCTCGGTCACCTATGCCCCCGATTCATTCGAAAAACACATACAAGATACATTGGTCTGTGGAGCGGGCAAGTGCGATCCGGATGCTGTTGAGCAAGTTGTGCTGCACGCACCCCGATTGATCCGCGACCTCATTGAGTGGGGTACGCGCTTCGATAAAACTCCTGATGGGAAGTTTGAACTCAACCGTGAAGGTGGGCACTCCGAGCACCGCATTCTGCACCATGAAGATTTGACCGGTGCCGAAATTGAGCGGGCACTTATTCACTCCGTCCACACCCATCCCAACATCACCATCTTAGAGAATCACTTCGCCATCGACCTGTTGACCCAGCACCATTTGGGCGAATTTGTCACCCGTCATACGCGAGGGCTTACCTGCTTCGGCGCTTACGTGCTCAATTTAGATACCCACACCATTGAGACCATGTTGGCCAAATTCACCATCGTGGCCACTGGTGGCTGTGGAAATGTCTATGGCACAACAACCAATCCTTTGGTTGCTACCGGTGACGGTATTGCCATGTGCCACCGCGCCAAGGCCATCACCGAAAATATGCAGTTCATCCAATTCCACCCCACCTCACTCTATAATCCTGGGGAGCGTCCGGCCTTTTTGATTACGGAGGCTATGCGTGGCTTCGGCGCAATTTTGCGACTGCAAACAGGTGAGGAATTTATGGATAAATACCATCCCATGAAGTCGTTAGCCCCGCGCGATGTAGTGGCTCGAGCCATTGATCACGAGATGAAGATCCATGGGTGGGATTTCGTCTATTTAGATGTTACACACAAAGATCCAGACTCCATCAAGAGCCACTTCCCCAATATTTACGAGAAATGCCTCTCCATAGGGATTGACATCACCAAAGATTGGATTCCCGTCACTCCGGCTGCCCACTACTGCTGTGGTGGGGTCAAGGTGGACACCAATGGCGAGACCTCGGTCAAGCGACTCTATACCTTGGGCGAAACCTCTTGTACCGGCCTGCACGGAGCAAATCGACTGGCCTCCAATTCACTCATAGAGGCGGTCGTCTATGGCGATCAGGCGGCTCAACACACGGCTCATTTGGTGGATAAAGTGGAAATTCAAGAGGGTATTCCTGACTGGAATTTCGAGGGGACATCCAATGCCGAAGAGATGTTGATGATCATCCAAAGTAAACGCGAGATGCAACAAATCATGTCCAACTACGTGGGGATCATCCGCTCGAACCTCTCCCTAAAACGGGCGATGAGGCGACTTGAAATTCTTTGGCATGAGACCGAAGAGCTCTACAACAAAACCACCCCGAATCGCGAATTGTGTGAATTGAGAAATATGATCGCGGTTGCTTATCTTATTATCAAACAGGGCCGTGAACTCAAAGAATCGGTCGGGCTACACTATAACAGCGACTACCCACCCCTCACCTAACAGTTTCTAAAAAAGAATGAATTTACAAGAAGAGATAATTCGAAGAAGAACATTTGCTGTCATCGCTCACCCGGATGCAGGTAAAACCACACTTACAGAAAAACTGCTACTTTTCGGCGGTGCAATTCATGTCGCAGGCGCTGTAAAGAGCAATAAAATCAAGAAGAGCGCCACCTCTGACTTTATGGAGATTGAGCGCCAACGCGGTATTTCCGTGGCCACCTCGGTGATGGGATTTGAGTACCAATCCTGCAAGATCAACATCCTTGATACACCCGGACATGAGGATTTTGCTGAAGATACCTTCCGCACCTTGACAGCCGTAGATTCGGTAATCATCGTGATTGATGGCGCAAAGGGCGTGGAGACACAGACCCGTAAGCTGATGGAGGTCTGCCGCATGCGGCAAACACCTGTCATCGTCTTTATCAATAAATTAGACCGTCCATGTAAAGATCCGTTTGATCTCTTGGATGAGGTCGAAAAGGAGCTACGCATTCGTGTGCGACCGCTCTCCTTTCCCATCTCCAGTGGCACAACTTTTAAAGGTGTTTACAATATTTATGAGGGCAATCTTTCGCTCTTCCTCAATGAGGATAAACAGACCGCCAATGCTTCGACCATAGAGATCAAAGACCTCGCCTCGCCAGAGCTTCCTGCCCATATTGGCGAGCGCTATGCCAATCAGTTGCGCGAAGATTTAGAGATTGTGGAGGGGGTTTATGACCTCTTTGATCGTGAGGCCTACCAGCGGGGTGAGTTAGCCCCGGTCTTCTTCGGCTCAGCGGTCAATAATTTTGGTGTCCGCGAGTTGCTGGAGTGCTTTATTCGTATTGCGCCCTCACCCCGTCCTGCTCCCACCGAAACCCGCATGATAGATCCCTTTGAGGAGAAGATGACCGGTTTTGTCTTTAAGATCCACGCCAATATGGATCCCAACCACCGCGACCGCATCGCTTTCCTGAAAATCTGTTCAGGGACTTTCGAGCGCAACAAGAATTACCTGCATGTTCGCAGTGGTAAACAGCTGAAATTTTCCTCCCCCACAGCTTTTATGGCGGAGAAAAAATCGGTCGTTGATATTGCCTATCCGGGCGATATTGTCGGCCTACACGATACCGGCACCTTCACCATTGGGGATACCTTTACCGAGGGTGAAAAGCTCAAATTCACCGGCATTCCCTCCTTTGCGCCGGAACAATTCCGTTACATTGAAAACGCCGATCCGCTGAAATTCAAACAGCTCTCCAAAGGTATTGATCAGCTTATGGATGAAGGTGTGGCACAACTATTTACCTCCCAACTCAATGGCCGCAAGATCATCGGTACTGTCGGTGCGCTTCAATTCGAGGTGATTCAGTACCGCTTGGAACATGAATATAATGCAGCCTGCCGCTGGGAGCCAATCTCTATCTACAAAGCTTGTTGGATTACCAGTGCGAACGCGGCGCAATTAGATGATTTTAAGCGCCGTAAGCACACCAATATCGCCATCGACAAACATGGTCGCGATGTCTTCTTGGCTGACACCAGTTACTCCTTAGCGCTGGCACAAGAGAATTTCAAGGAGATCGTATTCCAATTCACCTCTGAATTTTAACGCTCAAACTCAGACTCACTTGAGTTTTAAATAGCACAGGTCGCAAACCAAACGTTGCGACCTGTGCTATTTAGAAGGCAACTCCCGCTAAGTGAAGCGTGCCCAGTGGTGGCGGAGTGCTATGGCATTTCGACGTAGTCATAAGGTACTATGCCCTCTCCAGTTGTCCAGTACTGATTCTCTACATGAGTATTCTCTGGCCACATATATGGCCATTTCTCAAACATAGAGGCTGTTCCCGCCTCCCTCTCTACATAACACTGAGTTGTTTCGTTCGTAAATGGATACCCAATAGACTTCAGGTGCTGTAATCCACAAAGCAGTTTTTTTAACTTTGGTGCTTTTTCTCCGATGAATATTCTCTTTATTTTGTCATTCTCATGGCAACGCAAAGTTTCCAAATTAGGCATCCGCATAAAATAATATCCTCTCTTTGCTATTTCTCTGTTTTTGCCGTCTGGGAAATCGCCGCCAGATGGATTTACGTGTACAGACCCCGCCCAATTACTCCAATCCAACAAGTTCTCCTCATTCATATTCATCTTGTTGTTGGAGATATCTATGTACTTCAAATTCGGCAACAGATCCGTTGATGTGATCGCAGCGGGCAGTAGGTCGAAACCTGTCAAGAGGTTGTAAGAAAGATTTAACCAACTGTAACTCTGATAAAATTTGGTCAGATCGAGCTTCGTAAGCTTGTTGTGAGAACAATCTAATATATGTAGCTTACACTCTTCTGACAACACATTTAAATCTAAGGATGTCAAACTACAGTAAGCGCAGTAAAGGGTGACTAATTGCCTCGGACCATTCCGATCGCCTAAGGAGAGCCCACCCGACAGAGGATTTCCTGTACATTTCAAATAAGTTAAATTTGGCTTATCATTCAGCGACAAACTCGATAGCTGATTCTCCGAACAGTCGAGATCCCGTAATAATGACAGTGCTTCAAAACCCGCTATTGTCGTTAATAAATTGCGCTCACAGGAGAATATTTGGATGCTCGTGCAAGGACTTATATCCAGCGTGTGTATATTATTATTCCCACAGTGGAACTCTATAAGTCTTGTGGCGTTTAGGAAACTTATCGGAATATTCATCTGATTGTTAGAGCAATCCAGCGTAGTTAATTGACTGGAGACAGGAAATTTTAGCTCCCGCAATCGATTGTTACGACAATCCAGTTTCCCTAATTGAGGAGAATTATCGAAGTTTAATTTCAATAATTTGTTGCCATTAACATTGAGCTTGGTTAATCGCTTGTTGTTGTTGACATTCAAAGCAGTTATCTCATGGTTTTGTACGGAGAGGGTCGTCAGTGCATGGAATTGTTCGATTCCAGCCAATGTTTTGATCTTTTGCTCTGCTCCACCTACAACAGCATCAAGATTCAATTCCGTTAACATATTGAATGCGTTTATATTGGTCTGATTGTCGAGGTAGATGTCGCCACCCATCTCCACCATCTTATATTTTTCGACCAATATCTTACGGAATGCCGGATCTGGGAAATTAAGTATTTGCTTATCTATGTTCTGGTTGAATTCAGCACCTCTTGTACCGGCAATGTTTTGGTTATTAAATTGCGCTTCGGTCAGAAAAAGTGCCATGTGTAGTGGCGTTGTCCCATCCGTGGTGTGCGTACCGCAATAAGCCTGCTCCAAGGCAGGGAGGTAGGTAATCGTTAATTCCGTCAGCCGATTCTTAGAACACCCAAGCACTTTCATATTCGGGGTGCTACTTAAATCCAAAGTTGTCAGCAGATTCTCTCCGCATTGGAGGTACTGTAAGTTGGTGTTGTCGCAGAGATCCAAGTTCGTTAGCTGATTGGTCTGACAGTAGAGTGTCACCAGTAGCTTATTCTGTGTAACATCCAACTCTTTCAACTGCATGTTATGGCAGTCGAGGTATACTAAAGCAGTAAAATACTCGATGCCTTGTAGTGTTTGCACCTGCCCTTTGCTCCCATCTAACTGAAGAGTCGTTTTCTTTGCCATCTCTTCCGCCAAGGGTTTATTTCTCGGATCATCCATATCAATGTCTCCGTTCGGAAGACGAAAGATAATGGAAGCGGAAAAGAATATCGGTAGATGTACCAGTCGGAAGTTTTCATCGGGGAAATACCATAATTTCTTGGATGCTAATGGTAGTACGCGCGATCTATTAACTGTCAAAGGCTTGGTCGTCTGCTTGTAGGTGATCTCCTTGCCAGATGAATCGTATGCCGTGAACTTCAGCCCCGCAGCATAGGTTTGCGCAGGCACAACAAAGTAGAAAGCGGTAGGAATATCGGGCGAGAGTTTCACGTTAATGCCGAGCATCGTCACCTCTTGCATGGAGGACTCGGTTGCATCCCCCGTCACCAAAAGTCGATCTGCCGTATTCGTATCAACCGATACCGGGCCGGAGACCTTCTCACCTACTGTGGTCAACTTGATGCTACCGACCTGCTCGGTACCTCTCAGCTGAAATTTGATCACCCCACAAAGATTCGCAAACTGCAAAACTCCCTTCTCATCACTCTGCGCTATCATCGGATTTGCACCGTTGCCGAATGTCTCTTTGGCATAGGTTTGCTGTGTGGGGAGGATAAAATGAAAGACATTATTTGTGTAAGTTGTGCGCGGATCATACGGATAGAGTCCACACGAAGTTGGTGCATCAGGAAGTTGTGTACTGCTGGCAAATGTAGCATTACGACTGCCCGGAGGAGACGAGAGCGTGTATTCGGCTGTTGCTGAAAGACCTTTGCGTACAACCATAATCTTATCACCAGACATCCATTTTACCTGCGCGCCATCCAGATTTGTGCGAGTTGAGGGATCTGTTGGCTCGCCCTGTGCCTCTGCTGTGGCACTAATCGCGTATTGGCCTATCACCGGTAGGTCTTCGCTTTCGTCCTTTGTGCAAGAGCAAAAGATCATAGCTATCACGGATAGCGTTAAACCTATAAAGAATAGTTTTTTCATAATATTACCGTTTGTTGTGATTACCATGGATTATTTTCCTCTTCGGTGGGCATGTCTGTGTTATCACCTGAGGCCCCGGATGTAAAAAAACCACCCTCTACACGAACATCAACCTCTTCGATGATCGGAGTGATGTAGTTGTGCTTTGTTGCTTGAAAATTGTGAGTTGTGCTCATACTAATTTAATTTAGTTGTTTTAAAAGATCTATTGAATATCATATAGTGGTTTGGTGGGATAGAGACCTCTATCAAAAATTCCATGGTGCAAATATAGTTTGTATTGGTTTTTTATGGTTACATAAAAGAGATAGGCCGTAAAAATACTACCTTGAAATACCTTGATAAACGTAAAAGAGTGGGGAACATCGTGTTGAAATGCCTTGAGATCAATTTTCTTTGTATATTTGTCAACAGCTTCTAAGAAGAGACCGGTAATGACAGGTGTCTGTCACAAATAAGAAAAGTATGAAACATAGCGACTGTTTCCATCGAACGGTAGAGCGTTTGGAAAACCTTTTTTTTTCTCGATTTTCATTCGATCCCAATAACATTATTGAGCGGCAACGGCTTGCCATCTTCCTATTGTCGGAATTAGGCATGGTGCTTATCGGCATCGCGGCTACATTCCTCTACAAGGATGTAAAAGGGCCCTATTTTTACATCAATAACAGTGCATTTATTCTGCTTCCGATCGTGCTTTTTCTGCTCTATGACAAGCGAGTGCTGTCGTTGTCGCAAGCGCTATTTTGGCATTTGATCTTGTATCAAGCCGTAGCAAGTTCCAAAATGATCTATGCCGCTCTCACCGCTACCAATCCACAACTGGCAGATGGCATAATCATCCTTGACATGACCCTGCTCTTATCCTGCTTTTTGATCGCATACCTCTCCTGTCTTCGCTATATAAACATTGTTATTGTGGTCGCTTCGATTGCCACCTATATCCTCGTTATGTGTCTTTTAGACAGTCAGATACTTAACAATTTGCTGCCTGTTTTCTGTATCATGTTTGTGCTCTATGGTCTCTTTGCAAGCACCATGATCCGCATAACCACGAAGATGTTTAATGAAAACAAGGAATTGAAAATAACACAGAGCGATCTGACCTCACGCCTTGCACAGAATAAAAAGCATTTGGAGGCTCTCATGTTGCTGACAAATTCGCAGACTTTGAGTCAGCAACAGATGACGGATTTGTTGGTGATTGTGGGTAACAAGGCGGAGCAAAATTTGCGCAAAAAAATGCGATATTTTATTGAACAAGAACAGATTGACTACAACAAACTAACAGAGCGACTGCCAGAACTCGCCCATTCAGAGATAGAAATTTGCACGTTGATACTTAAAGGCATGAAGTTGATGGAGGTATGTCGGGAGTTGAATAAAACGGAAACCAATATATCGAGCCAGCGTTCGCATATCCGCACCAAACTGGGATTGAAAAAAGACGAAGATCTCTATCAGTTCCTGAGGGAGCGGATGAGCCGTCCAGAATAGTTCTTATTTTAGCGGGCTTGTTTTTAACAGGATCTTTTGCCGGCAAGTTACCTCCTTAAACACAAAAGAAGCTCTTAGAACCCTTTAAAATTGAGTTGTAGTGGGCTTTACGCAACGGGGCAAGGGATGCCGAGTGCTTCCACTTGGATGGCGATGCGAGAGAGCTCTTCTTTGGTTACTTTTTGAAGTGTTTGACAGGGGGTGTCGCGATCCAAAGAGTAGACCATCACCTTGGCAGGACGAATTTCGGCAACGAGCTTCAGCCAAGCCGCCACCTCTTTGTCGGTGGTGTTGTCGATGGCATGACCCTTGTACTCACCTCGGAGGAACATCGTTTGGAGGATGAGTTTGCCATTAAAAAGCTGCATGTTGCGCACCACATCGGCCACCGCATAATTTCCGCAAGGGTTGTTCATCAGCCGCACCGTCTCATCGAAGGCGGAGTCGAGTTTGAGGATGTTGTTATCTACCTTTAAAAGTGCTTGTCGCACATCGGCACGACCGATTTGGGTGGCGTTGCTCAATACGGAGACCTTGGCCGCAGGGCAGAGCTGATCGCGCAGGGTGAGTGTGTCATCAATGATAGCCCCAAATTCAGGGTGCATGGTTGGCTCGCCATTTCCAGCGAAGGTAATCACATCGGGAGGTGTACCGGCGGCGACCATTTTCCGCAGGGTCTCCTCTAAGAGGCGATGCACGTCATCGCGGCGATTAAAGCGACGTTGACCAGGATGTTCGGCATTCCAGCCGCATTCGCAGTAGATGCAGTCGAAACTGCACAATTTGGACTCGGTGGGGAGTAGGTTTACGCCCAACGAGAGCCCTAAGCGGCGGGAGTGGATCGGGCCGAAGATAATATCGTGATAGAGTGCTGTCATAGCACAAAATTAACCATTTAAATGCGAATGTCAAAGTTTTTCGTTATATTTACAACTTTTACGACTTAAATCGTTCCTATGAAATTTAAATTCGGATTATTGGCAAGGGTCTTGACGGCCATTGCGGTAGGTATTGGTTGCGGATTTTTCTTCCCTGAGTGGGCGGTTCGTATTTCGCTGACTTTCAATGCACTATTTGGCAACCTCTTGAACTTCATCATCCCACTACTAATCTTGGGGTTGGTGGCTCCCGGCATCGCTGACCTCGGCCGTGGTGCAGGGCGTTTGTTGGCCATTACAACGGCCTTGGCCTGTGCGTTTACACTCTTTTCGGGTTTTGGAACCTATTTTACCTGCCGTGCAATTTTCCCTTCGTTACTGGAGGGGGCAGAGATGGTCAATATTGGTTCTAAAACGGTCGCCGCCGCTCCCTATTTTACTGTCGATATGCCACCCTTGATGGGGGTGATGACGGCGCTGGTGCTTGCTTTTGTGTTGGGTTTGGGGATGGCTTATGTCCACAGTACGAGGCTCAAGGCGGGGATGGATGAGTTTAAGCGCATTATCGAACTGGTGATTGGGAATGTGATTATTCCGCTATTGCCCTTCTATATCTTTGGGATCTTTTTGTCGATGACCCAATCGGGGCAAATTGCCGGCATCATGGGTGTCTTTGTGAAGTTGATCGTTGTGATTTTCTTCATGACCGTGGTGTTGCTGTTGGCGCAATTTTCCATCGCCGGATTGATCGCTCGGAAAAATCCGCTTCGGATGATCCGCACGATGCTCACAGCCTATGTTACCGCATTGGGAACACAATCTTCAGCGGCAACAATTCCTGTGACGCTGGCGCAGGCGATAAAACTGGGCGTTCGACCGGAAATTGCGGGATTTGTCATTCCACTGTGTGCGACCATCCACCTCTCCGGCTCGATGATGAAGATCGTGTCTTGCTCACTGGCGGTGCTGATGATGGCTGGCACGAACCTTCCTATGGGTGTCTATGCAGGCTTCATTTTGTTATTAGGAATCACCATGATTGCGGCTCCCGGAGTCCCCGGAGGGGCAATTATGGCCGCTTTGGGATTGTTAGAGACCATGCTTGGCTTTGATGAGGCGATGATTGGACTGATGATTGCCACCTATATAGCCATGGATAGTTTCGGCACAGCGACCAATGTGACCGGCGATGGTGCTGTGGCGGTTATTGTGAACAGTATTGATCATCAGAAGGAGTGACGCTTCGCTTGAAATAATAGAATACACACGGCCACTGCGGAGAGGATAGAGAGCACTGCTGCAATAGTCCCTACCAGCATATCGCCACGCAAATAAAAGATGAGTGCATACACGGAAGTACACGCTGGGAAGAGCAGATTAACGCCCTTCTCTGGCCATATAGCGTGCAATTTAGGCTCTATTCGGCCGCACCATAAAAGCCCCCATCTAATCACTAACACGAGCGCCAAAGCTCCGGCAAGCAGTGCCGAAATAAGTTGTATGATAGTCACCTCATACGCCAAGAAAAGGATCAGCAACAGATACATTATTCCGGCCGATAGACCTTTTAAAATCACATCATTACTAATAGATAGAAGCATCTTATACATAATGTGTACTAATTAGGTTGATTTAGAAGCTGTTTGGATTTGTTACCGAAGTTAGTCATATAAATTCTATCGTCTCTCGGCAAATCAAGCAAGCTTCTTAGGCTTCAAATTTAAACAAAATTCACGAGTTTGTGTGCTCCGAGTACAAGAATAATTTGCAAGATCATGTGCAAGGGTTTTTAAACAATCGCCATCCGAAGTTTACCGATGGTCAATGTGTGATACATAATACAAATAATTGGGGGAAAATGCAAATTCAAACTGTTTCTAAGTATTTAAGCGTACTATTGCATCATAAAAAGTGCCTACCTTTGGATCGCGAAATAGTGTTCATTGCACTTTTATTCCCCACGAAGTGAACTTAAACTTAAATTAGATAAGATATGGTTGATATTTTCGATCGCTTAGAAAAGAATGCGGGTGGCCCAATCGGTATGTATATGGAGTATGCTCACGGATATTTTGCCTTCCCGAAATTGGAGGGTGAAATTGGCCCTCATATGCGTTTCCGCGGTAAAATGGTGCTTAACTGGAGTTTGAATAACTATTTAGGGCTGGCCAATCATCCCGAGGTGCGCGAGGCAGATGCCAAGGGCGCTGTTGAATTTGGGATGGCGGCTCCGATGGGGGCACGCATGATGAGCGGTCAGACCAAATACCACGAGCAATTAGAGCGTGAATTGGCGGCATTTGTCGGAAAAGAGGATGCTTTCCTGCTTAACTTTGGTTACCAAGGGATGATTTCGATCATCGACTGCCTGCTCACTCCCCGTGATGTTGTGGTCTATGATGCAGAGGCTCATGCTTGCATCATTGACGGTCTGCGGTTGCACAAAGGCAAGCGCTTCGTCTATGGCCATAACGATATGGAATCTTTGCGGCTTCAGTTGCGTCACGCTACTGAACTTGCTGATGAACAAGGTGGTGGCGTGTTAGTGATTACAGAGGGCGTCTTTGGTATGAAGGGCGATATGGGCAAACTCGATGAGATCGTTGCCCTCAAGAAAGACTTCAAGTTCCGTCTTTTGGTGGATGATGCCCATGGTTTCGGTACAATGGGTGTCGGTGGCCGTGGTACAGCATCGCAATTAGGTGCGATTGATGGCGTTGACCTTCTTTTTAATACCTTTGCTAAGTCAATGGCGGGGATCGGTGCTTTCGTTTGCGGCCCACGTTGGCTGATCAATCTGTTGCGTTACAATATGCGCTCTCAACTATATGCCAAATCGTTGCCTATGCCGATGGTTATCGGTGCGTTGAAGCGTTTAGATTTGATCCGCAACCATCCCGAATACCAGCAGAAATTGTGGGAGATTACCAGAGCCTTACAGAGTGGTTTAAAAGAAAATGGCTTTAATATCGGCGTGACCAATACACCGGTAACACCGGTTTATATGCAAGGTGGCGTGCCTGAGGCGACGAATCTCACCGCCGACCTGCGCGAAAATCATAAACTCTTCTGCTCGATTGTCGTCTATCCCGTTATCCCGCGTGGTGAAATTATCCTGCGCGTGATCCCCACCGCGGCTCATACAATGGAAGATGTAGCCTATACTATTGAGGCTTTCAAGGCTGTCCGTGATAAATTAGAGGGTGGCGTTTACCGTGATATGCCGATTCCTCACATGGCAGACGAGGGATTCTCCGTGCGTTAATCCAATCTGAATTTATAAGAAGAGCCAACCAGTTTTTGCTGGTTGGCTCTTCTTATATTCTTACTAAGCTTCTTATTTGCCTATGGCAGAATAGGTGAAGCCTTCGTGTGTCAGCTCGGTTTTGTCGAATATATTGCGGCCGTCAATGATGATGGGGGCTCGCATGACCTTTTTAATGACCGACCAAGAGGGGCTTCGGAACTCGCGCCACTCGGTGAGTAGCAACAGGGCATCAACGTCAATCACCGCCTCATACATATCTTTACAGTAGGTGACTTTATCGCCCACGCGGCGACGGCATTCATCCATTGCCACGGGGTCGTAGACCTTGACAATAGCGCCTGCTTTTTTCAGTTTGTCGATGGTAATCAATGCGGGAGCTTCGCGCATATCGTCTGTCTCTGGTTTGAAAGCCAGCCCCCACAAGGCGATCGTCTTGCCTTTGAGGTTGCCAATGGTCTTCTCCAACTTCTCTACCAAGATACTTTTCTGTCGTTCATTGACAGCTTCGACTGCCTCAATAACCCCCATTGTATAACCATACTCTTTGGCCGTGCGGGCGAGTGCCTTCACATCTTTGGGGAAGCAAGAACCACCGTAGCCACAGCCCGAGTAGAGAAATTTATTACCAATACGGGCATCTGTACCGATACCTTTTCGAACCATGTCGACATTTGCACCCACTAAATCACAAAGGTTGGCAATATCATTCATAAAGGAGATGCGGGTTGCGAGCATCGCATTGGCCGCATATTTGGTCATTTCGGCCGAGGGAATATCCATAAAATAGATGCGGAAGTTATTCAGCAGGAAAGGACGGTAGAGTTTGCTCATCACCTCCTGTGCTTGTTTACTTTCCGTGCCAATGACAATGCGGTCGGGAGACATGAAATCCTTGATGGCTGTTCCCTCTTTGAGAAATTCGGGATTGGAGGCCACCTCAAAGGGGATATTCTCCCCGCGTTTATCCAGCTCTTCCTGAATAGCCGCCTTCACTTTCATGGCCGTACCCACAGGAACTGTTGATTTGGTGACCAAAATGGTGAATTTTTTGATAGACTGTCCGAAGGTGCGCGCAACGGCAAGGACGTATTTCAGGTCAGCAGCGCCGTCTTCATCGGGCGGTGTCCCCACGGCAGAAAATACCACCTCTACGTGATCTATGCAGCTACGGAGGTCGGTGGAGAAGTGAAGCCGATCGGCCTCCACATTTCTTTTTACGAGCTCATCCAAGCCCGGTTCATAGATGGGGACTTCCCCCTTGAGTAGTCGATTAATTTTGATGGTGTCAATGTCAACGCATGTGACATGAATACCCATTTCAGCGAAACAAGTACCGGAAACAAGTCCTACATAGCCGGTTCCAACTATTGCAATTTCCATGATTTAAGCTATTTTAGTGTGTGTGGTTTGATCAAGTTTTTCAAAAGGTGAGTTCTTGGAGAGAAATTCAGGAACTGTTTGTTTCATCAGGCAGACGGCCTCGGTGATTTTGACATCACGGGCGAGTTGCTCCAATTCGGTGACGACTTTTTGCGCTTCGATGTAGTCATAAGTTCTGACCTTGGCGATGCGAATCTTGGCGTGTTTGGTGGGCAGTGTATTCTCCATATCGGAGAGCACCTCTTCATATAATTTTTCACCCGGGCGTAGCCCTGTGAAGGTGATTTTAATCTCTTCATTGACGCGGAATCCAGCTAATTCGATCATGCGTGTGGCCAGGTCGACAATTTTGACTGGTTTCCCCATCTCGAAGACGAAGATCTCATTTCCTTGAGAGAGGGTCGCCGCCTCCATGACCAATCGACAGGCTTCGGGGATGGTCATAAAGAAGCGGGTAATATCTTTATGGGTGACCGTGACCGGGCCACCTCTTTCGATCTGCTTCCGGAAATAGGGAATGACAGAACCGTTAGAGCCGAGTACATTCCCAAATCGCGTAGTTACAAACTTGGTTGTCCCCTTTATCTGCTTGGAGGCGATAGCCTGTCCGAGACTTTGGACATAGATTTCGGCAAGTCGCTTGGATGCACCCATCACATTGGTCGGGTTGACCGCTTTGTCGGTGGAGATCATGACCATTTTTTCTATGCCATATTTCAGACACCGATCGGCAACATTTCGTGTTCCGATAATGTTGGCGAGGATGGCTTCGCAGGGATTTTCCTCCATCAAAGGAACGTGCTTGTAGGCTGCTGCATGGAAGACAATCTGTGGCTGATAGGCTTGAAAGGCAAAGTCCAACCGAGCTGGCATGCGGACATCGCCGATAACTGGAATGAATTCTAACTGGGGATAGCGCTCCAATAGATCCAGCCGCATGTTGTGCATCGGGGTCTCTGCATTATCGAACAGAATCAACCGTGCCACATCAAACTTGGCTAATTGCCGACATAATTCTGATCCGATCGAACCGGCGGCACCGGTTACCATGATGGTCTTGCCCTGGAAGTTAGCGTGAATTTCTGTGAGTGATATTTTGATCTCCTCACGTCCGAGCAGGTCCTCAACTCGAATTTCGCGGATATTCTGCTTCGTCAACTTGCCCTCAATCACCTCATCAATAGGTGGTGCAATCAGCACGCGAACACCAACTTCGGCACAGTATTTAATGAGCCGTTCTTTCTCTGCTTGTGCGGCTTCGTAACTGGCGAAAAGTACGGCATCAATATTCTGTGTGGCTGCCAGATAGTCTATGCTCTCTTTGTTCTCAAAATAGTAGACGGGATGGTCGGCAATGGTGTGTGATTTGAGCATACGCCCATAGGAAAGGAAGCCCACAACACTGTGATGAGGGGAGTTTTGCAACCGCATCATGAGGGCGATCTCTTTCTCATTTGTGCCGAAGACTAAGATGCGTTTACAACGATCTCTATGCAGGTATTTGAATTTCAGAATGTCGTAAGAAATAATCATCACAACACGCATACCGAGTAGCAGAAAGATGGTGATCAGGGAGTCTAAAAGTACCCCTAAAATGAGAAAATTGGGAATGTGATTGTACCAAGAAAAACTAATAACCAAGAGGAATAGCAAGGTGACTTTCAATAATACAGCCACCCCAAGCTTCCATGTCTCACGTAATGTGGAGTGGCGGATGACTGAACGGAAGGTTTTGCAGAGGAAAAAGGCCACAAAACTGCACACACCGGATAGCAAGGTTAATTTCCCGCCGAAGTGGAGGGTAAACAGCGCAGAGGGGATAAGGTAGCTGATGATTAGAAAAGCGAACCATGTTGAGACTGCGGAGACACTTGTGTCTATAAAGAGAATCAGCCAAGAGCTGATATATTTCTCAAGGTGTAATTTTGTGATAAAATCTTGAAACATACTGTTGCCTTTTTAATTTATATTTGTAACAATTTGTGTGATCATATAAACCCATGTACATCTAAGGTAAATCCATTTTTCCCATCCAAGTGGGGGAGGGAAATATTATACAAAGCTATGAATAATTTTTTATTCGCACAATTTTTGTGCTGTAAAAGCATCCCTCTCTGGTAAAAAGCGTTCAAAACGCTTAGATACATTTATTTACAGCTTATTCAGATAGCGCTCAATTAATCGTGGAATAGCATAATCATCCAACTCTTTTGCACAAATAGATTGGTAATTTTGATCGACATTACAACTCTTTTCTGGGGCTAATTCTATGTGGTAAAAGATGGCGTAGAGGGCTTGGTGGGTGAGTTGGTGCTTGGCCATGACTTGGGTGTGCAACAGATGGAAATGAGTGTTGGCAAACAGCTGTTGGAAGGTGTCGGTGGCTATTAACTCCTCAAAAGCGAGTGGCCGGTCGCTCTCAATGAGTGGAAATTCATAGAGTCCTTGCCAAATATCACGCTCCTCGCGGCGGTGGATAAAGACTTGGTCGCCGCAGGTGATGTGCAGATAATTCAACCAACGAGAACGGATCGTGGCTTTGCCCTTTTTGACGGGTCTTTGTGCAATGGTGTGTGCAGAGAGGGATAGGCACCGCTCAGCAAAAGGGCATGTTGTACAGAGGGGTTGGTTGGGCAGACAGTGGAGTGCTCCAAATTCCATGACGGCCTGATTCCAAAGAGCTGCTTGCTGGGTGTCAATCAGGCTCGTTGCTATTTGAGCAAATAGTTTGTGACCAGCCGAAGTGTTGATGGGGGTGTCGAGGTTGAAAAGGCGAGCAAAAAACCGATACACATTTCCGTCTACCACCGCACATGGGGTGTTGTAAGCAAAGGCGCAAATGGCTGCTGCTGTGTAGTCACCAATGCCTCGCAGGGAGCGCACCTCTTCATAAGAGCGCGGAAATTCACCATGGAAATGCGCTACAATGGTTTGTGCGGCCGCATGGAGGTTACGGGCGCGACTGTAATAGCCGAGCCCTTGCCAAAGTTTCATCACCTCGTCGATTGATGAGGATGCCAATGTTTGTATATCAGGGTATTGGGTGATGAAGCGTTGATAGTAGGCCAATCCTTGGGCAACCCGCGTTTGTTGCAAAATGGCCTCTGAAATCCAAATCAGATAGGGGTCGTGTGTCTGTCGCCAAGGAAGATCGCGCTGATGCGCTTCGTACCAAGCGAGGAGTGTGTTGCTAAAATCCGACATCTTATCTATTCGATTCGATACGCTTTTGGGGTGCATCCCGTGTGTCGACGGAAGTACTGGCCAAAGAATGAGGGGTTGGCGAAGTTGAGCTTGTCGGAGATCTGCAAAATGGTCATCTGTGTCCCTTTTAGGAGACTTTTTGCATTGAGGATGACCATGTCTTTGATCCATGTAGCCGCACTTTTCCCTGTGGAGCGTTGTACGACTAAAGAGAGATATTTGGGTGTAACACACAGCTTATCGGCATAGTAATCCACCGAGCGACTGATCATATAATCAGAGACGGCTAAAGATAGAAATTGTTGTAAAATAGCGTCTTGACGTGAATAAACCTTTCGAGTGGTCGGCTTGAAATCATGATAGATGCCGGCTATTTCGTAACAGATCATCATCAATAAATGGGTGGTCTGTTGGGTGCGATAGGGATGGTCTGTGTCGCCTCCTTTTTTTTGGAGCAGTGTGAGTAGCTCCAAGAGAGAGTCGGTCTGTCTATTGGAGAGTGCGATGCAGGGATTGTCTTTGATAAAAAGGTAGAAAGAGGCCACCGAGGGGATGTTGAGTTTTTGTGTAAAGGCGGTGTTGACGGCCATCAGGTTGCCTTTGAAGTCCTCGCTTTTGCGCACGACCTGCACGATAGAACTGGGGAAACAGATGAACATATCGTGCCGTTTGACCACTTGGGGCTTGCAATTCACGATGATTTCGCACTCCCCTTGCAGGCACAGTAACAATCCGCCATCGTGGAGCAATAGCGGTGTATCGGAGAGTATGATCGGCTCTTCGTTATTGTCAAAACTGATGTAATTAAAAGGGATACAGTTGTTACCCGATACGTGAAGTGTCGCAAAGTTTAAGTGCTCGCTGGATTCTTTTTTCATAACATAGTGTGTTGATCCGGGAGTAAATATACTGTTTTTAATCTAAGTGAGCTATTTTTTATTATTAATCGCCACTCCTCGCCATGTGAATCGGCTCTTCATCGTGTGAGAAATGGATCTCTGCACGAGGGTGGGTCTATTGCTTGATGAAGTTGTAGTCTTCGATCGAAAAAACTTCGGTAGAGATTTCGCCGATCACAGGTGCCCAAAAATTAACGCCTGTTTGTACTTTCACAAAATCAATCTGTGCAAGGCGGATGGATACCCCCTCGGCTGTGATGGCATTGCTGATGCGAAAGTGGTTGTAAGAGACGTTGCCACCCGCGTTGCCATCATCGGTGAAGCGGTCGCTGCCAAAATTATCAGCATAGCCAGACGGATAGGGCTTCGCGACCCACAATCCATTGACCTGTTCGACATTCGGTGCGATGCAAACGCCGTGAAGGGTGTAGCTTTCCCCGGTAATCCATGCGGGGAAATAGTTTTGAGTATGGGTGGCGATGCGCTTGATCAATCCTGTTTGCTCTTGGTTGTCTTCCCAGCGGATGGGATCATCGGCCGCTGCCGGTCGGAAGTAGGTCACCGCATAATTGCGTAGGGTTGTTGCCGCTTCCGATTCACTACCGGCCAACTCGTACCACTGATCATCGGGTAGGCCGTTACCATTGGTGTCGGTCATCACAAAGACAATTCCCTGTTCTGAGGAGGTTCCAAAAGCATTACCGCCGATGCGGATATTGTAGCCGCCATCGTTGGTGATTGGGTGGTCGAATCCCACGATGATTGACCCTCCCCAACCGCCGAGAGAGAGCGCACCGTTGGCCTGCAACTGCTGCTCGGCATAGGCACATGCTTCGGCAGGTGAGGTGATTGTATAGTTCTCATTTATAAACTGACCGGGGGCGGGAGTGAAGGCAAAAACCTTGTTGCACGCAGCATTCCCTGAAGGGTGCGGTTGGGTGATCTCTTTGCTTGAATTGCAAGCTGTTAGAGTGATAAAAAGGATGAAAAAAAGTTGTTTTTTCATGGAGAGAGCATTATTTTTTGAACACAAAGGTATTGATATTTTTTCCAGATTACTTCAGTGAGGTGAAATAATATGGTGATTTCAGATGGAACGTGCGCTGAATCAGATTATTTGTAGTACCTTTGCCCCCAGCGAGACCGTTTTGTTTCGCGGAAAATACATCAGATGACAGAAATAAACGAATTCAGCGCCCTTGGGCTTTCCGAGCAGATGCTCAGAGCCGTTAGCGCCAAAGGGTTTGAGTTACCCACACCGATTCAAAAACTCACCATTCCCCGCCTACTCAATCAACATAACGACATTATTGCCCAGTCTCAAACCGGTACAGGCAAGACTGCCGCTTTTGGTCTTCCTGTGATGCAGGAGCTCGAATCTTCTAAAGATGGCGTGCAGGCGCTTATCCTTGTTCCGACCCGTGAGCTGGCTTTGCAGGCTTCTCAAGAGTTACTCTCTTTTAACACCGAACGTCGACTCGTAATCTCGGCCATCTATGGTGGTGCGGCGATGAGCGAGCAGCTACGTC
This sequence comes from Alistipes sp., assembly GCA_036650515.1. Taxonomy (GTDB): domain Bacteria; phylum Bacteroidota; class Bacteroidia; order Bacteroidales; family Rikenellaceae; genus Alistipes. The sequence goes on from JAVVZO010000003.1 coordinate 35,164, forward strand.
GCTTGTCGCGTGGCGTTGATATTATAGTCGGTACACCTGGCCGTGTGCTTGATCACCTCCACCGCGGAACGTTGCGTTTGGAAAAACTCCGCTACCTGATTCTCGATGAGGCAGACGAAATGCTCAACATGGGTTTCATTGACGATGTGGAAGAGATTATGGCCGCCGCCGATAAAGAGCGTCGTGTACTGCTCTTCTCCGCCACCATGCCGCAACGTATTGTCAGTCTTTCGGAGCGCTATATGCACAATACCGAAGTTTTGCGTATCGCAGCGCAACAGATGACCCCAGCGCTCACGGATCAAATCTATTTTGAGGTTCGTGAAGGGGATAAGTTTGATGCCCTGACGCGTATCATTGATATTCAGGCTGAATTTTATGGTATCGTCTTCGTGCGGACTAAAATCTTGGCGGATGAAATCACCACACGCCTGCTTGAGTTGGGCTACACGGCCGATGCTTTGCACGGTGACGTATCGCAAGGACAGCGGGAGAAGATCCTCAAGAAATTCAAAGAAAAATTAACCAATATTTTGGTAGCTACCGATGTGGCTGCTCGTGGTATTGATGTGAGCAACTTGACCCACGTGATCAATTACTCGTTGCCCCAAGATTCTGAGAGTTATGTTCACCGCATCGGTCGTACTGGTCGTGCGGGTAACCAAGGAACCGCGATTACCTTCATCACCCGTTCAGAGATGCGTCCTTTTGGATTGATCAAGCGCGATGTGAATGCCGAGATCAAAAAGGAGGAACTGCCTTCACCACAAGATATTGTGGCGATGAAGCGGGCGAAGATCCGTGAGGATCTGCAAGAGATTATCACCGCTGAGACCTATTTAGATTATAACGATATTGCCGGAGAGCTGTTGGCTGATTATACGCCGGAGGTGGCGATGAGTGCTTTGTTACGCCTTGCTTTCCGTAGTGAGTTAGACGAAGGAAACTACCCTGAGATCCGTTCTTTCTCTGTGGATCGTCGCGGTACAGCCCGTATTTCGGTGGCCTTGGGCCGCAAAAGTGGCTATACAGCGCGCGGAATTGTCGATTTGCTGAAAGAAAAATGTGGGCTACCCGATAAATCTATTGATAATGTCGAGGTCTCCGATGACTACTCGTTTGTGAGTGTTCCTTTTAATGATGCGGAGCATATTATCCGTGAATTGAATGGTGCAGAGGGTCGTCCTTTGGCCGGCATTGCACCCAATAACGAACCTTCACGGTCATCTTCCCGTGCTCCTCGTGAATACCGAGGCGGAGGACATACCGGTGGTGGTGGTTCGTGGAAACATTCGGATCGTCCAGATCGGGATCGTTCCAGTCGTCCAGACCGTGAGCGTTCCAGTCGTCCAGATCGGGATCGTTCCAGCCGTCCAGATCGTGAGCGTTATAGTCGTCCCGACCGAGATCGCTCAGATCGTCCCTTTACACCGCGTCCCGACCGAGATCGTTCGGATCGTCCCTTTACACCGCGTCCCGAACGAGATCATTCTGATCGTCCCGAACGTAGCTTTGATCGCCCCGATCGCGACCGCTCAGAGCGTCCTGACCGCAGAGAGGGTAAGCCCTATGGTTTTGGTAAGCCACACGGAGCACCGAGTGGATTTGGCAAGCCAAAATTCAAGCTCAAGACGAAGACCAAACGAAATCCTCGTAGCTAACGAAGCATAGACCAAGCAGGAAGTATGAAAATATTTCCTGCTTTTTTTGTGAGACTTGCATCAAAATTGTATCTTTCACCCATTCATCCCTTAAAACCAATGAATATGAAAAAAATGACAGCTATTTTGTTTGCACTCACTCTCTCTTTGTCGGTGGCTTGTGCTGGCGGTGATCGCCCGATTCAATTAGAACAGCTTCCTGCTGTTGCAAAACAATTTATCCAAGCTCATTTCGCGACAGCTAAGGTGGCCATTGTCAAGGAGAGCAAGGAGTGGATGGATAAAGATTTTGAGGTTGTGTTTACCAATGGAGACAAGATCGAGTTTGACAAAAAGGGAGCATGGACAGAGGTGGAGTGTAACCAAGGTCAGGTGCCTGTGGCTATTATTCCGCAGCAGATCAGCGCCCATGTAGCCACAACTTACCCCAACGTGTGGATTACCAGTATCGAACAGTCTCCCAAGGGCTACAAGGTCGATTTGAGCAACAAACTCGATCTGAAGTTTAATGAAAAATTCGCTCTGATGAAGATCGACGATTGACAACAGAATTGACCGATAGATAGAGAGCAGGCTGGTAATAGGCCTGCTTTTTTATGAAATAGTAGTTTTTCAAATATTTGTTGTATCTTTGTCCCCGTAATAACATCTCGTGTCGGCATATCGCCGCGGCTTCTCCCCCGTTTTTTTATTACCACAACTTAATTTTGACGTGCCTCGACGCTTTGTCGAACGTGCGTTAGTTTACCAACACATGCCGCACTGCGGCCTAATCATTCATGATGACATTTAAAGAACTGAATATTGTCGAGCCTATCTTGAAGGCGCTTATCGACAAAAAATATGAGATTCCAACACCGATCCAAGCAAAAGCGATCCCCGCTGCCCTTTTGGGGCGTGATGTGCTGGGTACGGCACAAACCGGAACGGGAAAGACCGCGGCTTTTGCCATTCCGATCATTCAACAACTCTCTACACGAACCAAAGAGGCAAACGGCAGAACCATCAAAGCACTCATTATCACGCCAACACGTGAGCTGGCAATCCAGATTGAGGAGAGCTTCGCCGACTATGCCAAATATACCGACCTGCGCCATTGCGTCATCTTTGGTGGGGTGAAACAAAAAGCACAAACGGATCGCTTGCGTAGCGGGGTCGATATTTTGATCGCCACCCCGGGTCGTCTTTTGGATCTGATCAATCAGCGCTTTGTGGAGCTTTCACACGTTAATTTCTTCGTTTTGGACGAGGCAGATCGGATGTTGGACATGGGTTTCATCCACGATATTCGCCGGCTTCTTCCGCTGTTGCCGAAAGAGCGTCAGACGATGTTCTTTTCGGCCACGATGCCTTCGGAGATCGCGACCCTCTCCTCTTCCATCCTGCACAATCCGGCAAAGGTAGCTGCTGATCCGGTCTCTTCGGTGGTTGATACCATTGATCAGAGCGTCTATTATGTGGCGAAGACAGAGCGTAATGGACTGTTGCTCCGCCTTTTAAAACGTGATGACAAAAAATCCGTACTGGTCTTTTCGCGTACCAAACACGGTGCCGATCGCATCTCCCGTACACTTTGCAAGGCAGGCATTGACTGTGATGCGATCCACGGGAATAAATCGCAAGCAGCTCGTCAACGGGCACTTTCGGACTTCAAATTGGGCAAATCACGCGTGATCGTGGCCACCGATATAGCGGCTCGCGGTATTGATATTGTCGGACTGGACTTGGTGATTAACTTTGACCTACCGGATGTTCCTGAAACCTATGTTCACCGTATTGGCCGTACTGGCCGTGCCGGATGCTTGGGTGCTGCGGTCTCTTTCTGTACGCCCGATGAGCGCCCGATGCTGGATGAAATTCGCAAATTGACCGGTCGGAAATTGCAGCCTGTGAGGGTGGCATAACGCTGATAAAACTATTTTGAGGAGCTGTCTGGATTTGATTATTCAGACAGTTTCTTATCTTTGTAGGTGCGGAGCGCCTTGCGTTGCGCACAATAAAAGCAAAAAAGGATGAAGGAGAGTTGGAAACCGGGGACGTTGATCTATCCGTTGCCTGCGGTGTTGGTGAGTTGCGGGGAGACCCCAGAAGAGTATAATATGCTGACGGTCTCTTGGACGGGGACGGTCTGCACGAATCCACCGATGTGTTATGTGTCGATCCGTCCGGAGCGTCACTCCTACGACATCATTCGCCGCACGGGGGAGTTTGTGATCAACTTGACCACCGAGGAGTTGGCTCGAGCCACCGACTGGTGCGGAGTGCGATCGGGACGGGATTGCGATAAATTTCGCGAAATGGGACTCACGCCCGGACAGGGGGTTATTGTGAAGGCCCCTATCATCGAACAATCTCCTTTGAATATTGAGTGCCGTGTGAAGCAAATAATCCCTTTAGGCTCTCACGATATGTTCTTGGCCGAGGTGGTGAATATTCAGGTCGATGCCAGTTTGATAGATCCGATCAGCGGCAAGTTAGAACTCGAAAAAGCGTGCCCGATTGTCTATTCTCATGGAGCGTATTTTAAATTAGGCGAGGCCATCGGCACCTTTGGCTGGACGGTCCGCCGTAAAAAGAGCACCCGATAGCGGTAGTGAATGAATTTTCATCCACTACCATTCTATTGGATTCCTATCGGTCTAATAAATTGGTGAATAGATAGTTAACAACGCTTATTTCGGATGAGCCATTCGGCAATTTGCACAGCATTGAGGGCTGCACCTTTTTTTATCTGATCGCTTACACACCAAAATGTCAGTCCATTGGCAGAGGTGATGTCGCGGCGAATGCGGCCAACGTAGACGGGATCTTTCCCGGCAGCAAAGAGGGGCATCGGATAGGTCTTGGTGGCCGGATCGTCTACAAGAACAACGCCTTCTGCAACAGCAAAGGCTTTACGAGCCTCCTCCACGGTGATGGGTTGTTCGGTCTCGATCCAAATGCTCTCGGAGTGCGCACGCATGACCGGCACGCGGACGCAGGTGGCCGATACTTCAATATCGGAGTGCATGATCTTGCGCGTTTCGTTGTGCATCTTCATCTCCTCTTTGGTGTAACCGTTGTCGGTGAAAACATCAATATGAGGGATGACGTTATAAGCTAATTGATAAGCGAACTTATTGACAGTAGCCTCTTTACCCGCTGCTAATTCTTTGTGTTGCTCTTCCAATTCGATCATTCCTTGTGCTCCAGCACCACTGGCTGATTGGTAGGTGGCCACGTGAACGCGACGGATATGCGTCTGCTTCTCGATGGCATGGAGCGCTACTACCATTTGAATGGTGGTGCAGTTGGGATTGGCGATGATCTTGCGCGGTGCTTGAAGTGCATCTTCCGGATTGACCTCCGGAACGACCAAAGGCACATCTTCATCCATTCGGAAGGCAGAGGAGTTGTCGATCATCAGCGTGCCATGACGGGTGATGGTCTCCGCAAACTCCTTGGAGGTAGAAGCCCCTGCCGAGGTGAGGGCGATGTCCACATCACGGAAGTCGTCGTTGTGCTGTAAGAGCTTGACGACAATATCTTTCCCCCGAAAGTTATAGGTGTGTCCCGCACTTCGTTCTGAACCGAAAAGGAGTAATTCATCCATGGGGAAATCAATGTGCTCCTCTAAAATTCGTAGAAATTCTTGTCCTACCGCGCCGCTGACGCCTACAATCGCTATTTTCATAGAGTTCTCTTTTTAGAAACTGTTTGCATTTGTTACCGAAATTATTGAAAAAAGCCGAAAAAACGAGATTAATAGATTTAAAACAGCCTCTTAATCAAAAAATTCATCCTCCCCCTTCTCCTCGGTGGATTCGTAGGTTGTATCGCTACAGTCGTAGCGGGGCATGACAGCGGGGCGAGGGAAAAGATCAGATTTGCTGACTCCTAAATTACCATGTAGATAGACCTTCGATAAAAATTCGCCAACAATGGGGAGAGCCACCACACCGCCCTCTCCGCGAGAGGAGAGGTGCACAGATTGATCTTCTCCACCCACCCAAGCACCGGCCACGATTTTTGGAGCAACGCCGACAAACCAAGCATCACGATTTTTCTGAGAAGTTCCTGTCTTGCCACCCAATTCGACATTGGCCAGGTTGAACATCCAGCGCAAACGATTGGCTGTACCGGAGGTCACCACCTTTTGGAGCATGGTGAGCAACGTATAGGCTGTTTGCTCGCTGATGGCATCTTGGGATTGTGGAATGAAGCTGGAGATAAGATTCCCATTACGATCTTCGATGCGCGTAACAAAAATCGGATCGGTATGCACACCTTCGTTAGCAAAGGTGGTGAAGGCGCTCACCAATTCAAAAACATTAGACTCCGAAGAGCCCAAGCAAAGAGCTGGGACAGGGTCGATGTAGCTGTGGATACCCATATTGTGGATGAAAGAGGCGACGGCTTTGGGTTGCTTGGCCTGCTTCATGATCCATGCCGAGTAGTTGTTGCGACTGAGAGCCAAGCCCCAATAGAGTGGGTGTAGTTCGCCGTTCTGAGCCACACGTCCGGCCTCCTTGGGTGTCCAAGTGCCACCCGGGGTCTCAATAGAGACCGGTAGATTGGGGACAGGGGTGCAGGGAGCCATACCTAAATGGTCAATGGCAAAGGTGTAGACAAAGGGTTTGATTGTAGAGCCGATTTGCCGCTTGCCCTGTTTGGCCATATCGTATTTGAAGTAGCGGAAATTCGGCCCTCCTACATAGGCTTTGACGAAGCCTGAACGAGGCTCGATGGCCACGAAACTGGCACGCAAGATTCGTTTGTGGTGGAGAATCGAATCGCGCGGAGATAAAACGGTGTCGCGTTCACCTTTGTAGGTGAAGATTTTCATGGGACAAGGATTGTCAAAACTCCGGATAATTTCTCGATCTGAAACCCCGGCATCCTCCATCTCCCGATAGCGCTCTGAATTGAGAATTGCACGGGTGATTAACTTTTCGCGCGACTCCTTGGAGGTCTGCTGAAAGAGCACTTTGGTGGCACGATATTGCGCATCCATTTGAGGCTGAATCACCTTCTCCATCTGCTTTTGCACCGCTTGTTCGGCATATTCCTGCATGCGGGAATCGACGGTGGTGTAGATCTTCAGTCCATCGCGATAGATGTTATAAGGCGTGCCATCGGCCTTCTTATTCTTTAAACACCAGCCATAAATGGGGTTTTGATCATATTCTTTAATGGCGTAGTCATAGTCCCATTCGTTATAGAACTGCTCGCGCACAGGCCGTTCTGCATTCATCACCAATCGTAACATCTCGCGGAAGTAGGTGGCCAACCCCTCGTTGTGTGAAATGGGTTTATAGTTCAGGTCGATAGGCAGTGCGCTGAGAGAGTCACGTTGGTTGCGGGTCAAAGCACCGGCCTCCTCCATACGTGTCAAGACAAGGTTGCGGCGAGCCAATGCACTTTCGGGATTTCGCACAGGAGAGTAGCGCGTGGGGGCATTCACGACCCCCACCAAGACGGCCGCTTCCTGAATATTGAGTTGATCGGGCGTTTTGTTGAAAAAAGTGTGTGCCGCCGATTTGATACCAAAGGCGTTAGAACCAAATTCAACCGTATTGAGGTACATGGCGGCGATCTCCTCTTTGGTGTAGTTGTATTCGAGCTTAAGAGCTGTAATCCACTCCTTGAGCTTGGAAATCACGAGCTTGCCAGTGCGAATGATCTTGCCATGGTTACGCATGGTGTCTCGTGGAAAGAGATTCTTGGCTAATTGTTGGGTGATGGTAGAACCGCCTCCTTGGGAGGCATTTTGTAAGAGAATGGTCTTGACACTCACCCGAATCAGGGAGGGTATATCTACACCTGAATGGTTACGGAAACGAGCATCTTCGGTGGAGATAAGTGCCGCAACGATGGGAGGAACGGGCTGCCCATCCATTTGAATGTGTTCGCTAATATCATCGGGGAAAAGCTCCTGATATTGGATGTATGAGCGATTTTGAACGAAAAAAGAACCGAGAATTTTGCCATCCTCAGAATAGATTTCAGTAGCTAAATTGCTCTTGGGATTTTCTAACTCCTCGAAAGAGGGCAACCGGCCGAAAAGTCCTGTGGCCGCGAGGAGTAATAATGCCAAGATTAGCGCGACAGGAGCAAAGGCGATATACCATAGCCATCTGTAAGGGTGGGGCTTATCGTTTTGATTTTTCATTTACATTGAACATTTTTCCGGGTCAAAGATATAAAATAATCGGATAGGATGTATGGTTTTGGGTTATCCGTAACTTTGAAATGATTATATTTGTCTCCAATAAGTAGAATAGACCATGGAATTTCGTTTGATCGCATTTGTTTCAGTAGCCCGGAATCTGAGCTTCACCAAGGCTGCCCATGAGTTGCATATCTCTCAACCGGCTGTTTCTAAGCATATTCAGGAACTTGAGGCCTCGCTTGGGGTGCAACTTTTTGAGCGTATTGGAAACCGTATTCTGCTGACGGCCGCTGGGGATGTTTGTCTGAAATATGCGGAGTCGATAACAGAAAGTTATCGGAAACTACAACTTGAGATGAATCTTATGTCGGGAACTTTCAATGGCGTGTTGCGGATCGGGGCGAGTACTACGATTGCACAATATGTTTTACCTCAGGTGATTGCTAAGTTTATTACTCGTTTCCCGGATGTGAAGTTGTCGATGTTAACCGGTAACTCCGAACAGATAGAACAAGCCATAGATGAGCATAAAATAGATGTTGGCTTGGTAGAGGGAAACAGTCGTCGCCAAGGGCTAAAATACCTGCTTTTTGCACGGGATGAATTGGTTATGGTGACCTCTACGGCCAATAAAACGAAAGATGAAGTCTCTATTGAGGAGTTTACGACCCTGCCTTTGGTGTTGCGCGAGACGGGCTCTGGGACGCTCGAAGTCATTGAAAATGTGCTGGCTGAACATAAATTAAACCTCAAACAGATGCACCTTTTGTTACAAATGGGTGCTACCGAAGGCATTAAACAATTTCTCACCGCCGCCACCTCCGCCTATGCGATCATCTCGATTGCAGCACTGTCTAAAGAGCTGTTAAACAACACACTGAAAGTTGTAGATATTCACGGGCTTGAGTTCTGTCGTGAATTTTCATTCGTTGTAGCGCAGGGTGTCCATAATGAATTGGTTGTGCGCTTTATGGAGTTTGCAAAGGTGGTTCGATAACTTTATGTTATCTGTGATCAAAAAATAGTATTGGCATAAAAGTGGAAGAAGGTGTAGCTTTGCATCAAATTTAGAACCGATGATGATACAACTTCTTTTTTTCGCACTTTTGGTGGGTGCGCTTTTTGTTTCGCCAGCCATTGCGCTCTTTGCGGGGATCGCTTTCTCGCTCCTTTTTAGCGCGCCACACCCGCATTTTAGCAAGAAAACATCTAAATATCTGCTCCAATTCTCGGTGGTTGGGTTGGGTTTTGGCATGAATCTCCAACAATCGCTGCAATCTTCCAAAGAGGGGATGCTGATGACCATCGTTTCGGTAGGCGGGGTGATGGTTGTGGGTTATTTGTTGGGGAAAGTGCTGAAGGTAGATCGCAAACTCACACACTTAATATCTTCTGGAACAGCAATTTGTGGTGGCAGTGCCATCGCCGCGATGTCTCCTGTCGTGCATGCCAATGAAAATCAAACCAGTATGTCGTTGGCGGTAGTCTTTACCCTCAATGCTGTTGCGCTCTTCATTTTTCCGCCCATTGGACACCTGCTTGATCTGACGCAACAGCAATTTGGGTTGTGGGCAGCCATTGCCATCCATGACACCAGTTCTGTGGTCGGTGCAGGTGCTGCCTATGGCTCAGAGGCACTGATGATTGCGACTACTGTTAAACTTACACGGGCGTTGTGGATCATTCCTCTCGCGTTGATTTTGGCTTTTCTTTTTCGACAAAAAGAGGGGGCGAAAGGCAAAATTAGCCTTCCGTGGTTTATTCTCTTTTTTGTACTTGCGATGGTGGCGAACACCTACCTTCCTTTGGGGGATAGTTTTTTGAACGGCATCTCGCTACTGTCGCACAAATGCTTGAGTGTTACGTTGTTTCTCATAGGAACAGGGTTGTCTGTCAAAGCTATCCGCGAAGTGGGTGTGCGTCCGGTGCTACTTGGAGTGGCGCTGTGGGTGCTGATTTCAGTTGTGAGCCTGCTGGCTGTGTTGATTTAAATCAAAATGGCAATCCGACACCTACCGAGAAGAATGCACCTCCCTTGTTGGGGAAATAGAGTGAGAGGGTAATGGTTGAGGTCGCCGCTGCCGGTTGTTGAAAGACGTTTACATCGAAGGTTAAATCGCCACCGAAGGAGTAGATTCGCTGGGTATGAGAGCCGAAGCCTCGATGTCCAAATTGGGCATAATCGGCACCCAAATTCAGCTGAATACGCTTGAAATAGATCACGGAAGGGATACCACCTTCGGGATAGCAAAGTGGGAAGCGGTAGTTCACCGATGTGGCCAGATAGTTGTCGATTTGAATATCCTCAGAGGCGAATCCCCGAGGTAACAATCGGGTCGATTTGTAGGTGAGCATCGCCCATCCATCGGGGGTTTTGAATCCGCCGATGGAGGCCTGATAGGTAGCCGCGATACTAAAGGAGTCATGCCGCAAAAATCCGGGCAGGTAGACCTTCCCATAGATGGAAATTTGATCACTGAAGGCCTTGTTGGAGGGGTTGAAGGCATAGTCAACGGCGGTGAAATAGCCCCAACGAGGCAGTAGATCGCGGGTCGATCGCCGGACGTAATCGGAGAAACTAATCCCCGTTGCTATTTTATGTAGCCCGTGTTGATAACCGATGTAAGCCAGATTGGTGATGGAGTTGGTGTGCGGATCGTAATGGATACTGCCCACATTGGCCACCAAACCGTTCGAGAAATTCCATCCCGCGGAGAGGTTGAGTTGACGGGTGTGGTAGCCACGTTGGAAGAGCAAGGGCAGGGTGGCAGTCAGTCCGATGGAGTAATACTTGTTGGGATCGGGTCTTTTCTGCACTTCGCCACCTTGTCTGAGCGAGTAGATGAGCTGATTGCCTCCGTAAGCTCCTTCTAAATCGAAGTGAACGCCCAATCCAAAATAGCGGAATCCTGCGCGGACGAGTGATTTTTCGCTACGATTCCATCCATAGGAGATAAAACCTTCGGCATTGGAGAGCAGGTTTTGTGACATCACCGTGGCACCCCAATTCAACTGTACATTTTGTTCATCAACGGCATCGAAAGGGTTGAAAGCCACGGGCATCCAGCTGTGGGCATTAAAGAGTGTGAATCCTTTATGATAGTGGTGACGCTTGTGTACCTTGAGCGAGTGGAGGGAGTCGGTGGGGGTATAAGAGACCGTATCGAGGTTGATCACATTCCACCGCTTGCGCATTGGGTTGACCAAATTAATGGGTAACCGACGGTGTGCGACAGGAATTAGTTGCACAGAATCTTGTTGAGAGAGTGCATAGCCTGCACGCTCATAGGTGGTCATGAGAACCTTCTCTCCAACGGGGGCAGGGGCGAAAGAGCCATAGGTGGAGGTGCTGATGCGGAACTCCTGTCGGGTGGCGAGATCGAAACAATGCACCTCGTCTTTGCCCGATGCGATCGAACCAAAATAGAGCTTGCCGTCATGGGCTCGGAGGTCGCTCAAGGTGATATAAGCCCCATTGGTCAACTGCTCCATCTTGCCTTGGTGGTCAAATGCACCGAGCCACATACCCGAATCATCGGTGGCCAAAAAATAGAGCCGCTGTGTCTGTTGCTCCCAAGCAAGGCCATGAAGTTCCAGCAGATAAGGAGTGTTGTAGCGAACTTTGGTCTTCCCCTGTTGAAAAAGTACCGTGTAGCGGCCATCGGGTGCGTATTCCACCCATGCGATGGTGTCTTTGCTGATGGGGGTGGGATAGAGCGAGTTGCGGGCGTGGGCGACCGTGTGAGGCTTCCCATCGGTAAGATCCGCATAGCAAAGTTGGGAGTTAACCCGTTGTTCAAAGAGCAAGCTTCGGCGGTATTCTGTCCAATAAAGCCGTCCGGCGGCAGTAGCGGGGCGCGTGGAAAGAGCCCCTATGTAGGCGATTTTCTGCTCTTCTCCGGTGTCGGTGTTGACGCGCACCAGACGAGCAGGACGATCTAAATCACTCTTTACAACGATGGCCGAGGTGCTGTCAATAGCGACCGGGTGGCTATATGAGGTGTAGTTTTTGGCCGGTAAAGTGACGATCGGAGTTGCGCTGTTAGCGACCTGTGGCAAAGAGTCCCAGTGCCGATTAAGGTCATCAAAGGTCTCGTGGAAGAGCCGATCGACATTGGTTTTGTAGAATTTCTTGAGCGCGATGGAGGTGGTGAAGATAAAGTAGGGATTGCGTGAGCCATACCAAGCCACCTTGTCCCAAATATTGGTATCAAAATGCGAGTAAGCATAGGAGGCAATCTGATAGCCCAACTGGTAGTGGTCGGGAATAAACTCGCGGTAAGAGCCACAAAACCACTTGTCCAAATTGCGGTGCTGACGGTATGTGCGCCCCATAGCGCGATATTCGAGGGTGAAGCGGGGCTGAAGTCCACGACCAAAGGAGGACATCTCGGTCTCCGACATCACAGCATCTCCCTCCATCAGCCACAGCGGCAGCAACAGTAGCCCAATGGTTGAGCCTTGTTGACCAAGAACGTAGCTCAGGGCGCGAATAACCCCTCGGTTGAGGTTGTTATACTGTACGGCATGCCGATACTCGTGGGCGGTCAGCTGCTTGTACCAGGGCATGGAGTAGCCATCAATGGCCGGTGAGGTGAGAAACTCCACGCGTTTGGGTAGCCACATCACCAACCCGTTGGACTGAAAATTCTCAGGGTGCATCACAAAAGGGATGCGCATGGCGGAGTGGCGAAAGCCATAGCCGATGTAGGGCTTAATTTTATCGACATAAAATAGGGTACGGCGGGCGATGCCTGTGGCGGTGTCAGGATAAATAATCCGCACATCGGGGGTGCGGATGGCGCTCCATTTGAGCCCCGCGGGATCAGAGCCCCAAGTATAATATTGCGCTGTGGCACTTCTTGAAATAAGAAGTGCGACGAGGAGTGCTATAAGACAAAGCAGTCGTTTTATTGGTTGATTAGCAATCACTTTTATCTTTAGTTACCGGCTTTTTTACACCGATAGTTGGCTTTGAGTAAAATTTCAACGATGTGGTCGCGGTGATCCCCCTGAATGATGATTTCACCCTCTTTGGCCGTGCCGCCAACGCCACATCGGATTTTGAGTAGACGTGCTAACTCCTGAAGATCCTCATCGCGGCCAATGAAACCCTTGACCAAGGTCACCACCTTGCCGGCTCGTTGCTTGCGATCAAGCCATACGCGTAACTCTTGAGCGGCGGGAGCGAGTGTCTCCGTTGCGTCAGCCTCTTCCTTCTTATACTGAAAGTCGGACGCGGTCGAATAGACCATTCCCAAGCGTGTTTTCCAATCGTTTGTCATGTGATTTGGTGCTAAAAATGTCTTAAGTGGCTTCTAATATTGTGCAAAAATACGAAAATTATTATCTTTGTCAGATATGGCAGACAGAATAATAGACAAACTGCTCCGATTCACCCCTTTCGGGAGCAAAACAGAGTCCGGTGAACTCCCTCGGCCATTACCTATGGATACCACCAAAGAGCTGGTGGAGGTCTTTGTGGAGGGCTATGAAGATGTCGCGTTTTGGCGCGGGATCTTCGATCACTTTACCAATCCCTATTTGCGTTTTGAGATTTCAGTGCCCAATCGTGAGGATCTACCCAAAGGGAAAAAGGTGCTGTTGAGTATGATCCCTCGCTCTTCAGCGCGCTTGTTGCTCTGTGTAGATTCCGACTTCGACTATCTTTTTGATGGTTGTACGCCGCAATCTCGTGAGGTGAATGGTGCGCAATTTATGTTCCATACTTACGCTTATGCCACAGAAAATCATCTTTGTTACGCCCCCTCGCTACATAATGTCTGTGTTAAGGCGACCAAAAATGATACCCATATTTTTGATTTTGAAAAGTTTTTAGCCGCCTATTCGTGCACCATTTATCCCGTCTTCCTTTGGTATGTTTACTCGGCACAACTTGCATCGGAAAATATCTTCACCTTGGTGGATTTCAAAAATACGGTGCAGTTGGGCTATCTTGATATTGCCGACAATGGACAGAAGACCTTGGATTGGGTGGAGCGTAATGTAGAACGGTGCGATAAGCGTCTTCGGGAGCGTCATTTCGAAATGGTTCAGCCGATGAAGGCTTTTGCTGAAAAACTTCATTGCCGCGGTCTGACGCCGGAAACCACCTACCTTTATATGCAGGGGCACACCCTGATGGATAATGTGGTGCTGGTCATGTTGCAAACGGTTTGCGAAAAGTTGCGGCGGATGTCGATCGCCAAGATCTATGCTTCGAAAAAGCGTGGTGTGGCCTTCAAAAATGAGATCAGCAACTTCCAAAATGCCCAACGCTCAATCCGTGATGTACTCTTGGATAACGAAAATTACACCTCCAGCCCGCTCTACCAACTCTTGCGTCAAGATATTCGCACCTATATTGAACAGACGGTGGCGCAGTTGAAGCAAGAGGGGAAGATCCCCGCGAATACCCCTTCTTAAAGGAAAAGAGACAGTAATTAGGAGCTGACATCAATCAGCTCCTAATTACTGTCTCTTTTAATAAGGCTTATTATAAGAAGTGGTAGAACGCTTCGCCGCGCGAAACTTCGAACGCCTGAGCCTTCACTAAATCAGCAGGGATCGATGTCTTTGCATAGGTCGAGAATTCACCCGAGGCAGTTACCGTCCATTTCATGGCGGTGGTTGTCAAATCGGAGACAGCATAGTTGTGTGCCCAAGCAGAGCCATCACTATAAGTACCACTGATAGACTTTGTTGATTCAACGTATACAAAAGTACCCTTGATCTTCTTGAAGCCCGGTGTGTTAAAGTTCTCATAGAGCCAGAACGTACCGTCTTTCTTCAATTCAAGATATACTTGAACCTTACCGCTGCTGATCGCATTATCCACATCGTCAGACCATGACTTCAACTGCCATTCACCAACCACGGCCGTATCGCTTGGAACTGGAGGAATTGGAACTGGATCTGGAACTGGATCTGGATCCCCACCGCAACTGCATAAAACAACGGCACTAAACGCCGCCAACAAAAACTTCATCATAATTTTCATAGTTTCATTAGCCCCGCGGTACATTCAGCGGGATTCATTGGGCAAATATATAAATTTTTCGACAAAGAAACGACATCTTAACAAAAAAAAATCGCTTGGCACAAAAAATGCACCATGGAATGCACCTTTTTAAAAAATTTGTAGCAGCAATATTTCTTGGCAATCAGAGGTCTACCAAATTCCGTTTGATGGCATAAGCTACCAAGCTGGCTGTATTTTTACAACCGGTTTTCTCCAAAATATTTGCTCGGTGTTTATCCACCGTACGCTTGGAAATAAAAAGAGTGTCGGCGATCTCTTGATTGGAAAGTCCCTGACAAACAGCTACTAAGATCTCTGTCTCCCGCCGAGAGAGAGCCTCCTCTCCAGAGGTGTTTTCGGCCGTCCGCATCCGCGTGGAGAGCGTTTTGAGCAGTGTCTCACAGAAATAATTACCACCTTCACAGACCGCTTCTATGGCTTGTTGCACCTCATCAATGCCGGAATCTTTCAGCAAAAAGCCCTTTGCCCCCGCCTTAACCATCTGTGAATAGTAGTATTCGTCACCGAACATGGAGAGGGTGATGACCTTCAGCTCCGGAGAGATGGCAAGTGCCCGTTCTGTGGTCTCTGCACCGCCCATGCCCGGCATGGAGATGTCCATGAAGACCACATCAGCCTCCAAGGTCGGCAGAAGGGTTAAAAACTCCTCCCCATCCGCGGCCTCCGCTACCACCTGATAGCCCGGCATACGATCCAGCAAGCCCTGCATCCCATGGCGGAAAAGGGTGTGGTCATCGACTAAAACAATGCGCCGCTGTTTCATGGATGCTGTGGAGTCTCCTCCTTTGTGTGGACACGCACCGAGGTCTGCATCCCCTTGCCTTTATTACTGGAGATCTTAAAGATACCATTCAGTGAATTAATTCGCGAAGCAATGTTTGAGAGCCCCATCCCGCAATCCATCATCGCTTTGGGGTTGAATCCGCGACCATTATCCGAATAATCAAGCAGCAGATCAGCGCCACTTTGTGACAGTGAAAGATTGATCTCACTGCAACCGGAATGCTTGAGTGAATTGTTGATCAACTCGCAGATCACGCGGTAGAAGATCACCTCCACATCGGTATCATAACGCTCCGCCCGCAGATTGGTGGTGAAGCGGATTTTGACATTATGGATGGAGGCACTCTTGTTGATGAAATTCTGAATACCACGGGCTAAACCGAAGTCATTGAGTACTTGGGGTGAGAGGTTATTCGATATTTCGCGCAGAGAGCGGATCGCCTCATCAATCACATAGGCTGTATTGTCAACTAATTCGCGTTGTTCGCCTGAAGGCTGTTCTTTGGCGATGGCGGTCAGCGACATCTTGGCCGAGGAGAGCAGAGGCCCTAAGCCATCGTGCAGATCCTTGGCAAAGCGGGAACGCGACTTCTCCTCCGTCCGCAGGACAGCGGTGAGAATCCGCTTATTCATCAGTTGTCGCTGATGATTCAGCCGATCAATATATTTAAAGAGCTTATGGGCATACATCACCCCGATCGAAAGAGCGATCGAAATGATAAAGCCCGTCCAAACGAAGAGTTCCCGCGGTAGATCCTGACCGGAGGCCCAGATCAACTGGATGACACGTTCCACCGAAAGCAGACTGAATCCGACAATAAACAGAATCCACACCGAATTATACTTGGTCGTGCGCACCAACCGAAGCGCAAAGACCGTGGCCACGACCTGAATCAGGATCGCGATGATAAGTAAAATTTTCAGCAACATAAGGCATCCATATTTAAATTTGTCAACGAAATTATTTTATAGCAATTTCCGAGGCTTCTTAGTGAATAATGGCATCCAACTCTTTCATGCGGGCGTAAGCGGTCAAGTCCACCTGCACCGGAACAATAGCCACATAATCATGGCGCAACGCCCATTCATCGGTATCTTCGGCCTCCGGCTCTTGGTTGACAAAAGCACCCATCAACCAAAAATACTCTTTCCCACGCGGATCTTCCCGTCGCGAAAAATCCTCCCGCCAAAAGCCTGAGGCTTGGCGACAGATGCGCATCCCGCGAATTTGTTCTTTTTTGACAGCAGGAATATTGACATTCAAACACAACGGCAACTCCGCCCCCGATGCCAAAACTTCGCGAATAATCCGCTCTCCATAGTAAATAGAAGCTTCAAAATCAGCGCTTTCCATGTGATCATCCAAAGAGAGACCCACCGAAAGACAGTGGTAAAAACTGCCCTCGACAGCCGCGGCCATTGTCCCCGAATAGAGAATGTTGACCGCAGAATTAGAACCATGATTAATCCCTGAGATCACCAAATCAACCTTTTGCCCCACCAACAGATGGTCAAAAGCCATCTTCACGCAATCGACCGGTGTGCCCGAAAGTGCATAGATCGTCACCTGATCGGTCTCGGAAATTTTCCGCAAATGAAGCGGTTTATACATCGTAAAAGCATGACTCATGCCACTTTGTGGCTCTTCGGGCGCAACCACAACCACACGGCCAAATTGACGTGCGACTTGAATTGCTGCCTGCATTCCTCTTGAATTGTAACCGTCATCGTTGGTCAAAAAGATCAATTTATCATCCATCCTATCTCTCATCTATTATAATGGTACAAATATACGCTTTTTTCACGAACAGCGGGAGTGCCAACGGTGAAATAATTAAGAGGTGGATATTGACTTTAATGAATTGTTTTATACCTTTGTGCCACAAAAGAAAATAACAATAAAAGATAACTCACCATGGGAAGAGCTTTTGAGTACCGGAAGGCAAGGAAACTGAAGCGCTGGGGCCATATGGCACGCGTCTTCACCAAAATTGGCAAAGAGATCGAAATTGCCGTCAAAGCGGGTGGCCCTGATCCCTCCGCCAATGTGCGTTTACGGGTATTGATTCAAAACTCCAAGGCAGAGAATATGCCCAAGGAGAATGTGGAACGTGCCATCAAGCGCGCCACAGAGAAGGATGCAGCCGACTACAAAGAGTTTGTTTATGAGGGATACGGTGCTCACGGTATCGCCTTTCTTGTAGAGACTGCGACCGACAACACCAATCGCACTGTGGCCAATGTGCGGATGTGCTTCAACCGCTGTGGCGGTACTTTGGGCAACTCCAGCAGTGTAGCCTTTATGTTTAACCATAAATGTATTTTCAGCTTCCATGCACCTGTCGAGGTAGATCGCGAGATGATGGAGTTGGAGATGATTGATTTGGGTGTCGATGAATTTGCACCCGAAGACGAAACCACGATCACTGTTGAAGCACCTTACGAATCCTTTGGTGCCATCCAAAAATGGATTGATGATAACCACTACGAACTCGTTTCTGGTGAGTCAGCCTATATCCCCAACGACACCAAGGAGTTGGATGCCGAGGGTCAAGAGTCGATTGCCAAGTTAGTCGACCGTCTGGAAGAGGATGAGGATGTGGTGAACGTCTATCACAACATGAAAGAGGCAGACGAAGAGGAGGCCTAATTTTTCGTATTCAGTTTTTTTAAGTCCGAAGCCAAAAGAAAAGGCTTCGGACTTTTTTATCCCCTCACAGAGACAGTGGAGTCTTCTTGGTCATAATAGCCTTCGCAAAAACAGAACCAGCCGCTGGAATTTTCAGCGGCTGGTTCTAATTATTTACCGTGCACTTGTGGCGCACTTGAGTTGGCTGAAATTACAACGCCTTAATCTCTTTCAATACGGCATTGGTCTTGCGAACGGCATCAGCCGATTGAGCAAACATTGCTGCCTCCTCTTTGGTCAGCTCAAGCTTCACGATCTTCTCGATACCCTTGCGGCCAATCACGGCAGGAACGCCGATGCAAATATCACTCTGACCGTACTCCCCATCGAGGTAGCAGCAGCAAGGAATGATCTTCTTTTGATCGTTGAGGATCGACTCAACCATCATCGAAGCAGCAGCTCCGGGAGCATACCAAGCCGAAGTACCGATCAGTTTGGTCAAAGTAGCACCGCCGACCATCGTGTTAGCAACAGCCTCCTGCAATTTCTTTTTCGAAGCGAACTGTGCAACAGGAACGCCGTTAATCGAAGCCTTGGAGAGCAACGGAATCATCGTGGTATCACCATGACCGCCGATTACCATACCGTCTACATTGTTGATGTTAGCACCGGTAGCCTTTGCCAAATAGCATTTGAAGCGGCAAGAGTCCAACGCACCACCCATACCGATAATACGGTTTTTCGGGAGACCAGTGGATTTAAGTGCTAAGTATGTCAAGGTATCCATCGGGTTAGCAACCACGATGATAATGGCACGAGGAGAGTATTTGATTACGTTGGTAATTACACCCTTCATGATGTTGGCGTTGGTGCCAATCAGCTCTTCGCGCGTCATTCCTGGCTTACGAGGAATACCCGATGTGATCACAACAACATCTGAATTAGCTGTTTGTTTGTAGTCATTGGTGACACCGACTAATTTGGTATCAAAGTCCATTGAGGTGGATGTTTGGTACATATCCAACATCTTACCCTCAGCTAAACCCTCTTTGATGTCGATCAGGACAACTTCGCTTGCAACTTCGCGGCAAGCCATTACGTTAGCACAAGTAGCACCTACGGCACCTGCACCTACAACTGTAACTTTTGACATGATTTTATCTATTTGTATTAACCGATCAATTCACTATATTTTGCAGCACTCAGCAGCGCATCATATTCAGCGGGTGTCGTCAATTTTACTTTGATCAACCAGCCTTCACCGTAAGCTTCTTTGTTGACAATAGCTGGATCGGCATCTACCGCGCTATTGAACTCAAGGATCTCTCCACTCAAGGGCATGATAGCATCGCTGACGGTCTTCACCGCTTCGATTGTTCCAAAAACCTCACCCGCGGCGAGGCTCTCACCAACTGTTGGCACGTCTACAAAGACGATATCACCAAGTTGACTTTGGGCAAAGTCGGTAATGCCTATATAGGCCACATCTCCCTCCACACGACACCATTCGTGGTCGCTGGAATACTTTAAATTAGCAGGTACATTCATTTCTCTCTATTTTGATTGATTTAAACTTCATTTATAGCAACGCAAAGATAAGTGTTATTTTTGTAACAGCAAGATTTTCGCCTATTTTTTAACAAATTCAAACAGTTTCTGAGCATTTCAAAAATTATCGTGCAACACAAATTCGACCTCTTTAAAGAGATAGGCTTTTAGTACCCCGTTTTCGTGTGCTAAAAGTAACTCTCCGGATGGCCTTACGCCCCTAATTGTGGCCACAAATTCTTGCCCTTCGGGCGAGCGAAAGAGGTGCTTCTCATTCCGCCGGTACATACGATCGGCATAATCCATTTGAAGTTGGGCTTTATCCCCACGCTCCAACTGAGCGTAGCGATTCATCAAGGAGTCGTAAAAGCTACCGAGCACTTCATCCCGATCAAACTCTCGCAAAGCAACCCTCCGCATGGAGGTTGGATTGGGTAGTGCAGGGTCAAAGAGCAGTTGGTTCACGTTGATTCCAACGCCCACAATCGTCCGAGAAAGCGTTGCTCCAGAGAGGTTGTGCTCAATAAGAATGCCAACCACCTTGCGTCCCTGAATATAGATGTCATTGGTCCACTTAATTTGTGCAGGCAGTTGATACTTGGCCAACATATCGGTCAAAGCCAAAGCCACCGCCTCGGAGAGTAGGAATTGTTCATTGACGGGCAAAAAAGTAGGCTCTAAGACAACGGAAAAGAGCAGGTTACACCCCGCCTCGCTCTCCCATACATGGCCTCGTTGTCCCCGCCCTGCTGTCTGCCTTTCGGCACGGATCAGATCCCCGTGGTGGTATTTTGCATCACGGGCATCGTCGTTGGTAGAGGTTGTCTCTTCAAAAAAGTAAAACATAAAGATGCTTATTATTCTGCCACGCCGAAGTCGCGCAGAGCCTCGTTCAGCGAAGTCTTTTTGTCGGTTGATTCTTTCCGTTGGCCAATAATCAGCGCACAAGAGACGCTATATTCGCCCGCGGGAAATTTTTTGGCATAACTACCCGGAATAACCACTGAGCGAGCAGGCACATAACCGCGATACTCCACCGGATTCTCCCCCGTCACATCAATAATATGGGTAGAGCCGGTGATCACCACATTAGATCCTAACACCGATTCGCGGCAGACATGAGCCCCCTCTACCACAATCGCACGTGATCCGATGAAGCAGTTGTCCTCGATAATGACAGGCGCGGCCTGCACCGGTTCAAGTACGCCACCAATACCCACGCCCCCCGAAAGATGCACATGGCGACCAATTTGTGCGCAAGAACCTACCGTTGCCCACGTATCTACCATCGTGCCGCTATCAACATAAGCTCCGATGTTGACAAACGAGGGCATTAAGATTGCCCCCTGAGCAATATAAGCACCATAACGCGCCACCGCATGGGGTACAACGCGCACGCCCAATTTTTCGTAGTCATGTTTGAGCTCCATCTTGTCGTACCACTCCAATTCACCTCCGCGCATGGTGTGCATCGGCTGAATGGCAAAATAGAGAATAACTGCTTTTTTTACCCATCCATTGACCTGCCATTCACTTCGCTCTAAATCAATAGGTTCAGCGGTGCGTAGCAACCCTTTATCAACGGCTTCAATGACCGTCCGGATGGCCTCTTGTGATTGTGGTTGGGTCAGCAAGTCTCGATTCTCCCAGATTTGCTCGATGATTATTTTTTGGTTGTCGTACATAATTCAAAACAGTTTCTATGGATCAAAGGTAGGGAAAATCTTTCGTCTGCCGATCGAATGTACGCAACTTTTTCATACCTTTGTCTAAGAAACTAATTAAACCCAATAGCGATGAATAGAACCCTCTTTACAGTTGCGACAGCAGGCCTCGCCGCCTTTACGTTTATGAGTTGTGATAACACACTAAAAATCAAACACATGCCATATCCAGATGCTCCTCGTAGTGAGGTTGTGGATGACTATTTTGGGACACAAGTGCCCGATCCTTATCGCTGGCTCGAAGATGATAATTCAGCTGAAACAGCTGCTTGGGTCACCGCTGAAAATGCAGTGACGCAAAATTATTTGGAGCAGATACCTTTCAGAAATGCGATCAAGGAGCGCCTGACGGAGTTGTGGGACTATCCCAAAGAGAGTGCCCCCGCCAAGCACGGGGACTACAATTATTACTACTATAACGATGGACTGCAAAATCAATCCATTCTCTACCGTGTACCGGTAGCGGGTGGTGATCCAACCGTTTTCCTCGATCCCAACAAGCTCTCTGAGGATGGCACGGTAGCGCTTGTCTCCACGGCCTTCTCCAAAGATGATCGCTTGATGGCCTATGCCGCGTCAGCTTCCGGTTCAGACTGGGTGGAGATTCGGGTGATGGATGTCGCCACAGGTCAGCTCACAGCCGACAAGATTAATTGGGTGAAAAATTCAGGTGCCTCGTGGGCTCCCGATTCCAAAGGATTCTATTATAGCGCTTACGATGCGCCTACCAAAAATGTCTTCTCGGCACAGAACCAATTTCAGAAGATCTACTACCACAAACTCGGTGATGCACAATCGGCCGACCGTCTGATTTTTGAAGATCCGACCCATCCACTGCGTTACTTCCAAGCGTGGGAAAAGGGTGGTTGGCTCTTTATTATGGTCTCTGATGGAACTTCGGGCGCAGAAATTCTCTATCGCCGTGCCACCGAAGCAAAAGCACCCTTCCAAGTGCTGCTCAAAGGCTTTGATTATGATTACAGCTTATTTGAATGCAAAGATAATTACCTCTATTACACAACCAACAAAGAGGCCGCCAATCACGCTGTCCGCAAGGTTAACCTGTTAAATACCAGCGAAAATACGGTTGTAATTCCAGAGACCAAGAATCTGCTTGAAGGGGTCTCTTCTGTGGGCGGAACACTCATCATAACCTATTTGGAAAAGGCACAGAGCAAAGCCTACCAATATGATTTCAATGGTCAGTTGTTACACGAAATCGTGCTTCCAGCCATCGGCACAATCGGTGGTTTTGATGGCAAAGAGGAGGACACAGAGACCTACTACTCCTTCTCCAACTTCACCACGCCACCAACCAGTTACCATTACGATCTAAAAACGGGTGAGTCAACGCTTTATAAAACCCCAAAAGTCAATTTCGATCCTGAGCTCTTTGTGACCGACCAAGTTTTCTATCCCAGCAAAGATGGCACAGAGATTTCGATGTTTATCGTCCATCGTAAGGATATGAAACTCAATGGGAAGAATACCTGTTACCTCTATGGTTATGGTGGCTTCCAGATCAACCTCACTCCCGGATTCAATCCCTCAGCCATCCTCTTTGTTGAACAGGGCGGTGTCTATTGCTATACCAACCTGCGCGGTGGGTCCGAGTACGGAGAGTCTTGGCACAAAGGCGGTATGCTTGATGCAAAACAAAACGTCTTCGATGACTTCATCGGAGCTGCCGAATGGTTGATCGCCAACAAATACACCTCTTCGGAGAAACTTGCCATCGCCGGCGGTTCAAACGGTGGCCTCTTGGTCGGTGCGTGCGAGGTGCAACGTCCTGATCTATTTGCAGTCTGCCTGCCCGCTGTGGGTGTGATGGACATGCTTCGCTACCACAAATTCACCATCGGTTGGGGTTGGGCGGTCGAATATGGCACCAGCGATAATGAGGAGCAGTTTAAGTATATCTATAAGTACTCACCCCTACACAACATCAAGGAGGGCGCGAAGTATCCGGCAACACTCATCACCACCGCCGATCACGATGACCGTGTTGTTCCGGCACACTCATTCAAATTTGCCGCACAGATGCAACATTGCCAAGCAGGTGAAGCACCTATATTGATTCGCATCGACTCCAAAGCGGGGCACGGTGCTGGAAAGCCGACAACCAAAAGAATCGAAGAGGCCGCTGATACCTATTCCTTCCTCTTTGCGAATACCAATACGACCTATAAACCGATAAAATAACGGGCGTGTGAAAGTCTATAAATTCGGCGGTGCTTCGGTTAAGAATGCCGATGGTGTCCGCAACCTCCGAAAAATTATCGGTGGTGAGCAACATCTTTTCATCATCGTCTCGGCGATGGGCAAGACCACCAATGCGTTGGAGAAGGTCTTCGAAGGGTTGCAACGCGGGGATCAGGCATTTTCTATGCAACACATTAATGACCTGCGCACGGCTCACCAAGCGATCATCGACGACCTTTGGCGGCGGCCAACATCGTTGCCCTCTGTTGAGGCGCTCTTCGCTGATTTAGAACGAATTATAGCAACTACAAATTACCTGCCGGCAGATGCCGAACTGTGGTACGATGCCATTGTGGCGGTGGGGGAACTGCTCTCCACGACCATCATCTCGGAGTATCTCAACACCGTGAAGGTCACCAACCGATGGATTGATATGCGCCGTTGTTTGATCACCGAACAGCGCCATAAAGATGCCAGTGTCGACTTGGAGGCCTCCTCGCCACTGTTGCGCCATGCGATAGATGTGCCCAAGGAGACTATTTTTATCGGGCAAGGCTTCATCGGAGGTGCTCCCGATGGCACGACCACGACCCTCGGACGAGAGGGGTCTGACTACTCCGCTGCCGTGGTGGCCAACATTTTAGATGCCGAATCCATGTCCGTGTGGAAGGACGTGGACGGCATTCTAAATGCCGATCCAAAGATCTTTCCTGATGCCACCCAAATTGCTGAATTGAACTATTTGGACACCATAGAATTGGCTTATAGTGGGGCGCAAATCATCCATCCCAAGACGATTAAACCCCTTCAAAATAAGAATATTCCGCTCTATGTACGTCCTTTTGGTGACAAGCGCAAGCCGGGCACCGTTATCCGTGGAGCTTCTGCTCCGGTAGAGGTGCCAATCTTGATTTTGAAAAAAGACCAAGTGTTGCTCACCATTCGCTCGCGCGACTTTTCGTTTGTGCTGGAGGAGATGTTCGGCACAATCTTCGCGCTTTTAGACCGATTCCGCATCAAGACCAATCTTATCCATAATTCGGCCATCAACCTCAGCCTTTGTGTGGACAATTCGTGGCATCTGGACGAGGCCATCAGCACGATGCGCGAGGAGGGTTTCGATGTGATGAAGGTGGAGGATATGGAGCTTCTGACCATTCGCGGTTACAACGACGAACTCATTCGCCGTTATGCCATTACCCCACAGGTTTTTATTCGCCAAGCCACCCAAGCCACAGTCCGAATCGTCCGCAAAAAGGGATAGATGGAAAGTGGAAAGATAGAAGAGAGTCGCCCCTCGCAAAGATAGGAGGGGCGACTCTTATTAATCTTGTCTAATGGCTTCTTAGAGGCGTGATTTGATCTTCTTGGAGGCCTCTTCGTACCCCGGTTTGTCTAAAAGAGCAAACATGTTCTTCTTGTACTCCTCCACCCCGGGTTGATCGAAGGGGTTGACGCCTAATAAATAGCCACTTATTCCGCATGCTTTTTCAAAGAAATAGAGCAGTGCGCCAATGGTAAAGGCATCGAGCTTTGGAATTTCGATGCGTAGATTGGGAACGCCCCCATCTGTATGAGCTAATTGAACACCCAATTCGGCCATTTTGTTGATTTCAGATAGACGTTTTCCCGCAAGGAAGTTCAGTCCATCGAGATTTTCTCTGTCGGTGTCGATCCGCACCTCATGGGTGGATTGACACACCGAGATGACGGTCTCAAAAAGGGTGCGTTCACCTTCTTGAATATATTGCCCCATCGAGTGAAGGTCGGCTGTAAGCGTGACGCTGGCAGGAAAGAGGCCTTTGTTCTCCTTCCCCTCGCTCTCACCATAGAGCTGCTTCCACCACTCGGCAATATCGTGTAGTGCAGGCTCATAGGAGGCTAATATTTCGATTTTCTTGCCACTGAGGTAGAGTGCGTGACGTGTAGCGGCGTAGATGGCGGCGGGGTTCTGTTCAAAAGGAATCCCTTCAGCGGTAGCTTCTTCCATACTTTGTGCTCCGCGAATCAGGGCCGTAATGTCGATGCCAGCTGTCGCTAAAGGCAACAATCCGACGGGTGTTAGGACTGAATAACGGCCTCCTACATCATCAGGAATCACAAAAGTGGGGTAGCCTTCTTTGTCGGCCAAGGTCTTGAGCGCTCCACGGGATTGATCGGTGATGGCAACAATTCGGGTGGCCGCCTCGACTTTGCCATAGCGTTTTTCCAGAGCTGCCTTGATGAGCCGAAAAGCGATCGCCGGCTCGGTGGTTGTACCTGATTTTGAGATGACAAGGGTGGCAAAATCGTGCCCTTGGAGTGCATCAAGCAGCTCGTAGATATAATCTTCAGAGAGATTTTGCCCCGCAAAGAGGATCGTGGGATGAGTTGGTCGTTGCTGAAGCGTCTGGAAGGGGTTGCACAGTGATTCGATCACCGCCTTCGCCCCCAAGTAAGAGCCTCCGATACCAATGCAGATGATTACATCGGCCTTTGCGCGTAGACGGGTAGCTTGATTGGTGATGGCGGCGATGGTCTCACTGGAGATCAAGGAGGGAAGATTCACCCATCCCAAAAAATCACTGCCAGCGCCTTGTCGATTATGAAGAAGCGTATTGGCGGCAAGCGCTTGGCGCTTCTGTTCCGGCGAGATTACAACGCCCGATTTTGAAAAATCCAGCTTGATCGTATCCATAGACTATATTAATTTTGAGGTCAAAGTATTCATGGCCTTCCGTGCGATAGCTTTTTTGTAAAGGACTTCGTAGACCATCTCGGCGATGGGCATATCTACTTGGTGGGTGCGGTTGATATGACGAATGCAGTCGGCGGCAAAATAACCTTCGGCCACCATCGTCATCTCGTTGAGCGCCGACTTGACAGTGCAACCATGGCCGATGAGTAAACCCAACCGGCGGTTGCGGCTATACACGGAGTAGCAGGTGACCAACAGATCCCCCAAATAGGCTGAAGCGCGGGTGTCATACTCCTCCGGCCCACTCTCCTTGAGGAAACGGTTCATCTCCATGGCACTGTTGGAAATCAACACCGCCAAGAAGTTGTCGCCGTAACCTAAACCAACTGCCAAACCCACGGCTAAGGCGTAGATATTTTTCAATACCGTGGCATATTCGATGCCATAGAGGTCGGTGGAGTAGGAGAGTTTGATGTAAGGGGTTGCAATCTTTTCGCCCAACAGACGGGCGTTATCCAAGTCGGCACAGACCACCGTGAGGTAGGAGAGACGCTCTAAAGCCACCTCTTCGGCATGCGAAGGGCCTGTGATGATGCCAATCTGATCCAGAGAGAGTGTATAACGCTTGCAGATATACTCTACAACAGTTTGGTAGTCGTCGGGAATAATGCCCTTGATGGCCGAGACAATAAATTTGTCGGTAAGTGGCGTGGTGAGTGGTTCAAGGAAGCACTTCAGATAAGCTGAGGGGGTGGCCAAAATAATGATGTCAGCGTCAGCGATGACCTGATTGAGATCGTTGGAGGGGCGAATGCGAGCGGTGTCAAATTCGGTGTCGCTCAGATAACGTGGGTTGCGACCCTCGTTTTTCAGCCCCTCTAAGACCTCTGGATTGCGGATGTACCAGCCTACGGCGGCATCATTTTCTGTCAACACTTTGACGATGGCCGTGGCCCAACTTCCGTAGCCAATTACAGCACACTTGGCTCCTTGTTTTATTTTGTATTCCATAATTATTCTCTTCATGGTTTATTATACAAAAGTAAATAAAAAACTCGATAAAAATGCAAAATGTTCATACCTTTTTCACTACCTTTGTAGATCATATCGTGTGTAATCTTTGATTCGATTTTTGTAAAACGCTCATAAGATATTTAATACATATGATTATTAACCTGTTATAAAGACAAACAGATACTTATTATGGGACTTTTTTCATTAACTCAGGAATTGGCGATTGACTTAGGAACCGCAAATACCCTGATTATTTATAATGACAAGGTGGTGGTTGACGAACCGTCCATCGTGGCATTAGATGTCCATTCCGGCAAATTGGTGGCCATTGGTCAGCAGGCACGCCAAATGCACGAGAAAACAAATCCAAATATCAAGACAATTCGCCCCTTAAAAGATGGCGTTATTGCCGATTTTAACGCCACGGAGTTGATGCTGCGTGGCATGATCAAGAAGGTTAAAACTTCAGGAAGCCTCTTCTCTCCTTCATTACGCATGGTGATCTGCATCCCTTCGGGTTCGACCAATGTCGAGATTCGTGCGGTGCGGGATTCTGCCGAGCACACAGGGGGGCGTGAGGTCTACATGATCTATGAACCTATGGCTGCGGCTTTGGGTGCTGGGCTTGATGTGGAGGCACCGGAAGGCAATATGGTGATTGACATCGGTGGTGGTACTACCGAGATGGCTTGTATCTCTTTGGGCGGTATTGTCTGCTCGGAGTCGATCAATGTGGCCGGAGATGTCTTCACGGCTGACATTCAGAATTACGTCCGTATGCAGCACAATATCCGTATCGGAGAGCGGACGGCTGAGGCAATCAAGTGTTCGATTGGTGCTGCTATGCCCGAATTGGAGGATGGACCCGAAGAGTTTGTGGTTACAGGCCCCAATATGTTGACTTTCTTGCCGCAATCGGTCTCGCTGAGTTATAATGAGATCGCTTATGCCTTAGAAAAATCGTTGGTGAAGTTGGATTTAGCATTGATGAAGGTTTTGGAATCTATGCCTCCGGAGTTGTATGCCGATATTGTAAAAAATGGCATCTATTTGGCCGGTGGTGGAGCCTTAATCAAGGGCTTAGACAGACGTTTGACCGAAAAAACGGGTATTCCTTTCCATGTAGCCGAAGATCCTCTGCGGGCGGTGGCGCGTGGTACGGGCATCGCGTTGAAGAATATCAGTCGATTCTCCTTCCTGATGAAGTAATAAGAAGCTGTTTTGAATGCAATTCATCATTCAAAACAGCTTCTAAATAGTGGGCTTTTTAGTCCACTTTTTTTAGAAACTGCTTAAATAGGCGAAGATACCGTGCACAAGTTATTGGAGTTCATACGCAGCATCTATGTTGTGGTGCTTTTCATCCTATTGGAGATCATCGCATTGAGTTATTACGCACACTCAACCACCTACACCCAAGCGCGTTTGTTGACGCGTTCCAATCAGGTGATCGGTGGGACATACAGCGTGTTAGAACGGATGCGCCATTTCTGCTATTTGGGTCGTGAAAACGATCAACTGACGGCACAGGTCATTCGGCTTGAGAAAGAGCTTCTTCGCTACCGTTCTGCCGAAATCCAAGAGCGATTGGACTCCTATTTGACGGGTGTAGATTCGAGCCAATTCCAATTTTCAACGGCGAAAGTCGTCTCCAACCAAATCAATAAAAGCCGTAATTATATCGTTCTCAATCGAGGCAAGGCCGATGGCGTTGCCGACAGCATGGCCGTTCTTTCGTCTGATGGGGCGATGGCGGGCTATGTGCTCTATGCTTCACAGCACTATGCGGTGGCTGTCTCTATCCTCAATACCGAATTTCGTGCCAGTGGCAAGTTAACGGCGGAGGCCGATGCCGATTACTCAGGCTCTATCTTTTGGACGGGCTCAGATCGCCATTATGTGGAGATGCGAGAGATCTCTAAATATGCCAATATTCACAAAGGCGATGAAATTGTCTCCACTGGATTTTCGAGTTTCTTCCCTGCCGATGTGTTGATCGGTACGGTTGAAAGTTTCACCTTAGATCAGACCAAAACTGCCTATGACGTGGTGGTGCGTTTGGCTGCCGATATGACCGCTTTGGGTGATGTTATTTTGGTGCGCAATCGGGACTTGAAAGAGATCCAAAGGTTGGAGAATCAAATTAAAAACCGCTATCAGTAATGGATCGTATACCCTCCTACCTCGTATTGTTTGCCGTTTCGGTGCTGTTTCAGATTTTTCTGTTTAACAATCTATTTATCAGCGTCTATATGAGCCCGTTGGTCTATATCACCTTTTTGGTGCTGTTGCCCATTGAAACGCCTGCTGTGGTGCTGCTATTGGCAGGGCTGCTGATGGGCGTGGTGATGGATTGGACGATGGGCATTGCGGGACTGAATACGGCGGTGGCACTCTTCTCGGCCTTCTCTCGTCGGGCGGTTCTCAACCTCTCCTGTGGCAAAGAATCGGTGCGAGAAGGGGGAATCCCTTCGGAGCAACGGTTGCGTGGGGGTGTGTTTCTTCGCTATGTAATCTTCTTTGTGGTCTTGAATCACGCTACTTTCTTCCTGCTGGAGGCGCTCTCGTTCGCTCAGTTTGGGGCTGTTCTTCTGCGTCTATTGATCAGTAGTGTGGTGACGGTTGTCTTCATCGTCTTGGCTTCGCGACTTTTTGTCTCTAAACGCTTGCTTCGGGAATGAGTAGTGGCAACGATGGTTTTGCGCGTATGCGCACCTTGCAAATTGTGGTGCTGATTGTCTTTGTGATGATCGGCATTCGACTTTTCACCCTTCAGGTGTGGGATTCCAAATACAAAGAGATGGCGAAGGGTAATGCCCTGCGTCATATTGTGCAATATCCTCCTCGTGGTGAGGTTTATGACCGCAACGGTGAATTTTTGGTCAAGAGTAAGGAGTGTTATGATCTGATGGTTATCTGGCGGGAGATGGATAAGAAGGGCTTCGATACGATGAGTCTTTGTAATGTGGTGGGCCTTCCCAAGGAGAAGCTGGTTCGAGAATTGACCAATGCGCGGGTTTCGCCCCGTGCCCCGCGGCTGATCAGCAACTTTATCCTCAAGGAGGCAAAGCTTCGTTTTGACGAGTGTAATTTCAAAGGTTTTTACATGATCTATCGTACTGTGCGGGAGTATCCGCGCAAGGTGGGCGGTAATCTTTTGGGCTATGTGGGGGAGATTAATGCCGATCAGCTGAAGCGCTATGGGGCGACCTATCGTGCGGGTGATTATGTCGGTATGAGTGGTGTGGAGTCAGCCTACGAAGAGGTGTTGCGGGGTGAAAAAGGTGTGAAATTGACAGAGATAGATACCTATGGAGCGATCAAAGGTTCTTATTTGAATGGCAAAATGGATACGATTCCTGTTCCGGGAAAATATATTGTCTGTACCATTGATGCTCGGTTGCAAAAATTTGGCGAGGAGCTCTTGGCCGGTAAGGTCGGGGCAGCTGTGGCCATCGAACCCTCGACGGGTGAAATCCTGATGATGGTCTCTTCTCCCACCTATGATCCCGACGAGTTGGTTGGTAATCAGCGTGGCAACCACTATATGAAGATGCTGGCCAATAAACAGCGGCCACTTTTCAACCGCGCTGTGAGTGCCAAATATCCTCCCGGATCGACCTTTAAATTGGTGCAGGGACTGATCGGGTTGCAAGAGGGTGTGCTGACCCCCGGCAGCCGTTACCCGTGCCACCAAGGCTACCAAGTGGGGAGTTTGCACGTGGGTTGTCATAACCATGCTTCGCCGTTGGATCTGCGGGAGGCAGTGGCGAACTCTTGTAATGCCTATTTTTGCTATGTGCTTCGGGATATTTTAGATAATAACCACTACGACAGTGTCAAGAAGGGTTTCGATGTTTGGGGTGACTATGTCAATAGTTTCGGCTTCGGGCGTAAATTGGACTCTGACTTTCGCGGAGAGGGCGATGGCTATGTCCCTAATTGCGACTTCTATAATCGCCGTTATCGTGGTTCTTGGAACTCGGTGACCGTGATTTCTCTCGCTATCGGTCAGGGTGAATTGGGTTGTACTCCTTTGCAGATGGCCAATTTAGCCGCCATTGTGGCCAACCGTGGATACTACTATATTCCCCATATTGTTAAAAAGGTGGAGGGTCAAGATTCGATTGACCACCGTTTTTATCAGAAATGTTACACCAAGGTGGATGCCAAATATTTTGATCCGATTGTAGATGGTATGTGGCAGGGTGTCAATGTGGCAGGTACTTCGCGTACCGCTTTCCTGCCCGGGTTGGAGGTGTGTGGCAAAACCGGCACTGCGCAAAATCCGCATGGCCGCGACCACTCGACCTTTCTCTCGTTTGCCCCCAAAGACAACCCCCGTATTGCCATTTCGGTCTATGTGGAAAATGGTGGTTTTGGGGCAACCATTGCCTTGCCTATCGCCAGTCTATTGGAGGAGTTTTATTTGACCGACACCATTAAACGTCCCGATATGGTTGAACGTGTGAAACAAATGCAAATTAACTATCCGATTTATGCCAAGTAATCAGCGAGATCTATTCTATGGTGTGGATAAGTGGGCGGTGTTATACTACCTACTCATCGTTATTTTCGGGTGTTTCTGTATCACCTCGGCGACCATTGAAGAGTCTGTGGCCGCCACCTTCTCGCTGGAAAACTATTATATGAAGCAGATCCTCTGGGTGGGTATTGCGTGGATGTTTGGGGTGTTGGTGTTGCTACTGGATGCCAGTATTTACCATAAATGGGCCTATATTTTCTATGGTATAGGTATCGTGTTGCTCATCGCTGTCCTGCTTTTTGGACGAGAAGTCAATGGTGCTAAAGCATGGTTTGAATTTGGGTCAATGCGCTGGCAACCTGTTGAGGTGGTCAAGATTGCCATCGCCTTGGCATTGGCTCGATTGATGAGCGAATACTCTTTTTCCATCACCCGTGTGGGCGATTTGGTCAAGGTGGGCTTTCTACTCTGCGTCCCGCTTTTCATTATTATTTTACAAAACGATACCGGATCAGGTATTGTCTTGGGGGCGTTCCTCTTTGTGCTTTATCGCGAAGGGCTGAATAAGTGGCTTTGCATTCCGATTTTATTGATTGCCATGCTCTTTATCATCTCCTTTTTACTTACACCGATGACGCTATTGGTGTTGCTGATCTTGGTTTGTACTGTTTCGGAGATGATGATGAATAGGCAGTGGCGCTCACGGATAATCTACCTATCTGTCTTGGCTTTCTCTACCCTGCTACTTTATGGCATCCTGTGGATTTTGTTCCCCGGGGCAATGGATATCTATCGTTGTTTGCTGATAACCACACTGCTGTCGCTGATTGTTGTCATCATCTATGCTTTCCGTGCACGGTTGGAAAATATTCTAATCACCGTCTGTCTCTTCCTTGCCACGATGATCTTTTTACCGACTACCGACTATATTTTCAATTCTATCCTCAAGGCGCATCAGCGGGATCGTATCTTGAGCTTCTTGGGGGTGATGAGCGATCCTTTGGGCACTGATTTTAATGTCAATCAATCCAAGATAGCCATCGGTTCAGGAGGTATTTTGGGCAAAGGATTTCTTCAGGGCACGCAGATCAAATATGGATTTGTACCGGAGAAACATACCGACTTCATCTTCTGTACGGTGGGTGAGGAGTGGGGATTTGTGGGCGCTCTTGTGTTGCTGACCCTCTATTGCCTACTGATCTTCCGCCTGATTCGCATGGGGGAGCGCCAAGAAGAGCCCTTTGGCCGTATCTATTGCTATTGCGTGGCGGCGATACTGCTCTTCCATATTTTGGTCAATATTGGCATGACCATTGGCTTGATGCCTGTGATGGGCATTCCGCTGCCGTTTATGAGTTATGGAGGCTCTTCCCTGCTGGCCTTTACGGTCTTGCTCTTTATTGCCATACGACTGGATGCTTCCACACGACAATTCACTTTCAGATAATATAATACGACTTTTATGACACCAACACCCAAAGGCCTTACTCGCGAAGAGGTAGCCGAAAGCCGCCGCCTTTACGGGGAGAATATCATCACGCCACCTAAAGACGACTCGGTTTGGCGACTTTTTTTGGAGAAATTCCAAGATCCGATTATTCGTATTCTGTTGCTGGCCGCCTTGTTGTCACTGGTGGTCGCCTGTTTTGATGGCTATGATTTCACCGAGACGATTGGTATTATCTGTG
Organism: Alistipes sp.; assembly: GCA_036650515.1. Lineage (GTDB taxonomy): Bacteria > Bacteroidota > Bacteroidia > Bacteroidales > Rikenellaceae > Alistipes. The sequence continues at coordinate 68,769 of JAVVZO010000003.1, forward strand.
CTGTGATTTTGGCCACCTGCGTGGGCTTTCTCTTTGAGTGGGACGCTATGCGGCGCTTTCGGCGGTTGAATCAGGTGAATGATGATGTTGCGGTCAAGGTCTTGCGTGAGGGGGCGATCTGTGAGATTCCCCGCCGTGAGGTGGTGGTTGGCGATCGGGTTTACATTGAAAATGGTGAGACCATCCCCGCCGATGGTATCTTGGAGGAGGCTGTCTCGCTGAGTTTAAATGAATCGACACTGACCGGCGAACCGGAGGTGGAGAAGACCATTAATGCGGCGCATTTTGATCCGGAGGCTACCTATGCTTCGAATGAGGTGCTACGCGGAACAACGGTTGTGGATGGCTATGGTGTCTTTGTTGTTCACAAGGTGGGTGATCAGACTGAAACGGGTCGCGTGACGGAACAATCGGCAATCGAAAGTGGTGAGCAAACACCGCTTAACCGACAATTAACCCGTCTATCGCAGATGATCGGTAAGGTCGGGATGTCACTTGCTGTGGCTATTTTTATCGGATTGATTATTAAAACGCTTTGGTTGGGTGGCGTTTGGAATGAGGGCTGGATCGAGATTTCAAAGGCCCTGTTGCATATCTTCATGATTTCGGTGGCTATCATCGTGATGGCTATTCCCGAAGGGTTGCCAATGAGTATCACTCTTTCGTTGGCGATGTCTATGCGAAGGATGCTTAAAACCAACAACTTAGTGCGGCGGATGCACGCTTGCGAGACCATGGGTGCGGTGACGGTGATTTGTACGGATAAAACTGGGACACTGACCCAAAATCGAATGCAGGTTCAGGAGTTAGTACCCTTTGGATCTTTGGATAAGAAGCAGTTGGCTGAACTTATAGCGCTCAATTCCACTGCTTTTTTAGATGCTGAGGGCCACGCTATTGGCAACCCGACAGAGGGAGCATTGCTGAGCTATCTGCGTGCGGAGGGTGAAGACTATGAGCGTCTGCGCGAGGGTGCAACGATCGTTGATCGGCTGACCTTCTCCACCGAACGTAAATATATGGCAACAGTCATTGATAGTGGGGTTGCTGAGCGTCGACTGCTTTGTGTCAAAGGAGCTCCCGAAATTGTACGGGCGATGTGTGTCGAAGATGGTGCCGGTGAGCGTGTCTCCGCATTGCTTTCCGATTTTCAAAATAGGGCGATGCGCACCTTGGGAGTGGCTTTTTTAGAGACCACGGCCAACAGTTGTGAAACTGCTGTGGCGGCAGGTGGCCTGCATTTTGCTGCTGTGGCGGCCATCTCCGATCCGGTGCGTGAAGATGTGCCGGCAGCTGTCGGCAGGTGCTTGTCAGCGGGTATAGATGTGAAGATTGTTACGGGAGACACACCGGCAACGGCTTGTGAAATTGCACGACGAATTGGCCTTTGGGACGATGCTGTGGATGGTGAGCGCAACCGAATGACTGGGGTTGATTTTGCCGCTCTGAGCGATGAAGTGTTGCTGGAACGGGTGTCGGATCTCAAAATCATGTCACGTGCCCGTCCATTGGATAAACAACGTTTGGTGCGGCTATTGCAACAACGGGGTGAGGTGGTCGCTGTGACGGGCGATGGAACCAATGATGCTCCGGCGCTGAATTTTGCCAATGTAGGGCTCTCGATGGGTACAGGAACTTCGGTAGCCAAAGATGCCAGCGACATTACGCTTTTAGACGACTCTTTCTCCTCCATAGCTACGGCGGTGATGTGGGGACGTTCACTCTACCGCAATATTCAACGCTTTGTGCTCTTTCAGTTGACCATCAATTTTGCGGCCATCCTCGTGGTTTTCTTCGGTTCGATTTTTGGCACAGAATTGCCGCTGACCGTGGTACAAATTCTATGGGTGAATCTGATTATGGATACTTTTGCCGCGATGGCGATGGCTTCACTGCCACCGAATCCCGATGTGATGCGCGATAAACCGCGTTCGCGTGCCGAATTTATCATCACGCCAGCCATGATTCGCACGATTTTGACCTGTGGTATCACCTTCGTCGCGGTGCTGTTGGGCATGTTATTCTACTGGCAGGCGACAGACGGTGAACCCACTTTGGAGCATCTGACCATCTTCTTCTCGACCTTCGTTTTCCTTCAATTTTGGAATATGTTCAATGCCAAAGGTTTTGAATCACGTCATTGGGCCTTGGCCGATATTCGGAGTAGCCGTATGTTTCTCTTTGTGCTGTTGCTGATCGGCATCGGCCAAGTGCTGATCGTTGAATTTGGTGGGTCTGTATTTCGCACCACGCCACTGAGTATGATCCAATGGGTCAAAATCATCGGGTTCACCTCACTGATTGCCATTGGTGGGGAGATTATCAGAGCGATTAGGAGAAAATAATATTATAGAACAGCTTCTACATATAAAAAACAGAGCGCCGAACTTATTACGAGTTCGGCGCTCTGTTTAAAAAGAGGGTTGATTTACAGAATGCCCTGCTCAAGCATAGCTTGTGCAACCTTCATGAAACCAGCGATATTTGCACCCTTGACATAGTCAATGTGGCCATCACTCTGCTTGCCGTATTTAACGCAAGCTTCGTGGATGCTCGACATGATGAAGTGAAGCTTCTCGTCGACCTCTTTACCAGCCCAAGAGATGTGCATACAGTTCTGAGTCATCTCAAGACCTGATGTTGCAACACCACCTGCATTGACTGCTTTACCAGGAGCGAAGAGGATGCCAGCCTTCTGGAAGGCGTGGATAGCCTCAGGAGTACAGCCCATGTTCGAGACCTCAGCGCAGCACCAAGTGCCGTTTTTGAGCAACTCAGCTGCATCGTCACCGTTCAACTCATTCTGGAATGCGCAAGGAAGAGCGATGTCGCACTTTACACTCCAAGCTTTCTTGCCTGCGGTGAAAGACACACCGGGGAACTTGTCGGCCATCGGAGCAACAACGTTGCGGTTGGAAGAGCGAAGATCAAGCATATAAGCGATCATCTCTTCATTCATACCGTTAGGAATCAAAGCAACACCATCGGGACCCGAAACAGCGATCACCTTAGCACCTAATTCGGTAGCCTTTGTAGCTGCACCCCAAGCAACGTTACCGAAGCCTGAAATAGCAACCGTAGAACCCTTGAGGCTCTTGCCAGCCAGCTGAAGCATGTGCTGAACAAAGTAGAGAGCGCCAAAACCGGTAGCCTCTGGACGAAGGATAGAACCGCCCCAAGTCTGACCCTTGCCGGTCAAAACGCCGGTGTGGTATTGACGAGATAATTTCTGGAACATTCCGTTCAGGAAGCCGATTTCGCGACCACCAACACCAACGTCACCAGCAGGGATATCGGTATCAACACCGATGTTGTGCCACAATTCGAGCATGAAGGCCTGGCAGAAGCGCATGATCTCAGCATCGGACTTGCCGATAGGATCGAAGTCAGAACCACCCTTAGCACCACCCATAGGAAGTGTAGTCAGTGCATTTTTGAAAGTTTGCTCAAAGCCGAGGAACTTCAACATGGAAGGATTCACAGCCTTGTGGAAACGCAAGCCGCCTTTGTATGGCCCGATGGCGCTGTTGAACTGTACGCGGTAGCCGATGTTGGTCTGTACATCGTTCTTGTCATCAACCCAAGTTACACGGAAGGTGAAAATACGATCCGGCTCGACGATACGCTCGACGATTTTAGCCTTTTCAAATTCGGGGTGTTGGTTGTAAATCGGTTCGATTGACTCCAAAACCTCGCGAACAGCCTGAAGGTATTCGCTTTCGCCCGGGTGCTTGCGCTCGAGCTCATCCATTAATTTTTTAACGTTCATATCTGATATTTTTTAAGTGGTAATTCATAGTCGTTGTAAAACATCTACAAATATAGTGATTTTTCCGATAGAGTGTAACCTGTCTGCCGAAAAATTATTTCGATCTGTTATCCGTTTTCGTATATTGCAGCGCTACTTTTATTTAGCATACAGAACCAAAAGGGGGCAAAAGTGGCCGAAAAGAGTCGTGGGGAGTGAATTTTATAAATTTTAGCGGCTCCTTATTTAGGGTGTCAGGGATTTTTTCTATCTTTGCTCTAATAAAGTAGTGTATAAAATCAAAATAAACGGAATGAGTCAGAATACATATACCTTACAGGAGGTTACCGATACCCGTTTGGAAAGAGAGTTCCTTGATCTATCGCGGCGCATCTACCAAGGCAATCGGAATTGGGTTTGCCCCATTGATGGTGCTATAAGCAAAATTTTTGATCCTGCGCAGAATGAAATGTTTGCCGATGGAGAGGCTATTCGGTGGATTGCGACCGATTCCAATGGCGTGGTTGTGGGGCGCATCGCGGCTTTCTATAACCGTGAATATGCCTCTTTGGAGGAACAGCCTACGGGTGGTTGTGGCTTTTTCGAGGCCATCAATGACCAAAAATTAGCGAATCAACTCTTCGATGTGGCACGCTTATGGCTATCCAGCCGAGGTATGGAGGCGATGGATGGGCCGATTAATTTTGGTTCGCGTGATTCGTGGTGGGGACTGCTGACGATGGGGTACGAATTTCAACCTCTTTTTGAGAATCCCTACAACCCACCTTATTATAAGGAGCTGTTTGAGAATTATGGATTTAAAAATTACTTCAACCAAAATACCTACGTTTGGCGGGCTTATGATGATGATGTCAATGCGGTGGTGCGTGATCGCGCCAAGCGCCTCTTCTCTACCCCCGGTTATCGGTTTCAACACATTGATTTGAATGAATTAGACGAGGCAGCTGAGAATTTCCGCGTCATTTATAATAAGGCGTGGGCACTCTTTTCGGGTGTAAAACCGATGGACAAGGAGCAGGCACAGGCGATGATGCACACTTTGCGTCCCATCATCGACCCCAATTTGATCTTCTTCGCCTATTTTAACGATGAGCCGATCGGATTTTTCGTGATGGTTCCTGATTTGAACCGCATTATCGGTAAGTTTAACGGTAAACTCAACTGGTGGAATAAGTTGCGTTTGATGTGGGATCTGAAGGTACGCAAGTCGTGCGACCGTATCTTTGCCATCATCTTTGGTATTACGCCTGAATTCCACGGCAAAGGGGTGGAGTCGGGTATGATGTTACACATTTTGGAAACCTATGTACGCACCAATAAAAATCACTACAAAACGATTGAGTTTGCGTGGATTGGAGACTTTAATCCAGTGATGAATAGAATGATAGAGTCTTATGTTTGTGCCACCAAGCACAAGATGCACGCCACCTACCGCTATCTTTTTGACCGCACAAAAGAGTTCCATCGTTGCCCCCGCATGGGCGTGAAGCGCCGCGAATAATAACAGTAACTTAAAAACACCTAAAATATGAAAACAACACCATTTACAAAGTACCATCTTACCAACAACGCCAAAATGGCCGAATTTGCTGGTTACAATATGCCGATCGAATTTGCCGGCATCACCACCGAACACATGGCTGTCCGAGAGAAAGCCGGCGTCTTTGACGTGAGCCACATGGGCGAAATTTGGATCAAAGGTCCCAAAGCCTTGGGTCTGCTTCAGCACATCACTACCAACGATGTCTCTAAACTCGTTGACGGTAAGGTGCAGTACACCTGCATGCCAAACGGCAAAGGGGGTATTGTGGACGATATTTTGGTCTATCGTGTAGATGCAGAGACCTATATGCTCTGTGTGAATGCGGCCAATATCGCCAAAGACTGGAAGCACATCTGTGAAGAGGGTGCAAAAATGGGCATGGAAGCTGGGCATGGCAAGCAGCTTTACAACGCCTCTGAGGAGATCTGCCAGTTGGCCGTCCAAGGGCCTTTGGCGATGAAGATCGTTCAGAAAATGTGTGACGAGCCGGTCGAAGATATGGAATATTACACCTTCAAGAATATAGCTGTTGCAGGCTGTCGGGCGATCTTCTCCATCACCGGTTACACTGGATCAGGTGGCTGTGAGATCTACATCGCCAATGAGGATGCCGACAAACTTTGGGTAGCACTTTGGAAGGCTGGTGAGGAGTTTGGATTGCAGAATATTGGCTTAGGGGCTCGCGATACGCTCCGTTTAGAGAAGGGCTTCTGTCTTTATGGCAACGATATTTGCGATACCACATCGCCTATTGAGGCGGGATTGGGCTGGATCACTAAATTTGCTGAAGGCAAGGATTTCATTGATCGTGCCTATATGGAGAAGCTCAAAGCCGATGGTGTGAAGCGTAAATTAGTGGGATTCAAGATGATTGATCGCGGCATTCCGCGTCACGAATATAAGATTGCCAACCTGTCTGGTGAAGAGATCGGCGTGGTTACCTCAGGTACGATGTCTCCTTGTCTGAAGGTGGGTATCGGCATGGGTTATGTCAAGACCGAGTATGCCAAGGCCGGTACGGAGATCGCTATCGTTATCCGTGAAAAACTGATTAAGGCCGAGGTGGTGAAAATCCCCTTCGTATAGCCTCCCTTGTTGCGGCTTCTGCCGTGGTAACTTTCTTTGCAGCTCCTCTCCCTTCGAGAGGAGCTTTTTTGTGAGGTGAGCTTCTTTTCCCTTCAGCCGATCAGCCATCCGGTCGGGAAATGAGAAAACCCCTCGTGTAGAGGGGTTTTCTGAAAGATGGATCGTTGGATTATTTCGCGTAGGAGACCGAGCGGATTTCGCGGATGACGGTGATCTTCACCTGACCCGGGTAGGTCATTTCATCTTGGATCTTTTTCGCTATATCGTGTGATAAACTCTCCGACTCTTGGTCTGAAAGCTTGTCTGCACCGACAATCACGCGTAGCTCACGACCGGCCTGAATGGCGTAGGTCTTCACCACACCGGGGTATGAAAGAGCGATGTCTTCCATCTCCTTGAGGCGTTTAATATAGGATTCAACCACTTCGCGGCGAGCTCCAGGGCGAGCTCCGGAGATGGCATCGCAAACTTGAATGATCGGCGCGATGAGTGTGGTCATCTCCATTTCATCGTGGTGAGCACCGATGGCGTTGCATATTTCCGGTTTCTCTTTGAATTTCTCGGCTAATTTTGCGCCGATGATTGCGTGAGGTAACTCTGGTTCATCGTCAGGCACCTTGCCAATATCGTGAAGCAAGCCGGCACGACGTGCTGCCTTGGGATTCAGTCCCAACTCTGAGGCCATGATACCGGCTAAATTGGCCGTTTCGCGGGCGTGTTGCAAGAGGTTTTGGCCATACGATGAGCGGTATTTCATCTTGCCGATCATGCGGATCAATTCGGGATGCAAACCGTGGATACCCAAGTCGATGGTGGTGCGTTTGCCGACCTCAATAATCTCCTCTTCGATTTGCTTTTGTACCTTGGCAACAACCTCCTCGATGCGTGCGGGATGAATACGACCATCGGTGACGAGTTGGTGGAGTGCTAAGCGTGCAATTTCGCGGCGGACGGGATCGAAGCCGCTGAGGATGATGGCTTCCGGCGTATCATCGACAATAATCTCGATGCCGGTAGCGGCCTCCAAGGCGCGGATATTACGTCCTTCACGGCCGATAATACGACCCTTTACCTCATCGCTGTCGATATTGAAGACCGTGACCGCATTTTCGATCGCTGTTTCGGTCGCTACACGCTGGATGGAGGCTACAATAATGCGTTTGGCCTCCTTGGTTGCGGTCATCTTGGCCTCCTCGATGGACTCGTTGATGTAGGCCGCGGCATTGGTTTTTGCTTCAGCCTTCATATTCTCAACGAGGATATTTTTGGCATCTTCGGAGCTCATGCCGGAGATCTGTTCCAAGCGGCTATTTTGCTCCCGCATCAAATGATCAATCTCCTCCTTCTTGTGTTCCACCAGTTGGAGCTGACCCTGCATCTGCTCTTTGAGACGATCGTTTTCCTTGACTTTGTTTTCTAAATCGCGTTGCTGATTTTGCAGGTTATTCTCAATCTGCTTGGCGCGTTGTTCGCTCTGTGCAATTTTTTGGTTGCGTTCATTGATCTGATGATCGTGTTCACTTTTGAGCTGTATGAACTTCTCTTTTGCCTGAAGGATGCGCTCCTTCTTGATCATCTCGCCTTCGGCTTCAGCCTCTTTGAGCGCGGCCTCACGGCGCTTGCTAATGCTGTTTTTCAATACCCGATTGGTGATCGTGACGTAACCTCCGATCGCCACTATGGCGGTGAGACAGGCTGTTAAAATTAGTGTACCCATTCGTTGTCTTTGTTATTGTTGAGTTTATAAAAAAGTAAAAAAAATAGTCAAAAAACCCGCATAAAATTCCTTGTCTTGTTTGACGAATCTGCAGATCTGTCAAATGTGAGGACTCCGAGAGATCGCAACCTTCCAACGGTATGCAAGCATACACTCCGAAGAGTTAAGGCCTGGTTTTGACAAACCGAGAGGCGCCTCAATGTAGTAAGTGTTCAGTTTCGCAAAGCTTTAAGGAATCTATGCGGGTAGATTTCTAAATATATCTTAAAGAACGTGTGGCCGTTGCCGACCGGATGGTGCTTCTATTTTACCTGATTCAGATAGTGGTCCAATTCATTATTCAGATGGTCAAGCGCCTGCATATCGTCATCGCCTACTTCGCGACTTTGTTTCATGACCACATTGGATATGGCTAAATGCAATGCCGCCATGGCTAAGTAGTCTTGGGTGGAAAATTCTTTGTATTGTGCCTGTTTGAACTTGGCAATATACCCATTCACCTCCCGTTCAGCAAGGCGGTAGGACTCCTCCTTGTCAGGAACGATCTCCAGTCGATAGCTCTTTTCAGCGATCTTGAGGGTGATGGTTAGCTTTTTCTTCTCCTCCATAAAACGTCTCCTTTTCCTACTGTTATTGCGTTTTGTTGAGTAGGGCAATGCACTTGTCTACCTCCCGCATTAAACGGTTGACACGTGCTCTGGCCTTTGTTTTGTCACTTCCACCGCCGGCAAGTCCTGCACTCAGCTGAAGACGGGACAACTCATGATCCATGGCTCTAATCTGCTCCTGAAGGGTGCGTTTTTCCACCTTCAGTTGATCTCGTTCAGCGGTAAGCGTGCCACAAAGAAGCGCCAATCTGTGATGGTCTTCCATGAGCCGCTTGCTGCGGTTTTCGAGCTCGATTATGATACTTTTCTTTGCCATTACCCATAAGGGGCTACAATAACATTTCAAAGGTAGGTAAAAATCTCGTAAAAAGCAAATATTTATTTTGCTGCCACCGTTCCATAAAGATCGTACGCCTCAGCTGATGTGAGAAGTACATCATAAAAATGGCCACGGAGCAGACGTCGATTGGCAGTGGCAATTAAAATTTCCTGATCTACCTCTGGAGAGTCATATTGGGTGCGACCCACGTAGAAATCACCTTGACGAGAGTCGATCATTACCCGTTCGGTCTCTCCCAAACGGCGAAGATTGTTTGCTTGGGCGATCGTTTTCTGCAAGGCCATGATGCGTTCGACGCGCGCTTGTTTCGTGGTGTCGGGCACGTTATCTTTCAATTTGAGAGCAGAGTAAGTCCCCTCCTCCTCAGAGTAGGCAAAGACACCCAAGCGGTCAAAACGGGTTGTCTCTACAAATTCTTCTAACTCGGCAAAGTCGGCATCGCTCTCACCCGGATAACCCACCAATAGGGTCGTTCGTAAGGCGATGTTGGGGATCGCTGTCCGTAGTTTGTGAATCAACGCATAGGCCTCGGCCTTGGTGTGCCGGCGCTTCATGGCGGTGAGTTGGGAGTCGGCGATGTGCTGAAAAGGGATGTCTAAATATTTGCAGATTTTGGGCTCGCGCGCCATGACATCAATTACCTCATCTGGAAATGCTGTGGGGTAAGCGTAGTGAAGGCGAATCCATTGAATTCCTTGGATGCGGCAAAGTCGACTAAGCAGTTCAGCCAAACAACGATGGCCATAGAGATCCATACCATAGTAGGTGGTGTCTTGTGCTATGATCATTAACTCTTTGACACCCATTGCGGCCAACTTTTCGGCCTCCTCTTCGAGGGTCTCCATGGGGACAGAGACATAATTTCCTCGAATGAGCGGGATGGCGCAGTAGCCACATTTCCAGTTGCATCCCTCCGAGATTTTGAGATAAGCATAGTGCTTTGGCGTGGTGAGAAGACGCTCCGTCTCCAACTCCGTGCGATGTTTAGCGCCCAAAGCCTGAATGATGCCATCCCAATTTTTGACCCCAAAAAAGGCATCCACCTCAGGCAATTCAGCACGTAGCTCGTCAGCATAACGTTCAGAGAGACAGCCAATAACGAAAAGTTGTTCGATGCGACCTGCTGTTTTTGCTTGCGCGGCATGCAGGATCATGTCGATGGATTCTTGTTTGGCATCACCGATGAATCCGCAGGTATTGATGACAACGATTTTGGCATCGGTGCGGTCGCTATCGGCTGTGATTTCATAACCGGCAGCGGCTAATTGAGCCATTAAATGTTCTGAATCAACGGTATTTTTTGAACACCCAAGGGTGATGACATTAATTTTTTTCATGGCCAAATAGTGCGTTTACAAACTCCCGCCGATCGAAGATTTTGAGTTGATCAATGCCTTCTCCAATGCCGATGTAACGAACGGGTATATGAAATTGGTCGCTAATTCCGATGACCACACCACCTTTTGCTGTTCCGTCTAACTTTGTGATAGCCAATGATGTGACCTGTGTTGCTTGGGTAAATTGCTTGGCTTGTTCAAACGCATTTTGGCCTGTCGAACCATCGAGGACGAGCATCACCTCGTGTGGTGCATCGGGGATGACTTTGGCCATGACATTGCGAATCTTTGTCAGCTCATTCATCAACCCAACTTTGTTGTGAAGCCGTCCCGCGGTATCAATGAGTACTACGTCAGCGCCATTTGCCTGCGCCGATTTGAGTGTGTCAAAGGCCACAGAAGCGGGGTCGGAACCCATCTCTTGATGGATCATTGTTGCTCCCGCCCGCTCTGCCCAAACAGATAACTGGTCGATGGCGGCGGCGCGGAAAGTGTCGGCAGCACCAATATAGACCTTGTGCCCTGCCTTGACTAATTGAGCGCTGAGCTTGCCGATGGTGGTGGTTTTGCCGGCGCCATTGACGCCCACCACCAACATTACATAAGGGACACCCTTTTGGACATCCAATCCGAAATTCTGTACCGACTTGTGTGACTCTTCCAAGAGGCGGGCGATTTCATCACGCAGAATTGACTGAAGCTCAGACGTATTCATATATTTGTCGTGTGCCACGCGCTCTTCAATGCGCTTGATAATCTTGACGGTGGTCTCCACTCCGACATCGGAGGTGATGAGCACCTCTTCGAGTTCATCGAGAACGGCATCATCTACGGTGGTGCGTCCGGCCACGGCACGTGCGAGTTTGGAGAAAAGACCCGTTTTGGTCCGTTCTAATCCGGTGGCGATCTCCTGTTCTGCAACACGAGGAGTCTCTTGTGCGACATCCGAGGTGGTCGGTGTCTCTTGTTTTTTCTTGAAAAGGTCGAAAAATCCCATATCTTTTCTTTTTATTATAAAATCAGTTACAAAGGTAATACTTTTCCCCGTCTTTATGATCTTGAAAAAGAGAGAGCTGTGTGATTCGTAAAAAATGCCTATCTTTGTAGAGATAACAACTACAAAAATGAGACGATTAATTTTGATGACACTCTTTCTGTTAGGCGCAATAACGTTGCGGGCGCAGGATTTGATTGTCAAGACTGATGCTTCACATGTGGAGGCTAAAGTATTGGAGATAACCACCCAAGAGGTGCGTTACAAACGCTTCTCTAATTTGGAAGGACCTACTTACATCCTCCCTACAAAAGAGATTGCATACATCGACTATAAAAATGGCGAGCGGGAGACCTTTACTGCAATGCCCACAGCGCCGGTTGCTACAAAGGCAGATTCTGCTGTGACAGTTGTCACGCCTCCTGCGCCTCCTGCGCCTACCGCGTCTGTTGCCGCGGTGTTGCCTACGGTGGCGAAGGCCTATCAGGTGGGGGATTATTATGAGAAGGACGATCTTCGTGGTGTGGTCTTCGCGGTCACAGATGGGGGGTTGCATGGATTGATCGTCTCTCTGACAGAATCAGATAAATATATTCCATGGTCTACCCTGCGCGAACCGGCTGTTGAGGTGGGAGCAAAGGAGATCGCCGATGGGGCGAAAAATCAGGAGACCGTGGCGGCCTATTTGGCAACCCATGGACTCTCTTGGGCGGCATTCCCAGCTTTCGCTTGGTGTCATGAGCGGGGTGAGGGTTGGTACTTGCCGGCGGTCAATGAGTTGCTCCTGCTTGCCAATGCGTTTAATGGCGGTCAACGAATGGTTTATGACCGAAAGGCTCGTCAGCAATTCAATGAAGCCCTGAAAGAACACGGGGGTAAACCGATGAATAAGTTGGTTGATTATTACTCTTCTACCGAATGTGATGCAACCCAAGCAACCAGCGGGTATATGGATATGGAACCACCCTATGTGAATAAGATGCCCAAACAGCAGAAATATTTGGTGCGTGCTGTGCGGAAATTTTAGCGACTTCTAAAGCGGTCGCTAAGTTGTTGTGGCAGGCGTGAAAATACAAAGGGCATCGTTTTTACGATGCCCTTTGTATTAAGAGTGATCTCTTAATACCGATTTCTTCAACGGAATTATTTCTTTTCGAAGAAGTTTTTGATTTGGTCGTCAGCTACGATACCCTCGTTAAAAGTGTATGCACCTGTTTTTTCCGACTTAACCATTTTGATGCACTTCGTAAATTGCTTACCGGTGCTTGTTTTCAGTGTTGCGACTACTTTCTTTGCCATAAAGCGCTAAAATTATTTGATTTCACGATGAACGGTCACCTTTTTCAGGTATGGATTGTATTTCTTACGCTCCAAACGATCGGGGGTGTTTTTCTTGTTCTTGGTGGTAATGTAGCGAGACATTCCTGGAACGCCGCTCTCTTTTTGTTCGGTGCATTCGAGAATCACCTGAACTCTGTTGCCTTTTTTTGCCATAAGTTACGTCGTTTTAGTAGATCTTTTTGGGAGCGACAGCTTCGCGCAAGGCGACTGCAAGACCCTTTTTGTTAATGGTTTTCATGCCAGCAGTGGTTACCTTGAGGGTAAACCAGCGGCTTTCTTCTTCTGACCAGAAGCGTTTCGTTTTCAAGTTTGGATTGAACTTGCGCTTGGTCTTGTGGTTTGAGTGGGAAACGTTGTTGCCCACGATCGCCGCTTTGCCTGTAATTTCGCAAACTTTCATATTAGTTGATATTTAATTATTCCCATAAGGGAGTGCAAATATAGGTAAAAATTCACAATCCGCAATTCTGTTGCGTGAATTTTTGATTCTGAGGGGCGAATAGACTCTGTAAGGGGCTATTTCGCCTCCTCGCGAAGTAGGTCGCGGAGCAAATTGAGGGCAAAAGAGCTGGCACGGTCGATAATTTGTCCGCGATCGCTGCCGCAAGATTTGAGGATGGATACCGTGTGCGTAGGGGTGGCGATGGCGATCCAAACAGTGCCTACCGGCTTCTCCGCACTGCCACCTGAAGGGCCTGCAATACCGGTGGTGGCGATGGCGTAATCTGCATGAGCGATGCGACGTGCACCTTCAGCCATTTGTCGAGCAACGGGTTCGCTGACAGCACTCATTTTTTGGATGAGCCCAGCCTCCACACCCAACAACTCCACCTTGGCATCGTTGCTATAAGCTACCACGCCACAGCGGAAGTAGGCGGAAGCTCCCGGCAGGGCGGTGAAGCGGGCGGCAATCGAGCCTCCCGTGCAACTTTCGGCAGTGGCTAAGCTGTGGTGACGGGCGCTTAATGTCTCGTGGATGAGTTGTTGAACAGTAGCTGTTTCGAAACCTACAATATATTGAGGAATAATTTTTTGCAATGCCTCGAACCGCTCGTTGATCTCTCGAAGAAGAGCCGCTCCCTCCACCTCGTAGGCAGAAAGGCGCAGACGCACCACCCCCGGAGAGGGCAGGTAGGCGAGTTTGAGATAGTCAGGCAACGCCTCTTCCCACTTTTCAATCTGCATCGCAAGGAGTGATTCGGCCAAACCGGCGGTGATGAGTGTTCGGTGGACAATGGCCTTGAGTGAAAAGTGCGCTTTGAGTCGTGGCATCACTTCATCTTGCATCAAATGCTCCATTTCAAAGGGGACACCCGGCAAGCAGACGATGACCTTACCCTGCTCTTCAAACCACATCCCCGGAGCGGTGCCATGACGATTGAAAAGCACTGTACAGCACTCAGGAACAAGTGATTGCTGCTGATTAAGGATATTATATTCGATGCCTCGTGCTTCCAGCATCTTTTGAACATGAGCGGCGACAATGGGGTCGGGAATTAATTTCGAATGGAAATGGTCAGCGAGGGTCTTTTTGGTCAGATCATCTTTGGTTGGGCCCAAGCCTCCTGTGAGGATGACCACATTGGAGTGTGTGAGGGCGCGTTCTAAAGAGTCGATGATTTGCACAGGATCGTCCCCGATCGAACACTTTTCCCGCACAACGATGCCCGCGGCATTGAGATGTTTGGCGATGGATACGGAGTTGGTATCGACAATTTGTCCGATTAGGATTTCATCGCCGATGGTTAAAATGGTAGCTTGCATAGCGTGTTATTTTTTGTTCGCCGCCCGAGCCGATGCGGTGGCATCAGCGATCAGGGCGCGATTGATCTTTTTGATAAACCGAGGGCCTTCATAGATATAGCCTGTGTAAATTTGCACCAAAGAGGCTCCTGCCGCAAGCATGGCTTGGACATCCTCAGGGGTCATTAATCCACCGCAGCCAATGATCGGATAGCAACCTTTGGAGCGTTGATGAATGCGTCGCACCACCTCAATAGCCCGCTTTGTAAGTGGTGCTCCGCTGATACGTCCATTGCCGATTTTGCTGAGTGTGGCAGTGCTGGTCTCAAGTCCTTCGCGAGAGATGGTGCCACTGACCGCCATCACCCCATCTAAAGAGGAGCGGGTCATCAGGTCAGTAATTTGGTCGATGATTTCGTTGGGTAGATCGGGGGATATTTTGAGCAGGATGGGGCGATACTGATTTTGTCCGCGACGGAAATCGAAGAGTGGATTTAACACCCGTTCAAGATGTTCGATAATGTGGTCAGTCGACTCCTGACAACCGTTGTCGCAGTTGATGTTGATGGTGAAGTAGTCGACATATTGGTAGAGGTTGCGGAAAACTTTGAGATAATCGCCTGCCGCATGATCAGGCGGAGTGGTGGTGTTGCGTCCGATGTTACAACCCACGATCACATTGGGGTGCGGTTGGCGCAAATGTGCCATTACTCGATCCAAACCTTTGTTGGCCAGTCCAATTCGGTTGATGATGGCTTGATCTTTTGGCAGACGGAAGACGCGTGGCCTTGGGTTGCCTGCTTGGGGCTGTGGGGTGACAGATCCGATCTCAATGAAGCCGAAACCGATGGCGGCCAACTCATTGACGATCTCTCCATTGGTATCAAAGCCGGCGGCCAAACCAACAGGGTTTTTGAACTTCAGTCCGAAGACCTCACGCTGAAGGGCGGGGTGTTTGATGGAAAAGCAGAGACTTAACAACCACTTTCCGCCAGGAATTGCTCCGATAATACGCAACAAGAGCAACACCGTGCTATGGGCGCGTTCGATGTTCAGGCAGAACAAAAGCGGTTGTATAATTTTGCGGTACATCTTTCAATGATTTCTGACAAATTTGTAGCAAAGGTAGTTAGAAACTGTTGAATAATCGAATCTGTTTAAAAATATTCGTTCCGGTAGGTGTATGTGTCGCGGATATTCTCAAAATCCCAAGGGTTGGCTTTGAGTCGGCGGCTCTCTTCGGCGATATTAAAAAAGGGATCAATGCTTTCGCAGAGTCTTCTCCAAGTTATGGGACAAGCGAGTGGGGGTGTGACCTGCTCCAAGGGGGGGTGCCAATTCGTCAATGGCAATCCGAAGTGCGTGGCGAGCTTGTGAACCACCATCATAGTGGCATTGGCCTTGCCTTGGGCGGAGTAGCCGGCAATATGGGGCGTGGCAAGGATGGCGTTGGCCAAAAGTTGGGGATTGAGATTGGGCTCGCCTTCCCAAACATCTAAAATATAGGGGTGAACGCCCCCAAGCAGGGCATTTTGATCAACGACTGCACCGCGTGAAGCATTGATAATAAGCGCATGATCTGGAAGTTCGGCAAAGAGCGCCGCGTTGCCCAAATGGTGTGTGGTGTCGTCTAAGGGGGTGTGGAAGGTGAGTATATCGCTTTGGCGGACGACCGCTGCTGCCGAGAGGAAGCCAAGGTGCTCGCGCTGTTCGCGCGGTGGATCACAGCAGAGCGTGTGAAAGCCCCACGATTGGGCATATTTTTGCACCAAAGAACCCACGTGCCCCACACCAATGATGCCGAGCCTCTTTTGTGTGGGTTCCCAACCCTCTGCTTTGGAACGATGAACCAAGGCGGCGGCCATCCATTGTAGGACAGCACGGGCGTTGCAACCAGCGGCGGTGGCCACTTCGATGCCCTTCTTGCGGCAGTAGTCCATGTCAATATGATCGAATCCGATGGTGGCGGTGAGAATCAGTTGCACGCGTGAATTTTTTAGCAACTCCTCATTACATTTTGTGCGTGTGCGAATGATCAGTGCATCGGCCTCATCCACGGCTGTTGTGCAGTGGTGGAAGTCGCTTGAACAGTAGCTCACCTTCGCATAGGGCTCTAAAACCCCTTTCAGAAAGGGAATATTTTCATCAACGACAAAACGCAGCATAATTTCTTATTTTGTTTTCCGGAACAAAGATAGACGTTTTTTAAAATTTTAGTACCTTTGTAAATTAAATTATCAGTAGATGGATGCAGTGAGTTTTAATCCCGATGGAGTAGGTGTCGATAATGGCAACTATTTTGGGATGCCCTTTCTTCCGCAAGATGCGGCCTTGGTGCTTCTGTCAGCACCTTGGGATGTCACAGTTTCTTATGGTGCTGGTGCAGTCTATGCGCCCGATGCCATCATAGCGGCCTCGACGCAGTTGGATCTCTATGATGCTGCCGCGCCGAACCAGTGGCAACGTGGTATTGCAACGGTTGTGGTAGACTATGCTTTGCAGGAGTCTTCGTTACGGTTGCGTAGCGAGGCGGTGCGCGTGATTGAGCATTTTGAAGCAGGGCGTAACCCTGACGATGAGACTACTTTGCGCCGCATACGCCATATCCACGAAGGCTGTATGAAGCTCAATGAGACGATCTATAAACAAGCTTGTCACTGGTTAGATGCAGGGAAGTTGGTTGGGCTGGTCGGAGGAGATCACTCCACCCCTTATGGCCTGATCCGCGCGATGGCCGAACGACACACTGATTTGGGAATTCTTCATATTGATGCCCATTGCGATTTGCGGGAGGCCTATGAAGGCTTCGAGTTCTCTCACGCCTCTATTATGTATAATGTATTGCGCGACTGCCCTTCAGTGAGTAAGATCGTTGAGGTTGGGGTGCGCGATTTCTGTGATGCTGAAGCAGAGCGTGCGGCTACGGATGCGCGGATTACGATGTTTGCTGATGCGGCCTTGGCTACTGCTCGCTTTGAGGGGACAAGTTGGAAAAAACTCTGCGAGCAGATCGTTGAGGCATTGCCGCATGAGGTTTACGTCAGCTTTGACATTGATGGTTTGTCGATCGAACATTGTCCGCACACAGGTACGCCCGTCCCCGGAGGCTTGGATTTCAATCAAGCGGTCTATTTGTTGGAAACTCTGGTGCGTTCAGGACGGCGTATCGTTGGCTTTGATGTGGTGGAGGTAGTTCCTCAAGCTGGGGAGAAGGTCGACGAGATCATCGGCGCACGCATCCTCTATAAATTATGTGGACAAACACTTCAATCAAACTCCTTATGAACCACTTCTCGAAATATCGATGGGTGCATAGACGCTACATTTTCAGCGACTATGCGCACTCTTTTATGAGTGCACCTTGGGCGGGAGGGCTTGTCCTGCTGATCTCTGTTGTTATTGCCATGGTGCTGGCCAATCTACCGGCCACAGCGCCCTATTATCAGCACTTGTTGAACACCGACTTGGCACTCAAAATCAGCAGTCCGGGAGGGTTGATCGATTGGACATTCCCCAAAGGGATGACGGTCGAAAAGCTGATCAACGATGGCATGATGGTGATCTTTTTCTTCACCGTGGGCTTGGAGATCAAGCGCGAGGTGGTCTGTGGTCAACTGTCGAGCCTTAAACGAGCCATTTTACCTGTGGTAGCTGCTGTGGGTGGTATGGTCGTCCCTGCGCTGATATTCACCATTTTCAATTATGGTACACCGGCGGCCAATGGCTGGGGAATTCCCACGGCTACCGACATCGCTTTTGCTGTGGGCATCCTCTCGATGATGGGTAACCGCGTGCCGGCTTCGCTAAAAATATTTCTCATGGCACTGGCGATCTCCGATGATCTGGGTGCTATTATCGTGATTGCCCTCTTCTATGGTGGCAGTATAGAGTGGGGTTGCCTGATGTTAGCACTTTTGGTGATGGCAGGTGTCTATCTGATCAAACAGATGGGTGAGACCCGTGTGATGTACTATCTCCTTCCGGCATTTGTGGTTTGGGGACTATTCTATTATTCGGGCATCCACTCCACACTCTCCGGTGTGGCGATGGCGATGCTGATCCCGATGAAGCCGCGTTATGGCAAAGCCTATTTTTACCGCAAGGGTCGTCAATATGGCGATGCGATCATGGCCACGCAAGACAGCGAGGGCTTCCCCAATGCACAGCACCGAGTCTACTTGAACCAAATGGGTGACTTGTCAATTCGTGCCGTGGGTTTGAGCTACCGGTTAGAAAGGCTGCTGAATCCCTATGTGACCTTCCTGATAATGCCGATCTTCGCCTTGGCCAATGCGGGTGTGGTGATTGCTTCGCCTGAATACTTTAATCTGTTTGCCGTAGAACCCGGCATGGGCGCGGTGGGACTGGGAGTCTTCTGTGGGCTGGTCTTCGGAAAGCCGATTGGTATCTTCTTGACCAGCTGGCTGGCTGTCAAGAGCGGATTGGCTACAAAACCCGACAAAGCCTCTTGGGTGATGCTCTTTGCGGTGGCTTGCTTGGGCGGTATCGGCTTCACAATGTCGATTTTTGTGGATACCTTGGCCTATCCGGCCGGAAGTCCACTCATTGACCGTGGCAAGATTGCCATCCTCATGGGATCAACGGCCGCGGCGGTGATCGGGTCGATCTTGATCGTACTTTTATCTCTAAAAAAGAAAAAACAATGATTCGTTTTAAAATCTTAGGTGTCAGTGCACTACTTGCTATTTGCTTGTTGTCAGGTTGCTCAAAAGGTGGCGGGAGTGCCAAATTACATACAGAGGCCGATTCGGTGGCCTATGTAATTGGCCTGAATATCGGCCGCAATTTGCTGAAAATGGACTCCACGCTCAATGTGGCAGCTGTCTATGCAGGAATTGGGGATGTGTTCCGTGGTGAAGAAGGGCTACCGATGGCTGAGGCGCGGATGGTCTACCTGCGCTATGTCAACTATTCTAAACCGGAGAAGGTGCGCGCTTTGGAGGAGCAGTTTTTGGAGGATATAGCCCGTGACAACCGCTCCTATGCGCGGACGAATTCGGGGCTTACCTACACCGTGGAGACTGTTGGTAACGAACAGCAGACGCCACGTGTTGATTTAGATACCGTGGTGATTCGTTTTGTCGGCCGCACGATAGATGGCAGGGAATTTGATTCATCCTATGAGCGGAAGGATACTTTGCGGGTTGCGGTTGCCGATCTGCGTGCTGGATTTCAAGAGAGTGTGAAGCTGATCGGTGAGGGTGGTAAAATTAATGTATGGATACCCTCGGCGCTCAACTATGGAGGTGCAGGAAGTAAAGAATTTGGGATTAAGGCCAATGAAACCCTCTATTATCAGATCGAATTGATTGACCTCATCAGCCCAAATGCGACGGCGCGCAGAACATCAAATCGCGAGACTATTCAAGATTTTTAAAAGCTGTTGTTGATTGATTGATAGTTTTTTATAACCATTTTTGAGATGGCTGAAATCCATCCTTTTTTTGGTCTCTTTGTGGCTCATTGACTTTTGTAAATAACTTGGGTGACAAATTCAAGCAGTTTCTTAGATGGTTTATTGGGATCGAAAAGCAGGAAAAAAAGGCGGATGTATTATTTTTCTGCTTCAGTAGATGTATAAGCACAAATATTTTATACCTTTGCCGCGTTAACGCCAAACAAAATAATTTAACAGCGAAAAACAGATTAACATAATTCAAAACAATGAAAAAGATTTTATTTGCAGTAGTACTTGCAGGTTTGGTGGCATTCACCTCCTGCGCCCAGAAAGGCCCAATCACAGAGGGTAGTCTTTCGAAGTTTGATTCACTCTCCTACGCCATGGGTGCTAACATCGGCTTTGGCATGCACTATCAGATGCGTGAGCTTCCCCTTGATTACAAAACCTTTGCTAAGGGTGTGACCGAGGGTGCTTTTGATAAGGCAACAAAAACCCGTAAAGAGGCTTACGATTTGCTCAGCGATTATTTTATGAACAAACGCAGTGTACGTAGCCAGGCAGTTGCTCTGAAACATCATGAAGCTGACAGCATCCGTCTGATGAATGGCGATAGCACGGTGGTTGAATACCCTGCTGACAGCACGATGTTTGCTAACGAACAAGAGCGTCAGGATATCTCTTACGCTTTGGGTTTAGATATGGGTGCAAACATCAGAAGCAACAGCATTCCTGTGCAAACTGTTTGGATCGAGAAGGCAATTATGGATGTCAATGATGGCAAGCCGATGATTGACGAGAAGTTGTCTAATGAGATTCTCCAAAAATACTTCATGGTTACCCTCCCTGCTCAAAACAAAGAGGAGTCTGAAGCTTGGATGACCAAGATCGCAAGTAAGTCTGGTGTGCAGAAGACCGAATCTGGCCTGCTCTACAAAGTGGAGACCGCTGGTGACGCGAAGGTGATCGCTAAAGATGATCGCGACGTGGTTAGGGTTCACTACAAAGGTACCAAGCACAACGGTGATGTTTTTGATGCTTCCCGTTTTGCAGACAACACCAAGGAGACACAGGAGATGATGAAGGAGCAAAATCCCGAAGGCTATGCAAAAGACGAGCCGGCAGAATTCCCTCTTAATCGTGTGATCCCAGGTTGGACTGAAGGCTTGAAGTTGGTCGGCAAGGGTGGTAAGATTACGCTTTGGATCCCTTCTGATTTGGCTTATGGTCCTCGTGGTAACCGTGGCATTGGCCCTAACGAAGCTCTTTGCTTCGAGGTTGAGGTGATTGACGTTATTCCTTTTGTAGAACCAGTAGCTGCTCCGGTACAGGATTCTTTGGTGGTGAATACCCCTAAAGCAGTCGCTCCGCAGGCCGTTCCGGTTTCTAAATAGACGGTTTTACGTTTGAGTTTAAAAGGCCATCCTTATTCGAGGATGGCCTTTTTACTGCCACATACCAAGATCCAAATACAGCCTTTACACGGGAACGCGTGATGGATCAGCCTGTCGTGGTGGGTATGCAACGATGAGAGAGTGTGATCGAGAGTGTGACTGTGAGTGTGACCGAGATAGCAAACGTGGGCTTTGGTTGGGAAGTGGATCGTGCAAAATGCAGTTGGATTTTGGATGCGCCGACCCGACAAAAAAAGTTCCGATCATTTTGACCGGAACTTTTGCGTCTCCATTTTAAAGAGAGACCCCTTCAAGGAAGAGGCTATTTTTTGAAACCTTGACCGATGCCGAGGAAATCAGCTGCCTTGAGTGCGGCGCCACCGATTAGGCCACCATCAACATCCTCCTTGGCAAAGAGTTCAGCTGCATTTGAGGGCTTGCAAGAGCCTCCATAGAGGATCGAAGTTTCGGCTGCTGCCGCGCCAAATTTTGCTGCTAATACCTTACGGATGTAGGCGTGAATCTCCTGTGCTTGTTCTGCACTGGCGGTCTTGCCCGTGCCGATGGCCCAAACGGGCTCATAAGCCACGATTAATTGAGCATACTGCTCAGCGGTGAGGTTGTAAACGACCTCCTCGATCTGTGCCTTGACGATGTCGAAATGCTTGCCAGCTTCGCGTTCTGCGAGGTTTTCACCCACGCAATAGATCGGGGTGAGCTTGTTGGCATAGGCCTGTACCATCTTCTTGTTTAGGGTTTCCGAAGTCTCACCATAATATTGGCGACGTTCGGAGTGTCCAAGGATCACATAGTCACAACCGAGTGCTGCGATCATCGAAGCGGCCACTTCGCCGGTGTAAGCACCCTTCTCCTCAGCAGCACAATTTTGTGCGCCAACAGCGATACCCGACCCCTTGAGTGCTTTCGCAACCTCCGAGAGGTGGGTAAATGGGGGGCAAACGATGAAGTTCACGCAAGAGCATACGGTGCTTTTGCCTGCTGCCACATTTTTGGCCAACTCAATCCCCTCGGCAGGAAGTGTATTCATCTTCCAGTTGCCTGCAACGATTTTTTTTCTCATTTCTTTCTCTTTTTGGTTATATTATAATATATTAATTGATAGAACAATAGTACAAAGTAGAGATAGTAGATAGCGTTCTTTGTAAACTCAAAGGGTGCGCTGCGGTCGAATCCGGTGGTGGCAAACAGAACGATGGCAATGATAATAATCAGTAAACCAATAATATATCGTTGACACTCCTGCCTCCAAAAAACTATTCAAACCAGCTCTTGACCTCCTCCATTGAGGGGGCTTTGAGTCCTAACTTATTCTTTTTATTGAAGCCACAGAGGTCGTTGAAGAACTTTCCTGCCGGTAGTTTCCGCAGCGCCTCAACAGTCAGATAACCCATCTTTTGAATCACAGGAATCCACTCTGCCGGAACGCCAATTTCTGCATATTTTTCGTCCGAATCCTTGGTTGCTTTCTTCTCAGGACGCATCTGTGGAAAGAAGAGGACATCTTGAATCGAGGATTGGTTGGTCATAAACATCGTTAAGCGGTCGATTCCCATCCCCATGCCCGAGCAGGTGGGCATTCCATATTCGAGGGCACGCACGAAGTCCATATCAATAAACATCGCTTCGTCATCGCCCTTCTCGCTCAGGTGAAGCTGCTCTTGGAAGCGCTCCAACTGGTCAATAGGATCGTTTAACTCCGAGTAGGCGTTGCAAAGCTCTTTGCCGTTGACAAAGAGTTCAAAACGCTCTGTGAGCTCCGGATCGGTGCGGTGACGCTTGCATAGAGGTGACATTTCGCGCGGAT
This sequence comes from Alistipes sp., assembly GCA_036650515.1. Taxonomy (GTDB): domain Bacteria; phylum Bacteroidota; class Bacteroidia; order Bacteroidales; family Rikenellaceae; genus Alistipes. Next base: position 91,885 of record JAVVZO010000003.1, read on the forward strand.
AGTCGGTGATGAAGGTGGGTTGAATGAGATCTTCCTCGCAAAATTGGCCGAAGAGGGCATCAATCAACTTGCCCTTGCCCATGGTGTCATCAATTTCGACCTTGAGCCGCTTGCATGCTTCACGCAACTGCTCCTCGGTCTGACCGGTAATATCGTAGCCACTCTTTTCACGGATGGCATCGGTCATCGAGAGTCGACGGAAGGGGGTCTTGAAGGAGATGGCTTTGCCATCAATGGTCAGTTCGGTGGTGGCATTGGTGGCCAGTGCTACCCGTTCGAGCATTTGTTCGGTGAATTCCATCATCCAAATGTAGTCTTTGTAGGCAACGTAGATCTCCATCACAGTGAATTCGGGGTTGTGCGTGCGATCCATCCCTTCGTTGCGGAAGTTCTTGCCAAATTCGAAGACACCGTCGAAACCGCCCACGATCAACTTTTTGAGATATAACTCGCTGGCGATGCGCAGATATTGATCCATATCCAACGAGTTGTGGTGGGTGGTGAAGGGGCGTGCCGAAGCACCTCCCGGAATAGGTTGTAGAATGGGTGTCTCCACCTCGATGTAGCCACGGTCGGTGAAAAACTCGCGCATGGTGGCAACGATTTTGGCACGCTTGACAAAAACCTCGCGCACCTGTGGATTGACCACCAAATCGACATACCGTTGACGATAGCGTGCTTCGGGATCGGTGAAGGCATCGAAAGTCTGCCCGTCCTTCTCCTTGACGATGGGCAGTGGACGCACCGATTTCGACAGAATGGTCAACTTCCGGCAGTGAACCGAGAGTTCGCCGGTGTTGGTATGGAATGCAAACCCCTCCACACCGACAAAGTCGCCGATGTCGAGCAGTTTTTTGAAGACGGTATTGTAAAGTGTGGGATCGCCTTCGGGGCAGATGTCGTCGCGACGGATGTAGACCTGAATGCGTCCCGTGTGATCTTGTATCTCAAAGAACGCGGCACTGCCCATAATGCGGCGGCTCATCATCCGTCCGGCGATGCTGATATTTTGGAAATTAGCCTTATCCGGATCGTAATTGGTTGCAATTTCGTCCGCTGTGGCCGTTACTTCATAGCGGGCAGCTGGATAGGGATCAATGCCTAACTCGCGCAAAGCGGTTAGCGATTGACGACGTAGCTGTTCTTGTTCACTGTATTCGGTGCTCATAGAGAATGTAATTTACATATTATAGGACAAATGTAATGAAAATTCAGAGAGTTTCTAAGAAGCTGTCTGAATTTGTCCACGAAATCATTTTAAATCTATTTTCTAAGGCGCGAGAAAAGAGTCGGTATTCAACTCCTTTAGCGGATCGATCAATTTGCTCGTCTGAAGAGGATGGATGGCTCTCTTCTTGCGGTCATTACACAGCTGATCAATCAACTGATCCCGCTTTCGAAAGACGCGAAAGGTGTCGCGAGAGACCCCATAAGTGGTGCAAATCAGGGCTATGGTCTGACCGTTGCGTAGACACACAGCTATTGCCTCGCGGTTTTTATCCAGCAGGTGTTGCTTGGTGCAGCTACCTTTTCTGCGCCCCAACGTCACGCCCTCGGAACGGCGAAAGGCCAGAGCCTCTTTGGTGCGCATAGAGATGAGGTTGCGTTCGATTTCGGCGACCAATCCGAAAGCGAAGCAGAGAACTTTACTATTGATGCTCTCGTCGAAGGCATAACCGTCTTTGGTGCTGTAAATGGTGATCTTACGGCGCAAGCATTCACCCATGATGGTCATAATATCGGTCATGGTGCGGCTGAGACGTGATAGTTCAGTGACCAGCAGTGTATCCCCCGTTCGCAATCGACGCAGTAATCCTCCTAATTTGCGTTTTCGTTCGTGTTTGCGCCCGCTGACGATCTCTGTTACCCAACGATCAATGATGAGGTTTTTACGTTGAGCGAAACGGCAAATTTCATCTTGTTGGTTTTCGAGATGTTGTTTGCCTGTACTGATTCTAAGATAGGCAACGATCATAGTGTTGAATTTATAGGATTGGGGAATAACAAAAAAATGGGCTAAGATGAGCCCGTAGATGCAAGAATAAAGGTTCGTTTATT
>JAVVZO010000004.1:0-92814 GCA_036650515.1 Alistipes sp.
AACTCGCCGGGGCTCGAACCCGGGACCCCAACATTAAAAGTGTTGTGCTCTACCAGCTGAGCTACGAATTCATCAATACTAAAGCGCCATATTCTCGTTTTAGTGGTGCAAATGTAGGGATTATTTTTGTTTTACCAAAATAAAAGGATATTTTTGTACATCATTAGTATAAAATAACATTTTAAAGAGACTAAGAATTATGTGTAAAGTCCTGATTATCGGTGCCGGAGGTGTAGGAACCGTGGTTACCCAAAAAATTGCAGCCAACCCAATCTTCTCGGAAGTGATGCTTGCCAGTCGCACCCAATCGAAATGCGATGCCATTGCGGCGACCATTAGCAGTGGACGGGTAAAGACGGCGCAGGTGGATGCCGACAGTGTACCGGAACTCTGCAAACTCTTCCGTCAGTTCCAACCAGATCTTGTGGTTAACGTTGCGCTACCCTATCAGGATCTAACCATTATGGATGCTTGTTTGGAATGTGGTTGCAACTACCTCGATACGGCCAATTACGAGCCACGCGATGAGGCTCACTTCGAATATTCATGGCAATGGGCCTACCAAGAGCGCTTCAAAGAGAAGGGGCTGACAGCCATACTCGGTTGCGGTTTCGATCCCGGAGTTACCGCCATATTTACAGCCTATGCTGCCAAACATCATTTTGATGAGATCCACTATTTAGATATTGTCGATTGCAATGCCGGCAACCATGGGATGGCATTTGCCACCAACTTCAACCCTGAGATCAACATCCGCGAGGTGACCCAAAAGGGGCGTTACTACGAAAATGGCACTTGGGTGGTCACCGAGCCGCACGAGATTCACAAGACCCTCAACTACCCCGAAATTGGTGAACGGGAGTCCTATGTCATCTACCATGAGGAACTGGAATCACTGGTCAAGAACTACCCGACCATCAAACGCGCCCGTTTTTGGATGACCTTTGGACAGGAGTACCTCACCCACCTGCGTGTGATCCAAAATATCGGCATGGCACGCATCGACCCAATTATCTACAACGGGGTGGAGATCATCCCCATTCAGTTTTTGAAGGCTGTACTCCCCGATCCCAAATCTTTGGGGGCTAATTATCACGGACAGACCTCTATCGGCTGTCGCATCAAGGGGCTCAAAGGGGGCAAGGAGCACACCTATTACATCTACAACAACTGCGACCACGAGAAGGCCTTTAAAGAGACCGGCACGCAAGCGGTCAGCTTCACTACTGGTGTTCCGGCAGCTTTAGGTGCTATTATGTTTGCCAAAGGGCTTTGGCGCGGAGCAGGCGTTTATAATGTCGAGGAGTTTAATCCCGATCCTTTCTTGGCCGAAATTGGCGCGATGGGACTTCCTTGGATCGAAAAATTCGACCTTGATATTGAGCTATAATCTTCTTATACAGAAGGCCAAAGGATGGCTGTTTTTAAGATACTTCTATCATTTTCTGATAGAAGTATCTATTTTTTTGAGCAGATCAAGCGCTGAGCATTCATCCAGCATAAGGGGCTATTTTTTCCGATAAGTTGTCACAAATTTCCTCGTCACCGGGCATATAGTCCTGCAAATTACCGGCAAAATATTGCTCATAGGCATAGAGGTCTATCATCCCATGTCCCGATAAATTAAATAGGATGGTTTTGGCGCGCCCCTCTTCTTTGGCTATCAACGCTTCGCGGATCGTGGATGCAATAGCGTGTGCCGATTCAGGTGCTGGGATGATGCCCTCACAGCGGGCAAACAGCACCCCCGCAGCAAGGGTCTCTATCTGTGGTATCGACTGAGCCTCAATCAGTCTGTCCTTCAATAATTGGCTTGTAATAGCCCCCGCACCATGATAGCGCAGACCTCCGGCATGAATATCAGATGGATGAAAATTGTGCCCCAGCGTATACATCGGAAGCAGAGGCGTGAAGCCCGCCGTATCTCCGAAGTCATAGCGAAATTCGCCACGGGTCAGCTTCGGGCAACTCGTTGGTTCAACAGCAATAACCCGAATGTGCTTTCCCTCGGTGAAATTCTTGCGCAGAAAAGGGAATCCGATGCCGGCAAAATTGCTTCCACCACCGAAACAGCCAATCACCAAATCAGGCTCGGCATCGGCCATCTCCATTTGCGCCACAGCCTCCTGACCAAGCACCGTTTGATGTAACAGCACGTGATTGAGCACACTACCCAAACAGTAGCGGGTATCTTCAGGGCTTTTATTCGCCACCTCAATCGCCTCAGAAATCGCCAATCCAAGACTTCCACCATGCTGAGGATCACGCTTCAATGCCGCACGCCCCGATGCTGTTCGCACACTTGGCGAGGCAATACACTCCGCACCCCACGTATTCATCATCAACCGTCGATAGGGCTTCTGCTCATAGCTACTTTTAACCATAAAAATCTTGACATCCAAACCAAAATGTTGTCCCGCAAAAGCGATGGAGGACCCCCATTGCCCCGCACCTGTTTCGGTAGTGAGGTGTCTGATCCCCTGCTTGTAATTATAATAGGCCTGCGGTACAGCGGTATTTGGTTTATGCGACCCCACGGGCGAAACACTTTCGTTTTTAAAGTAGATCTTAGCCGGTGTATCAAGCGCCCGCTCCAACCCATAAGCCCGTACCAAAGGTGTGGGTCTCCAGATTTTATAGAGCTCCTGCACCTCCTCCGGAATATCCACAAACCGCTCCTGTGAAAATTCTTGGGCGATCAACTCTTCGGCGAAAAGCCGACTCATCTGCGCTTTGGTAATTGGTTGGTGAGTGATAGGATGCAATAGCGGCAACGGTTTGTTGGGCATGTCTGCCACAATATTATACCATTGTGTTGGCATCTGATCTTCGGTTAAGCAAAATTTTTTCATTTTCATTCTCTTATTTTTAAGCATTTTTCTCACATAGGCACAAAAAAAAGCCCATTGCTTACAGTCGTAAACAATGGGCTTTTTATAAGTTTATCTTCAATATACTATACAACAGCGCACCACTCATTGTCCACGAGAGTCAAAGAGTGCCACCACCAATTTTGTATATTTTGTTTTGTCATCATAATTATTGTAGGAACGGATGCAAATCTATGGATTATTTTTTGAAAATGCAAATTTAAAACAGCTTCTTAGTACACCGCGATCTCCGCCACCACCATTTTCACAAAAGCGATCAGATCGGCAGGATTGATGCGTAATTGCAACCCGCGCACACCGGCACTGATATAGATAAAAGGATACTTTGTTGCCGAGGCATGGAGGTAGGTCGGGAAAGATTTTTTCATGCCCAGTGGCGAACAGCCGCCCCGCACATAGCCCGTCACTGGCAGTAGCTCCTTCATGGGGATCAAATCGCACTTTTTATTGTTCGAAATGCGCGCTGCCGCCTTGAGGTCTACCGCGCAATCGCCCGGAATGACGCAGACAAAATAACCGGTACGATCGCCTTTCAACACCAACGTTTTGAAGACACAGGCGATCTCTTCCCCCAACTGTTCGGCTACATGTGTAGCCGATAGATGGTTCTCATCGACCTGATAGGGAATGAGTTCGTAAGCAATTTTAGCTCGATCTAACAGACGTGCTGCATTGGTTTTATCTATTTTCGCGTGCATTTTAAGCGTTTTCAATGTAATACAAAGGTACAACTGAAAAGAGGCACATAGAACAACTTTATCGAAAAAAGCGTACTTTTGCGCCCAAACAAAACAACCCTGCCCTATGTTAAGAGGATTAACCGCCATCGCCCTACTGGTCTGCTCCAATGCCTTTATGACCTTGGCTTGGTATGGGCATATCGCCTTCAAATCGAAAGTCGAACGATTCAGCTTGGCCGCTATTATTTTGATGAGTTGGGGAATCGCCCTCTTTGAATATTGCTTTCAAGTGCCAGCCAATCGCATCGGGAGTGCCCTCTATGGAGGCCCCTTCACCCTTTGGGAACTCAAGGTGATTCAAGAGGTGATCACCTTGGTGGTCTTCACACTCTTTACGGTGGTCTTTGTCAAGACCGACACCCTGCGATGGAATCACTTGGCCGGTTTCTTCTGCTTGGTTTTAGCCGTCTATTTTATTTTTCGGAAATAGCCTTATCGTGCAGATATATTTGGTAGGAGTTCACGATGTTCTGCCAGATAATGTAAGCCGTTGGAGCGATGGAGGCGATGGGATGCAAGAACGATTGTGCCATCCAAACAGCCAGTACGGTATTTTTTTGTCCTAAAGATTGCCCTCCGGCAGCCGCATCGCCATAGCGACGTCCTAACCATCGTCCAACCTTGAATTGAAAGAGACAGATCACCAACGCGATGCCCGCCAAACCTATCTCCGTCCATAGGTTAGCACTGCCCAAATCCAAAACATAGGCCGTTGTGCGACCGATGATGACCATCAACGACACCAACCACATATAAAAGGAGAGTTGGCTGTGCTCCGAAATCCAATGTGCCACCGCAGGAAAGACCCAGCGGCAAAGTTGTGCCGCAAGGAATGGAAAGACCAACAGGGGTACTATACGTGCCAAAATGCCGCCGAAAGTACACTCACCATTGCCAACAATCGAAAGCAGAATCGGAGCAATTAACGCAATCGACATATTACAAACTAAGCTATAAGTTGCCATCGTCACAATATTCGCCCCCAACATACCACCGATCACCACCGCCGCCATAGCCACTGGTGCCAGCACACAGATGAGTGCTCCTTGCGCCAAAATCGGATTAAACGCGATCAGTAGCAAGTAGACACCAATACTCACTACAACCTGAAAAAGCAACAGCCACACATGTAGCCACGAAGGGCGCATTTGTGATGGTTTGACCCTACAAAAGGTAAAAAAAAGCATCAGGAAGATCAAAGTTGGAGTAATCATTTGGGAAGATGCCGCCTCCACATAGGAAATAGGACGGCACAACAAAGCGCCGACAATCATGCCGAAAGGCATGGCTATCATCTTTATATTATGCGCAATACGCCCTTGCAACTTATGAATCAGTTCACCCATTATGCGAGCAACTCTCTGACTTTTGCAGAAATTGCTTTCCCCTCTGCTTGGCCAGCCAACTGCTTCGAAGCGATGCCCATCACCTTACCCATTTCAGCCATCGAGGAGGCACCCGTCTCTGCAATAATGGCTTGCACGGCCACCGTTAACTCCTCATCGGTCATCTGCTTGGGCAAAAATTCTTGCAGCACCTTCACCTGAGCATTCTCCTCAGCGGCCAAGTCCGCCCTGTTTTGTTGGGTGTAAATTGCCGCCGAATCAATGCCTTGTTTGGCCAATTTAGCGATGATTTTCAGCACATCGGCATCCGCCAACTCTTTAATTTCAACACCAGAAGTTTTCGCCTCAATAATATATTTTTTGATGTTGCGCAAAACACTCAAACGGACGGTATCTTTGGCCTTCATGGCCTCCATGATACCCTTAGAAATTTGTTGTTCTAAAGCCATAATTTTTTATTTAGTAGGTGTTATTTTATGCGATGAAACGGGTTTAATCAGCAGAGCCATCCCGATCATGGTAAAAAGGGCATTATAAACCAGCAACTCAAATCCAATCTGATAGTCGAACCACAAGCCGGCATATCGCTGTAATAGCGCGCTCAGCACAGGCGCAATAACGGCCACAATCGGAATCCAACGATCGCGCACTTTAAAACCCGTGAGCATGCCAAAAGCAAACATTCCTAAAATCGGGCCGTAGGTATAGCTAACCACTTTATAGGTCAGATTGATGACACTATCATTTCCATAGAATTCAAAGAACAGAATCACACCGCCCATACACAATGCCATACCTATATGTACCAGCCGGCGAACAGCCGTCAGTCGTTGTTCCGAAAAACGCTTCGTGCCCGAGAGAATATCAACTGTAAACGAGGTCGTCAATGCCGTCAGTGCCGCTCCGGCAGAGGAGTAGGTGCTCGAAATAAGTCCTATCACAAATAAGATGCCCACAATGGCCGGTAGACCGCCATTGACCGCCACCAAAGAGAAGACTTGATCCATCTTGGCCGGCATGGTCAAGCCACGTTGGGACATATAAAAGTAGAGCATCACCCCTAAAATCAGAAAGAGAGCGATCACAAAAATTTGGCAGAAGGCGGTGATGAGGATATTCACCTGAGAATCCCGCTGGCTTCGGCAACTCAAATTCCGTTGCATCATATCTTGATCCAATCCGGTCATGGCCACCAAGACAAAAATGCCCGCAAAAAACATCTTCCAAAAATAACGAGGTGAAGCAGGATCATCAAAGAAAAATACTTGCGAATAGGGAGAGTCTTTCACCACTTGCGTTGCCTCCGAGAGAGAGAGATTCAACGCGCGGGCGATGAAGAAAATAGAGAGCACCAAGCTGGCCACCAAACAACCCGTTTTCAACGTATCCGTCCAAATCAAGGATTTCACACCGCCTTGTTGTGTATAGAGCCAAACAAGAGAGATGGTGAGCGTCATGTTCAACCAAAAAGGAAGTCCATAGGGGTCAAAAATAAGCAGTTGCATCACCGCGCAAACCACATAGATCCGCAGAGCGGCAACCAACATCTTGGAGAGAAAAAAGAACCAAGCACCCGTCTGGTGTGAAGCCACCCCAAAGCGGTCATCCAAATATTCATAGAGCGAAATAACCTTCAGACGATAAAAAGTAGGAATCAGTACAAAAGCGACCACGACCTGCCCCACCGTAAAACCAAGAACCATCTGCATATAGGAGAAGGAGTCGGCCGCCACAGAACCCGGCACGGAGATAAAGGTAACCCCCGACATCGCCGCACCGATCATCGCCAGCGCCGCCATATACCAAGGTGTGCGTCGCTGCCCTGTAAAAAAGGCGGCATTATCTGCTCGTCGCCCAGAAAACCAAGCCACAACAAATAAGACAGCCAAATAGGCCATCACGGTAAAAATCACAAGAGTGGGTGTCACAATCAGTATTTTTCACGGCAAATATAGGAAAAACTATCGAGTTTTAGAGGCCTTCTTTCGCATTAAAACGTACAAAGAGCAAGATACGTTGAAAAATTATCGAATTTTAGTACCAAATTAGAATATGTTTATTATCTTTGTTAACAAAATAACAATGAACGATCAGAACAATTAATCTACAATAACAACTATTATGGCAAAAAATCTAAAAATCAGAGATTTAACACTGCGCGACGGACAACAATCGTCCTTCGCCACTCGTATGAACCAGGCACAGATTGACCGTTGCCTGCCCTTTTACAAGGACGCCAATTTCTATGCAATGGAAGTTTGGGGTGGAGCTGTGCCCGATTCTGTCATGCGCTACTTGAATGAGAATCCTTGGACACGTTTGGAGACCATCCACAAGGCCATTGGCAATGTATCCAAACTCACGGCGCTCTCTCGTGGCCGTAACCTCTTCGGCTATGCTCCTTACACCGATCAGATTATTGATGGCTTCAGCCGCAACGCAATCGAAAGCGGTTTGGGCATCATGCGTATTTTTGACGCATTGAATGACGTAAATAACGTCAAATCGACCATTAAATATATCAAGCAATATGGTGGTATCGCCGATTGCGCTGTTTGCTATACCGTTGACCCCAAATACCCACCCGTAGGCTTCTTCGCTCACCTGATGGGTAAGGATCAGAAACCCGTCTTCACCGATGCTTATTTCCTCGACAAAGCCATGCAAATGGCGGCTTTGGGTGCTGACATGATTACCATCAAGGATATGTCGGGTTTGATTCCTCCTCGGCGCGTCAGTGGTCTGATCAAACTGCTCAAGCAAAATGTCAATGTTCCTATTGATTTCCACACCCACTGTACTCCGGGTTACGGCTTGGCTTCTGTTTTAGCCGCTATCTTAGCTGGTGTTGATATTATTGATACCAACTGCTGGTATTTCGCTGGTGGCACGGGTGCTCCGGCTATCGAATTGGTTTATGTCTTCTGCAAGAAGTTAGGCATTGACACAGGTGTCAACATGGAGGCTGTCACCAAGATCAACCGTGAATTGAAAGATATTCGCAAAGAACTTGAATTGTCTGTATTTGGCAAGGAGAAACCCGTTCCACAACCTTTCAACCCGCTGACCGACAAATTACCTGCCGACATAGATGCTCAGTTCGACCGCGCCATCAAGGCCGCTCAGACCGATGACGAAGTTGCATTGATCGATGCTTGTCAGAAGATTGAAGCTCACTTTGGCTTCCCTGCTCCCAATGAATTGGTTAAGAAAGCAGAGATCCCTGGAGGTATGTACTCCAACATGGTTGCACAGCTCAAACAACTCAAGGCTGAGGAGATTTTGCCCCGCGCCATGGAGTTAATCCCGACTGTTCGTCTCTCTGCCGGTCTACCTCCATTGGTAACCCCGACTTCACAGATCGTCGGTGCTCAAGCTGTTAACTGCGCTTTGGATGAAAAAGCTGGTCGTGCGATGTACACCAACAAGAGCTCTCAATTTGTAGGCTTGGTAAAGGGTGAATATGGCAAAACACCGGTGAAGATTGACCCTGAGTTCCGCTTCAAGATCTGCGGTATACGTGAGGAGACTCCTTATGATACCTCAAAGTATCAAATGCAACCCAATCCTACCCTTCCGGAGGCTGGCAACGTCAAACTTGCGGCCAACGAAAAAGAGGTGCTGTTGTTGGAGTTGTTCCCCTTGGTGGCCAAGACTTACCTCACCGAGCAGAAGAAAAAAGCCTACGAGGCAGGCCTCAAGGGTCAAGCTACTGCCAATGTCAATGAGGCTGTGGATCGCGCTGTCAACGCCACTGAAAAAGTTATTGAGAAGGTTGGAGAGACAGCCAAAACCGTTATCGAGCAGGTCAAAGAGACTGTCAACGATTTGAAAGAGAAGGCTGAAGCTAAGGTTTCCGAGATGATGAATGATCCCAAGAAGCCTGCTCCTATCACCGGTCACACCATCTGCGCTCCACTGCCGGGTCGTGTCATTGCACTCAAGGTGAAGGTCGGCGATAGCGTTACCACCGGTCAAGAGGTCGTGGTACTCGAAGCCATGAAGATGGAGAACTCCATCACCTCCGATTTCAACGGTAAGGTGAAGCAGATTCTCATTGCTGAAGGTGATAATGTCGCTTCAGAATCTGTATTAATCGAAGTCGAATAAGGCCTTCTGCCACTGAATGAAAGGAAAGAGCGGTACGATATGTGCAGGCTCTTTCCTTTTTTTATTACGACTATTTCTCATTTAAAACGAATAAAATTATGGCATTTCTAAAAGAATTTAAAGCCTTTGCACTCAAAGGTAATGTGATGGACATGGCAGTCGGTGTGATCATCGGCGGTGCCTTTGGAAAGATCGTTAGTTCTTTGGTGAACGACATCATCATGCCGCCGGTTGGAGCGTTGATCGGCAACGCCAATTTCAGTGATCTGAAACTGGACATTAGCAAAATGCGCGATGTCGCTACAACAGCAACCCAAGCTGTGGAAAACGTTGTCCCAGGTATGCCCACCGAAGCCACAGTAGCAGCAGAACCCGTTTACTGGTGCTATGGCTCATTTATTCAACAGTGTCTCGACTTCGCCATTTTAGCTTTCTGCGTCTTTTTAATGGTAAAATTGATGAATCGAATGATGCGCAAAGAAGAGGTCGCACCTGCTGCTCCGGCAGCTCCTTCGGCAGAAGAGAAGTTGCTATCCGAGATTCGAGATCTACTCAAAAATCAACAAAAATAGAGTTTACGAAACCACTTTTAAAAGACGGGCGCATGATCAAAATGTGCCCGTCTTTTTTGGAAATTTACGGTTACGTCATTTACGCACACAGACTGTGGTGATATAGATCGTGAAAATCGGAAACATCATCATCCCCATGATAGGTAGTAGCACGGTCAACACCTTCCCCACCGCCGTCACCGGATAGATCGCCGCACCTACCGTTGTCGCATTCATCCAAGCCCACCACAGGGCATCGCCAAATCTGTGTAAATCGGGGTTCACCAAAATCTCATAATCATAGAACATCAACGCCACTAAATAGGTGAACCCAACGACCGTAAAAATATAGGCCACCAAGAGCTGACGCACACGCCCACTTACCAACCAACGCACCACGATGTGCATGGCCAAGAAGGCAGTCAATAGCGGCATCACACTCATCAGCAGTGCCCATTCGCGTGAAAGCTGAATTCCACTCCAAACAACAATATTCAAATAGGGAATGGAGAGCAACAAAAACGCCCAATTATGCCAAAAGAAACACCGCGCACACCCAACCGCCAACCAGCGCGTTGAAAAATCGAGTAGAAAAACACAACAGACAACAAATTGTACCAAGAGATATTCTTGCGAAAAATGGAGGTGATCTCCCCCTAAAAATTCAATGGAAATTGCGCCGATTAGTAGCAAGCCACAAATCAACGAAATCATCTGTATGGTGTGCAGAAAAGGCCTCTGCACAAAAACGCCACCTCTCATCTTCAAGTCCTAAATGCTCTGCACTCAGTCAAATCCAATGCCAAGGCTAAAGAAAACCACTTTGAACATGATTTTTTGGAGAAACTTTTTGCACACAAGGAAATTTCTATTACCTTTGCAGTCGCTTTCAGAGCAATGGCGAGATAGCTCAGCTGGTTAGAGCGTGTGATTCATAATCACAAGGTCCCGGGTTCAAGTCCCGGTCTCGCTACAAAATAAAAATCAAGCACTTACAATTTAGTAAGTGCTTTTTTTATGGGCATTTCTTGCTGTTAATCATTTTTACTATACCTTTGCTGAGATACTATAATAACATATAGGTGCATTATAAGCAACGCAAATCATGAATCCCATGCAAAAGATAAATATAGACCAACGCGTCATTGCCGCGCAAGCGCTGTTCAAATCCGGCTACAACTGCGCGCAATCGGTATTTTTGGCATACAGCGATCTCTTCGAACTTGATCAACACTTGGCCGCCACCATCTCCGGCTCTTTCGGTGGTGGCATGGGTCGCTTGCGCGAAGTATGCGGTACAGTGAGTGCCATGGCGCTCATTGCTGGTTTTTTACGACCAGCAACAGATCCAAAAAATCAGGCGGAGAGAAGCGCCAATTACGCCCTTGTGCAAGCATGTGCCGAGCAATTTCGCGCCATCAATGGTGCTATCGTCTGCCGCGAGTTGTTGGGCTTAACCCAACGGACAGATCCCCCTGTGCCAGCATTGCGCACCGATGAATACTACCGGAAACGTCCTTGTGTCGAATATGTTGCCGATGCCGCCCGCATTATCGGTGAGAAGATCAATGCAGAAGCGGAAGGGTAAGAAGCTGTTTTAAAATTATTTTTCGAAGCCACTAACGCCCATTTTCCTGAATCAAAACGCGCAATTTTTCATTGAATGACGATGCTGTAAGTAGTTGTTCCATGGTAAGATGTATGCGGTAGCACCAGTTATTTTGCGACACAGCAGGATCGTTAATTCGCTCTTCCAAAGGATTTTGTCGTCTCAGGCTACCATCCATCGCCAGCAAATCTTGGAAGGGGAAAATCGCCCACATCGAAGGTGACGCCAAGTGCTGAGCAATCATTCGCTCGCCAATCCACGGCTCACAGACTGAGGGTGCAACGCCCTTTTCGTGCAACACCTGTTCGTAAAACCGCTGTCTGCGTTGGGGATTCTCCTCCCACCACGCGCGCAAAGGAAACATATCGTGGGTCGAAGTTGTGCAAACCGACAAATAAGGATAGTTCGCCGTATCGGCAAATTCATCTGTCGGATCTTGTGGCATCCGCTGTACCTTGAGCGAGAGAATCTGCTCGGTCGCCATAACCACAGGAACGCACGCGGGAATCATGCCTAAATCCTCCCCACAGGCCAACATGGATGTAGCCGAAAGCAAGGGCGGGAATTTACGAAGAGCTTCATCTTGCCAAAACGCATTGTGGCGATGGTAGTAAAAATCATCATAAAGGCGATCAAAGGCAACCTTATCGGCATCGGACAAAGCGCGATAAACTGCCGTTGTATGGGCGGTGATGCGAGGATGGTAACATCTTTTTTGCACCGGATCTTCAATAAATAGCACCTCTTCCAACAACCGCATAAGCCCTTCGGCAAGTTGCGCCCAAGGTCTGTTAACTTCTTGAGCAAAATAAGTCTCGATCTGTCGTTGGGTCGCCACAAAGGGTTTCAACGCAAAGAGGCCATCCCCTCTGTTCTCCAAATATTGGCGACTGATCTCCACAGCATCCGTCCCAAAATATGCTTGTAGCAGCGATGAATCAATGTGTGGTACAGTATGCTGGGCTTCATCGAATGGAAATCCAGATGCCAATAACTCCTCCACAGTCAAGGGAAGCGCCGGATTAAAATGGCCCAACACACCATGTACCGACTCAAAAGGGATCTCCCAAATGCGAAAAAAGCCCAACAGGTGATCCATACGATAGGCATCGAAATAGTCGGACATCTTTCGCAAACGAGCCCTCCACCAAGCGTAATCTTCTTGAGCCATCGCATCCCAATCATAGGTTGGAAAGCCCCAATTTTGACCATTGATGGCAAAGTCATCGGGTGGCGCACCGGCCTGAGCATCTCCATGAAAAAGTTGCGGATTCACCCACACATCAACGCTTAGGCGACTGACCCCGATGGGGATGTCTCCCTTCAAAACCACGCCCTTGGTATGTGCATAATTCCGCACTTCGGTCAGTTGTTTATGCAGATGATATTGAATGAAATATTGCCGTGCAACATCATCATAATTAACACTTTTATCTGATATATATGAATCTATTTCTACCTTATTATAAGTAGCATAACGTCCCCATTGTCGGGTGTCGGGCGTTCCAAAATGATCGCGCAAAACACAGTAGGCGGCATAAGGAACCAGCCAAGTCTGATTATTCTCGAAAAATTGCTGATACTCTTTGGTCGCAAAAGTCACAGCACCTTGTTCGGCAAAAACACGCTGAAGATAGGTCGCTTTTGCACTATTGACAGCTTCATAATCAACCTCTTCAAGGGCATTGAGTTGCCGGCCAATTTTCCGATAGCGCGCCATCTCTTGTCGATCAGAGAGGATGCCCACCGCCTCCAAATGGAGATATTGCGGATGCAGGGCAAACGAAGAGTTGGCATTATAAGGATAGGACTCTTGCCAACCACCTGTCATCGTGGTATCGTTAATGGGCAAAATTTGGATGATCTTCTGTCCTGTCAAAACCGCCCAATCGACCATTTTTTTCAGATCATAAAATTCTCCAACCCCAAAACTATTTTCGGAACGGAGCGAAAAAACAGGAATCACCACACCCGCTCCTCGCCAAGATGCAATCGCCTCAAAACGCAATCCCGCAACCATCGTCACCGCCTCTTTATCCTGCAAAAGGTCGGTATAAACACGGTTATCGCCTGATTCCCATGCAACAAGCTCCTTTGTTTTCGCCTTTAGCACCACAAATTTATAAGTAAATGTTGCCGGCAGAGAGGTTGCAGGTAGCGCCACACGCCAAGTCGGAAAATCAGCATCACTCAGGCAAATTGCTTGGGCGGGATTCCAGCGACCCAAGCTCTCCGCATCACCCACAACGGCCAATATTTCATCGGGCAGAACCATCGGTGCTTCGACTTGTAGCACCAGCGCACCACCGGTAACAAGGATCGGTTGAAGGCGTTTCTGACGAGCAAAAATTCCTTCTGTAAAGGCAGACGTATAAAACGGACTGTCAATAGGGCGTGTCGACCAACGATCCAAAACGGAGACTATTTTAACACCCTCGATGGGTGTAAAGCAGTGAGAAGCGCCCCATTCTCGGCGAATGATCTGCTCCCCAGACTGGAGGATATAACGATATGTGAAGGGTTGCGAATCGGAGTGATGGAGAGACAGACTCCAGCGGCCATTGCCTACATAACACATGGGCACAGTTGTTTTATCAACCAGCGGGCTATTTGTCTCAATTATTTCCAGATAGAGCGATTCGCCCCAAGTCGTATTATATTCCAAAAACAAGTAGAGGGTCATCACAAGCACAATTTAGGAATGAACAAAGGTAAAAAATTAATCATAATTTTTCACTCCGCGGAGAGTCTCTTCTACATATTTTTTCTATCTTTGTTTAAAAGAAATCATCAACTGACCCCAAACCTATGAGCAATTATCTACTAAAAACATTCATGGTGCTTACATTTACCTCTCTTTTTAGCATTGGCACCTTGGCGCAATCCATCGTGCGAGGCAAAGTGGTGGATGAAAACAACGAACCCATTATCGGTGCCTCAATTACCGTTTCTGGCACAACGCAAGGAGGTCTTTCCGACAATAATGGCAATTTTAAAATTCAGACCGCAACAAAGGCCACGTTAGAAATCTCCTCTTTGGGTTATAAAAAAGCGCTACACACCATTACCAAAACCACAAACCTCGGCCTTGTCCAACTGGAACAAGATCCCATCACGCTCAACGATATTGTTGTTCGTCAATCGGTTGCTTCGGCGCGCAAAACCCCCATTGCGCTCTCTACCCTCTCTTCGGAATATATTGCAGAGAAGTTAGGGGCACAAGATTTACCTGAGATTTTAAAATCCACGCCGGGTGTTTTCGCCACCAAACAAGGCGGTGGATTCGGGGATACCAAAGTCAATATCCGCGGCTTTAAATCGGAAAATGTTGCTGTGATGATCAATGGCGTTCCGGTCAATGATATGGAATGGGGTGGAATTTATTGGTCTAATTGGAACGGTTTAACCGATGTCACCCGTAGCATCCAAAGCCAACGCGGTTTAGGTGCATCCAAAGTCTCCGCCCCTTCGGTCGGTGGCTCAATCCACATCATCACCAATGGAATAGAGACCGAAAAAGGTGGATCAGCCTCCTTTGGAATTGGCAATGATGGTTTGTTCGAACTCTCGATGAGCCTCGCCACGGGTCTGACCAAAAATGGTTGGTCAGCAACGGTTTATGGCGCTCGAAAATGGGGCGATGGCTATATTCAAGGTACAAATTTTATAGGTTACAACTATTATGTCAACGTATCAAAACGCATCAATACCCACCATCAGCTGTCGTTAACAGCCTTTGGTACACCACAGAAGCATGCCCAACGGAATTACAACGATGCCCTCACCCTCGAAAATTGGCAACGAGCCAAAAACTACATGAAGGGTGAAAGTGCTTACAAATATAACCCGTCCTTTGGTCGTGGAAAGAATGGAGAGGTGAAAACTTCAGCTTATAATGTCTTCCATAAACCACAAATTTCGCTCAACCACCAGTGGCAAATTAATCATAAATCGGCTCTCAGCACGGCTGTGTATGTCTCCATCGCACAGGGCTATGGCTACGGAGGACAAGGTCGTGACGGCTATTCCAACTCCTCGTGGTACGGATCGTCAAACGGCAATCTAAATGAAACTTTTCGCCATCCTGACGGCAGTTTTGGCTACGATATGATTCAGGAGATGAATACACTCAGCACCAATGGTTCGAAGATGATCATGTCAAAAAGTATCAATAACCACCAGTGGTATGGACTTCTTTCGACCTACACCAACCAAATTGGCAAATATTTCGATTTGACAGCCGGTGTAGATGTCCGTTATTATATAGGTAATCACACCAACGAAATTGTCGATCTCTACGATGGGTCTTATTATATGGATGACAACAGTCGCAAGAATGTCAAGGCAACCAATAATGCAGCCGCTGCCGATCCTAATTTCAAGTACCAAAAACTACAAACCGGAGATGTCGTCTATCGCGATTATGATGGCCACACCCACCAAGAGGGTGCTTTTGCTCAGATAGAATACAATCGCAAGAAGATCAATGCCTTTCTTTCAGGCTCTCTCTCCAACACCGGCTACTGGCGCTACGACCGTTTCTATTACGATGCCGCCCATGCGGAGTCGGAACATCTCAACTTCCTCGGATTCACCTTCAAAGGCGGTGTCAATTACAACATCACACCGAACCACAATATTTTTGCCAACATCGGTTACATCAGTCGCGCGCCCTTCTTCTCTGGCGGAGCTTTTCTCCAAAGCACCACCAGCAATGCCGTCAATCCTGATGCGGTCAATGAGAAGATCTTCTCGGCAGAGCTTGGTTACGGCTATCACTCCACCTACTTTACAGCCAATCTAAACGCTTATTACACCAAGTGGATGGACAAGTCTAT
This sequence comes from Alistipes sp., assembly GCA_036650515.1. Taxonomy (GTDB): domain Bacteria; phylum Bacteroidota; class Bacteroidia; order Bacteroidales; family Rikenellaceae; genus Alistipes. The sequence continues at coordinate 16,086 of JAVVZO010000004.1, forward strand.
GGCCAAGTCAGAGGACTTCAGCTACACCCAAGAAGGACAGACCCTGACCGACCGATGGACCATCAACATGAACGGACTCAACGCCCGTCACATGGGTATCGAATTAGACTTGGTAGCCACACCAACCCGTTGGATGGATCTGACTGGTATGTTCTCCTATGGTGACTGGCAGTGGGACAGCAACGCTTCAGGCTATTTTTACAACAGCTTGGGGCAACCCATGAAAGATCTGCAAGGGAACATCGCCTCAGCGCCGCAATCGGAGGATCACATGAAGTCCACCATTAACCTCAAGGGGGTAAAAGTCGGTGGATCAGCACAGACGACGGCCGCCATAGGCATCCGCTTCAAGCCACTCAAAGGGTTGCGCATAGGACTTGACTGGACGGTCTATGCCCGCAACTATGCCGACTACACCATCTCAGCCGGCAACATCAATACTTCAGGCAAACCCACGGAGGTCACCGCACCTTGGCGTGTGCCTTGGGGAAACCAATTCGATCTCTCGGCCAGCTATGGATTTCGCATCGGACAGTGTCGCGCCACAGTGATCGGCAATGTCAATAACCTTTTTGATCAAGAGTATATTATGGATGCTTACAACGGAAATTCGGGCGACTGGAATACCGCCCGCGTATTCTATGCTTTTGGCCGTACCTTCACCGTGCGTATTAAAGTTAATTTTTAATCTCTCCAACCATGAAGAAAAATTTCTTTTTACAAGCCCTCTCTTTCACCCTTTTGCTGACCGCCTGCGACTACAACGATCAGTTTGAAGGGCTGGAACAGCAGGTCATCCCAACCGATAAACTCAATCTATCGACAACATTGACCCCTGACGATTATGTCGCCATCGCCTCCAATCCACAAAATATCAAACTCGCGGGGAAGGAGAAAAAAGCGGCTTTAGATGCGTTGAAAACCAACTGCTATTTCACAGAACAGATCACGCCCGAAGAGTACCTACCAGCCTATTTTGCTACATTATATCCCGGGGCAGACGATCTTTCGGCTATTCAGGTCACCTACCAGAAAACCACTGAGACTCCGGCCGCTGCCGCCATCAATCATGCAGCAGCTTACACCCTCACACCGACTGACTACCTCCATATTTGGGGTGAGGCCTATCCCTTCATAGCACCCTCTCATCCGATCGATGCTGCTGTTCCGGCTCTTTTAGCCGATGCTTTTCCAGCGGCGATAAAAGACCAAGCAGTCTATGTTTATCACAATGTGTCGGAGGCAGAACCTGCGGGAGCAACATACGCCTTCGATGCCGGATTCGAAGACCTTTGGCATCAGGCCATCAGCAAAGTAGCACTTCCGAATTGGACGAATATTGCCCTCTCAGGTAGTAATCAATGGGATCTGAAGGCCTTCAAGGGCAATAATTACCTTCAGGCCAGTGCTGCCAATAGCAATAGTACGATGGATGTCTATATGATCACGCCCGAAATTGAGATCAAGAGTGGCATGGAGTTGACCTTTGATGCCTGCTATGGCAACTACCAAGCAGAGGGCGGTCGGATACAAGTACTGCTCACAACAGGACTTAAAAACACCCCTATTACTGACAAGGAGATTGCTGCCGCTTCGTGGGATGACCTGACCTCCAACGTGAACATCCCCATTCCAAGTGGAAAATACGGAACTTTGGCCAATGTTTGCCATTGTGACCTCTCCGCCTATGCAGGACAAACCATCCGCATCGCCATCCGCTATATCGGAGACAATAGCGAGCAGGAAACCGTCACACACCAAGCCACAACAACGGTCCAAGTGGATAACATCAGCATCCATACCACCGGCCACCCAACAGATAAATATGGAGTTGCGGCCATACCTTATCAATTCGATGGCACAGACTGGAAACCCTTTACGCAAGGCATCACCGTCACCGCGCAAGAGATGGCCGCCATGGGCAGTCGCAACGACTTTTTCCTTGCCCCCATGGATCCGCGGCACTACTTGCCACTTCTTTTGCAACACCGATACGACTACCCCACCCCCAATCAGGTCGTTACTGTTCTCTATAAGCAATACAACAAGTCGGGGTCATTCCATGCCGATGATTTCCATTTCGATGGACAAAATTGGATCTACGATGGTGTCAAAACCGAGACCTCACAATATGTCAAAAATGGTGGCAAATGGCTTTATAATCCCAATGTAACCATCGAATTGCTTCCTGTTAGGGGAAATGCCAATAGCATACTCTATTATCAGGCCATTTGCGATTGGGTCGGTGCAAACAAAGGCAAAGAATATTACCAAACAGGCTATACCAATGCCGAATACTATTATGGAGCCAGCGCCTACTTATGTTGTATTGATTTTAAAATTGATTCATGGCGTAGCAAGTGCGCCGCCGACTACAAATCATACAGTGATGATGCGTTGAAGGAGCTACAAGTTCAACGACTAAAAGAGGCCTTCCTCCCTGCTTTGGAGAAGCTCCATGCCGAAGCTCAGCCCACGGCAGGATTAGAGGTACTTTATATCATCAATTTCGGACTCTCCACAGGAGGCAATCTTTCAGCATGCAACGCCACAATCACCTATAAAGTAATTGGAAAGGGCAAGTTCGAATATGTTTCTCATACGATAGACTAAGAAGCTGCTCTATATCACCACAGCGGGATAGATTTTCATCTATCCCGCTGTGTTTTATGCTAAAAGCATATCAGTAAGCACCTTGCAACTCTTTGCAGGATCAGTATAATCAAAAAGATAGGTATCCAGTCCAAATCGAGCTGCCGCTGTCAGGTTAGAGGCACGGTCGTCGATGAAGAGCGTCTGCGAAGGATCAAGCTGATAACGATTAATCAAGCATTGGTAGATAGCCGGTTCGGGCTTCACAACATGCTCCTCACAAGAGACCACCTCTCCATCAAAGAGACGGTAGACGTCAATCTGACGCAAGAAGTCAATGAATTCACGAGACATATTGGAAAGCACATACAACCGATAACCCGCCGACTTCAAAGCGGCGATCAACTCTTTGGTCTCGCTGATCGCCTCCTGCCGCATGATCGCCTGCGCAATAAAATCATCACAAAGCGTTCGGCTACATTTCATCTCTTGGCAAATGGCCACCTTCACCTCATCAAGGGTCAATGTACCCCGATCGTATTGCACCCAAAACCATGGCATTTCAGCACCACGGACAAACGAGAAAAATTCGGTGAATTCGCGGCTTGATTTTCTGGGATCACGCGCAAAAACTACCCCACCCAGATCAAAAACAATATTTTTCATCTGACAAAGATAACAAAACCGGATCAAAATACCCGCTCTAAGAAGCTGTTTTAAACCATACTCTTTTTTTATCTAAAATTTTAGTTGATATATTTGCATATCTAAAAAATTAGTTATACGTTTGCAATAGAAAATACGAATTAAATCATAGCAACCATGAACGCCACAACATCAAAACCAATCAAACTCACCCACGGAGAGGAGGAGGTTATGCAAATCCTTTGGCTCTTAGAAAAGGGTTTTGTCAACGATCTTATTGCACAAATGGACGACCCCAAGCCCAAATACACCACAGTATCTACATTTATCAAGATATTGGAAAACAAGGGCTTCGTTGAGCACGAAAGTTTCGGCAAGAGCCATCTCTACTATCCGCTAATTCAAAAAGAGGAGTATGCTCAATCACAAATGAATAATATGTTGTCTGACTATTTCAATGGTTCTCTGTCACAGTTAGTCTCCTGCTTCTCTCAACAGGAAAATATTTCAGTCCAAGAGATGGATGAGATTTTAAAAATTATGCGTAAGACACAAAAATAAAGAGACGAATCATAAAAAGGAGTTCTTATGAAAGAGTTACTCATATATGCCTTAGAGATGCTAATTTGCAGTGGCGCACTACTGATAGCCTATACCCTACTATTGGATCGGCGTGTCTCCTTCTCTTTTTGCCGATTCTATTTGATCGGAAGTATTGTTCTCGCTACGCTTATTCCTCTCTTACAGATCCCTGTTTGGTCTCCCTCCATCGCTCCTTCCAGCTTGGTGAGCGTTGGTCTGGTGCAGTCAATGACAACCACAAACAGCATGATAGGGGTGAGCCCCCTCCTCATTATCACCCTTCTATATGCCCTTGGGGTGCTGTTTTTACTGACACTGCTTCTGCGCCAATTTATCCCAATCCATCGTTTGATCCGGCATGCAGAAATCACTTTCCACCAAGGCATTCGCATGGTGCGCACACAGCAAGTCATCGCCTCTTGCTCCCTCTTTCACACGATCTACCTGAGCAAGACTCTTTCCGATGAAGAGCTTCCCATTATTTTGGCACACGAAACCAGCCACATCGCTCACCATCACTCGCTTGAGAAGGTGTTGATGGAGTGCCTGAAGGCGTTCTTGTGGTGGAATCCTTTTGTATGGATCGCTGCACGTCAGCTAACTGAAGTACATGAATTCGAGGCTGATAATGATGTATTACAACAAGGTTACGACCGACCAACTTATATTCATATTATCTTTAAACAACTCTTTGGCTGTGCTCCAGCAATAGCCAATGGATTTCATAATTCTTTAACCAAAAAACGTTTTACTATGATGACAACAAACCAAAAAAGCAGGTTTTCCCTGCTCCGTACGGCCGGTATAATACCCGTCGTAGCTTTGCTATTTACACTCTTCAGCTTCACAACCCGTGCCGCTGAACCTCCTGCACCCATGCAAAATAAAGAGGTGGAAAAGAGAGCTCGTACTGTTACAGAGACGATGGCCACATCCCCAAACGGCTCGTTGGAAAAGTTCCGCACATGGGTGATGGGACAGGTCCGGTACCCAGAAAATGCCTTAAAGGCCGGGATTGAAGGGAAAGTTGTTACGCAATTTACAGTCAATACAGACGGCACACTCTCTGATTTCAAGACTCTTCAGTCTCCAAATCAGGATTTAAGCGATGAGGTGATTCGTTGTCTGAGATCCTCTCCGAAATGGACTCCTGCCAAGCAAAAAGGGAAACTCGTTCGCGTAATGTTCAGCCTGCCTGTTGATTTCAAGCTCCAAAAAACAGCAAAGAAATAACAACACAACGGCCCTAACAAGATGACGGAGCGTGGATAAATCCACGCTCCGTCATCTTGTTATACCTTGTAGCAAAAGTTACTATGCCCCGAAGTTATCGTACATAATATTCTCAGCGGGCACGCCCAAGTTATCGAGCATCTTCACAATAGCTGCCGTCATCATCGGAGGACCACAGAGGTAGTACTCAATATCCTCCGGATTCTCGTGATTCTTGAGGTAGTTATTGAAAATCACCTGATGGATGAAGCCCACATATTTAGGATCCCAATTATCAACAGGTTTCGGCTCACTCAAGCCAATGGCGAACTTGAAGTTCGGGAACTCACGAGCAATCTCCTCAAACTGATCTTGGTAGAAAATCTCAGCCTTCGACCGTGCACCGTACCAGAATGATACCGGAATATCGGTCTTCAGGGTCTTGAAAAGGTGGAAGATATGCGAACGCATTGGCGCCATACCGGCACCACCACCGATAAACATCTTCTCGTTGGGCGTATCCTTGACGAAGAATTCTCCATAAGGGCCGGAAATGGTCACCTTATCTCCGGGCTTACGCGAGAAGACATAGGAGGAGCAGATACCGGGGTTGAGCTTCATAAAGCCACCGTTCACGCGGTCAAACGGAGGAGTGGCAATACGGATGTTGAGCATGATGATATTGCCCTCTGCGGGGTGATTGGCCATAGAATAGGCACGGAAAGTATCTTCCGGATTCTTGGTAATCAGCCCCCACATCTTAAACTTATCCCAGTCCGAATGGAACTGGTCATCAATATCCATATCGGCAAACTTGATCGCTTCATATTTCGGAATGTCGATCTGAATATAACCACCACTACGGAAATTGAGGTTTTCACCGGCAGGAAGTTTCACCACAAACTCTTTGATGAAAGTCGCAACGTTGTGGTTCGACACCACCTCGCACTCCCACTTCTTAACACCCAAGACAGATTCAGGAACAGCTATTTTCAAGTTCTCCTTTACCTTCACTTGGCAACCCAAACGCCAATGCTCTTTTTGCATTCTGCGGTTGATGAAACCGGTCTCAGTGGGTAATATATCCCCACCACCTTCAAGCACCTGGCACTTACACATACCGCACGAGCCACCACCACCACAAGCTGATGGAAGAAATACTTTGTTCTCGGCCAGTGTCGTGAGAAGCGTTGAGCCGCTCTCGGTGGTAATCACCTTCTCGCCATCATTGATATTGATGGTCACGTCTCCTGACGTGGTCAACTTTGCCTTGGCGAAGAGCAACAACCCCACAAGGAGGAGGGTCACCGCCAAAAAGGCAAGTATCGAAATTATAATCGTTAATGTCATCTCCTTAATCTCTTTTTAAATTTACAACTGAATACCGGAGAAGATCATAAAGGCTATGCCCATCAGACCGGTGATAATGAATGCTATACCCGGGCCTTTCAGTCCTGCGGGGATCTCCGAATAGGCCGTTTTCTCACGAATAGCAGCCATCATCACGATAGCCAGCCACCAACCAATACCCGAGCCCAAACCATAGACAATCGACTGCCAAAGGGAGGCAATTTCGCCTCCATCGACCTTCTGTTGCATAAAGAGCGAGCCACCCATGATAGCACAGTTCACAGCAATCAGCGGCAAGAAGATACCTAATTGGTTGTATAATGTGGGTGAGAACTTCTCGACCACCATCTCCACCAACTGAGTAAAAGAGGCGATCACGGCGATAAAGACGATGAACGACAGAAAGCTCAAATCAACGCCTTCGATCAGTGCATTTGCCTTGAGGACATACTCGTTCAAGAGGTAGTTCAAGGGAACGGTCATCACCATCACAAAAGTAACAGCAGCACCAAGTCCCAATGCGGTCTTCACACTCTTCGATACGGCGATGTAGGAACACATGCCGAAGAAGAAGGCGAAAACCATATTGTCGATAAAAATCGACCGGATAAATATATTTAATGATTCCATACGCTATCTCCTATTTTTCCTGTAAATCCTTTTTATACGAACGGTGGACCCAAATGATGCAACCCACAATAATCAACGCCATCGGCGGAAAGAGCATCAGTCCGCAGTTAGAGTAGAAACCACCATTGGCAAGATACCAACTCTCAGGAACGACACGGAAGCCGAGCAAAGAACCCGATCCGAAAAGTTCGCGGAAGAAGGCGATCAGCACCAAAATAGCGCCATAACCCAACCCGTTACCGATACCATCCAAGAACGAAGGCCACGGTTTATTACCCAAGGCAAAGGCCTCAACACGTCCCATGATGATACAGTTGGTGATGATCAAACCCACGTAGACAGAGAGCTGTTTAGAGACATCGTAGACGTAAGCTTTCAGCACCTGATCAACAAGGATCACCAAGGCAGCAATAACAACCAACTGCACGATGATACGGATACGCGATGGAATACCGTTGCGCAACATGGACATCACCAAGCTGGAGAAACCTGTCACCACCGTCACCGAAAGCGCCATAACGATGGCAGGCTTCAGTTGAACGGTAACTGCCAAGGAGGAGCAAATTCCCAGAATCTGAACCAGAACCGGATTGTTGGTACTCAACGGACCTGTCAGAAACTTCATATTCTTAGCCGAAAAAATAGGCTCTTTTTCCTGATTACTCATTACTTTCTACATTTTCTTCGTTAGACACCGGCTGAGGTTTCAGTCCCTCGACAACGTGCAGTTCTTCAAGTCCTGCCACTTGAGGCTTTGCGGAGAGGAAGAAGGGGACATAATTCTCCAAGCAATTCCGCAACATGGCCGTCACACCATCTGAAGTTTTCGTACCGCCACTGATGGCATCCACCTCATGAAGGGGATCTTTTGCACCACCCTTGCGGAGTACAATCGAGACAAATTCGCCATTATTGAAGAGCTGTTTGCCCTTATAGAGTTGTTCGTGTGCTACCGTGGCAATTTCAGCACCTAAACCCGGAGTCTCCCCCTTGTGTGCCAAGACAATACCCGAAACGGTATTCATGTCTTTTTCCAAAGCTACATAACCCCAAACGTCATCCCAAAGACCTTTACCGATAATAGGAATAACCACGCGACCATCGGATGCTTCAAAAAGAATAAACTTCTTGTCGGCAATCGCTTCACGCAAATTCTTGTTGCTCTTCATCATATCAAAAGCATCTTTGGCTTCGATGGTGGTTTTAGCACCAGCCTGATCAATCAAGTAGGCCTTGACATAGTCGTCAAAATTCGTCTGCAATGGATCTGCACCTAACGAGCCAAGAATACTGTTTTTCTTCTCATTCAACTCATTGGCGGTCTGTTTGGCCTGAAGAGAGAGTGCTGCCACCGAAAGCAAGATGGCTACAATAACGACCATAACGGTCGAATAGATGATAATGTATAGATTACTGTTTTTATTCATATTGGCATCCTCCCTATTTTGCAAGTTTAACACGTTTCTTTCTACGCGAAACGCTGGCCTCAACAACGAAGTAATCCACCAGAGGAGCCAATGCATTCATAAAGAGAACAGAAAGCATCATTCCTTCGGGATAAGCCGGGTTGAAGAGACGAATCATAATTGCCAATGCACCGGTCATGAAGCCCACGATGTATTTACCCACATTGGTTTGAGCCGAGGTAACAGGATCTGTTGCCATGAAAACTGCACCGAAGGCAAAACCGCCGACGATCAGATGATTCCAAGCAGGCATCTCCATATAAGGAGTTCCACCGATTAAGTTCACCAAGCCACCCATGGCCAAGCCGCCAAGGAATACAAACGACATTGTGCGCCACGAAGCAATTCCGGTGAAGAGCAGAATAGCAGCTCCTACGAGGATAGCAAGCGTTGAGGTTTCACCCACACACCCGGGAATGAAGCCTAAGAAGGCATCCATGGTGGTGATAGGCGTTTGCGACACCGCGTGTACACCTAATTGACCCGTTGCATTGAGTGATTCCAAAGCCGTAGCTCCAGAGATCGAATCCATTGCATACCAAACCTTTTCACCCGATATTTGGGGCGTATAGGAGAAGAAGACAAAGGCACGAGCCAGCAAGGCGGGGTTGAATACATTCATACCCGTACCACCGAAGACCTCCTTACCGAAGATCACCGCGAAAGCAGTACCCAAAGCGATGATCCACAGCGGTGTACCAACAGGCATAATCATGGGGATCAACAGACCCGACACCAAGAAACCTTCGTTGACCTCGTGACCACGTACTTGGGCGTAAGCGAATTCAATGCCCAGACCGACCACATAGGAGACCACAATCATCGGGAGCACCTTCAGCACACCGAACCAAAAAGCCTCCCAGCCGGAAAGTCCGATTTGGAAGCCAGTGTTGTAAAAGCCGAAGAACAGGGCGGGCAACAAGGCCACCACGACCACGATCATCGTACGTTTCATATCGTTGCAGTCACGAATATGGACACCGTGTTGCGTGGTGGTATTCGGCACAAAGAGGAACGTTTCGAACGCTTCGAACGTCGACTTCAGAAAACTCAACTTACCTCCCTCGGAGAAAGTCGGTTTAATTTTATCTACAAATTTGCGCATTCCCATCGTTAACACTCCTTAATCATTAAATTAATACCATTGCGAATAATCTGTTGAATCTCGATCTTCGATGGATCGACAAATTCGCAAAGAGCAAAATCCTCCTCAACGACCTCGTAGATACCTAAATTTTCCATTTTGTCAATATCCTCAGACAAAATCGCCTTGAGCAAATACATCGGATAGATGTCCATTGGCAGATATTGTTCATAGAGACCTGTGACCACAAACGGACGTTCTCCACCATTCATGTTGGTGTCCAAATCATAAGCGTGTCGCGGACAGAGCCACGAAAAATAGGAGCGCGAAACCGAGAATTTATGGAAACGAGGCAGCGCCCAGCCCAATAATTCAAACTTATCACCCTCCGGAATCACCGTCAGTTGGTTGGCATAAGCGGCCAAATAGCCATCGGCAGCCGTTTTAACACCCGTCAACACGTTGCCCGAAATGATCCGCACCTTGTCTCCCTCTTTTTGAGGTTTAACCACTCCCTTGAGGATAGAAGCCACCGGAGCACCATCACATATCTGATAGTATTGTGGCTTGCTGATCTCAGAACCCGCCACAGCGATGATACGCGTCCGATCGACACGACCTTTATTGAAGAAGCGGCCAATGATAGCCAAATCTTGGATATTGACCGTCCAAACAATATCGCCCTTGTTGATGGGGGCGATGTGATGAATTTGCACACCCACATTACCAACGGGATGTTTGCCTGCAAAATGATGAACATCAACGCCTTTAAGCGTTTCCATCTCACCTTGAGCTTTAGCTGATACCGACAGATTGACTTTGCCTGATGTCAGCGCCTGCATCACCTCCAAACCTTTCTGAAGATTTTGGAATTCAGCCGCCAACACAAAGTTGTAATCAGGTGCCAATGGAGCGGAGTCAAAGGCAGAAACAAAGATGGCCTTCGGCGTGTCATTGGGGTTGGCAATGATGCCATAAGGACGCTGCATCAGCATCGGCCATAGACCCGATTTGAGCAGGCTCTCTACAATCTCCTCGCGGGAAGCCTTCTTGGGATCAAGAAGAGGAAACTCCTCATAAGTTTGGGTAGCATCAGCCTTCACGGTCACATTAAGCACCTTTCGCTTGTCACCACGGTTGACCGCCGAAACGGTGCCGCTGACAGGCGAGGTGAACTGGATACGCTCGTTGTACTTGTTGAAGAACAACGGGGTACCAGCTTTGACCTGATCGCCAACTTTAACCAGCAACTTCGGAGTCACGCCCTCGAAATCAAGCGGCGAGAGGGCATATTGAGAAGCAACTGGCAATTTGACCAGCGCCTGCTCTGCCCTTCCTTGAAGATTGATGTCGAGACCTCTGCGTAGTGTAATGATTTTCGACATGGTTAACTTTTTATTGAATGATTATTTAGTTGTATGTAGTAGTTTTTGCTCTAAATTTGCAGTGTTAGCGCTCTAACAGCCTAAATTGCGTGCGAATATACAATAAATTTCACAGATAGCAGACACCTTTGGCATTAATTTACCTTACTTCTTGAAAAAACTATATCTTTGTCAGATAAAACAATAACATGGCATATACATACGTCAATATTCACACCCACAAGCCTACCGGAGAGGGTCTCGAACTTCAAGTTGCAGGCATTCATCCTTGGGGCGCTGCCAAGGAGCATCACACCTTGCCAACCATTTCTAATCGGGTACAGGCCATCGGAGAAATTGGATTAGATTTTGCCCATTCGATAGGTCGGCAACAACAGGAAATCCTCTTCCGGCGACAACTACAATTAGCCGAATTGAGTCAGCTACCAGTTATTCTGCATTGTGTTCACGCCTTTGAGCCTATTTTGCAAATTCTGCCCGAATACAAACTCCTACCGGCTGTGATTTTTCATGGTTTCATTGGCTCAGAACAGCAAGCAGCACAGGCCATTCGGAGGGGTTACTTTCTCTCTTTTGGTGAACGCACTTTCGCTTCACCCAAAACATGTGCTGCCCTACGCTGTACCCCGCTCTCGCAACTCTTTTTAGAGACCGATGACAGCCCAATCACCATCGCCGAAATTTATGCGCAAGCCGCTGAGGTAAAGGGTGTAACGCTCGATGAGCTCTGTGCGGAGATTTTAAAAAATTACAACTGCCTCTTTCGATAAGCCCATGGAACCTTGGTTAGATCGTACCGAATTACTATTGGGTGTTGAAAAATTACAAAAATTGGAATCCGCCCATGTTTTAATTGTCGGATTAGGAGGTGTAGGGGCCTATGCTGCCGAGATGATCGCCCGTGCCGGTGTAGGTCAAATGACCATTGCCGATGCCGATACCGTCAGCATCAGCAACATCAACCGACAACTTGTGGCGCTTCACTCTACCATTGGACGACAAAAGGCGGAGGTTTTAGCCGAACGATTGCGTGACATCAATCCAAAGCTCCATTTGACTATTGTCAATCAATACATCAAAGACGAGGCTACCTATACCCTGCTTGATTCGGCACACTTTGATTATGTTGTGGATGCCATCGACACCCTCTCGCCAAAGTTGGCGCTCATAGCGGCCACTCTGGAGCGAGGTTTCCCTCTTGTGAGCTCCATGGGCGCAGGAGCAAAGGTTGACCCCACAAAATTGGAGATCACCGACATTTCCCGCACCCACCATTGCCCATTGGCTCATATGCTCCGCAAGCGACTTCATAAAATCGGCATCAGCACCGGTTTTCAGAGCGTCTTCTCTCCCGAACCGATTCGCGAAGGGGCGATGATCCTCTGTGAAGAACAAAATAAAAAATCAAACGTTGGGACAATCTCTTATATTCCGGCGCTCTTCGGTATCGGTTGCGCATCGGTGGTAATTCGCGGGTTAATCGGAGAGCTCGACAACATTTAATCCACTCTGTCACAGTGACAACACAAAAGAAGCGCCACAGAAAAATCTGCGGCGCTTCTTATTAAATTGCTTTCAGCCTCTTACTTCATCTCCACCAAGGCATGTCCGGTCATCTCTGCCGGCTGGCCAATACCCATGAGTTTCAAAACAGTGGGCGCTACATCGGCAAGGATACCGTTCTGCACCGCCTTGACGCGTTCCGAAACTACAACGATAGGCACCGGATTGAGCGAATGCGCCGTATTGGGTGTACCATCGGCATTGACGGCATGATCGGCATTCCCGTGATCGGCAATTTGAACCACTTCATAGCCATCGCGTTTCGCCGCCTCAACCACCTTCTCCACACAGCAATCAAGGGTCTGCACAGCCTTTTCAATCGCAGCATAGACACCCGTGTGCCCCACCATGTCTCCATTGGCAAAGTTCAAGCAGATGAAATCATATTTTTTCAAATCCAGCGCCGCCACTAATTTATCAGCCACTTCGCAGGCACTCATCTCTGGTTGAAGGTCATAAGTGGCCACCTTGGGGGAGGGCACTAAAATTCGATCTTCACCCTTGAATTTCTCTTCACGGCCACCATTCAAAAAGAAGGTGACATGAGCATATTTCTCCGTCTCAGCGATACGAAGTTGTGCCAAACCTTGTGCCGCAACATATTCTCCAATCGTCTGAAGTACATTTTCTTTGTCAAAAAGGATATGTAACCCCTTGAAATTGGCATCATAGGGTGTCATGCAACAATAATAGAGTGGCAACGTGTGCATTCCCTGTGCCAGCATGTCCTCTTGCGTCAACACTGCTGTCAACTCCTTTGCGCGGTCATTACGGTAGTTGAAAAAGATCACCAAATCATTGGGACAAATCGTGCCAATCGGCTGACCAGCCGCGTCAATATGGACGATGGGTTTCACAAATTCATCGGTCACCTCCATATCATAAGAGCGTTGCATAGCCTCAACCATATCTGAAGATGCCGTGCCAACCCCATTCACCAACATGTCATAAGCGATCTTCACACGCTCCCAGCGTTTGTCGCGATCCATGGCATAGTAGCGCCCAATAATGGATGCGATTCGTCCTGTTGACTTGGTCTTCATGTGGTCTTCCAACGCGGCAATAAAACCTTTTCCGCTACGAGGATCGGTATCACGTCCATCCATAAAACAGTGGACGAATGTATTTTCAATGCCATAGGTTGCCGCTATATCGGTCAATTTCAGCAGATGATCCAACGAGGAGTGTACACCACCATCAGACACAAGTCCCATCAAATGGACATTAACGCCCTTGGACTTCGCATACTCAAATGCCTTCACAATTTCAGGATTCTGCAAAATGGAATTATCCTTGCAAGCCCGATTGATCTTCACCAAATCCTGATAAACAACACGGCCTGCACCTATATTAAGATGCCCAACCTCTGAATTACCCATTTGGCCCTCCGGCAAACCAACATTTTCACCATCCGTACGCAACTCGGCATGCGGATATTTGGCCGTCATCGCCGTAATGTATTTCGGATGGGTTTGGTAGATCACATCCGACTTCCCGTGGTCACCAATTCCCCAACCATCGAGTATCATCAATAAAACTTTCTGTTTCATCATTGTTTTTACTTCAACTTTTCCATGATCAACGTCACAGCCGTATCTATTGCAAGCTGTATGCCATCCATATTTTTACCTCCAGCGGTAGCAAACGAGGCTTGGCCACCGCCACCGCCATCAATGGCTTTGGCTGCTGCACGCACAACAACACCTGCATCAACACCTTGTGCAACAACATCATCACCCAAGGCAATCATCAATGTCGGTTTCTCGTTTGATTTCGATCCGATCACAAGAATAACCTTCGATGAACGTGCCCGCACCGCATATGCCAGCGCTTTAATGAATTCTGGGGCACGATCCGATTGTGTGGCCATCAACTGCACACCATTTCGCTCCGGTGTAGAGGCAATAATTTTACCTGCCCACTCCTCAACCTGTTCCCGTTGCATCACCTCCATATCCCGTTTCAAAGTCTCATTGCTCTCAATGAGTTTCTTGATACCCTGAAGCACTTGCGGATTATTGAGGTATTCACTGATGTTGCGCACCGTATCCTCGGCGGCATAAAGCACATGCTCGGCAGAGAGTCCCGTCACCGCTTCAATACGGCGAACACCAGCTGAGATGGCGCTTTCAGAGAGAATTTTGAAAAAGCCAATATTACCCGTAGCACTTGTATGGGTACCACCGCACAGCTCAACAGAGCTACCAAAGCGTACCATACGGACACGATCGCCATATTTTTCACCAAAGAGCATCATCGCACCAGCAGCAGCGGCCTCCTCTTTGGTGGCGTTGCGATTTTCCACAAGCGGGTAGTTGGCTCGAATGGCTTTGTTGACCAACAATTCGACACTACGCAACTCCTCATGAGTAACCTTTTGGAAGTGTGAGAAGTCAAAGCGCAGGTATTGGGGCGTAACCAAAGAGCCCTTTTGCTCCACGTGCATACCTAAAATCTCGCGCAATGCGTGGTGCATCAAGTGGGTCGCAGAGTGGTTATTGGCCGAAGCCTGACGCAACTCAGCATCCACAACGGCCGTAAATTCTGCTTCCGGATTTTCCGGTAGCGTTGCCACAATATGGATAATCAATCCGTTCTCCTTTTCGGTAGCCAAAATCGGAATCCGCTCATTTGCCGTCTCAATATATCCTATATCCCCAAACTGCCCACCAGAGTTACCGTAAAATGGAGTGCGGTTAAAAACCAACTGATAGGAGGTCTTTCCTTTTGAGGTGACGCGACGGAAACGGGCAATTTTAACCTTCTCCGTCAGCAGATCATAGCCATCAAATTCGCTCTGTTTTATTGGAATAAGCTCATTCCAATCATCTGTTTCCACAGCTGCCGCATGACGCGAACGTGTCTTCTGAGCCTGTAATTCTGTTTCAAAAGCGACCAAATCAATGGTCATACCCTGCTCCCTGGCGATGAGTTCCGTCAGGTCAATAGGGAAGCCATAGGTATCATAGAGCAAAAATGCCTCTGCGCCAGCTATACAATTTTTGCCTGCTTTTTTATTTTGGTGAATGACCCCATCCAGCAAGTTGATACCGGTGGCCAGCGTGCGCAAAAACGAAGATTCCTCCTCTTCAATCACGCGCTCAATCAGGTTTTGTTGTGCCTTCAATTCGGGGAATTGGGTGCTCATCTGAGCCACAAGCCCTGCCACCAAACGGCAGATAAACGGTTCATTGAAGCCCAAGTAGGTATATCCGTAACGGACAGCACGACGCAAAATACGACGAATCACATATCCTGCCTTCACATTCGATGGCAGCTGACCATCCGCAATAGAGAACGAAATCGCGCGCAGGTGATCTGCAATAACACGCATAGCCACATCGGCCTTCTCATCCTCCCCATAGTGTTTGCCTGACAGTTGGGCTATGCGGCCGATGGTGGGTTGAAAAACATCGGTATCATAGTTCGATTTTTTGTTCTGCATAATCATACAGAGGCGCTCGAAACCCATGCCGGTATCAATATTTTTCGCCGCTAATGGTTCTAACGATCCATTGGACTTGCGATTGAATTGCATGAAGACCAGATTCCAAATCTCAATCACCAAGCTATCACCCTGATTGACCAAATCACGCCCTGGCGTTTTGGCACGATCGGCGGCATCGCGGAGGTCGAAATGGATCTCGCTACAAGGGCCACAAGGGCCGGTTTCACCCATTTCCCAAAAATTATCATGTTTATTACCACGGATAATATGGTCCTCAGGCAGATATTGTTTCCAATAATCATAGGCCTCCTGATCAAAAGGAACACCATCTTCAGCACTTCCCTCAAAAACGGTGGCATACATCTGATTGGCCGATAATTTATAGACGTTAGAGAGTAGTTCCCAAGCCCAGTCTATCGCCTCCTTCTTAAAATAATCACCATACGACCAGTTACCCAACATCTCAAACATGGTGTGGTGGTAGGTATCGTGGCCGACCTCTTCCAAGTCATTATGCTTTCCCGAAACGCGTAAGCATTTTTGTGAATCGGCAGCACGCGGGTATTGACGAGGTGTATTGCCCAAGAAAATATCCTTAAATTGGTTCATGCCCGCATTGGTAAACATCAAAGTCGGGTCATTCTTGACCACCATGGGTGATGAAGGGACAATAGCATGACCCTTGCTCGCAAAAAAGTCTAAAAAGGCTTGTCTAATTTTATTTGACTCCATCTATATAATTTCTATAATTTTCTTCGTTTTAGTAATCAGGTTGCAAAATTACACAATTTAACCTAATTTTGCACCATGACTAACTGTGTTTTTCAAGGATGATGAGAAAAGAGGCGGCATTTGACACCCAGTATTTAACACACGAAGTGGTGACCGCTCCGTTTAAGTTGCGTACCTATTGGCTGCTGCGGAAAATCTTGTTGGGTTTTATCTTCATCTCGATTGCCAACCTCTTCTTTTCCTATCTTTTCTACACCCCCAAGATGTATCGCATCATGCGTGACAATCGCGAGATGGTCACCAAATACCACATCCTTCAAGATAAAATTCGCTCTACACAACTTCAGTTAGACGAAATCCGTCATCGGGATAATTTTGTCTACCGCTCGCTTTTTTCAACCGACACACTCTCCATCGAAGGCATTTACACCCCCTATCCCGCCTCAAAATATGAGGCTTGGGCGCACGACAAATATGCCACCCTGATGACCGACACATGGATGCAGTTAGATGCCTACGCGCGGCAACTCTACCAAGAATCAGTCTCGCTCGATGAGTTGCAAATTTTATCGCGGAACAAAGAGAATCTTTCGATGGCCATTCCTGCCGTTTGGCCGATAGACAGAGCACGTCTACGGGGACAAATCGGAGCGTTCAATCCGCGGCGGCTACACCCTATTCTTCACGTTATCCGTCCCCATAATGGAGCCGATCTACCGGGTCGTCAAGGAGATCCTATCTTCGCCACCGGTGATGCGGTGGTTGCCTTTACTGATGCTGCCGGGAATAATCGTGGCTACGGCAAGCAAATTCTTCTTGATCATGAATTTGGGTACAAAACGCGTTATGGACACTTGAGTCGTGTACTGGTCAAAGAGGGTGATAAAGTTGTTCGCGGTCAACAAATTGCAGAGATGGGTTCAACCGGTATGTCCGAAGCACCACACCTTCATTATGAGGTGATATTTCAAGGACACCCTGTCAATCCGATCAACTACTTCGACAAGAATATGACCCCTCAAGAGTACGAACGCTTGATGGAGAATATCCGTGAAACCAACCTTGAAAGACTCGATTAGCGATGAACAAAAAACAGATACTCAAGGGAAGCAAAAACCGATCGCTGAAGCAAAATATGCTCCGCATCACGGTAAGGATCTTTGTGTGGTTTGGCGCGGCGGTGATCTACTATTTGGCCTTCTCGCTCTTCTTCGACACCCCCATAGAGTACGAGATGAAACACTCTACGGATCGTCTGCGCCACGAATACGAAACCTTGGCGGCTCGTTTTGACTCTTTGGGGCTGGCCTCGAATAACATCGCCGCTCGAGATAAAAATATTTTCCGCATTCTCTTCGAATCCGACCCCTATGACTTCTCGCCAGTATTGGGAGAGACCAATTTATCCAACTACGAAGCCATCTTAAATAAATCGACCTTCCAATTAAAAAAAGAGCTCCGCAATCGTTTGGGAAAACTGGAAAAAACCGCTGAACAACTCAATGATTCCTACTCCGTCCTCCAGACGAAAATTGATTCTTTAGGCAGTAACTGCAATTACATCCCTGCCATACAACCTGTTATCAACAAGCGGCTTACACTACTCACTGCCTCCTACGGAATGCGTATCAACCCCTTCTACAAAACATTAAAATCCCATCAGGGTGTCGATTACACCATTCCCGAAGGTTCTCGGGTGTTCGCCACAGCCGATGGACGTGTAAGAGAGGTCTCACAACGGAATTCTACGGCCGGACAGACCATTATCATTGATCACGGTAACGGCTACGAAACCCTTTTCAGCCATTTAGGAACAGCAAATGTCTCTCAGGGTCAACAGGTACGGCGTGGCGACATCATCGCCTTATCAGGAAACTCAGGGCTCTCCTTTGCGCCACACCTCCATTATGAGGTGCGCCACAACGGAATGCGTGTCGACCCCATCCATTATTTCTTTATGGAACTCTCGCCCAGTGAGTATCAGCGCATCATTCGCATCGCTCAATCGGGAATGCAATCATTTGATTAATCATCTATTTCGATTTGTTGCCGAATCAAAACAGCTTCTAAGAAGGGGAGAATTATCGCCGGCAGATCTCTCGATAATCACAATAAATACAGGGCTTATTATCTTCACACTGTTGGAAAGGAAGCGTTGGGTCGAATAATTCGCATAATTTCGTGGCGAGCATCTCCTCAAAGGGTGTCCGATATGCCACATAAGTCACACCTGTTTCGTGCAGCTCCTTGTCAATTAATTGGGGCGAATAATCCGCCTTATTCATGCCTCTTACATAGAAAAGTGCAGGCACGGTATCTATCTTTCGGGTGTGGTAGAGCATCATAGAGTAGAGCAGGGTCTGTAAAATATTGCCCAAGGTATGGCGAGCCTCACCATCAAATAATGCGGATAGTCCCCTGAACTCAAGCTGTTTACGGCCGGTTTTATAGTCCACCACGCGCAACAGCCCATCATCCAAATGATCAATGCGGTCGGCAATACCGGCAAAGTGCACCTGCCGCTTCCCATCAAAGACAAAGTCACAGGCAACAGGCTCTTCCAAGCCCTCGACACAAAAAGCATCATGCGCCTGATCATAGGCCATCACCCCACCACGAATATATTTGATCACAATATCTTTTACCAGTAGCACACTGCCCGAATAATCAGCGGTCTGGGCGGTTTCATCATGCAAATAGACTGTATTGATAGCTACTTCAACAGCCCGTTCCACCTCCCCCGCACGGATCATGGCCGCCAAAATTTGCGCCGGATGTGCTTCATTTTTAATACGTTCATAAAGGCTTTGCATCGCCGCGTGAAGGATCGTGCCAAACATCGGATTGTCCACCTCGTCAGTAATTTCATCGGTCGTTTTTAATCGAGCTACCGAAGCAAAATAGAACCGCAACGGGCACACCGCATAACGTGAAAAGGCCGTTGGAGAGAGGCGCACGGGATCTTCTAACGATAAAAAGCCTTGAAGTTTTGCCCAAACAGCGTCTGTCTTTGGGACAGTAATTGGTTCATTTTCGATGAGATTCACATCTACACCGACCTCTGTCCGTTGTAGCTTGAAGCCACTTTCATACGCTAATTGATAGATGTAGCGACTTGGCTCTCCCGTTGATTTTTCATCCGCATGGGCACAGTAGAGCATCGCCACCCGCTCTGCTCGCTGGATCAGCCGATAGAAATAATAGGCATAGACCCCTTCGTGATGTTCGGGGGTAGGCAGTCCATAGGCCGCCCGTAAATTATAAGGAATAAACGATGCGCGTGAATCGAAATTACCCGGAAAATTGGCGTCATTCATGGAGAGAATGATCACATTTTTAAAATCCAAATTGCGGGTTTCCAAAATTCCCATCACCTGCACCCCCTCCAAAGGTTCGCCCTCAAAAGGAATCCGGAGCGTCTGCAAATGCCGCCGAAGAAGTGAAGTATAGATAGAGGTATTTATGGTTAAATCACAAGTTACAAGTGAATTGTGCAACTTAGATATATGTTCAGCAAGCACAGCCAAAAATTCCACCCGTTGCCGCGAATCATCCCCCTCATAGGGCAAATGTGCAACGGCTGCGATTACCTCAAGTAAATAATCAGATAAAGAGAGCCAATCCGTTGTGGAATAGAAGATTTTGGCAAGCAATTCATTGCCCTGCAAGCGTGCGGCATCGACAGAAATACAACGTTCGCGAAGCAAGTCGGCCTGAATTTTGCCAATCAAAGGCGCATCGCACTCTGCCACATAGGGATGAGAGAGGATTCCCGTCACATCCACATGATAAAAAGCTTCAAGCCCTCTGTGTTTCCGCCGGTGATTTTGAAGCTCAATCAGTCGCTCGATAAAGGTGTAGGCAAGACTCTGCTTTAAGGGATAGCCCATGGTTACATTTACCTTGCCTATCTCTTTTGGGAGGGCATAAAGCAAGGGCAACAACAGATTTTCATCGGTCAGCACGATCGCCGTCTCTTTATCCAATTTTCCGGCACGAGCATACTCCCCCAAGAGGGTGGCCACATATTTACATTGAACGGCATTGGAGGTCGTCGATATTACCTCTAAATCTTTGGGCTTCCGCATATTATCGTGCCCCACGGTAGAGTTAGAGGGGAACAAGGAGAGATTCTCGCGAATAAAAAGTCCCGCCTCCTGCGCTGGATTCTCCTTATAATAATCATCGTAATCCCAATAGAAGTCAGCACCGGTTGCCGCCAACCATTTAAACAAGCGTTTTTCGCACTCCGAGAGCGCATTAAATCCCACAAATACATAGTGCCGTTCACGCTGTAAAACGGCGGTCCCTTGTGCAATTTTATCTGCGACAACCCGCTGAACCCGTCCTGTATAGGCCAAGCCAAGCTCCGTCAGTCGCGCACAGAATTGGTGATAGATAGGTGCCAAGGTCTTCCACACAGCCAAGAACTTCCGCTTCTGTTCAGAAAAGGAACGCTCCTCTCCCAAACTCATCCAAAAGGAGACGATTTTTAATTGTGCCGGTGTAAGGTAGGATATGTCCGCTTCTAACTCTTTGATGTCCGAAAGATTGCGAAACAACATATCGGCATCAATACGGTATTTATCAATGGTATCAAAATCACTCAGGAGCATATCGCCCCAAAAGTAGAACTTGTCGAAGCTCTCCGCATGATAGGTTGCATAGATTTTATATAATTCGGTGATCAGCCGCACACGATCGCCCGCCTTCAGCCCTGAAATTTCGGACATAAGATCGTCAATGGTCAGCCATCGCGGTTGCCACAACGGGCGGGAGACTATATCCTTTAAGGCATCGGTGAAAAATAGACGGGCGCGCTGGGAGGGAAATAGAATAGAAAGGGACGATAAATCGTCCCCATATCTACTGTATAGATCTTCAGCTGTCTCCCTCAAAAATCCATGCATAGAAAATCTCGATTACTGCATTTGAGAAATGTGCCCACCGAAGACGGAGGTGTGCTCACGGATAATCTCCGGTTCACCTTTGTAAACGACTTTACCCGATGAAGAGGTCACTGCATGAAGTCGCTCAGTGGCATTGACACATACCTGCGCACCGTGTGAAGCATTGACATCGACCGACATAGAGACCATACGGCCAGCCTCCAATTTACCGGTGGAGATCGCCACGTCAAAATAACGTGCACTACCCGAGAGGACAATCCGACATTTACCGGTCACATCCATCTTCAGGTCTCGAACGTCAAATTGTACATCGGCAATAGCGCCTTCAGAAAAAGCAACGTCAATAACAGGTGTATTCACAGGCTGATCAAACGATACTTCGGCACGCGCGATGCTGATGTTTTCAAGCACATGGTAATAAATCGTAACATCGGTAACGGTAATGCGCTTAGAATCAAATCTCTCCGTTATATTCAGCACACCATTTTTATCCATCAAAAAGGTAAATTTAGAAGTTGTACATCCTTTGGTATCGTAAACGATATGAGGACCTTCCGCTTTAGGAATGCGCACGAAATGGATTTTCATCGGGCCATCAACCAGCACCTGTTTAAAGGTTGGAAGCCACTTTGTCTTTGTCGTAGGTGTTGCTTGGGTAGTAGTTGTCGGAGTTGCGGGATTCACCACCAACCCGTCAGACACACGTTGAGTTTCAGTTTGGGCAAAGCCCCAGCTGCACAAAACAGCAGCTACTAAAGTAACTATCAATTTCTTCATCATTCAATTGGTTTAGAATTAACGACACTAAGTTACAGCATTTTTTTTAAAATTAGCATTTTCAGGCAAGACAAATGAATTATTTTGTATTTTTACACCATGCGAGCAAAAATTCTCAATGCCAGCGCCGGTTCGGGTAAGACCTACCAACTGGCCTATAAATATGTTCATGACGTGGTCGAACAGCCCACTTTATACCGCCACATCTTGGCTGTAACCTTCACCAACAAAGCCACCGAAGAGATGAAAACGCGGATACTAAGTGAAATTCATCACTTAGCATCAGGTGGCACAAGTCGCTATTTACAAACGCTTTGCGATGAATTGACTTTGGATGAGGCCACCGTGCGACTTCGAGCTCGCGATGTGCGCACACGCATTCTGCATGATTATTCGCACTTCACCATTTTGACCATCGACACCTTTTTTCAGCGTATTCTACGAGCCTTCATCAAAGAGTTGGGGTTGGATCTGAATTACAACATAGAGCTTGAAAACAGCTCCATGCTTGCCAAGAGTGCCGATACCCTCATCGAAGAGATAACCACCAATCAAGAACTTGCGCGCTGGCTCACGGCTTTTGTGCAGGAACGCATAGAAGATGAGAACAGTTGGGATATTCGTGAAGGGATACTCTCTTTGGGTGGCGAATTATTCAAAGAACGCAACAAGCAAGCACTCTCCATGGCGCGCTCCAAAGAGGAGTTGGGTCGCATCGTGGGCGAAGCGGCCAAACGAGCTACCTCTTCCAAATTGGACTTCCAGAAATTGGGGATTCAGGCGATGGAACTCATGGGTGCAGCAGGTATAACGCCACAAGATTTCAGTAACAAAAGTCGCAGTTTCGCCCTCTATTTTCTCAAGGTGGCCACAGGAGAGATTGAACCACCCACCGACAAGGTACGCGCAATGAGCCTCACCACCGCGGGTTGGTGTACAAAAGGCGCTGTTCCCGAGGTGCTTGTGGCTCAATTACGGCCGCTGCTCCAAACCCTGTGCGAACAGTATGACATCAATGTATTGTATTGGAATACAGCCGATCTTCTACGTGAAAATTACAGAAGCTTTGCCCTTCTCTCTGATCTGTACGCCAAATTCCAAGAGATTTGCGAGAGCGAAAATACCATGTTGCTCTCCGAAACTAAATATATCCTCTCCACCTTCATCGGCCAAAATGATGCCCCTTTTATCTATGAAAAGGTCGGCAACCGTTACGATCGGTTTATGATTGATGAATTTCAAGACACCTCGTTGCGCGAATGGGAAAATTTCCTGCCGCTACTGCAAAATGCCATGGCTCAATCGGATAAAACATCCGTATTAATTGTTGGCGACATCAAGCAATCTATCTATCGGTGGCGCGGTGGCGATTGGCGGATTCTGCATGAAAAAGCACAGCAAGCACTGGGAATAGAAAATACGGAGGTCATTAACCTTCAATCTAACTATCGAAGTCTGCCGGCAGTGGTCGATTTTAACAATCGGATGATCGGTGCGGTGGTAACATTGGCCAATGCAGAGCTCAACGGCCGTCTATCCGAAGCGGTGGCCACCGGTGCTATTTCGGCCTCCCTGCACGCTGAATTGCAAGACACACTCAGCCATGCCTATCAGGGACATGAACAGGTCGCCTGCAAAACGGGTATCAACAGCGGATTCATTCACATCTCGACCTTCGAGAAACAACCAGCTTTGATCGAACAGATTGAGGCTATTCTCGACAATGGATTTAAGCCAAATGATATTTTGATTCTCGGCCGTAGCTCCTCAGATGGCGCAAAAATAGCGGCCACTTTACTCGAATTCAAACACACCAATACCGACCCGCGCTACCATTTCGATGTCATGACACAGGAGGCTTTGACGGTGAGTTATGCCCCAATCTCCTCCTTTCTGATTGCAGCACTCTACCTCACCCTCGACCAAGAAGACACCATCCACCGCACCATCTATAACCATTATTTAAAGCATCAGGCACTCGATTGTCCGCTTTCGGAGGAGGAAATTCTCTTTTTTCGCTCCATTCGTCTGCTATCGACCGAAGAGGCCATCGAACGGATTATCATCCGCCATCAGTTACAAAATGATCGGGAGCAAGTCGCTTATTTGCAAGCACTGCATGAGCAGGTCATCGCCTTTTGCACCGGCAGGGTGGCCGATATTCAACTTTTCCTTCAATGGTGGGACGAGCAAGGGCAGAAGAGCTCGTTGAGTGTCGAACAAAGCCAAACCACCATTGAGGTAACCACCATCCACAAGGCCAAGGGTTTGGAGAAAAAAATTGTCATCGTACCCTATTGCAATTGGATGTTAGGTTCTAAAACCGGTGGGGGTAACAATTTTGTCTGGTCGGAACCGCAAGGCGACTGGCAAGAGGTGGGCTGTGTTCCGGTGAAATTTAAGAAAGAGATGGCCGCCTCCCTCTTCTCTGCCGATTATTACCGCGAAGAGGTCTATGCCTACGTTGACAACATCAACCTGCTCTACGTGGCACTCACGCGCGCCATAGAGGGACTTTATCTCTTTATTCCCAACACACGTTCTAATATCGGGGCGTTGTTGCTTCAGTGTATTCGTGCCGATGGTCAGACGGCCGATCTTCATGGTATGCTGGGCACGCACACCGAAACCGATAAAGGGGATACCTTTGCTTTCGGATCTTTTGCGCCACCCGAACCCCAAGAGACTAAGCCACAGCCTATCACCCATAAACTGTTAGAGCACTACCCTACCTCACAGCCCGATTTGCGACTACGGCTTCCCTCACAACGCTATTTTGAAGAGAACGGCAAAGCGGAGCTTGCACCGCGAAATATAGGTATCTTGATGCACCGTCTTTTTGAAAATGCGCGCGCTATTTCCGATATTGACGCGGCCTTGGAGGAGTTGTGTTTGAGTAGCTTGATCTCTACGAAAGAGGCTACGACTTTGCGCACAAAGATTGATCAAGCCCTTGCTGATCCAGTGGTTCACAGCTGGTTTTCAGAAGAGTGGGAAGACATCCGTAATGAGAACGAAATCATTATCCCCAAGCAAAGTACTGTGCGTCGTCCCGATCGCGTGATGATCCAAGGATCAAGAGCGGTGGTGGTCGACTATAAATTCGGCGAAAAAGATCAGGACAGTTATCGCAAGCAGATACTCGAATATATGCGACTTTTGAGGCAAATTGGCTATACAACGGTCGAAGGTTGGCTTTGGTATGTGAAACTCGGTCGAACAGAGCAGGTCAGGGAATAAAAAATTATTGTATCTTTGTAGAGATGGAAACCTCCTTATTCGATATTATTCCACATCAATTCCGCAAGCGTGGAATTTGGGTCACCTGCACAATCTTCATGCGGGCACTACTCAATTTCTTGGGATTAGCACTCTTACTGCCTGTTTTACTGCTGATTTTAGACACTGACAGCATCCATACAACCCCTCCTTTGCAAAAGCTCTACCAGCTCGGTGGTTTCAGTGATGACCAAAGCTTCGTTATCGCAATTTGTTTAGGTATCGTGCTCATTATTACCATCAAATGCCTACTTAATTTATGGCTCTACCGCAGTGAGCGCAACTATATCAATGATCTCTACCAGTATATCTCGCGCAAGCTCTACATCTCTTACCACGATCGGGGGCTGTCGTTCATCAAAAGCACCAATTCGGCCGTTCTCTCCCGAAATGTCAATGTGGTCTGTCTGACCTTTGTGGCCGGCGTGTTGCGCCCCATAGCCTCTATGGCCAGCGATGCCATGCTGTTTCTGATGCTCTTTGGGGCATTAGCCCTCTACAATCCACTCGCCTCAGGGCTGATTATTTTGATTTTCATGCCCTCTATTTGGTTCTATTACAGCCTTGTTCGCCGACGATTAAATCGTTATGGCGATCAGGAGAATCAAGCACATCGTGAAAAAGCACGTACCGTGGCCGAAACCTTTCGCGGCTATGCCGATATCGAAATCAGCAACGCTTTCCCGATGATGCTACGGCGCTTCGACCAAGCGATGAAGGAGGTGATTGATGTTCAAACAAAAAATGCGACCATCAATATGTTGCCCCAGTCTTTCACCGAGATAGGGCTCGCCTTAGGTATGGCGCTGTTGATCATCCTCAGCCTCGGAGGCGAAGCGATGCAAATGCGTTTACTCTTCGGTATCTTCGCCGTGGCCGCACTTCGACTGATGCCTTCGGTGAGAAGCATCATGTCCAGCTGGAGCGCTTTCAAATATAATCGCTATACCATTGATATTTTGCGCGAAGCAAATTTCGATGCCGTCGAAAATAGTGTCGCAAACAACAATAGCAAACTCTCTTTTGAGCAGAAAATTGATGTCGATCATCTCTGTTTTCACTTCGCGGATGATCCTGTGAGCCAAGAGGTCATCCATGATCTTTCATTCTCCATCCGGAAGGGCGAACGGATCGGCATTCGGGGCGCTTCGGGTGCAGGCAAGACCACTTTATTCAATCTGCTTTTGGGATTTTATCAATCTACAGCAGGGAGCATTTGCATTGATGGCA
This sequence comes from Alistipes sp., assembly GCA_036650515.1. Classification (GTDB taxonomy): domain Bacteria; phylum Bacteroidota; class Bacteroidia; order Bacteroidales; family Rikenellaceae; genus Alistipes. The sequence continues at coordinate 42,971 of JAVVZO010000004.1, forward strand.
CACCACTCACAGCCGACAATCGCCGTTGCTGGCAAAATGCGGTCGGCTACGTCTCTCAAACTGTTTTTCTAACCGACAACACCTTGGCGGCAAATGTGGCTTTAGGCGTTCCTGATGAAGAGATCGACCGTGATCGCGTCATTCAAGCGCTTGAGATGGCCAGTTTGGGGACGTTTACAGCCACGCTCAGCAAGCATATCGACACCCCCATCGGAGAGTGTGGATGTCGACTTTCCGGAGGACAACGGCAGCGCATCGGCATCGCCCGTGCACTCTATAAGCAAGCCAACATTCTCTTTTTCGATGAGGCGACCTCGTCTCTTGACAACCGCACCGAGGAGAGTATCAACCAATCTGTTGCCCATTTATCGCAAACGAATACCGAATTAACCATCGTGGTCATCGCCCATCGAGAAAGCTCGCTGGAGTACTGTGATCGCATTATCACCATAGGAAATGACTAAAGATTATATCATTGCTGAATTTCGCATACGCATCACCGGTGGCGACTGGCTTCCTGCGGCAGGGAATTTTGCCCGCGCACTACATGTTTTTGAAGCACCGGCCGATCCAGCACTACCGACCAATCTCACCCTACATACCGATTGCGAGGTAGATTTCGATGCCTATCAGGTAGAAATACTTGACACCTTCGACTTCCCTGAGGTAAATGCACTCTGCTCTTTCGGGCGCACAAGTGACAGCTATATTTTCACGATGGCCTGCCCCGGGAAATCGAAAATTTACTTCGTAAAACCTTTCCTCAGTGGTGAGGTTTCGAGTAACATTGCCTTGGGCATTCCCAATGCTGAGACACCCTCGTTGTTTCGTTTCGGCCTATGGATGATGTTCGGCATCGCCATCAACGCACTGCATGCCATAGCGATCCACTCTTCGGTCATCTGCACCAAAGCGGGAGCCGCACTCTTCCTTGGAGAATCAGGGACGGGTAAAAGCACACACACCCAACTTTGGAGAACGCATATTGCCGGTGCCTATTTGCTCAATGACGATAGTCCCATCATCCGCATGACGGCCGGTGTGGCAACTGTTTACGGTTCTCCTTGGAGTGGCAAAACGCCTTGTTATAAGAATGAAAGTCAGCCCATTCGTGCGATGGTTCGGCTAAGTCAAGCTCCACACAATGCCATCCAACCACTGCCCGTTATCTTAGCCATCGGCGCACTGCTACCCTCCTGCCCGCCCGCCTTTGCTTTTGACAGCACTTTGCAGGATAATATTTGCGAAACCCTATCTGAAATTATTTCACACGCCCCCATTTATCATTTGGAATGCCTGCCCAATGCCGCTGCCGCCACACTTTCACACCACACCATCTTTGAAAAATGATCAAGATTATTAGCAACAAAATAGCGTTCACACAAGCCAAAGAGAGCCTTTTAGCCGGCCAAAAAGTACGCATTTGCGTCCAAGGGCAAAGCATGCTACCCTTTTTTAGGAGTGGTAGCAAAATCACCCTACGACCCGTGCGACCAGAAGACCTTCGCTGTGGCAGGGTGGTACTGGCAGAAACTGCCAGCGGACTCTTCGTTGTCCACCGTATTATTGGGATAACGAAGAGTGAAATTATCTTGTTAGGTGATGGTAATGTGGCAGGGACAGAGACCATGCCCCACGAGAAAGTGTACGGAATTGTGGACTGCAATTTCGTTCATCGGACATTAGCACACGTTTGGTTTTGGATGCGTCCCATCCGCAAATATCCGCTCTATTTTTTAAAGCGGCTGAGTAAAAAATAGGCTTTACTCGTTCAGCATCAGTCGCATACACCAAGCAGCCGACCCATCGTGGTAGTAGTTTGCTCGCGATCCAATACAGACAAAGCCCAATTTTTCATAAAGCGTCAGTGCCGGAGAGTTGGTGACTTTCACCTCTAAAGAGAGAGAGGCAAACTGCATCTTCTTCGCATAGCATATCGCTTGCATAAGAAGGGATCGGCCAACTCCTTGCCGGCGCAAGGTAGCGTCAACAGCCGTTGAATAAATTCGTAAATTTGTCCGCCGCGAGTGCGCCAAAAGAGAGATATACCCCTTAACTTCACCCGCCACAACAGCAACATAGCAAACGCCTTGAGCCTTTGAAATCAGGTAAGAGAGTTGCCGACGTGAAAAAGCATCATCATCAAAACAACTGTATTCAATGGCCACCACAGCCGCCAAATCAGCAGCCATCGCCAATCTAATATGCGGTGTTGCGGTCATCTACTATCGGTATTTAATCTCCAGTGCACGAGCGAAATAGCTCAAGATACGGTAGTAAAGTTCATCGCCCAAGACGGCATCCTCCACTTCATGATCAATACTCGGATTGTCGTTGATCTCAATAACCACGGCTTTGCCATTGACCATTTTCATATCAACGCCATACAACCCCCTGCCAATGAGAGCAGAAGCTTTCACTGCTGTCTCTAAAATCTTGGATGGAACTTGGTAAATGGGGATCGTTTCCCATGGGCCACACAGGTTTTTACCCGTCACAGAGTGGTTATAGATCTGCCAATGCCCCTTGGCCATATAGTATTTACAAGCAAATAGCGGATCGCCATCTAAAATGCCGATGCGCCAGTCAAATTCGGTGGGGATAAATTCCTGAGCCAAGAGAATGGCCGATTTTTCAAACAGAATCTCCAAGGCCTCTTTCAACTCCTCTTCGCTGGCAATTTTACGCATACCCACGGAGAAAGATCCATCGGGAATCTTTAGGATAAAAGGCGATCCTAAGTTGCTACTGATCTCCTCAAAAGTATGGTCATCAGAACGGAAAATCAGGGTAGAAACAGGAGCTGAAATGCCCTCTTTCTCAAAAAGTTCGTTCAAATAGACCTTATTGGTACAACGAATAATGGACAGTGGATCATCAATGACCACCATTTCGTTCAACGCTGCACGCTGTGAAAGGTGGAAAGTATAGTGATTCAGCGAGGTTGTCGTGCGAATAAAAAGCGCGTCAAATTCCATCAAACGCATGGCATCCTCTTCGGTGATCAACTCAGCATGAATATTCATGCGCTTGGCCACCTCCAAAAATTTATGAATAGCCTGCTTATCGCTGGGTGGAAATTTCTCTTCCGGATCGTAAAGGATGGCCAAATTATAACGAGAGGGCTTCGCTGAACGTGGCTGGCGCCATACTTTCTTGCTGAAATTATCCAAGGCGTTGGCAAAATAGTCCTGCTCCTCATCATTCAATTCATTCAAAGAGAGCGACTGAAGTGTCTCTATTTGATTACGTTGCCGTATATTAAAGCCCACTCGTAAAAGTGGGCAGGGGTAATTATCAAATAAGAATCGGGCGATCTTCTCTAAGCCCTTTTCTTGGCAAGCTCCAAAATAAATATTCATATACCATATATCCTCACCCGCCGGAACATTTTTTTGTATCCACTGATAACAAATACGTTGCAGGGTTCGATCCATTCGAATACCCATTCCCGCCTCCAATTTATTGAGCGTTTCAACACTGGGCAGAACGTTCTGCCTCCGCGTTTGAGCCAACAAAGAGCAGTAATACCCTTCTGAATTATAGCTATAATCACTACTGAGATTAATCACCAATCGGGTATCTTTGCTACAAGCTTTGTGTTTCAGGTAATCGGAGACTGTCAACACACTGTTGGTCTCACAATAAGGTTTCCAGTCATTGAGACTGTTTAATAAAATCAAGACACTACTCATTATTCTACTTGCACAATTCAAGTTACAATTATGCTGTAAATATAACACTTATTCAAATATATCGCGAAATAAAAACTCTTTTTTTACACCCTCCATCTTCACTGCGCTTTCACTCTGCGAGGCCAACGAAAAACGGCCGGACTAAAAGAAGCCGGCCGTTTAAAAATAATCAAATGTGAAAATTAAGACTCTAATGCAAACCGTTTGTAAGCAACAACAGTAGCGTCTTTGCTGTTCTCATGGATATATTGAGCCAACGTCTTCTTCTCGCCCACAAGTTCCTGGTTCAACAACGTATTTTCCTCATAGAATTTACGCATCTTACCCTCTGCAATTTTCTCAAGCAGAGCATCTGGCTTACCAGCATTTTTGGGATCTTGTTTCATGGCTTCAATAGCGATCTGACGCTCATGTGCAACCACATCAGCAGGACAATCGGCAATATCAATAGAGAGTGGAGCCATGGCAGTCGCCTGCATAGCAACAGTGTGTGCAACCTGGTCAGGAACGACTTTATTGAAGCCAATAAGCGTACCTAACTTATTGTTGAAGTGCACGTAAGCATTGCAGTAAGGAGCTTCGATACGAGCATAATATGCCAATTCGATCTTCTCACCAGTCTGTCCAGACTTCTCCGTTACCATTGCCTCGACCGTACGACCTTCAGCATTTTTGACAGCGAGAAGTGCATCGCGGTCAGCAGCATCATTTTGTACAGCAAGGTCTAATATTGCATTGGCCGAAACAGCATAGCCCGCATTTTGCGCAACAAAGTCGGTTTCACAAGCAAGGCAAAGGATATAACCCTTTGAACCCAGAATCTTGGATACAACAACGCCTTCGGTCGCCATACGGTCTGCACGTTTAGCTACAACGAGTTTACCTTTTTCGCGAATGATGTCTTGAGCTCGTGTGTAATCACCTTCAGCTTCTATGAGGGCCTGTTTGCAGTCCATCATACCAGCACCGGTCATCTTACGAAGCTTCATTACCTCAGCAGCTTTAATTTCCATAGTTTTGAATCTTTTCGTTAATAATTTCTCTTGCAATTACTCTGCCTTGATTTCAGCAGTTGATGCTACCACATCAGCTACGGTAGCCTCCTCAGCATCAATGGTCGCCTTGATGGCTTTTTTGATACGGGGTTTAGACTCTTTTTTAGGAGCGCCTTCGGCATCGGATTCGGCAGTTTCAACTTCCTTATCCTTTTCGAGTTTGCGTTCTTCAAGACCTTCGCCAACAGCTGCACAAATTACATCCAGAACGGCGGAAATAGACTTCGAAGCATCATCATTTGCAGGTATAACGTAATCAATGTCGGTCGGATCACAACAAGTATCTACCATTGCAAAGACAGGGATGTTCAATTTCTTAGCCTCTTTCACAGCGTTCGACTCCTTCATAATGTCAATGACAAATAAAGCAGCCGGAAGGCGAGTCAGGTCAGCAATAGAACCGAGGTTCTTCTCCAACTTAGCGCGCTGGCGCTGAACCTGAAGTTTCTCTCGCTTAGAAAAATTATCAAATGTTCCGTCACTGGACATCTTATCAATGGTGCCCATTTTCTTGACGGCTTTACGTATTGTAGGAAAGTTTGTTAGCATACCGCCTGCCCAACGTTCAGTAACGTAAGGCATAGAGACAGCTGCTACTTTTTCGGCAACAATATCTTTTGCTTGTTTTTTGGTGGCAACAAACAGCACGCGGCGACCACTTTTAGCGATCTGCTTGATGGCTGCGGCAGCCTCATCAATCTTGAGCACTGTTTTGTGCAAGTCGATGATGTGGATACCGTTTTTCTCCATGAAAATATAAGGAGCCATTTTAGGATTCCACTTGCGTTTTAAGTGCCCAAAATGGACACCGGCCTCCAATAATGTATTAAAATCTGTACGTGACATTTTAATTCAATTGTTTGTTAGTTTTAATTCTCTTTACTTCAACTCCTGCAGTAGTGTTCCTTGAACAATCCCAGGAGTTTTCCGCGATGAGGCAATCTGAAAGTAATACCTATATATTATATAGCAGTCTTCCTGATTTAAACCCCAATCGTGCTTGCCGAAAATCCGGATCGTCCGATTAACGCTTGCTGAACTGGAACTTACGACGTGCTCCGGGTTGACCTGGCTTCTTACGCTCAACCTCGCGAGGATCACGTGTGAGGAATCCATTCTTTTTCAAGATAGGACGGAACTCAGCATTGATCTCGCAAAGAGCACGGGCAATGCCCAAACGGGCAGCCTCAGCCTGTCCCTTGATACCGCCACCATCCAAATTGATGGTAACATCATAGCTCTCAGCAGTGTTTGTAGCCGTTAACGGCTGCTTTACCTCATACTGGAGAATGTCAAGTGGAAAATAGACGGCAAGCTCTTTGTGGTTGATTGTAATCTGACCTTTACCCAGCTTCACGAATACGCGAGCCACAGCGGCCTTACGACGACCTACGGTGTTTACAACTTCCATAATTTTACTTAATCTCGTTTAATTTAATTTCCTTAGGATTCTGTGCAACGTGCGGATGTTCCGTACCCACATAGATCTTCAGGTTTTTAAGGATAGCATCGCCAAGACGAGTTTTAGGGAGCATGCCCTTCACTGCCTCTTCGATGATGAATTGCGGCTTCTTCGCCAAATAGTCAACGGGAGTAGCAAATCGTTGACCTCCGGGGAAACCGGTGTGCCGTGTGTAGACCTTGTCGGTCATCTTCTTGCCTGTGAGCTTCACCTTTTCCGCGTTGACAACAATGACATAGTCACCGCAATCCGCGTGGGGCGTGTAGCTCGGCTTGTTCTTGCCACGCAAGATCTTCGCGATCTGCGATGCAAGGCGTCCCAATACCTCGTCGGTGGCGTCGATCATGTACCACTCCTTGGTGATCGTAGCCGGATTCGCCGAGATGGTCTTGTAGCTTAATGAATCCACTTCTTTTACGTTTAATTAATACTTGTGTTTGTAATCCGTTTCCCGCACATAGCGAGTGCGCAAAGGTACATAAAATATTTCACATCACCATGCAAGTGATATAAAAACTTTCTGACAAGATCACGGTCTTATCTTCTTATCGTAAAGTATTTGTGCTTTTCACCATTTAACCAAACAAGCGGCCGAAAAAATCGGCCGCTTGTTTGGTTAAAGAGATAAGTGTTAACTACCCCAAGAAGGAGAGCATAATACCCGCAGCAACAGCAGAGCCAACCACGCCGGCCACATTAGGACCCATGGCGTGCATCAGCAAGTAGTTGGAGCGATCGTATTTGATACCAATATCTTGGCTCACACGCGCAGCAGCCGGAACGGCCGAAACACCTGCATTACCAATCAACGGATTGATCTTATTACCCTCTTTCAAGAAGAGATTCATGAATTTCACAAACAGCACACCGCCCATCGTGGCAACAATAAAGGAGACTGCACCCAAAGCAAAGATGAGAATGGTCTTCTCTGTCAAGAAAACACCTGCTTTGGTGGAAGCACCAACGGTGACACCGATCAAAATGGTCACGATGTCGATCAGTTGGTTGCCAGCGGTGGTAGCCAAACGCTTTACCACACCACACTCCTTGAGTAAGTTACCCAAGAAAAGCATACCCAACAACGGAATAGCATCTGGCACAAGCAGTGTAGTGAGCAGGAAGCCAATGATCGGGAAGAGCATTTTCTCGGTCGAAGAGACCGCACGCGGAGGACGCATCTTGATCAGGCGCTCTTTTTGCGTGGTAAACAAACGCATCACAGGCGGTTGAATCAGTGGAACAAGCGCCATATAAGAGTAGGCACAGATAGCTATCGCACCCAAGTATTCGGGTGCAAGAATGCTGGTTAAGAAGATCGCCGTCGGACCATCCGCGCCACCAATGATACCGATAGAACCGGCCTCATTGGCAGGGAATCCGAGCAACAGCGCACCCATATAGGCAGCAAAAATACCGATTTGCGCCGCAGCACCCACCAGCATCAACTTCGGGTTAGAAATCAGCGCCGAGAAGTCGGTTAGTGCACCCACGCCCAAGAAGATCAATGGAGGATAGATGCCATGCAAGACACCAAAATAGAGGTAGTTAAGCACAGATCCTTCATCATAGACACCGATGGCATGACCTGCCACGGGGGGGATATTACCGATCAAAATACCAAATCCGATCGGAACAAGCAACATAGGTTCAAATTTATGCTTCACAGCAAGGTATAAGAAGATACACCCAACAGCGATCATAATGAGATATTTGTACCCACCTTCGCCAAAGAATCCAGCAAAGCCGGTCTCCTGAACGAATTTTGTCAAGCTTTCGACAAGGAAAGACGAATTCAATAAATACATAACCTATCCAAGCGTTATAAGTACATCGCCCTCAAGCACCGAGTCACCACGGCTTACCTTGATCGACTTGACTACACCGGCACGATCCGTGTCAATGTTGTTCTCCATCTTCATGGCCTCAAGCACCAACAAAGTTTGACCGGCAACAACATGGTCGCCCTCTTTGATGTTAAGGCTGATGATAACGCCCGGCAGCGGACTCTTAACCGGATTTTCACCAGCGGCAGCAATTGGCGCAGCTGAAGGTTTTCCGGGAACGACCGTTGAAGGTTGAACGGGATGAGACGAGGGAATATTGGCAACCTGAGGTTTAATGCCTGATTTTGGCTTCGCAACGGTATCGGTCATCTCCACCGTGTAGGAAGCGCCGTTCACGACAACTTCAGCCGAATTTTCGTCTTGTTTTTCGATGGCAACACTATATTCGTTGCCGTTGATTAAGAAATTATATTCTTTCATTCTGATTCATTATTTGTTGTGAATGCGTTCGGGTAGCTGTGTCAGTCCGTGAATTTTCGAGTTCCACGGCGAGTAAAAGCGAGCGACTTTATTGATTGTAATAACTTCACTCTCCAAGTCATGCAAATCATCGGTATTGAGTTGGATTGCTAAAGCAATGGCTGTGATAATCTCACCATTGGATACACTATCACAAGCAACCGGCTTGTTCTGCTTCGTTGTTACCTTTGCTGCATTACGTTGCGCACTACGCTGCATAATCCAACCAAAGAGTGCGATCAACCAAAAGAGCGCAACCAAAGCGCTGACTACCACACTGACTGAAATCAGCGTCAGATAGCTTCCTATTGGATCCTTACCTTCATCGGTGATTGACTTCCAGCCGGCCTCACGCTTTGCCACAGTTGGTGTCTCCACCGCCTGCACTTCTGCGGGTGCTGCCACAACCACCTCCATCGTCTGCACATCTGCCTCCTGCGCAACCTGCACCGGTTCAGTTACCTGAGCCGATGCAAATGCGAAGAGAAAAAGTGTACAGCAAGTTATAATAAGATGCTTCATACTATAACGGAATATTTGAATGTTTCTTGGCCGGATTCTGGATGCTCTTGGTAGCCAACGACTGCAAGGCACGAATAACACGGAAACGGGTATTGCGCGGTTCGATCACATCATCAATGTAACCATAGCGGGCAGCATTGTATGGATTAGAGAATTTATCCCTGTACTCCTGTTCCTTCTCAGCCACAAATTTAGCACGATCTTCGGGTTTCTCAAAAGTAGTCAATTCTTTTGCATTGAGCACCTCAACAGCACCACCAGCGCCCATAACAGCGATCTCCGCACTTGGCCAAGCGTAGTTTATATCACCACGGATGTGCTTGGAGGACATCACGATGTAAGCACCACCGTAAGCCTTACGCAAAGTGACAGTCACCTTTGGAACAGTAGCCTCGCAATAAGCGAAGAGCAACTTAGCACCATGGGTAATTACACCACCATATTCTTGGGTTGTACCTGGCAGGAAGCCCGGAACATCAACAAGGGTAACGATCGGAATATTGAAAGCATCACAGAAGCGCACGAAGCGTGCTGCCTTACGGCTGGCGTTAATATCAAGCACACCGGCCATAAATTTAGGTTGGTTAGCGATGATACCCACACTCTGACCATTGAAACGAGCGAAGCAAGTGATGATATTTTTAGCATATCCAGCTGCTGACTCCAAGAAATCACCGTTATCAACGATGGCGCGGATAACATCCACCATATCGTAAGGCTTATTCGGATTGTCAGGAATAATATCATTCAAAGAATCTTCCAACCGTGTAATCTTATCGTTACAAACCATCAGCGGAGCATCCTCCATATTATTCTGTGGCATATAAGAGATCAGCTTACGAACCAACTGAAGACCCTCTTCCTCGGTATCCACAGCAAATTGAGCTACACCGGAGCGTGTGTTGTGCATCAAAGCACCACCTAATTGCTCTTGGGTAACATCCTCGCCGGTAACGGTTTTCACAACCTTCGGCCCTGTAAGGAACATATTAGAGGTCTCCTTCTTCATGATGATGAAGTCGGTCAAGGCAGGAGAATAGACTGCACCACCGGCGCAAGGGCCAAAGATGGCGGAGATCTGCGGAATAACGCCTGAAGACATCACATTGCGTTGGAAAATATTGGCATAACCGGCCAGTGCATTCACACCCTCCTGAATACGAGCACCGCCCGAATCATTGAGTCCGATACAAGGAGCACCATTGCGCATGGCCATATCCTGTACCTTGCAGATCTTCTCGGCCATGGAGATGGAGAGAGAGCCTGCCGTCACGGTGAAGTCCTGGGCAAAAACATAGACCAAGCGGCCATCAATAGTACCGTAACCCGTCACCACGCCATCACCAAAAGTATGGGTTTTCTCCATATTAAAGTCATAGCAACGATGGGTAACAAACATATCGAATTCCTCGAAACTGCCCTCGTCAAGCATCATTTGGATGCGCTCACGAGCCGTATATTTGCCCTTTGCATGCTGGGCATCAATACGCTTTTGGCCACCACCCATGCGAGCCGTTTCACGGTTCTCAATGAGTTGGTTGATTTTGTTCTGAATTTCGCTCATAGCTTATCTTCGTTTAATTATTTGTTCTTATTCTCGCACAACTCGGTCAGAATGCCCTCGGTTGATTTTGGATGAAGGAAAGCGATCGTCATCTCCTCGGCACCCTTGCGCGGGGTCTTGTCAATCAGACGAATACCTTTTGCCTCAGCATCAGCTAATTGCTCCTCGATATTCTCGCAAGCAAGTGCCATGTGGTGAATACCCACACCGCGGGTAGCGATGAATTTAGCGATGGAGGATTCTTCTGAAGTCGGCTCTAAAAGCTCGATTTTCGTTTGACCCAACTTAAAGAAGGCTGTGCGCACCTTTTGCTCAGCCACCTCTTCAATGGCATAACACTTCAAACCCAATACATTTTCCCAATAAGGAATTGCTTCATCAAGACTCTTCACTGCGATGCCAAGATGGTCAATGTGAGATACATTCATGATTAATTATTATTTAAGTTAATTTGTGATTTAGGTTACTACTATTTTGCGAACACAAAGATAGCTGTATTCTCTGAAATATAAAATATATTCCAACCTTTTTTCATGACACGAAGCGAATTAGAAGCTGGCTCTTCTTCAGATCAGATCACCATTTTAAAAAAATTCGTCTTTGAAAGAATAAATTGCTATCTTCGCAACAAGAAAAGTGGTCTGATTATGAAAAAAATACTCTGGATTTTCATCTTGCTTTCGATGTTTTCATCCGCATCGGTCGCTCAGAATATACTTTTAGGCGAACGTGTTCCGGAAATCAAATCCGAGGCTTGGCTGCAAGGGCAAGAACCAGCCGCAAAGCCGCTGACTTACATCGAATTTTATCACTCCAAACACAAGGGAAGTGCCGCCTCATTGGCTCATTTGGAGCAATTAGCGCGCACCTTCGATACCAAACTGAAAATCATTGTGATAACCAATGAAAAACAAGCCAATTTTGAGGCGCAACTCACCCCTTATCTCACCCGAAATGCCAACTTCGGTGTATTGACTGATGGTAGCAAAATCTTCACAGCCTATGGTGTTAACTATTTACCTTTTGGGGTCTTGGTCGATGCCAAAAATCGTGCACTGTGGATGGGTAACGGAGCGAAACTTCAAGCAGCACAAATAGAAAATATACCTCTCCAATAAGATGACTTTTACCAAGATCAACCATTACGAAAAAGAGTACATTGACACGCACCATGACAGCGCGCTCAATGTCACCAAAGGGGTTTCTAAGCAACCCATTATCAATCCTTATTTTGTACGCCGTCCCAAGCGTGTGTTCACCACCGAAGAGTATGTGGCCGGTATTTTAGCGGGCGACATCACCATCCTTTCCCAAGCCATCACCTTGGTAGAGAGTAGCAATCCGGAACATTATGAGCAAGCTCAGGAGATCATCGTCCGTTGCCTCCCTCATGCAGGGAAGTCCGTACGCATCGGCATCACAGGCGTGCCCGGAGCTGGTAAATCCACATTTATCGAGGCCATTGGCGACATGGTCACCTCTTTGAAACATAAATTAGCCGTTTTGGCCATCGACCCCAGTTCGGAACGAAGCAAAGGCTCTATTTTGGGTGACAAAACCCGCATGGAGCGAATTTCGATCAACCCCAATGTTTTCATCCGTCCCTCCCCTTCCGCCGGATCTTTGGGTGGCGTAGCACGCAAAACCCGCGAGACCATTGTCTTATGCGAGGCGGCCGGTTTTGATGTAATCTTCATCGAAACCGTTGGTGTGGGACAATCGGAAACAGCTGTTCATTCGATGGTCGATCTTTTTTTATTGCTTCAAATTTCTGGCGCCGGCGATGAACTTCAAGGCATCAAGCGCGGCATCATGGAGATGGCCGACATGATGGTTATCACCAAGGCCGATGGCGAGAATATCCACAAAGCCGAATTGGCACAGACCCAATTTCAAGGAGCTTTACGGCTCTTTCCGATACCTGAATCAGGTTGGAAACCGATGGTTTATACCTGCTCTTCCTATACCGGAACGGGGTTGGAATTGGTGTGGAAAGGCGTGGAGGATTTTTTGGAGTACACCGAAGGTAACGGCTATTTCCATCACAACAGAAATCGCCAAAATAAATACTGGATGTACGAGACCATCAATGAGACCTTAAAAAATAGCTTCTATCAAAATGAATCGGTGGAGGCCAAAGTTGCCTCTTATGAAAAGCGCGTCTTGAGCGATAAGATCAGCTCTTTCATCGCCGCCAAAGAGCTGTTAGACCTTTATTTTAAAGAGAAAAAGAACGAATAATCAGGCATGCCAAAACATAGCGATTAAATAGAAATCGGCAGGGAAAAGCACTCACTTTCCCTGCCGATTTTCATTATAACATGGCCTTTACGCCACCTATTTGGTCATCAACTGCTTCAGCAACTGTGGCATTCCTTCGACTGCACGGGCTTTGATGACCGTGAGTGGATTGCGAATCAGGGAGGTGTTTGGTGCTCCGGGATCGACCAGCCAAATGGGCACCTCCGGTCGGATATAGGATACCAGCGAAGCTGCCGGATAGACCGCCAGCGAAGTGCCCACCACGATAAACAGATCGGCCGTAGCGACAATCTTGGCGGCGGTTTCGAACATCGGCACGGCCTCCCCAAAGAAGACAATATGCGGTCGAAGCAACGAACCATCGGGAGCTGTGGCATCAAGCGATTGTTGCCATCCCTCAATCGGAACGATCAGCTCAGGATCATAGGAGGAGCGCAGTTTTGTCAACTCACCGTGCAGATGGGTAACAGAAGTGGAGCCTGCCCGCTCGTGGAGGTTATCCACATTTTGGGTCACCACAGCGACTTCAAACTGCTTCTCCAACTCGGCAATAGCATAATGGCCGGCATTGGGCTCTTTTTCAAGCATTTCGCGGCGGCGCGTATTATAAAAACCCACCACTTTCGCCCGATCAACAGCCAAAGCTTCAGGCGTGCAGACCTCTTCGATCCGGTAATTTGCCCATAACCCATCGGCATCGCGGAAGGTAGCTAAACCACTATCGGCACTCACCCCCGCACCTGTAAATACAACAATCTTTTTCATCTTTTAGCTCCACAAATAGACGCACAAATATAACAAAAAAAACATAGGCGCAATTTTCTGCGCCTATGAGTTTAGAAATTTAAAACAGTTTCTTAATGCGTGTAGACTTTACCCTTTTGCGGCTGAGCATTTTCGTACTTGATTCTGGACTGTGTCGGATATTGTAGCTCTTCAAAACCAGCAATGGCATTCCGAATATCGCCCAACAACATATCCGCCATATCGCGAGACATTCCTTGCCGCGCCACAATACGCATGACGATCATCTTGTCCAAATTCTTGGGCATCGTGTAGGCCGGAACCATCCATCCACTCTGCTGAAGAACCGCCTGCAAATCGAAAAGCGTCCACTTAGCTTTTTTATCATACGCTTCATTCATATACCAGATGAAGAGTGGATTAGAGAGTGTCTTCGCATAATTGGTGAAGCACTTCATTTTACCAATCTCTCGGTGGCAATATTCGGCCACATCCATCGAATTTTGCTGTACCTCCTTATAGCCATCGAAGCCCAGTCGAATAAAGTTGTAGTACTGCCCCAAGACCTGTGCTGCCGGTCGCGAGAAATTCAGACCAACTTGCGTGATATTAGCACCTAAATAGTTGACACTAAATGACATCTCATCAGGTAAATATTTCTTATCCTTCCAAACTGTCCAGCCCAAACCGGGGTAAACCAATCCAAATTTATGTCCCGATGTAGAGATCGAGAAGACCCACTTGAGGCGGAAATCCCACTTTTCAGTTGGATTGATAAAAGGCAAAATAAAGCCGCCAGAGGCCGCATCCACGTGGATCGGAATTTGATAACCCGTTTTGGTATTATATACATCCAACTCCTTATCCAGCGCCTCGATATTGTCATTCAATCCCGTCCATGTCACACCGGCGATCGGCACCAGACAGATGGTATTTTCATCACACAGCGCTAAGGCCTCCTTCGGATCGAGGGTCGGATGTTGCATCGTCAAAGGCACGGTGCGCAATTCGATCTGCCATAGCTGACAGAACTTCTCCCAAACAACCTGAAAGCCACTACTCATCACCAAATTAGGTCGATCAAACGGCTTTCCTTCGGCTTGACGTCTCGTCCGCCAGCGTAGCCAAGCAGCCACCCCACCCAACATACAGGCCTCCGATGATCCAATGCCCAAAGCACCCGTCTTCCACTCCGTTTTCTCAGGGGTATTCCACAGATTAGCAAGGATATTGACGCAACGCCCACTCATCACCGCAATACGTGGATACTCTGTCTCATCAATGTAGTTCACGTTGATGGCCTCATTCATCAAACGGGTGGCATAATCATCCATATAGGTGGTCACAAAAGTCGCCAAGTTCAGCCGTGGTTGAGTCTGAGGATAGGTTTCATCTTTCACCATCTGATAAGCAATTTCCGGCGTGGTTTTATGCTGAGGGATATGCTCCGTCGGTGCAGGCACGCGCATTTTCTCCGATCCGAAGACAGCAGTTGTCGCGGTCGTTTTTGTCTCTTTTTTCTGATCCATAGTCAAAGTTATTTTGGTTTTATGCAAACTATTCTTTCACAAACTATGCCATAAAAAAAGCGGCGCACCGAAATGCACCGCCTAAAAAAATACTAAAATAGCTCTCTACACCGGCTTTTGCCACTCTTTTCCTTGGAGAAAAATTCGCTCAATCAGCGGAGTAGCATAGGCATAGGGGAAGAATGCAAGCGAAGAGATGGGTTTGGTAATAAAGAAGTTGGCCACTTTACCTAAAGTAATAGAGCCATATTGATCACTCAACCCCATCGCACAAGCACTGTTCAAGGTAGCCGCATGGAGGGCTTCGGCAGGCGTGAGTCGCATTTGGATGCAGGCCAGCGCCATCACCATTCGCATATTTCCTGATGGTGACGAGCCGGGGTTATAGTCTGAGGCTATGGCCACAGCCAATCCCGCTTCGATCATCTGACGAGCAGCGCCATAGGGCATTCCCAAGAAAAAGGAGGCCCCCGGTAGCAGTGTCGGCATGGTGGAAGGATGTTGCAAAAGGGCTTCAATTTCTGCTGCACCGGTACGTTCCAAGTGGTCAACAGACAGCGCTTTCGCCGCTGTACCCACTTGCACTCCGCCGGAAATAGCAAGTTCGTTGGCGTGAATTTTAGGCCGCAATCCGTGCGCCGCACCAGCCTTTAAAATACGCTCCGTTTGCTCAACAGTAAAGAATCCTTGGTCACAGAAAACATCCACAAAATCCGCCAAATTATCCTTAGCAACAGCCGGAATCATCTCGTGACAAACCAAATCCACATACTCCTCTTGACGACCCAAATAGGCGCGAGCCACAGCATGAGCACCTAAAAAGGTGGCTTTCACCGCTATTGGAGCAGTTTGACGAATCCGAGCGATGACACGGAGCATCTTCAACTCATCTTGGGTCGAAAGTCCATAGCCACTTTTGATCTCCACCGCGCCAGTGCCCATCCCGATGATCTCATGAACCCGCTCCATCGCTTGCGCATAGAGCTCATCTTCGGAGGTGTCATGCAACCGATCTGCCGAGTTGAGAATTCCACCACCACGACGAGCGATCTGCTCATAGCTCAGACCATTGATCTTATCGAGAAACTCCTGCTCACGACTACCGGCATAGACCAAGTGGGTATGTGAATCGCAGAACGAGGGGAAGAGCATTCCCCCCTTCGCATCAACGATTTCCGTAGCAGAAGGGAGTGGATCGGACATCTTCCCAAAGGCAGCAATAGATCCATTTTCCGCTAAGAGCCATGCGTTATCAAGGCATTCCAACTGTCCCATCTCCGCACCAGCAACCCGCAAACACCCCACAGGAGCAATTCCGACCAGTGTACCTATATTTTGGATCAGTAAACTCATAGTGTCTTTAAGAATCCGATTGAGGAGGCAATATGCGGATACATGACCTCATCATCTTCGATAAAAGGTACGCACTTGCGGTAGTTGGCATAGATGGTCTCCAGCGCCTTTGAAGAGTGTGCAGGACGGCGGAATTCGAAAGCTTGGGCAGCATTGAACAACTCAATGGCCAGTACACGCTCAGTATTCTGTACCACGCGGTAGAGTTTTGTCGCCGCATTAGAACCCATGCTGACGTGATCTTCCTGCCCTTGAGAAGAGGGGATAGAATCGACCGAAGCCGGCATACAAAGACCTTTACTTTGGCTCACGATAGAGGCCGCCGTATATTGAGGAATCATAAAGCCACTATTCAAACCGGGTTTAGCCACCAAGAACTTCGGCAGTCCACGCTCACCCGCAATCAGTTGATAGGTACGGCGCTCTGAAATATTACCTAATTCAGCGACAGCAATAGCAAGAAAGTCCATGGCAACGGCCAACGGCTGACCATGGAAATTGCCGGCAGAAATCACCTTGTCCTCTTCGGGGAAGACGGTCGGATTATCGGTAACACTATTGATCTCGGTCGTCAGCACGCTCGCCACATAGTCGATCGTATCTTTGGAGGCACCGTGTACCTGCGGAATGCAACGGAAAGAGTAGGGATCTTGAACGTGCTTCTTGGGACGAGCGATCAACTCGCTACCCTCTAAGAGTTTCAAGAAAGCGCGGGCTGTGGTCATCTGCCCTTTGTGCGCACGCACGAGATGAACCGATGGATCAAAAGGTTCTATGCGG
This sequence comes from Alistipes sp., assembly GCA_036650515.1. Classification (GTDB taxonomy): domain Bacteria; phylum Bacteroidota; class Bacteroidia; order Bacteroidales; family Rikenellaceae; genus Alistipes. Next base: position 60,240 of record JAVVZO010000004.1, read on the forward strand.
CCATCGAAGGCTTCGAGCGACAACGCACCGATCTTATCAGCACATTCACTCAAACGACGCGCTTCCAAAATTGACCACACACCATAAGCACTCATAAACTGCGTGCCGTTTAGTAGAGCCAACCCCTCTTTGGATTGCAACTCAATAGGTTGCCAGCCAAATTCAGTCAACACCTCTGCCGCGGGGACAACGTGACCCTTATACTCCACTTCACCCAGTCCCAACAGTGGCAAACACATATGTGCCAAGGGAGCTAAGTCACCCGAAGCGCCCAGCGAACCCTGCTGATAGACCACCGGAATAATATCGTTATTAAAGAAGTCAATGAGCCGTTCAGCGGTTTGCACCTGCACACCGGAGTGACCATAGGAGAGTGATTGCACCTTGAGCAGAATCATCAGCCGTACCACATCCGAAGGGACGCGATCGCCCGTACCACAAGCGTGGGACATCACCAGATTTTTCTGAAGACGAGACAAACGATCCCGCTCAATGGAGATGTTGCACAACGAGCCGAAGCCGGTTGTAACACCATAGATCGGTTCTTTTTGGTTCTCCATCTTGTGATCCAAATATTCACGGCAACGAAGGATGCGCGCTTTGGCATCATCACCCAAAGCCAAGGTATAATGTTTGCTTACAATATCACGGACACACTCCAAAGTGAGGTGTTCGGCAGTAATGGTATGTATCATATTTTAAAGTTTTTAAGGTTTTTATTTTTTATTTAGTATGTCACGTACAAGCGTCTCATCTGCAAAATTTGGTAGTGTCACACGCAAGCCCGGTGTCCGATCCATCTCGCGACGAATAGCAGACACAGCACCTTCGTTACGGGCCCAGCTACGACGTGCGATGCCGTTGTTGACATCCCACAGCAACATTTCACGAATACGCTCTGAAGCTCCTTGTGAGCCATCAATCACCATCCCGAAACCACCGTTGATCACCTCGCCCCAGCCGACACCACCGCCGTTGTGAATCGAGACCCAAGTAGCACCACGGAATGAGTCGCCAATCACATTTTGAACCGCCATATCTGCGGTAAAAGAGGAGCCATCATAGATGTTTGAAGTTTCACGATAGGGCGAATCTGTTCCCGAAACATCGTGATGATCGCGACCCAAAACCACAGGGGCAGAGATTTCACCCCGCGCAATCGCCTCATTGAAGGCCAAGGCAATTTTCGTGCGGCCTTCGTTATCGGCATAGAGGATGCGCGCTTGCGAACCAACAACCAATTTATTGCGAGCGGCCTCTTTGATCCAATGGATGTTGTCATCCAACTGTCCGACAATTTCGGCAGGAGCATCCTTGCGGATCTTCTCCAACACCTCGGCGGCCAAACGATCGGTAACAGCCAAATCCTCCGGCTTGCAAGAGGTGCAGACCCAGCGGAAAGGCCCAAACCCATAGTCGAAGAACATCGGCCCCATAATATCTTGCACATAGGAAGGATAACGGAAACGGCCGTCTTCGCGCATCACGGCAGCTCCGGCACGCGAAGCCTCCAAGAGGAAGGCGTTCCCATAGTCGAAGAAGTACATACCATTATCGCTCAATGTATTGATAGCCAAAGCCTGACGACAGAGCGACTCTTGGACACGACGTTTAAATTGTTCGGGATCATCGGCCATCATCCGGTTGGACTCTTCATAACTTAGTCCCACGGGGTAGTAACCACCTGCCCATGGATTGTGTAGCGAAGTCTGATCAGAACCCAAATCGACCCGAACACCAGCAGCGGCCAGATATTCCCAAAGATCGACTGCATTGCCTTGATAGGCCAAGGAGACGACCTCTTTATTCTTGCAAGCTGTCCGAATACGCATCGTCAGCTCTTCCAACGAAGTATGCACCTCATCGACCCAGCCTTGGGCATGACGCTTTTCAACCGCTTTGGGGTTAATTTCGGCGATGACACTCACCACACCCGAAATCACACCGGCCTTGGGTTGTGCCCCCGACATACCGCCCAAACCCGACGAGACAAACAACATCCCACGCGCATTGGTTTCACCCTGATGATAGCGCTTACGAGCCGCATTCATGATGGTGATCGTTGTGCCGTGGACAATACCTTGCGGGCCGATATACATATAGGAGCCGGCGGTCATCTGTCCATATTGCGAGACCCCAAGGGTATTGAAGCGTTCCCAATCATCGGGTTTTGAATAGTTCGGAATAGTCATACCGTTGGTAATCACCACACGTGGCGCACGCGGATGTGAAGGGAAAAGACCCATCGGGTGTCCCGAATACATCGCCAACGTCTGTTCATCGGTCATCTCCGAGAGGTATTTCATGGTCAGCAGGTACTGTGCCCAGTTTTGGAACGCCGCACCATTACCGCCATAGGTGATCAACTCGTGCGGATGTTGTGCTACCGCCGGATCAAGGTTGTTTTGGATCATCAACATAATCGCTGCCGCCTGCTGAGAATGACAGGGATAGGCATCAATCGGACGCGCATACATCTCGTAATCGGGACGAAACCGATACATATAGATACGGCCATAAAGGCGCAACTCCTCAGCAAATTCCGGAGCTAAAACAGCGTGTTGCTCCTTCGGAAAGTAACGGAGTGCATTGCGCAAAGCCAACACCTTCTCTTCTGCCGTGAGGATCTCTTTGCGGCGTGGAGCATGGTTGATATTTTTATCGTAAGGCTTCGGTGCAGGCAACACTTCGGGAATGCCTGCACGGATTTGTTTCTGAAATTCTTGAATATTCATCGTTCGTAAATTTAAGTTTTCTAAGTAAGCAAGAAGGGGTTAAAGAGCCGAAAAGAGAGATTAATAAATTTAAAACAGCTTCTAAAATATATGAATAATTTTTGATCGCTTATTTTATCTTGCTCTCCACAATAGCGAGAATCTCGCGTTCAGCCTGTTCAGCAGCAGCCACAATCGCCTCTGCTTCTGCCACTAATTGATCCGCAACGGCACGATCTTTTAATCCGCCAGCATTGATCTTTACATTCAAACAAGCACCCATTACCGCACTCCGCACAGCCAAGGCACCCACACCTGCATCAGAGACCGAATTGGGATTACCATCCTCTGCCATGGCACGAATAAGCGGGAAGGTCTCAAAAGAGGTCTTCATCGTCCGCAAAGGAACTTGCGTGGCATAAAGCGTGGCCTCTTGGAGGGCAGCACTCCGTGCCGCTTTCTCCTCATCGGTCGATTTTGGCATGGCAAAAACAGCCATGATCCGGTTGAAAGCTTCGGTATCTTCATCGACTAAATGCAGAAGAGATGCCATCAGCACCTGCCCTTTGTCTGCCCAATCAGAAAATTCCTCCCAACGCTCATCCCAACCAGCTTTGTGGGAGGAGAGATTGGCCACCATCGTTGCCAAAGCAGCACCCAATGCCCCCATATAAGCGGAGATCGAGCCACCACCCGGAGCGGGTGATTCACTCGCTGTTTCATCAGCGAAGCCTTTACAAGTAAGATCAACCAAACACGGTTTCTTCGCATCGGCCTCCAAGAGGTATTCAATCACCTTCTCCTCCGGCTTGAAGGGCTTTAGGTCATCTAAACCCATGGATTTAACAGCCATACGAATGATTTCACCCTCGGCAATACCTGTCGAACGCTGTTGTTTACGGAGGAAATAACGACCCGCCTCAATCAATGCCCGCTTGGGAATCAAACCGACAATTTCAGTTCCCGTCACACGCAAACCACGCGCACCGGCAGCTCGGCAAACCTCATCGAAAGCGACATGGAGCGGAGTTTCTGAAATGTTGGTCAAGTTCATCGAGACCTGAGCAATCGCATATTCATCAATATACCAACCGATGGCCTTGCAAGCCTTGAGTGTGCCGGGTTGCATCACCGGATGACCAGCAGCATCTTTTTTCACCTTGCCGGTGATTGGATTTCCCTCACGAACCGGACGACCCTTTTCGCGCACATCAAAGGCGATGGCATTGGCACGACGCGTGGAGGTGGTATTGAGGTTGTAGTTGACAGCGATCAAAAAGTCACGCGCACCAACTGCCGTAGCTCCTGTTTGGGCAACTGCTTGATCATAAGGACGACTTCCAAAATCAGGAGCACCCTCTTTGTGGGCTAATTTTTCTGGCAGTGCTTCGTATTCACCTGCCCGGCAAACAGCTAAATTGCGCCGTTCGGGCGTAAAAGCAGCCGCCTCATAACAATAGGTAGGAATATTCAACTCATCTGCAATCCGTTGTGCCAATTTGCGTGATAACTCAGCACACTCGGCCAAGGTGATACCAGCAATCGGAATCAAAGGAAGTACATCGGTTGCACCCATACGAGGATGAGCACCCTTATGGTGTCGCATATCGATCAACTCAGCCGCTTTCTTGACACCTTGAAAAGCCGCTTCGAGAACCGCTTCAGGTTCGCCAACAAAGGTCACCACCGTACGATTGGTTGCCTCACCGGGATCTACATCAAGAAGTTTTACATTACCAGCACGTTCGATAGCCGACGTAATTTGCTGAATGACATTTTTGTCACGTCCCTCGCTGAAATTAGGGACGCATTCTATGATCCGTTTTTCCATATAGTTAGATAGATTTTAAGTGTTTTTCTATTTTAATTCCGCTGAAAATATCTTCAAATGTAGCGAATAAACAGGAATATTCGACAAACTTTAAGTAGAAAAATGCTATTTCATTACAAATTCGCAGTAAAAGCCCTAAAAAACGTGGTTATGGAAATAATCCACCTTGCCGTTCTGCTATTGACTATTTTTTGTATCTTTGTAGTGCATTTGTCACTTAATCAAACCATGTCCTTATTCAATATACTCTTGATAATGATGGCCACAATAGGCCTAATCGTCTTTATCGCGCTCTATTTTGTTGAGGCGGGTTACGGCTATCTCTTCAATCCTAAATTTGGCCGTCCCATTTCTAATAAGGTCGGCTGGGTCGTGATGGAGGCTCCTGCTTTTCTCTCCATGCTGATTTGGAGTTGCACCGCCAAGGAGACACAGATTCCACAGTTAGCCCTCGCCGCCCTCTTTCTACTCCACTATTTTCAGCGCTCCTTCATCTTTCCTTTTCTGATGCAAGGACGTTCGATGATACCTGCGGGGATCGTGCTCATGGGGGTGTTTTTCAATCTTATCAATGCCAACATCCAAGGTGCATGGCTTTTCCACATTGCTCCAACCGAATTTTATAGCAACTGGTTTTCACAGCCCTATTTTTGGATCGGTAGCCTGATATTTTTGGTCGGCATGGCCATCAACCTCCACTCCGATTCTATCGTGCGACACCTCCGTCAAGCAGGAGACACGGCACACCATATTCCCCACGGGGGAATGTTTCGCTATGTCTCCTCGGCCAACTACTTTGGTGAGATCACCGAGTGGGCAGGATTTGCCATTGCCTGCTGGTCGTGGTCAGGTGCATTATTTTTGTGGTGGACCTTCGCCAACCTCGCTCCACGATCTGCCTCTCTCTACAAACGTTATCAATCAGAATTTGGTACATCATTCACCTCCCTTCGTCGCAAGCGGATCATCCCTTTTATCTACTAATCGCTATGGAGACCAAATCACACCCTTCGATCCTTTTTACCCCCTATAAATTGGGGAACATCACCCTACGCAACCGCACCATCCGATCGGCCGCTTTCGAATCCATGGGGCTGAATTTTGGCCCTACGCCACAACTACAAGACTACCACGTGCAAGTCGCTCGTGGTGGAATCGGCATGACCACTGTGGCCTATGCCGCGGTCTGTCGTAGCGGGCTCTCTTTCAATAAACAACTTTGGTTGCGTGAGCAGATCGTCCCTGAACTGCACCAAATGACCGATGCCATCCATCGTGAGGGAGCTGCCGCCTCGATCCAAATTGGTCACTGTGGCAACATGACCCACCTAACCACCGCCGGACAACTCCCCATCGGAGCATCCACCGGTTTCAACCTCTATGCCTACACCCCCGTTCGTGGGATGCGCAAGGAGGAGATCACACAGGTGGCAAAAGATTTCGGACGAGCCATCCATACTGCCCACCATGCCGGCTTTGATTGTGTCGAAGTCCATGCGGGGCATGGTTACCTGATCTCTCAATTTCTCTCCCCCTACACCAACCATCGCCACGATGAATTTGGTGGATCACTCGATAATCGTATGCGTTTTATGCGGATGTGTTTGGAGGAGGTGATGGAGGCAGCAGCACAAACCGGAACCGCTATTGTAGTCAAACACAATATGTATGACGGCTTCAAGGGGGGTATTGAAATTCCGGAAAGTCTCGAAATCGCTCGCGAAATTGAACGTGCAGGGGTCAATGGTATTGTCCTCTCTGGCGGCTTTGTCAGCAAAGCCCCGATGGCTGTAATGAGAGGCTTGATTCCAATTTATACAATGAGCTACTATTCACCTCTTTGGTTGCGTTACTTCATCCGTTGGTGCGGGCCAAAAATGATTCAGCAATTTCCCTTCAAGGAGTGTTATTTTTTGGAAGATGCACAAAAATTCCGTGCCGTATTGCAGTGCCCACTGATTTATGTGGGAGGCTTAGTGAGCCGCGAAGGCATTGAGCGTGCGCTTGATAGTGGTTTTGAATTGGTTCAAATGGCACGTGCACTGGTCAACGACCCTGCTTTTGTGAACAAACTCAAGGAGGGCGATCTCAACACACGTAGCACATGTGATCATCGCAACTACTGCATCGCACGGATGTATTCGCTGGACATGAAGTGTTGCAAACACTGTACCGACCTTCCTCGCAAAATTGAAGAAGAACTCGCAAAGCTACCTTAACTATGAAAGCAGGTGAAGTAGTCAAAGGGTCTGCAACAGCAGTAGTTACAGGTGGAAGCCGAGGAATCGGACTTTGCTATGCCGAACGCTTGGCCGCATTGGGGTACAACATCGTCATCGCCTCTTTTCATGCAGCTGCCAATGAAAAAACAGCCACTGAACTCCATGATAAATATGGCATTACAGTCCACACTTTAGAAATTGATTTAGCTCGTGAAAGTGCAGCACAAGAACTTTTTGACTACACCCATGACGAAGGGCTTGTCGTCAAAGTGCTCATCAACAATGCCGGTACTTTTTCATTTTTAGACACCCTTAATACCCCTTTAGAACGCATCCGACGGATGCTATTTTTGCACGTGTCGACAACCACCCTCACCTGCCGTCTTTTTGGCGAAGAGATGGCACAACACGGTGGCGGTTATATCCTCAACATGGCCTCTTATTCTCTGTGGATGCCATGGCCCGGGTTGGCACTTTATAGCGCAAGCAAAGCCTATATCCGGAGCTTCTCCATCGCTTTTTCCAAGGAGATGCGAGAGCGACAGGTGCGCGTAACCAGTGTCTGCCCTGCCGGAGTAGCCACCGATCTCTATGGATTGCCCGATCGCTGGCAACGCATCGGCATCCGTTTAGGGATTTTGCTCACCCCCGACAGCTGTGCCCGCCGAGCCCTCAAAGCACTTTGGCGCGGTCATCAGAACTGTGTCCCGGGCTGGTGGAACAGGCTTTTTATTCCACTATGTATAACCATGCCCGCCTTTCTACTGCGCATCGCCCGCAAATATACGATGAAATTTCAACGATAATCCAATAGTAAACTCAAACACAACAGCACAGCATGTTTCAAGAAATTAAAAATATTGTTTTCGACTTTGGCGGCGTTCTCATTGACCTTCATCGTGATCGTTGCGTAGCAGCTTTTGAGCACATCGGCTACCCCCAAGCAGCGGCCATGCTCGACCTTTACCATCCGAGCGATCTTTTCAACCAGCTGGAAAAAGGGACGATCAACACCCAAAATGTCTGTGACCACATCCGTCACCAAACCGGAAAAGCAATCTCTAATGAGGCTATTTGCGCGGCTTATACGGCATTTATCGGCGAAATTCCCATCAATAAATTAAGAGCGATCCGTGCCCTACGGGAGGCAGGATTTGCCACCTACGCACTCTCAAACATCAACGAAATCGTCACTCCTTTTATTTTTGATGTGCTTTTCCGTGCCGATGGGTTGACGGTTAACGACTATTTTATCCATACCTTCCTCTCCTATGAGATGAAATTGCTGAAGCCCGATCCAGCCATTTTCCATCAGATGCTGGCAGAAAGCAAGATGATCCCCGCCGAAACCCTCTTCCTCGATGATAGTGAGAAAAATGTATTGGTCGCCAGTGAAATCGGCATTCAGGTCTATATGCCCCAAGCCAAAGAAGATTTCACCCCTTTGCTTTATGATTTGATACAAGAAAAAAATAAGTTGTCATGAAAACATTCTTCAAGATTCTGATTGCCTGCATTCTGCTGCTTGTAGCGATTGCCGTTACCGCCGCATTGATGCTGCCCTCGGTGGCTAAAAAGTATATCGAAGAGCATAGTAAGGAGTTGGTTGGTCGCCGAATAACCATCGAACAACTGCGTTTCAATATTCTCACCGGAGACCTGCGCATCAATCATATCGCCATGCGCGAAGTAGATGACACCACAACTTTCGCCTCGTTGGGTGAGTTTTACACCAAGATTCACCTACTGCCTCTCTTGAAGCAAGAAGTTCACATTGATGCTATTCGCATCAGTCAGCCCGATGTCTATATCTCACAGAATGGTAGCAGTTTCAATTTTGATGACCTGCTCACCCGCTTTATGCCGAAAAAAGACTCCATAGACAGCGAGCCTTCGCGACCATGGAAAATTGATATTGACACCATTAAGCTCCATGACGGTCATCTGCTCTATAAAGATCTTCAACGTGATATCACATGGGGTTTCAACAACTTGGACGTTGACATTCCCGGTCTTCACCTGTCAGGACACGAGCGCACCGACATGGGTGTGGTCTTTAACTTCTCTCGCGGCGGCTCTCTGCGCACCACCTTGGCCTTCGAGCAGGCAACCTCCAACTACGACCTCAACTTGATTTTGACCAACTTATCCCTCAAAGGGACAGCCGTTTACTTCCAACAGCTCTTCGATATTGGCTCTGTGGAGGGTTTGATGTCCATCAATCTCCACGTAAAGGGAAATGCGGAACATCTCTTAGACCTACGCACCAATGGTACGGCCGCCGTGGCACAGTTGAAACTCAAAGACACCAAAGAGCGGCACATCATCAGTGTTGACACGCTCAATTTCGACCTTGCAGATGGCAACCTTCAAACGATGAAATATAAAATTCATCGCATTTTCGCATCGGGCATCACCACCCAATTTGAAATTTATAAAAATGGTAGCAACAACATCATGCGTCTGCTCAAGCCCGTGGCCAAACGACCCACCGATCTTACGACAACTGTCGAGGGGACACAAAGCGTAACCATCGAACGCGAGACCCCCGCCGAAACCATCTTTAATTTCACCATCGGAGAGATCGACTTGCAACGCGGCACCGTACTTTTTGCCGACCACTCTTTCGAAACACCCTTCCGCTACCATCTATCCAGCATCCATTTACGCGGCCGCAACATCGACTTTGGCCGTCACTCCAACGAGATCACCATCGATGCAAAATTGCAACGAACAGGCTCGGCACGCATCCATTGGAAGGGGTCGCTCCAAAACATCGACAACCACGATATTCAGATCTTACTCTCCAACATCAACCTCACCGACTTCACCCCCTACTGTGAGCATTTTACCGCCTACCCAATTACTGGCGGCAACCTCACCTTCCGTAGCCAAAACATCATCTCGAACCGCTATATCAACGGCAGTAACCACCTCGATATGTACCAATGTACCGTTGATAAAAAGCGCAAGGATATGACCCCTGAATTCAAAGTTCCCCTTCGGTTGGGGCTCTACATCCTCAAAGATCGCAAAGATCACGTCAAAATTGACCTGCCGGTCAGGGGTAGTATTGATGCCCCCGAATTTTCTTACCGCAAAATTGTCATGAAAGCCTTGGGGAATGTATTGCTGAAGGTCGTAACCGCCCCATTCTCTTTCTTATTTGGCCACGGTGGCGATAATTTGGAATACATCAACATCAATCCGTTGCAATATACCCTGACCACCGAGCAATATTCCACTTTAGACAAGATAGCTGAAGTGATTAAGGATAAGCCAAAAATGAAGATCACCCTCACCCAACACGTGAATTATAGTGATGCCCTGAATCAGCAGGCTGAGAATAACCTGAAGATGGCCTATTACAACTCCACCAAACCCACCATTGAAAAGTTGACCATGCTCGACTTTGAGCGCATTCAAGAGACCGATGTAAAATCAGAGGCAGTCAAAAATTTTGCAGACTCCTTGCTCTCACTGCGCGGTATTGATGGCAGTGCACTTCACCGCGGACAAAAAGCAATGATTCTCTACTCTGATGTAGCGGAGACCCAACTCAAGCAGATCCTTGAACGGCGCAATCAGACCATACGAGAGTATATGACCACCATGCAACGCACTCCCGCCACCTCTCTGATCATCAAGAGTGCCCCCGAAACAGAGATGAAGAGGTACAACGGCAAAAACCGCTATACCATTGACATGGAGGCTGAGGGTGAATCGGTTGATGTCTCAGCCAATAGCGATGCCGCGGATAAAAACACATCCGCGGCCACAGAAACTGCCACCACAGAAAAATAGATAATCCCCACACGCAACACGACCCGTTTGATCGGAGGAAATCAGCATAAGCAGTAGCAGTGTGAACGATGGTTTATCTGCCAAAAATCAGGAGCAAGCTAATAGCTTGCTCCTGATGATATAGATATGATGATTACGTCACCCTATTTTGGAAGGGGGGGGTTAATCTTTTACACAGCGGATCTGCATCCCGTTTGCCCGTGGATAACTTGCATTTAAATTGAGTTCACTCTTGGAAGCATCTTCTGTATCAAGGGTGAAGTAGAGCGCTGTGGAGGCATTATCAGCCGCCGTACCACTGGTCCAATAGCACCCAATCCATGGTTCGGGGCGATTGTTGGTATTGACATTTGAGATAAAGCCGTGGAGAGCGCTACGCCGCCCCGCACCCAAAAAGAAAGAGGAGTTGGTACCGTTTGTCAATGTCCACCCATATTGTTTTTTGAGCTTATCGGTATCAGCGGCAGTATGGCTATCGGCAATGGTCAAGCCCACGAAATCTGCTTGAGCCGGCACATGCCACCCTTTGGGACAAGGATCATTGAGCGTCTTGGTAGTGCCCCATAAATCAGCTTTGTGCGCCTCGGTCAACCAATCGTATCCGGAAGCCTCAGTCCCCAAGATATAGACCAGCGGATGTTGTTGTGCATACGCTGTCGTCCCTACCGTTGCAGAGGTCTCCGCATAGGTGAGGGTCAAACGTGTGCCCAGTGCATCATACATACGAGCATCGACTCCCGAAGCACAATTATAGGTCAAAGGGCCAATAAATGGCTCTTTGCGCCCCCATTGATAATAGAGACCGTAAGAGGCTAAAATAGCATCCGTTGTCTCCGTTTTATTACTCCCTGCGCCTAAATTACGACTCATGTAGCGTCCATCGGTTGCGGGGGTATAATCGGTAATCCACAAATGCCATGTCCAAATAATAGCGCCATTGGTATCGTAAGCCGCCAAGAGTGCGTTGCCTTCGATTAATTTTTTGGCATCGGTGGCCGCTACATAGAAGGAGACTTTGTCGTCTTTCATTTGGATGTAACGGATCAAGTTGTTGTTACTCTGCCAAACCAAGCCAACAGATACCGTTTCCAAAGGTTCGTTGGTCTCCCCTTTGAATCGCACAGGAATCGAATAGCTACAATCGGCTTTTGAGAGGATATAGCAGTTGGATTGTTGCGACGAAAGGTCTTCTAATGTGGATTGACTGACATAGAGACTGGCCGTGGAGGGCGTTCCCGATGTGGGATAAACATAGAGGGTGACCACCCCACTCAATTCCGGCTTTTCAGCGCCTGCGATGGGTTCTGCGGCGGGAGAGGTGATGGATAATTTACTTGCTGCAACATCAACTTTTATCGTCCACCCCACAGGGGCACTAAAGACCGATACATCGGCAGTGTTGACTGTCCAAAAATCGACAGTGACCGTTGTGGCTGGACCGGGAAGATAAACAGCAGGAACAGCAAAATGCAACTCTGCTTGGTCATTATCCTTACTACAAGCCACAGTAAGGAGCATTGGGAAGACAAAAGCCATCCATGTTTTTAGTATTCGAAGTGTCAATCTATTCATCGTGTTCGTAAAATCATCATTTTATCTGCAAATATATCAAAAAGCGCACAAACAACCGCACCTCAACCGGAAATAATTTGATTTAGGAATAATTGTTGCCTAATAAAAGGGTGAAATCGCAAAGCAATCAGCCTATGTCAAAAATTAAAATCGAATCCGGAAGTCACAGCACGGACGGAGCATTCAAAATCGTAGTAACGGAAAAAGGGCCCTATATTGTTTATGGACAGCCCCCACTTGTGCAACAATTTATCATGGCAAACGATCGCGGAGAGAGCTGGTTTTTCCAAGAGGGCAGCACCTTCCTCTCCAAGGCAGAGCCGATGCACCTCTGTCGTTGCGGCGCTTCGAAGAACAAACCATTTTGCGATGGGTCACATGGAACAGCACAATGGTCTGCGGAGTTAACAGCCCCCATGGATGGTTTACTGGATCAGGCTGAAGTCATTCAGGGTGAGACTTTGGCGTTGACCGATAATGAAAAATATTGTGTCTTTGCGCGCTTCTGCTATCCAGAGGGTAACGTTTGGCAGCTCACAGAGGAGTCCAGCCACCCCAAAGCACGTCAATTAGTGATTCGGGAAGCGTCACTTTGTCCGGGTGGTCGCTTGATGGCATGGGACAAAAAGACAAAGAAGCCCTATGAATTTCGTTTTGAACCCAGTTTAGGGCTCATCGAAGATCCTGAAATGCGGAATAGTGGCGGGCTTTGGGTTCGCGGAGGGATTCCTATTCAGCGCGAAGACGGAGCTACCTATGAAATCCGTAATCGCGTGGTGCTATGCCGTTGTGGGCAGTCATCGAATAAGCCCTACTGTGATGGCACACACGCTGTAATCAAATGGAAGGATGGATTGGATGAGCACTTGCCAAAAGGCGAAACCACACCAATAAAAGTTCATTAAGGCGTTAATCTTAACGGCGTACTAACTCGCCCTATATAAAAAATAGGAGTTCGACAAATTGTCGAACTCCTACTGATTAAGAGGTATAGAACGGTCAGGCGCAAGGAGCTGCCGTATGATCCATCCATTGAATACCTTGTGGCGTAGCGCAACCTCGTAGCAACAGCAGACACAAAGAATAGTGCTCTTTATGTGGCAGATGATCATTCATCCGTGTCCGAAACATGGTGTGCATCAGATGCTGTGCCACCAAAGTTGGGTTAATGGATGAAGAGAGATATCCGTCCTGAATAGCGAGTTTAAAAATCCGAATAAAACTCTGTTCCCAGAAGAGTTTATTCTCCGTACAAAGGGCTGTATATTCCGGTTCTCGTGTAAAATCCATAAGGAAATCACAGTCCATGCGATACAAGTCATTAATATAGGTACGAAGTAATTGACACCCTTGTTGTAACGGATTACCGGGTTGCAAAAATTCCTCAGCCCGCAGACGTTGTTTTTCACTCATCTCTTTCAAACAAATGGTGATCAAATTCGTCTTGTCGGTAAACATCTCATAGAGGGTGCGCTTCGATATTCCCAGAGTCTGTACGATCTCATCCATCCGCACAGCACGAATCCCGCGATGACGGATAAAATTTTCAGTAGTACGGATTATCTGACTTCTGGACGCCCCGGGTTTCATCTCTTTTTTGTTTTTTTTGTTTTTTCTGTTTTTTCTGTTGCAGGATCAGGGATGTCGCGACCTCCACCCAATGCTTGGTAAAGATTGACTGTTCCTTGGATCGCATCAAAATGATCCGAAATTTGAGACAACTGAGCCGATAAAAGAGCTTGTTGTGCAGTCAAAACCTCCAGATAGGTGGATGATCCGTGACGCATAAGCAGTTGCGTACTCTCTACGGCAGTCTCCAAAGCGGCAATCTGTCGGATGCGTAAATCTGACTTACTGCGAGCAGTTTGGCACTGTGTGAGGGCATTATTCACCTCTGCACCAGCATTGAGCAAAGTCTGCTGGAAGCTTAATTTAGACTCCTCCTGTTGTGCCTTGGCAATTTTTAGTTTTGCGCGATTGGCACCTGCATTGAAAATAGGTTGCAACAACGATCCGGCAGCCGAGAGTAGCAGCTTACCCGGGTTGACAACATAAGATCCAGCGGCATTTGTCCAACCTGCACTACCGCTCAACTTCAAAGAGGGATAGAGCGAAGAACGAGCTTCACTGGTGGCATAGTAGGATTGTGTCAATGCCAATTCGGCACTCTTGACATCTGGGCGGTTGGCCAACATTTGGATGGGAATACCAACGTTGAGATCTTGTGGCAGCACTTGTGCTGACAACAGACCGCGCTCAATGTTATGAGGTACGTCACCGAGCAATGAAGCCAAACTATTCTCTACCTCGCGAATGTTATACTGCAAATTGTAAAGAGAGGCTTCGATGGCCAAGCAGTTAGCCTCTGTTTGTGCCACAGCGGCTTCGTTGGTCATACCCGCTTGTTTGAGCGACTTCATCGTCTCAACACTTTCGCGCCATTTGGTGGCAGTCTCTTTGGTTGTCGCATATTGACTATCAAGCATCAGTAGCGAATAGTAGAGGTTGGCGATACCAGAGATCAGTTGGGTCTGAACCGCTTGACGATACTCCTGACTTTGGGCATAGACCGCCTTGGCCTTGCGCTTACCATTGAGCAGACGGGCAAAGATGTCAATTTCCCAACTGGCTGTAATAGGGACATTGTATGTCCAACTTGCCTTGCCATTATCGAAACTGCTCACACTGCCTTGGGGTGCAAAGTTAAAGGAGGGCAAGAAGGAGAGGCGTGATACTTTCAGTGCAGCCTCAGCCTCTTTGACACGCCATTGTGCCGATTGCAGATCGGTATTGTTGGCCAGCCCCTGCTCAATGAGTTGCTGTAAAAGGGGATCGGTAAACATCTCCTGCCAACGCACATCACCCAACGTGAGCGAGTCCATGGTCTCCACGCCTTGCCCGTAAAGTCCGTCTGTACGGACTTCGGGGCGGGTGTAGGGTTTGTAGATGCCACAGCTGCTCAAGGCAACTGCAACGCATAGGATTATTATCTTTTTCATCATTTTATTTCTCTTCAAGTTGTTCTGAGGTCTCCGAGTCGGATGCTTTCTTAAACACAATCGGTTTAAACTTCTCCTGTATGGCTTGGAAGACAATAAAGAGTGAGGGAACAAGGAATAGCAAGGCCAGCGTTCCGATGACCATACCGCCCACGACACCCGCACCCAAGGTACTATTACCGTTTGCACCCACACCATGTGAAACCATCAGTGGGAGCATACCGAATACCATGGTCAATACGGTCATCAAAATAGGACGAAGACGAACTTTGGCTGAGGAGAGCGCTGCTTGAGAAAGTGACATACCGCTTTCACGGCGTTCGGTAGCATACTCCGTCAACAGAATGGCTGTCTTGGCCAACAGACCAATCAACATGATCAAACCTGTTTGCAGGTAGATGTTGTTTTCCAAACCCAACATTTTAGCAAAGAGGAAGCTACCCATCAATCCGCAAGGTACAGAGAGGATCACAGCGAACGGAATGAAGAAACTCTCATAAAGAGCGCAAAGGATGAGGTAGATCAACAGAATACAGATACCGAAGATGATCACCGAGGTATTGGTGGTTTGACTCTCCTCACGGGTGATACCGCCAAATTCATAGCCATAACCTTTCGGAAGCGAAGTCTCAGCAACCGCCTGAACAGCCTTGATGGCATCACCGGAGCTATAACCATCAGCAGCAGTACCGTTGACAGCGATGGAGCTATACATATTAAAGCGGTTGAGCACCTCTGAACCATAGGTCTTGGTGAGCTTCACAAATTGACTTACCGGAGCCATCTCGCCTTTGACACGCACGTAAATATTATTCAGCGATTCGGTATCCAAACGATATTGAGCATCAGCTTGGATCATCACACGATATACCTTGGAGAAGCGGTTGAAGTTAGAGACATATTGACCGCCATAGTATCCCGAGAGTGTGGAAAGAATTTCGTTGGGTGAAATCCCAGCACGCTTACACTTTGCAGCATCAATCTCCACACTATATTGCGGGTAGTTGATGTTGAAAGTCGAATAGGCCATCGCAATTTCCGGACGTTGGTTGAGTGCACCGATGAATTGCTGTGCGGTGTTGAAGAAGTCCGTCATATTGCCATCACCTCGATCTTGAAGGTATAATTCGAAACCATTACTGGTTCCATAGCCCGAAATCATAGGAGGCGCAATGGCAAAAATCTGTGCATCTTTGATGTCGGCAGTGCGACCATAGATTTGGCCAATGATCGAGGAGACTGCATCTTCTTTATTCGGACGCTCCGCCCAGTCTTTCAATTTGACAATATACATACCATAGGAAGCACCTTGACCGGCAAGCATACCATAACCAGCAACCTGTGAATATGATTTAACTTGGGGGATGCCTTGCATACGGGCTTCAATTTCATCCAACACCGAGGCTGTTTTTGAAAGTGAGCTACCGGCGGCTGTCGTGACATTAATCATCACCGTACCTTGGTCCTCATCAGGAACAAGACCGGTTTTGGTATTATTCATCAACAGCACTAAAATCACCATCGCACCACCCAATGTTGCCCACATCAGCCAACGTTTTTTGATGAAGAACAAAACAATTCCTTTGTATTTATCCGCCATCACAGAGAAGCCTGCATTGAAAGCCTTACGGAAGCGCGCTGCAAAGTTATCCTTGGCAACACCATTTTCATCGAGGTAAGGTTTGAGCATCAGGGCACAAAGTGCGGGGCTGAGGGTCAAGGCGTTGATGGCCGAAATACCCACGGCAACCGCCATGGTGATACCAAATTGGGTGTAGAACGTACCGGATGTACCGCCCATCATGGAGACGGGGATAAACACAGCCATGAAGACCAAGGTCGAGGTAATGATGGCCGAGGTGATACCGCTCATGGCATCTATGGTGGCCAGACGTGCTGATCGATAGCCCGCATCGAAGCGCGCTTGCACGGCCTCGACCACTATAATCGCATCATCGACCACCGTGCCTATGGCTAATACCAGAGCAAAGAGGGTCAGCAAGTTGATACTGAAACCAGCGAATGATAGAAAGGCAAATGTTCCGATTAACGCCACAAGGATGGAGATGGTCGGAATCAAGGTAGATCGAATATCCTGAAGGAAGACGTAAACCACTAAAATAACGAGTAAAATGGCCTCAAACAGGGTCTTGAGCACCTCATCAATGGAGGCATACAGATAGTCGTTGACACTCATCAAGTCGAGAATCTCCACGCCTGCGGGTAGATCTTGGCGTATTTCCTGAAGTAAATTATCAATATTATCAACTACTTCTGTCGCATTGGAACCCGCCGTTTGGAAGACCATGGCCAAGGTTCCCGGATGGCCATTGGCGTTACTAACATAGGCATACGACTCATCACCCATCTCCACGCGAGCGATGTCTTTCATCCGCAACACCTCACCATTGGGAAGGGAGCGAATGACAATTTCATTAAACTCATCGGCCGTGATCAAACGACCTTTGTACTTCATCGTGTATTGGAAGGTATTATCGGAATTTTCACCCAAAATACCTACGGCAGACTCGATATTTTGCTCTGCCAAGACAGCCGTAACATCGGCCGGAATCAGTTTATACTGTGCCATGACATCTGGCTTAAGCCATACACGCATACTATAATCCGCACCTAAAACCATAAAGTCACCCACACCTGTGATACGTAAAATCTGCGGTTGGATATTGATCTTCATGTAGTTGCTGAGGAAACCCTGATCGTACTCATCATTGGGACTATAAAGGGAGAAAACCTTCAGCATACTGGTTTGACGCTTACGGGTGGTGACACCGATTTTGGTCACCTCAGCGGGCAACGAACCGGCTGTGGTAGCCACACGGTTCTGCACGTTGACAGCCGCCATATCGGGATCAGTACCTTGCTTAAAGAGCACGCTAATCATCACACTTCCGGCATTGGAAGCATCTGATTTAATATAGGTCATATTCTCCACACCGTTGATGGCCTCCTCAAGTGGAATGACCACACTCTTCTGAACCGTTTCGGCACTGGCGCCCGGATAGGCAGTAGTAACCATGATGGTCGGAGGTGCGATGTCGGGATATTGCTCAATAGGCAGCGTCGCAAGACCGATAATACCGCCTATGACAATGAGAATTGAGATGACCGATGCTAATACGGGACGG
Organism: Alistipes sp.; assembly: GCA_036650515.1. Lineage (GTDB taxonomy): Bacteria > Bacteroidota > Bacteroidia > Bacteroidales > Rikenellaceae > Alistipes. The sequence goes on from JAVVZO010000004.1 coordinate 78,528, forward strand.
TCGATAAAATGTTTTAGTGTCATAGACTACTCCTCCTTTCCGGCTTGAGCCGAGTTGGTTGCAGTGCTGTCTGCTACGGGAGCGGCAACAGCGCTCTTGGCTTTGATTGGTGTACCCTCACGCATAAGACCAACACCTTCGGCAACGATAACATCCCCCGGAGTAAGTCCCGATTCAACGATATAGGTTTGGCCATCGTTAATTGGAGCGACACGAACCATTGCTGAAGCTGCTTTACCCTCAACAACTTTATAGACAAATACTTTGTCCTGCGTTTCAAAGGTTGCCCCTTGCGGAATGACGATGCAGTTGGTTTGGTTTTGTGGAATAATCACATTGCCCGAACTACCGCTATGTAAAAGGTGGCCTTTGTTGGGGAATACAGCACGTAACGAAACACTACCGGTAGACTGATCAATCACACCACTGATACTCTCGATGCGCCCCTGTTGCTCATAGATTGAGCCGTCATTGAGACGTAAGCTAATAGCCGGCAAAGACTGAATAGCCTTTTCCATCGAGCCATATTTGCGGGTCATATTCAGCAGTTGGTTCTCGGCCATAGAGAAGTAGACGTAAACCTCTGAATTGTCAGAAACCGTGGTCAGCGGCTGTTGAATCGAGGGGCCAACCAATGCACCCACACGGAAAGGCAACGTACCCACAACACCGTTGGAAGGACTTTTGACAACCGTGTACGATAAATTGTTGGCCGCATTGACCCGTTGAGCTTCAGCCTGAGCCTGTTGTGCTTTGGCGGTCAAAAGGTTATTCTGCGATGTTTGCAACTCAAAGGATGAGATGACATTCTTATCGAACAACTCTTTTTTGCTGTCATAGGTGAGCTGAGCCGTGGCCACACTGGCTTTGGCAACATTCACATTGGCATCAGCGGTTTGCAAAGCGGACTGATAGGGCACTTGGTCTATAATAAATAAGGTCTGCCCTTTAGAAACCACCTGACCCTCCTTGACCATCAACCGCGAGATTGTTCCGGACACCTGCGGGAAGATGTCAATATCCTGCCGGCCACGAATGGAAGCAGAGTATATGTTCGCAATTTCCGCATCCGAAGTTGTGATCGTAATGACGGAATATTCCGCCTCCATTTTGCCTGTCGGAGCTTGTCCACAGGATACAACAGCCATGCAACATCCTAAAAGGAATGCCTGTACTAACTTTTGCTTCATACTTATCAATCTTAAATTAAAACTTTTTACAAGGCAAAAGTACTGATAATTGTCTGTGAGTACACACTCTATTACGAACCTTATTGGTGTTTTTGAGAACAAAAAATAGAAAAAATCGGAAAAATGAGCTATATTTGTAACTTATACGAAAAATTATGACTAAAATTAATCCAATTGCCATCGCTACTAATGAGGAATTTATGGTGGGCGAATCTGACTTTGATTTCTTTTATGACCATCCGCATCGCAATGTGAGCGGAGCTATTCTTGTCTGCGTCAAAGGGCATGCCAACGCGACCATTAATCTACATAGTAGTCTCGTGACGACCGATACAATCATGCTTCTTATACCGGGTAGCATACTGATGTTGGCCGATGCTTCTGACGATTTCAAAATTGCCTTCTTTGCCTTTTCAGACAACTTGTTTGCTGAGGCAAGTTTTCGTTTAGAGCCCTCTTTCTTCCACTTTTTAATCGAAAATCCGGTCTGCGTGCGAAGTGAAAAAAGTAGCCAAGGGGTGCATAGCTGGTTAAAGGCGACCTCCTATGTTTATATGGATCGTGAGAATATATTTCGCAAGACCATTATGAAAAATCGTTTGCAGAATATTTTATTGGAGATGTACGACAAGATCAAACACAATATGAGTAACCAATTAGATGAGGGCACCGGTCGCCAGAAGGAGTTGTTCCATAAATTCATCTCTTTGGTTAACGCAAACTGCTTGACCCAACGCCAAGTCTCTTTTTATGCTGATAAGCTATGTATTACCACCCGTTATCTATCAACCATTGTCCGTAACGTGACGCACATATCCCCCAAAGATGTCATTGATCGGCAGATTATGCTGGAGATTAAGTTGCTACTGCACTCCACCGACCTGTCTATCCAAGAGATTGCCTACAAATTGCATTTTTCTGACCAATCTTATTTTGGCCGTTACTTTAAAAAACACATGCACAAATCACCCACAGACTACCGCAACGAAAAATAGCGCTCATAAAAAAGATGTGAAATTTGTTTGCTGTTTCCGATAACACTATGAAAAATTTATACATATCTTTGCACCGTTCTTCCTGAGAAATTCGATTATAGCGCTATTTCACTTATAATCAGACGCTCACAAAAGACAACAAAAAAAATAAACCCAAAATCATTAAATTATGAAAAAGATTTTTACATTTTTCGCAATGGCAGCCCTCTCTATGGGTCTTGTATCGTGTGGCGCTTCTCACGAACTAACAATTGCCAATTTGAAGGCCGCTATTGATGGCGAAACTGCTGCAAATGCTAAGTATGTTGCTTTCTCAGAACGCGCTGAGGCTGAAGGTCTTCCCGAAATCGCAGCTCTTTTCCGTGCTACTGCACAAGGTGAGGCTATCCACATCAGCAACCACCAAGCTGCTTTGCAGGGTCTTGGCGTAGCTGATTACACCGCTGTTGCTCCTGAATTCACCGTAGATTCAACTTTGATGAACTTAGAGGCTGCTGTTGTTGCTGAGCAAGATGAGAGCGCAACGATGTATCCTAAGTTTATTGAAGCTGCACAGCAGGAGAAGGCTGATGCTGCCCTGCTCTCTTTCAACTATGCTAAGGATTCAGAGATGGATCACTCACGTCTGTTCAAAGAGGCCATCGCTTACATCACCACTCCCAGATCACAGGCTACTGTTTACTATGTTTGCCCTAAATGTGGTTACATCTACGCCGGTGCAGCTGCTGAGGCTTGTGCACTGTGTGGCACAACCCAAGATCAGTACATTGTCATCAATGCTGTTCTGCCAGTAGCAACTGAAGAGACTGAAGTTGCCGAAGGTACAGAAGCTCCTGTAGCTGCTGTGGCTGATGCAAAGACCGCTACTGAGGTTAAGAAATAAAACACGCGTCTACACGACGCTGCTTTAAACGGATGTTGCGTCCCAATGGTCAGACTATTGGGACGCAACTCTTTTTTGTTTGCAAAAATAGCCACACTCTTTTGTTGAAAAAAAGTGTGGGATTAAATTTTATTTGTATATTTGCACCGCAAAGGCTTTTTAATTCACACCTGAAAGGGTTCGTGATGAGAAATGAAAAGGGAATGCAGTGAAAATCTGCGACAATACCCGTTGCTGTAAGTTCCTGTCCCACTTGTGGGACGCAAGATGTTTTACATTCTTCGCCACTGGCCATTAGGCTGGGAAGGCGTAAAACTGGAACAAGTCAGAAGACCTGCCTTATGTGATTACATGTGATTTGCAACCTGCGGGATTACGGGTGAAAGTTAAAATAGAATCCTCTGGTTTGGTCATGTGGTTGTCTGTTTTGAATTTCTATTGTTGCCGTATTCCGTCATGATACGGCTAACTTTATTTTTTCAAACCAACAAAAACAAACAAAATGAAGCAATTATTTTTACGAATGATGATGTTGATCGCAGTCAGTATGACTGTGGTTAGCTGTTCCTATGATGATGACGCTCTATGGAACGAAATTGGCAACATTAAAACGGAGCTTGCCTCTCTCAATCAGGAGGTTACCTCCTTGCAAACCTTAGTCGATGCTTTGAATAAGGGCACCACAATCTCCAAGGTTGAGCAGACGGCCACCGGCTACACCATCACCTTCAGCGATGGGAAGATTATCACCATTAAAAACGGTCAAAATGGCGCTGATGCTCCAGTGATCGGAATCAAATTATTCGAGGGGATCTATTACTGGACCCTGACCACCAACGGCACAACCGATTGGTTGATGGATGGTGGCCATAAAATTCCGGTCTCCGGAGTAGATGGCGCAACACCAAAGATGGCGGTGGATGCCGAAGGATATTGGACGATAGATGGCACGCGTATCACCGATGTCAATGGACATGAAGTGAAGGCAACAGGAACCAACGGAACCAATGGAGACTCCTTTTTTCACGCGGTCACCGATAATGGGGATACGGTCACCTTTGTCTTGACCGATGGTACAACCTTTACCCTACCAAAAAATTCAGCCACATCGTTTGGCTTTACGCTACCAGAAAATGGCAAGCCCTATTTCGTCTTCGACTTCGGAGCAAAAAAGACGCTAACCATCAAAATGAACGACATCTCGAATGCCGAAATCATGACCGCTCCAAAAGGTTGGAACTGCACGCTCAATGTAGCGAAAAAAAGTTTGACCGTAAAGGCACCTGCCGCTTCTGAAGCTGCTTATGCCGGTGGAATCATCACCTTGGTTGGCATAGATAAGAATGGCCAAACCGTCTTTGCATCGGCCGATGTATGTGCTTCGGTTGACTACACCGATCCAGCCGGCTCGTTTGTGATCTGTGAGGGCAATATGACCTCCGTGAATGGTATGTTGGTCTATTACGACAAAACAGGCAAAGAATATCAAGAGGTATTTGAGCAGGCCAATGACGGATTAGAAATTGGCAATGTGATTCAAGATATGTTCATGGCCAATGGCAAGGTCTATTTGTTGACCCAAAATGGCGACAATTTAGGTGGTGCAGGTCGTTTTGTGGTTTGCGATGGCCGGACGATGCGCATGGAGTATGCCGATCCATTGATTGTTAAAACCCCTGAGAACAAAGCTACTTGGCCACAGCATATCGTTGTGGTGAGTGCCACCAAGGCCTACTTGCAATATTCCGATTCCAACATGGAGACCACGTCAGGCATTTGCGCCTTGACCTTGGGCGAGAAGTCGGTACAAGCCGCCGCTACCGTTGAGGGTACGTTTGGGAAGTTCACCTCCGTCGGCGCTATCAAGACCCGCATGGTCTACTCCCGCGGCAAGGTTTATGCCGGTTGTGGACACAGCGTGGTGATTATCAACCCTGCCAACGACAATGCTGTTGAAAAAAAGATCCCCTTCGAAGGTCGTCAAGTGAAAGGTATTGTCAAAGGCGCTGATGGATCAATCTATTTTGCCTTAGCAGGGACATTCACAGGGACAATCTATGCACCCAAATTCACCGCTCAACCCAAAATTGTGGGCATTGATCATACGGGTACTATTTTGCAAGAGACCGAGATGCCTGCCGGCATTAAGTTGCCTGTGGCTTCATGGTCTCCAGCGATTGGGATGTGCGCCAGCTTCACCGATCCCTATCTCTATTTCGTGGATACAGACGCTTTTAATGCGGGGACGGCTACACGTTACAATTATGAGACGAAAACTTTTGACAAAGGCTTTGTTTCAGGATCAGAGACGATATACGGTGTGATGGGACAACATCCAACCACCAAAAAATTGTGGGTGGGACGATCCAGCTATGTGGATTCTAACATCTATATTTATGATGTAACAGGGGCTTCGGCCACCGAAGAGAAGCATTTTGCCTATCCGACACAAAAGGGCGCAAGTCCTGCCGGCATCGACTTCGCATATCGCTTTTCACAAGAATATATAAATCGATAAAACCAATCGGGGTAAGGCATGAAGGTGCCTTACCCTTTTTATTATGAAAAAACCATCGCTGTACGCCTGCATCAAGACACTGACACTGATTCTCTGTGGGACTTTGGTCGCCTGCATGGATTATGGTCCTTTAGAGGAAGAGGTCGTTCCCATCGATCCGTTGCCGACTGACCAAGTCACCGGCAAGGGGCTTTTTATTACCAATGAAGGGAACTTCATGTATGGGAATGCTACCCTCTCCTATTATAATACGGAGTCTAAAACAGTGCAAAATGAGGTATTCGTTCGCGCCAACGGCATGAAGTTGGGCGATGTAGCACAGTCGATGACCATCCATAACGGAATCGGTTGGGTGGTGGTGAATAATTCAGGGGTCATCTTTGCCATTTCCATCAATAATTTCAAAGAGGTAGGACGCATTACAGGCTTCACCTCACCCCGTTACATTCATTTCATCAGCGATGAAAAAGCTTATGTCACCCAACTTTGGGACGATCGTATTTGCATCGTGAATCCCAAGACTTTTCAAATTACAGGATATATTCACACCCCCATGACCAAGGGCAGTGAATCCACCGAACAGATGGTGCAATATGGGAAATACATCTTCACCAACTGTTGGAGTTACAACAATAAAATTTTAGTGATCGACACCGAAAAGGATGAAGTAGTTGACGAGATAAAAGTTGGCATTCAACCCACCTCCTTGGTGTTAGATAAATACAATAAATTGTGGACGGTCACCGATGGCGGTTTTGAGGGAAGTCCTTATGGCTACGAAGTACCGTCTCTCTACTGCATTGATGCCCAAACGCGCAAGATTGAAAAACAATTCGACTTCAAGTTAGGTGATTGGCCTTCGGAGGTACAATTAAATGGCGCGCGCGATACGCTCTATTTTCTCAACAAATCTGTATGGCAGCTGCCCGTCATCGCTGAACGCTTGCCACTCAAGCCCTTTTTAAAATACAACGGGACCCTTTATTATGGACTCACTGTCAACCCGATCAATTCGGATGTTTATGTGGCCGATGCCATTGACTATGTGCAATCGGGCATTGTCTACCGTTATTCAGCGCGAGGCGTTTTGCGCGATCAATTCCGCGTCGGGATCATTCCGGGCGCTTTTTGCTGGCGATAATAATTAGAAAATAATGAAAAACAGATTATACTGTATATGTGCCATGGCCTTGTTGCTTTGCGCTTGCAATGAAAACAATACCATAGAAATAGAGACGCCACAAGCGCCTGTGATCACCTTGGACAGTCAGACGGCTGTCTATACGGTCAAAATCGGCCGAACGCTTTTGATCTGCCCCACCTATGAAAATGTCGATCAGGCGGTCTATACATGGACCATTGAGGGGAAGGTGGTCGGAGAAGATCCTACCTATGCGTTTTGCGAAGAGCAATTAGGCGAAGTCTTTCTCTCTTTAGAAGTTAAAACCCGTTCGGGCAAGGCCTCAGAGCAGATGCGTGTCGATGTGGTGGAGCGGGAGCTCCCAACTATCAGCTTGGCCGGCGCAACTGAAGGATTTACCATTTTAACCTCTACCACACTCCCTTTAACTCCGGAGGTGTCAGCCAACACTTTACCCTGCACCTATTTATGGACGGTGAATGGAGCTGAAGTATCAACGGAGAAAGCCTATACTTTTGTGCCAACACAAAAAGGCGAATACACTTTGGCATTTGCCACCCACAACGAGGATGGCGAGGATCTACTCACCTTTAAAGTCAAGGTCTGCACCCCTGAAGAGATCCCTTTCAACTGGGTGTTTGAACAGACCGAATACAATATGTCGGCCGGTCGCACCCTTCGATTGCTACCGCTGGATATTACCAATGCCTTCCAAGCAACTTATACTTGGGCAGTAGATGGGCAAACTGTACAGGAGAGCCAAGAACCAGCCTATCTCTTCACCTCCACCAAAGAGGGCGCTCATCGGGTAACGGTGACGATGAAAAATAATTATTTCACAATAAATAAGCAACTTACTGTTCATGTTTGTCCTGCGGAGGGGACCTATTATCGTGTGTCTTCAGCCGGTAGTCAAGCCCATTGGAGCAAGGTTTATGAATTTTTGGCTGCTCCGGGACAATTTGTGAACGAGAATTATACGGCCACAACGATGACCGAGGCTTGCGCTTATGCGGAGGGTCAAATGACAAAAAAAACCTACATATCCTTGGGTGGATTTGGCGGTTATATCGTTGTGGGCTTCGACCACAGCATTAAAAATACGGGCGATTATGATTTCGCTGTGGTCGGTAACTCCTTCGAAGGATCATCTGAGCCGGGGATCGTTTGGGTGATGCAGGATGAGAATGGAGATGGTATTCCCAACGACACTTGGTATGAACTCAAAGGATCTGAAAGTGGTGCGGCAGAGACTATTCAGGACTATGCCGTCACCTATTATCGTCCACGCGGTGCAGGTTTAGAGGTGATGTGGACGGATAATCAAGGCGGTAGCGGATCGGTGGATTATTTGGCCACCTTCCATCGTCAAGACACTTATTATCCCGCTTGGGTAGGGAGTGAGAGCTATACTTTGCGCGGCACTTGCTTGAAAGCACGCAACTACGATCAGTCCGGCAACGGAAGCTATTGGGTCAATGCGGCCTATGGCTGGGGATATGCCGATAATTTCAGTGCTACTGATCGCCTATCGGACAATCCCAATGCCGGTGCGGCGGCCAACGCCAATCATTTCAAAATTTCAAATGCCGTTCGCTTCGATGGAACACCTATTCAGTTGAAATATATCGACTTTGTCAAGGTGCAAACCGGCGTTAATGCCAAGAGCGGATGGCTCGGAGAAATATCGACCGAAATATTTGATTTTTATGATTATACCATAAAAAATAGAGAGGAATGAGATGCGACTAATTCTCACTTTTTTGTTCGTTAGTTTTGTCCTTTGTGCGCAAGCGCAAGAGGAGAAAGTAGCATGGTCAATGAGGATCGGACAGGTGAATGTTCATGCTGTGAATTCGGCACTTGACCGCCCATTGAAAGAGCTTGGCATGCAACAAACCAAGTTCGACACGATGGCGCTACACGAGAATATTGCCCTTTCGATGGCAGATGTGCTGATGCAGAAATCGACTATCTTCGTCAAGAATTTCGGCCGTGCAACCCTCTCCACCGTCTCCTTTCGTGGTACATCACCCTCACATACACAGGTGACTTGGAATGGGATGAAGATCAATTCACCCATGTTGGGCATGACCGATTTTTCGATGATCCCCTCCTATTTTGTCGATGATGCTACCCTTTATCACGGCACCTCTTCGGTGGTGGTAACGGGAGGTGGTCTGGGTGGTGCCATTACACTGGCCACCCGTCCTGCTGATGCACAAGGTTTTGGTTTACAGTATATTCAAGGTATAGGGTCCTTTCAAACCTTCGATGAGTTTTTGCGGCTCACCTATGGCAACGATCATTGGCAATCTTCAACACGGGTGGTCTACTCCTCTTCTCCCAATGAATATAAATACACCAACTATCAAAAAAAGATCAAGATCTATGATGACAATCAACACTTGGTCAGCTCTTACTACCCCACTGAACGCAACAAATGCGGTGCTTACCACGACCTCCATATTTTGCAAGAGGTCTATTTTAACACCGGAAAAGGTGATCGGTTTGGTCTATCGGCTTGGTATGTCCATTCGGAGCGCGGTGTGCCCATGCTGAATGTAGACTACCGTGAGGATGCTGAGTATGTCAACAAGCAGACGGAGCAGACCCTGCGTAGCGTCTTGTCGTGGGATAGATTCAGGAAGCAGCTCAAATTGGGGGTGAAGGCGGGCTACATCCACACCTCCCAAGGCTACGACTATTCACGCGATTTGGGTAATGGCGATTGGGTGAATATGATCCGCTCGCGAAGCTCCATCAATTCGGTCTACGGCCAATTTAATGCGGAGTACTACCTTCACGATAAATGGACATTTACAGCTGATGCCGCTGTTCATCAACATTTTGTGGAGAGCCAAGATAAAAATATTATCACCCAGCAAGGTGAAAAGGCGGTGGTGGGATATGATCAGAGCCGCGTTGAGCTATCGGGTTATCTCTCTGCAAAATGGCGACCTCTGCAACGTTTGGGCTTTGCTCTGACTGTGCGGGAGGATATGTACGGGACAGATTGGACACCCGTTATTCCTGCATTTTTCGCTGACTATGTACTCTCTAAAAAGGGAAACATTGTCCTTAAAGCCTCGGTTTCGCGCAACTACCGCTACCCCACACTCAATGATCAATATTTTCTGCCCGGTGGCAATATCAACTTGAAACCCGAATCGGGCTTCACCTACGATGGCGGCATCTCTTTTGGGGTGAGCAAGGAGCAAAAATTCTCGCTGACGGGTGAAATCACGGCCTTTGACTCCTACATTGATAATTGGATCATTTGGCTTCCGACTTTCAAGGGCTTTTGGACACCTAAAAATGTGAAACAGGTACACGCCTACGGACTGGAGATGAAAGGCAATTTTTCCATGCACTTTTCCAAAGAGTGGGAGATGACCCTCTCTGGGACATTTGGCTGGACACCCTCTATCAATCGAGGCGATCCGGTGAATGAGGCCGATCAATCAGTAGGTAAACAGTTGCCCTACATACCATTGCGCTCAGCAGCGGTGACCGGCCGGTTGTCGTGGCGGACATGGGCAGTGACCTATAAATGGTATCATTATAGCGAACGCTACACCATGTCAAGTAATGAATATACCATCACCGGCCACATCTCGCCTTACTTCATGAATGATGTCATGTTGGAGAAACGATTTGCTTTCCGGTGGGCAGATTTAGCGGTAAAAGGGCAGGTCAACAATATCTTCAACGAAGCCTATGAGTCAGAACTTTCGCGCCCCATGCCACGCATCAACTTCGAATTTTTCATCGAAATCCGCCCAAAATTTGGCAAGAAAAAACCGCAAAACCCCATCCATTCGGCATCCATGGCCGCAAAAGAGATTGGGTATTAACAACTTGACTATCATCGTAATCAGCTACCTGTAAAGTCTCGAATAGGGCAAAACAGCAACCATATTTAGATCATCTATCTGCTCAATGACAAAAAAATATTACCAAAATTTACATGGTAATCAAAAAATATTGTATGTTTGCTAAATAAAATTCATATTAACCTAAACCACAAAATTATGAAACAACTCTTCTCAATTCTTTCATTGGCTGCTCTGGTCGCTCTTTCAGCTTGTACCCCCACTCCCAAGGCTCCTCTGACACTGCAAGGCACCGTCATTGACGCCACCATGAACAACATCTTCCTCAAGGTCGCATCGGGTGACTCTATCTCATTGAGCACCATGGATACAGATCCCGCCAAAGTACCTGGCGTGTTGATCGCTGATTCTATCGCCGTGACCTACAAAGACACCTTAGGCATGAAATTGGTGACCGAGTTGACCGTTATTCGTCAATCACCCTATTTCTTTATTCAAGGCGCATGGGTTGAGCCCAATCCGATTGATAAAGCACAGTCTCAGGGATTTATCATCAATCAGGATGGTTCAGTAGAGATGATTAACATGGCAACTTTGAAGTATCAGAAATGGGATTTCGACCTAAAAGACCTCATCCTCAGCGGACAAAGTATCGGCAACGGTAAGACGATTGAATTTGCTGACACCATGAACGTTGTGAAGCTTGATGCCGACTCATTGGTTCTCGCCTCCAAGGGAAATGTAGTCTACCAAATGGCTCGCCGCAAATAAGCGACACTGTCAAAAATAAAAAGCCTCGTAGAAATTCTACGAGGTTTTTTATTGGTACCCGGAGCCGGGATCGAACCGGCACGACCATTACTGATCACAGGATTTTAAGTCCGGCGTGTCTACCTATTCCACCATCCGGGCATCCATAAATGCGGATGCAAAGGTATAAAAATATCCGTTATTTGCAAAATTTAACCAATGTATTCGAAGATTGCTTCGATGTTTTGTGGCGAAAACCACCGAATGGCCGGATCACGACGAAACCAAGTAAACTGCCTCTTGGCATAGTGGCGTGAATTACGCTTGATAAGCACAATGGCCTCCGCCAAAGAGATCTTGCCATCAAAATAATCAAACATCTCTTTATAGCCCACGGTTTGTAGCGCGTGCAACTGGCGAAAAGGATAGACTTTGCGCGCTTCCTGTTCTAAACCGGAAGCAATCATGGTGTCCACACGTTGATCTATACGAGCATATAACGCTGTGCGGTCCATATCAATACCTATCTTGATAATGTCAAAATCACGCTGATGAACGGCTCCTGTTCGAAAAGATGAATAGGGGCGACCCGTTTGCAGGCAAATCTCTAAAGCGCGCAAAATACGGGCTGAGTTATTGTGATCAACAACATCATAAAAAGTGGGATCTAAATCTTTCAACTCGGCAGCCAACTTTGCGATCCCTTCAGTCGTCAATCGCGCGCGCAGAAGATCTCGCAACGATGTATCCACCTCCGGCAGATCATCCATCCCGTTACACAAAGCTTGGGCATAAAGGCCGGAACCGCCAACCGCCAAGACGGTTGAGTGCTTAATAAAAAGCTGTTTTAAAAGTGCTAACGCCTGAGTTTCGAATTTTCCACAGCTAAAGTCTTCAGTTAGATCAACAGACGCAACAAAATGATGATCAACGCTTTGCTGCTGAAATTCTGTTGGCTGTGCCGTCCCGATGGACAAGCCACGATAAATTTGACGTGAGTCCACAGAAAGGATCGGCGCACCATAATGTTGAGCCAAACAGATACTTAAATCTGTCTTCCCTGAGCCGGTTGCTCCGACCAGTAAAATCAATCGATGACGATCAGTCATCATTATAAGATTCGTCTCCCTCGAACTCCTTGAAATCGCCCATCATCTCTTCGAAAATAGATCCATCGGCTTCCGTTGCAGTGGGGTCAAACTGATCAGGAGCAGACCCTTGCGCGAAAACCTGACGTGGATATTTGCCCCCCTTCACAGCCTCTTGTGCACCCGTTAATTCCAAAAAATAAGCGCGATCGGCAAAAACGTCAAACAGATAGATCAACCGATCTCGATTCTGATGAAGAATCTGCCCCAAAGTTACGTCTGCCATCATTAGCGGAGATTTTTCTGTACCGTCATCCATGTCCATCAAGGTGAATTCACGTTGTTTTTCCCAATGACTATCGGCCGTAAAAAAGGAGACCATGCTCTGCTCATAGTTTAACGAATCACGAATAAATTCATGAAATGCCAACAAGGTTGTATCGTATAAGAGCTCGTAATCGCGAACAAAATTATCGTTCTCGTCGCTCAACATTCGAAATTTAAAAACCATCATAATCTTGCAATTTTTATCAACAATTAATCAGTTGTATATCATGTGCTTAATCATACTTATATCTATCAACAATTCAGGTGGTATACTATTCCTAAATCCTGCTTTTATGTACAAATATACAAAAAAATACCTTATATTTCACAAAGAAATTGCAACACATCTTGTCCATCTGGATAATCGGTTAATGCAGGGGATTGGGTTTGACCAAAGGAGACCCTGCGCACAAAAGGTACGCAATCAGAAACGACACATTGCAATTCATCCTCATGCGCACAAAGCCAGTCACTTACATCTTCTACATTGGTGTACTTTGCAACCGCTATTTCACTCAACGCCATCGGGAAATCCCAACGATCTACAAGCAGCGCTCCGCCTAAATCGCGAAAGGGAATATTGGCCATTGACAACAAAGCTTTGTGCTGTCTGTAATTATTAACATACATCGAATTACATGTTGGTACATGAAGCTTTAGTTCATACGATTCAGGGGTAAAAACAAGCGATACATTGCGGCATCCGAGCCCCGAATAAGCAAAAATATCATCGGCTAAGGCTTCAAGTTGTTCTTGCGTCTCACAACCCGAGAGAACAGCTGCTGCATGTCGACTATTCCGTAACAACGCCGGCAGGCCCGCATAATGCGCTTGAAAATAGTGATTGGCGCGTTCACCTCCAGTCGCAATGACTGCATCAACCGGCTGTCCAACATCCTGCACAATGGGAATATCCATATCTATCTCTTTGAGTAATTGGATCATATAGGACATGAGTACGGTATCTTTACTCGATAACTTAACAACACATTGATGGCCACTTGCCACCACACACAACAGATCCAAGAAACCGACCAACGGAATATTTCCGGCCATGACAATCAACACTTTGCGAGATTGAGCCACCGGAAGCGGATATGTACGCAACCACGTTTCCAAATAATGCCTGTTCAGCATCTGTGTACGAATAGCAGTTATGGCTCGGCAAATATCAGCTGTTGTAAACCATCCATTCGCCGCCTGCGCTTCTGCAATAACTAACTTACTACCTGCGTCTTGCCCAAACGATTCAAGTCGCCGATCTAACTTCAAAAATAAATTTAGGACATCATTCATAGACACAAAGATAGTATTTCATGCCAATTTACGCACAATTTTTTGTCCCTGAACAGAAAAAAGCTTCAAATAATATTTTTCACACCGCATCCCCAAAAAGCATGGCCAATTTATTTGGTTTTATATATTTTTTGCCTATCTTTGCAGTCGCAATGGAAAGTTAGCACCATTTTTTTCACTTTCTACTGTAAATATTTTGCGGAAATAGCAATATTTTGCGGAAATAGCTCAGTTGGTAGAGCACGACCTTGCCCCCAAGAGGG
>JAVVZO010000005.1:0-64854 GCA_036650515.1 Alistipes sp.
GTTTTTATCCTAATTCAGTCACGCTCAGGATGTATGATTTAAAACAGCTTCTTAAACAACACCAAGCGTGTTCATCATGGGTAGCTCCCAAGAAACCTCCTATTTCGCGGGGGTCATATGAGGATTTTTGCCGGTGAGGGTGCGCAGGAAGGTGACGATGGAGGGGATATTCGGATCGTTTTCAGACAAGCCCAGTTGGTAACGAAACATCACACCGACTGCCGCATGGAGCGTGCCCGCCGTACCATCGTGAAGATAGGGTGCAGTAAGTTCTACATTGCGCAACATCGGCACTTTCAAGCAAGCCAAATCGAGCGAATCCTTGGTGACGCCATAGAGTCCCTCATCGTCGTCAGTCCACAGAATTTCAGAGGAGCGCGAAGCAAAATAATCCTCCATGATACCGATATATTCGTAGGATTGTCCGCCCATGCCTTGGCCCACATGGCAGGTGGCGCAATCGAACTCCTTGAAGGCTTCATAGCCAGCGATTTGTTCTTCTGAGAGCGCTTTTAAGTCACCTTTTAAATAGAGGTCAAACGGGCAATCGGGGGTAAGGAGGGTCTTTTCAAACACCTCTATTGCATCGGTAACCGTAGCCTCGGTGATCCCTTCGGGATAGAGTGGAGCAAATTCTGCCACCAATGCCTTGTCGGCGCGCAGACGTGCTACGATTTCGTCCCACGAATTAGAGCCCATCTCCACAGGATTAAGTGGCGGTTCTGCCGCCTGCAAAGCCAGAGTAGGTGCATGTCCATTCCAAAATTGTCCAAAATTCAAAGAGGAGTTGTAGACTGTGGGGGCATTGATCGTACCGAATTGATTTCCAATACCTTTCGAAGTTCTGAGGTTGTCCACACCGCCCTTATCAAGTGGGTGGCAGAAGGCGCACGAAACGGTGTTATCGCCCGAAATACGGTTATCATGATAGAGCTTGTAACCGAGCATCACCTTGGCGGAATCAGCCACCACAGCCGCAACAATCGGCTGAATAGGCTCATTAGCAAACTGCTTAGCCGAAAGTCCCGTAACGAAGCGTTTGGCACGGACATCGGCCACCCATTGCATCAATATGCTCTTCTCCTTATCGTTGAATCCTGTACCCCAATGGAAAGCTTTATACTCCCCGATAGGCATAGATCCATTCGAAACGGCTTGCTCAATTTTGGCGAGATCTGCCTCATTAATATTCTCTATGTCAGCGCAAGCACGTTTCAGATGGACAAAACGAGCAGCATGGTACATATGTTCTTTTAGTCTCGATCCTATACCAGGCAGTGCGGCATAAGCGGGAGCTTCGGCTTTCGGGTCGTGGCAAACCAAACAATCATTCTGCTGAAGGATCGACACAACCTGTTCAGAGACAGACGCATCCGTAGGAATAGATTTGCGAAAGTTGTAACGGTAAATAACCGTGGCGGCCACAGCCGCAAGCAAAAGGATAATCGTAATGGTAATAACTCTCTTCATACGTTCATTATTTTGTATGGGTTTGGAACAAATATACTATTTTATTCTCTAAGTTGCGTATAGGTATGGAGACTTTTTTTTGCGGCAGGTAGATAATTAATGCCATACCAAGTGATTTGGAGGGTCAAAAAAGCGACAAAGAGCAGTGTGAAAGCCGTTTTTAAGCGAGTAGGAGCGTGAAGTCTAAAATGAATATAGGCCAAGTAGAGTAGCCATGTCACCGCCGCCCAACACTCCTTGGCATCCCATGCCCAATAGTTACCCCATGCCTGTTTCGCCCACACAGCCCCCATCAACATTCCAAGGATCAGTAAGGCCACACCAATTCGCGTCAGCGTGTCTGCTTGCGCCAATAGCTGTGTGCGGCCACCTAATGCCACAGCACCCAGTAGCAATCCCGCAGCCATCAAGGCATAAGCCACCATGTAGATCACCACATGGGGGATAAACCACGCGCTTTGCAGGGCTGGCATCAGGGTCAAAAGGTGTATTTCGGGATGCAGGATGTTGATCAACGTAAAAATTGAGGCCAAGCCTCCGGCAAAGGGCAACAGAAAGCGATAGTGCCAGCGGAGATGAAGGATCAGTCCAATCAGCGCCAAGCAGAACGAATACCACAGGCGTGTTTCACCCATCGTGCGCATTGGAGGATAGTGCACCGTACACCAAAAGAGAACGATGAAAAGGGCAAAAAGCAGCGTACCACAGAGAAAAAGGATCACCCCCATCCGTTCACGCCGCAAGGCTACGGTTGCACCAACCAACCACAAAACGATGGATGCGAGACCAAAAAATACAAATGAAGCCCAAGTAATCATGATTTGCAAAAGATAAAAAGACAAGAGCCTATGGATAGTAACCCCACGCCGAGCCACACCACCCACAACCATGGATCACGAACCAACAACAAGAGCGTGTAATCATTGTGTGCACGATCAAAACTCTCTTGATAGATGGTATAACCGCCGAAGTGTGCCGGCGTATTGACTTGCGTGGAGTAGGGGTGACCATTTATCTGCAATTCGGAACGAAATTGACGCGGCGTGCCATCATCAAAAGACTCGACTATAAAGCGATCCAGCCGCACTTCGAACGGAAGAGGAACAAGCGCTCCCAACGAAGTTTGCGCCACATGAACAGCCTCCCCACGGCGGACAACCATATGAGCCTCCATGACATCAGGTGCACCAAACAGCGCACCCCAAAGAATAAGCAGTAGCCCCGTGTGATTGAACAGAAAAGCAGCATGGCGCTGTGGCCAGTGACGCAACACAACCAATTCAAGATTGGTCATCAGCAACAACATCAACACAATAAAAGGGTAGGTTCGATAAAGCCCTATTCCCCAAGTGCCCTCAATAACCATTGCCCCCGCAGAGAGCAATAAAAGCACAACAGCCATAGTAAGGCTGGACAGCATACGACATGGGCGTGATTGCGGATAGTAGCGATGCAAAGCCCAAACGGTCAGCATAAAAGTTATGCCTAAAATCAGTGAGGCAGGGAACTGCCACAACGAAATATCTGCCTGCCATTCGTTCATGGTGACAAATATAGGCTTTTTACAGCAAAAATAGATGGCGGCAAAGACGGAATGTGTGATAATTTATCGCCATTCAACCATTACGACCCGCCTTTTTTGTCTTTTTATCTTTTTTCTTCCGAGGCTATGAATGTGGCAGGGATTTTTAAAAATCATTCAGGAAAAAGACATTCTAATTCCGCTTTAAACTCTTTGCAAATAGCTTTTGCTAATTTTTTATCAGAGGTATAATCAGAAAAAAACAAAAATGTACCAGCTCTATTTCTCTCGGTCAGATGAGCTATAAAGAACTCCTTATCACCCACAATCTTCTCAATCACAGCTTCATCGGTTGTAAAGTCGAGAAATGTTTTGCTACGCAGTTTTAAATCGGAGTAATTCATTGTTGATACAATGGACAACTGCACGGCACGTGGGGTGGGCTGGCGATAATTTCAGAGCAGGACGAAATAGAGGTAATAAATTAGGTACTCTATTTCACCAACTTAAAATCTATCTGATAGCGATAAAATTCTATGTTATTGGTTACAGATAATGCCCTTTTAAGTCGGGTGTCAGAATCAAGCCCAATAATAACACCTTTTACAGTTTGATTGGACTCCGCCAACTCTTCCTTGACGTAACCCATATATCGCTGAATTTGCCCAACTACTACATCAGAGGTACGCCCCTTCTTTAATTCTATCACAAGAAGCGTTTTTTTGTCTTTACTGATTGCCAAAATATCTATTGGGCCGGTGTCACTTGGAAATTGTTCACCGACAATCTCACCGTCAACTTCATAGATGTTGTATTTTGAACCAAGCGGAGTGTTTTTCCAATTCTTAATCAAGAAATCTTCCAGATGCTTTTCCATAGCAAATTCTGCAACATCTTCAACATCGGGATTTGGACAAACAATTGTATCCATATTGACCTTCAACAAGGACTCTATTTCGGTAGCGTATTGACTAATTGCACAACACGTTCCGATAGAACCTGTGGAGTGTTGCAAATCAACGCTCATATCAGCACGAGCAATTTTCTGACTCAACCAATTAACCTTTCTGCGATGTGGTAGAACTGTATTTGGAACATAGTAATAATTGCCCATAATTACACCAACATAGTATTCTCCATTACCGTTTGGTGAAAGAACAATATCATCAATGTTTAATCCTTTACATATTGTCCATAACATACCGCAAGCCAAACCTGCCGCAACTTTTGTCTTCGTCGGGTTGGCTGATAAATACACCGGAATATATTTGGTATTAAAATCCTTCCAATTATCCGGTAAGTTCGCTGATAAATCTTCGTATATGCCATAATCAGCACCGATGTAGCCTCCTTGTACGCACTCGTCAATGTACATACCGCCTTTGCCGAGCATTATTCTATTATACTGTTTCATAGTTGTTTGCATTAATGTATCAAAGTTATACATTTTTCTGTAATCTAAATGGTTACTGTACAAAATAATTTCACTCCTACATCAACAATGTTTAACACACGACTGAAACGAGCACTCTATCTTTACCGCAAAAAGATGAAGACGGATGCCAAACTTTGGATTGAAATATTACGCTGAATTGCGCTCGAAATATAAGGGCGGGTTCTCGCGGGTGGCGATTGCCGAACGTGGCTATAACAGCACATTCAACGAGGAAGACTTTGCCTGCCTACTTGATACGCTCTCGCAGGTCAAAGGTAAGATTATGCTCACGATGTTTGGCTTCGCCTTCCTCCTTCGCACCTCGGCAAAGAGAACTTTAAGATTGGGGTGTTGGGTGGGTGAAAATTATGTATTTATTACTTTACAATTATTGGGTCTGGCAATGATTGCAACTTTTCAATCGTTAAATTCTTATCCCAAACAACTATAATCCCTGTTGACTTTTTTACAACTTTGATATATAAGTCAAATGGTAGCAACTCAATACTCAATCTAAGTTTATCAATGTTTTCACTATTTTCCACTGGCCATATGTACGATACCCTATTGCCATCTCTCATTTTAGCAACCATTTGTGTTCCATAGATCTGTTTTTTGCCATCTTGCATCAATATGCGATCGTAAAGAGTTGCAAAATCCTTTTGCTTAATTTTACCATTCTCTGCTGACTTTTTTACAACTTCAGAATATTTTAGTTGAAATTTATGTGGGGCGTGCTGAATTACGAGAAAAATAGCATCATTAGCCTTTTCAGACAATCCTTGTGGCCACCCCTCATTATCAAGAATCTTGAATACTATTTTGCGATTTTCTTTGTCGTTTGTATCCATAAGCGTATAATAAAAAGCGATACTATCAATAATTTCTTTTTGCTCAAATTCAATTAACTTTTCACGAGCTAACTGGTCTTTATGATAGATGCTTTCCAAAAGCGTATTATGTTTATTCTCTTGTCCAAAAACATTAAATATGTCAGTACAAATAAAAAGTAATACAAATATTTTTTTCATACACTTCTTATATTTTAGAATTTTCTCCAATATACAAATAATCTCTGAAAATGTCCTCAATTCGCATAAAAAATTTACAATCCGCTTCTCCGCTTATTGACGAGCAATTCAACGAGATGCAGTTCGTTGTCGATATAAACGAGCTGGATACCACACTGAGGCTTCCGGGTAGAACATCAAGTCGAGTAGAAAGGTGACCGGTTACGATTAACTTACTCGATTATGCTTTTTTATGACTATTGCGACCGCTCAAGGAGGCTGTGAATGGTGTTGGGTAGACATCGTGTAGACAGATTCGACCCCGCAAGCGCTTGAACAGCAAATCATTACGCACAAAATAACACAAAACGAGTTGGTTAGATAACCAACTCGTTTTCTTGCTTTGTACCCCCTCTGGGGTTCGAACCCAGGACCCCAACATTAAGAGTGTCGTGCTCTACCAACTGAGCTAAAGAGGCATTTGCGGTTGCAAAGGTAGCGATAAATTTTATTTCTCCAAAAAAAACAACAAAAAAGAGTGGTAAAAACAACGTTTATCTACTATTAGTGATTTCCCGTCTATCATTCCTCCCTTTTCAGAAGGACATGATCTTATTGAACACTTGGCTCGCTGTCAAAAATGAGCTTATCCGTATTCCACTCGCCAGCTGCGGCAGGGTAGAGGATAGGGCGGGCGGCTTCGAGCTTTTTCAAGTTGAGGTAGCTGTTATAAAGATTGATGCCATTGGCCGAATCTTGCGCCAAGGAGAAGGCCACAACAGCAGGGTGGCGTTTGGTGGTGTGGTAGCTACCTTCTGTGCGGTCGATGTAGGCGTTGTGCCATTTGGGTTGGTTGCTGGGATTTGCCCCCTTGCGGATCGAACGGCCACTACCGCTGGTGTTGATGGGCGCTTGCACAATAACATAGAGGCCTAAAAGGTCACAATCATCATAAAATCCATCGCGCGCAACCCCTGGCTGAAGCTGTAAGGTATTGTATCCCTCTTGTTTTAATACGATCAGGTCATCGGTGGATAAGGTGGGTGAAATTTTTTTAACTTGAAGTTTTACAGGCTGGTTATTGACCCATAGCTCTCCCTCTTGGTGTGATACGGAGCGGAACCCCACCTTGAAATCAAAGTATTCCGCGGCTCGACCCTCGATCAAAGTCTTGATGGACAGGTTATAAAGGGTTGGCGTTTCAGTGTTCCACAGCTGTGGTTGAGGAATGTGGGCGATGAATCTCAACGTATCCTCGCCACGCATAGCAAGCGAAATATCTCTGAAGTCAGACAACACAAGACTCCCCGCGGCATCACGCAACTCACACTGAATGCGAGCACTTTTAGGGTTGAGCGCATCGGTCTTCACAACAACGCCCATCTCGGCCACATAGTTCTGGTCAGCGGGGCGAGTGGTCAGCAGCAAATCACGTACGCGAATGGTTGATTGGCTCAAGACCTCAGCACGGCCTAAGGTTGGGGTAGCGGGGTGTTCAAAACTCTCTAAAATGCGCCCCACAGAGGGATCTATCAGTCGAATGACCAAGCTATTTATGCCCTCCGTAGAGGCTTTGGTGAGGTTGTATTCCGCTGGAATATTGCCATTTTGCGTATAGCCGATAACTTTGTCATTGACAATCACTTCATACGCATGAGAGGCTGAGGCAAGACGGAGGAGCGTTTGCCGATTGGCCCAAGCAAGCGGGGAGGTGAAGGTGGTTGTAAAACGTGTGCCACGGGTATCGTTGGTTTGTGTCCAAGTGAGCGGTTGCAAATAAGCCGACTTCCCTGTGGTAGCCACAGCGGACTCTCGGGTTGGATAAGCAGTGATCTCGCTACGGGGACGTTCGCGGCCAACAGCAACGAACGTAGGATCTGAATAATCTTGAGCCGTCGCCACCGAAAACAAAATGAGAGCAAAGAGAGTAGTAATCGTTCGCATAATTCGTATATTTGTGACCGTAAAGATACTCAAAATTTTATAAGCATCTATGTTGACCCCTCCCAATCTCAATTTTTCCACGGTGCAACCACGTTTGAAACGTCGTGGCAAAGATATTTTGGTATGGGATAACCTTCGGGGGTTATGGCTGGTGCTGACACCCGAAGAGTGGGTGCGGCAAAACCTAATTGGCCATCTGATTGCACAATGTGGGGCTTTACCGATGCGCATCGTTGAAGAGTATGCCGTTAACCTCAACGGGCAACCTCAGCGGGCAGATGTGGTCATCTTTGATGCTGAAGCACGGCCATTATTATTGGCGGAATGCAAGGCCACAACCATCGCCATCAACCAGCAGACTTTGGCACAAGCCGTCCGTTATAATTCGGTGCTTCAAGCTCGTTTTATACTACTCACCAATGGTTTAAGCCATTACTGTTATGAATTTTCAGCACAGGGCTATCAGCCGATGGATCATCTGCCAGACCTCTCCCTATTGTAGGTTGCGATAGTGCCGATCAATATACTGCTGAAAAAGCTCTTTGTAATTATCCCCAATGGGAATATATTCATTTTCACTAAAGAAAACGCGTCCCTTGACGTAGCTGGTAATATATTTCAGGTTGATAATATAAGAACGATGTACCCGCATAAAAGTCTCAGGAGGGAGTGCTGTTTCCATATTTTTCAGTCTAAAAAGCGTCATGATGGCAGTATTGTCCACCAAATGGATACGGACATATTCGCCTTCACTTTCGAGATAAACTATGTCGCTGATTTTGATGAGCGACACCTTATAATCGGCCTTGATGGAGATGTATTCCGTGTTGCGAGGGAGGGCTTCGGAGCGAGGCTCTTCATTTTTTGGCGAGAGTCCCTGCCGCAGTTCGAACAGCGAATTGGCCTTGGCCACAGCGCGGTTAAACTCAGCAAAGCTAAAGGGCTTCAGCAGATAGTCAACCGCATCCAATTTAAATCCATCCACCGCATATTCCGAATAGGCGGTCGTAAAAATTACCATGGGTTTTGTGACCAGTGCGCGGACAAAATCAATGCCGTTTAAATCAGGCATATTAATGTCAACGAATATCAAGTCAACAGGAGTTGTTGCCAAAAAATTCTGTGCTGTAATCGCGTTGTCATAGGTCGCGGCCAACTCCAAGCAAGGAATACGAGATATATAAGTGCGAAGTTGCCTTAAAGCAAGCGGTTCGTCATCAATAGCGATACATTTAAGCATGATGTAGGGGGATTATAAGTTTGACGGTGTAGGTATCAGGATTTGTATCTTCTATATCAAGCGTGTAGGTTGTGCCATAAATCAGCTCCAACCGTTTTTTAACATTTTTGAGCCCAATCCCCGGCTGATGGCCACTTCGCAGAGGACGTTTACTATTGGCAATCGTAAAAGAGACCGACTGCTCGGTTGTCTCTATCTTCATGTGAATAAACGAGGGGTGGGAGTTGGAGATGCCATGTTTGAAGGCATTTTCCACAAAAACAATTAACAACAACGGAGGGATGGAGAGTTCGTTAGAGAGCGCTTTCGGGTAGTCGATCCGAATATCAATGTCATTCGGATAACGGATCTTCATCAGGCGGATATAATTTTTAATGAATATAATATCTTTTTGGAGCGAAATAATCTGACACTCAGAATTATAAAGCACATAACGGATCATTTTGGACAACTCGATAACAGCATCTTTAGCCGACTCTGTTTCAATATCAATCAAGGCGTGGATGTTGTTGAGGGTATTCATAAAAAAATGCGGATTGATCTGATATTTCAGATAGTCAATCTCCGCCTGAAGGGTTTGTTGCTTGAGTGCCTCCATCTCTTGTTCATCCCGCAACGATTGGTACATCAATTTGATACTGGAGTTAGCACCTGCCATAAAAAGGCTTAAAACAACATTCCAATGGAGCGCCAAGTCGGTGAACGAGGCTTTTCGATTTTCGAACATCGTGGCCGTATCGGGCACAGAACTCAAAAAGCGATCATAAAGTTCCACCAAACCAAAGATACCAGTAATGATCAATAAATTACAAAATATATAAGCAATGTATTTGTGTCGCAGCAGGAGTTTGGGCGCGAGGATGTTGTTGTGAATGATGAAGATCAGCAGATAAGGTGTGATCTTCTGCCAAGCGATGAGTATGTTCTCCAGATTAACGTGCTCCTCATCAATCATTTTGGAATTCAAGATCGGGACGAGTACAATGACCGTCCAAACCATGAAATAGATCAGATTTTCGCCTATTCGTTGTTTTTTGCTATTTTCCATTGGGTACAAATATAACGTTTTTCGTTGAAATTGAACAAAAAAAGAGCGATCGGATCAGCGAACGCTCTAAAAATAGAGATGAAAGGGCAGAAAAGCACCCCCTTCTTATAGAAAACAGCTTCTTAGTGATTTAGACTGCCTAAGAGCGAGGCATCATAAAGATAGCGCTTGATGCTTCGCTTTGGGGTCTTCTCAAACTCAGTAGGGTAGACGGTAATCGTAGCCACTTTCTCGTAGGCGGCAACGCTCTTGTTCAACTCCGCCAAGTTGGCCTGCATAATCTCTGGAAGGGATGCTTTGTCAACCTGCTCTTTTTCAGCTTGTTCATAATCGGGCACCACCAACGCATTCAGCCGTCCATCTTTCTCAATGATCAGCGACTCCATGACCAAATACATATTATTCAGTTTGTCTTCGATCTCCTCCGGATAGATATTTTGTCCGCTACCCGTTAAGATCATCGTACGCGAACGTCCTCGGATATAGAGTGTGCCATCTTCATCCATCGTACCCATATCGCCAGTATGAAGCCACCCGTCACCGGGGAGCACGACTTTGGTATCTTTGGCATTTTTATAGTAGCCCCGCATCACATGTTCGCCCTTGACTAAAATCTCTCCTGCCAAATATTGCGGATCAGAAGAGTCTATCTTCACTTCGAGAAATTGCGATAAGAAACGGCCACAAGAGCCGGCTTTATACTCATTATCCGATGTAAAACTGATCAAAGGAGCGCACTCTGTCATGCCATAGCCAACAGTTATCGGAAAATGAATTTTCATCAAAAAATTCTCGGTCTCCTGATTCATCGGCGCGCCACCCACAATAAAAAGCGAGACGTTACCACCGAAGGCATCGAGCAACTTCTTGCGGATGACCGAATAGATGGCCGTGTTGAGCAGCGGAATCTTAACAGCAATACTCATAGGGCCTTGTTCTAAGAGCGGGAGCACCTGCTTGCGATATATCTTCTCTAAAATCAGTGGAACACAGCAAATAACAGTAGGACGAACCTCCTGCATGGCCTCTACTAAAATTTTAGGGGTGGGTATTTTCCCCAATAAGGTGACGTGACCACCGACAGCCAAAGGGGTAAGGAAGTCAAAAGCACAACCATAGGCGTGTGCTAAGGGCAAGAAAGATAAGGTGCGACCTCCTGATTGGAAATAGCGCTCTCCGGTTTCGGTATTGCTGGCCGTAGAGGCAAAGAGCACGTTGCCGGTGAGGTTATTGACCGTCAACATGACACCTTTTGAATAGCCCGTTGTTCCAGATGTATAGTTGAGTAACACCACTTTATCGTTGGTAATTTCAGGGTATTTAATCTCACTGCAGTTGAATCCATGGGCATAATGGGTGCGGTAGTGACGCAGACTATTTTTTTGATAATCGGTCAACTCTGCACCTTCCCGTTCAAAAATCACTTGATAGTCGGTGAGCGAAAAAACAGCTTCGACATGCGCAATTTGATCCTCCTCAATATTGTCCCAAAATGTATCTCCCAAAAAGAGCAGACGACTTCCAGAATGGTTGATGATATGGATGATGTCGTTGGCACTGAAATCTTGTAGAATCGGGACAATCACTGCCCCATAGGTGATGGTGGCCAAATAGGTCATACACCAGCGGGGGTTGTTGCGCCCAATCAGAGCGATCTTATCACCCTGTTTGATCTGTGCTTTTTGGAAAAGCAGATGCAACTTGGCGATCTCCTTCGCCATTTCAAAATAGGAAAAAGTCTCGCCCTTGAAATAATCGGTCAAGGCCGGCATTTCACGATTTGCACGAAAACTGTGCTCGTAGATTTTTATCAGGTTTTCCTGTAACATAACTTAAACAGCTTTATGTAGTTAGTAAATGGAATATACCAACATCCCATTCCAATCGGTTCCTGATTCACAGATGGGATGTGGTTACAAACTTCCGTCTTCTTTTTTATGTATGGGGTGGGGTTTCCAAATATACATTTTGGATTCCGTCCCATTTTTGAGCCGTTCGATATTTTTGCGATGGGTAAAAATCAACAGCAGAGCGATCACAAAAGAGAAGACAATGAAGGGCACAGAATCGTTCACTTTTGGCGAGGCCAAGGTAAAGAGCGGGAAACAGCAACCAGCTACCATGGAAGCCAAGGAGACATAATGGAAGACGATTAGCATAATACACCAAACGCCAAAACTCAAGACCACTACGGGCGGATAGATGCCCGTAACAGCGCCCACCAATGTGGCCACCCCTTTACCACCGCGGAAACCAGCAAAGATGGGGAAGATATGACCCAAAATAGCGGCAAAAACAGCAATTATTTTGATATTGATGAGCCACATATCGTTCACATTATCATCATATTTCAAAATTTCGATCAGTGCAACAGCAATAAATCCCTTGAGAAAGTCGAGCGCAAAAACAGGGAGTGCAGCTCGCCTTCCCAATACGCGCAACATGTTGGTCGTACCGGCATTCTTGCTGCCGTATTCGCGAATATCAACGCCATAATATTTTTTACCAATCCACACCGCACTCGGTATCGAGCCTAATAGATAGGCGATGAGAATCATCGTTGTAGCGCAATAATAGGTTATAATCATCTGAAAGGTGCTTGTTTTCTGCATGCAAATATAACAAAATAAACTTAGTTCATCCTACTTAGAAGCTGTTTTAAATTTAAAAAGCTCCTCTTTTCGCCTCAGTTTTCGCCCTATAAATCCTCATTTAGTGCGCTAAAATCGGAGTTCCAGAACAAAAACAGAAACAAAAATAGCTCTAAAATAACTTCGACAACAAATTCAAACAACTTCTGAGATGAAAAATAAGCGGTAGTAGATCCATAAATCCGCGAAATTAACTATCTTTGCGCACACATAAAATAGTGTGTTAAAATATATGAATACAAAATCATTATTGGAGCCTATGGGTTCATGGGCTTGGTGGCGTTCTTGGGTGCTGATCTTTATTGGTTGCTCTATCATGGGTATCGGCTTTGAACTCTTCATCCTTCCTTATAAAATTGTGCCCGGTGGCGTTTACGGTGCTGGTATCGTCCTTCACTACCTTTTCCCCACGGTTCAGGTCGGTACATTTGGCTATATGTTCGATATACCCCTGATGATCACGGCTGTCGTGGTCTTTGGTGGCAAATTTGGTGCGCGCACAGTTGCGGCCGCACTCTTCACCCCCGGCTTTATGAACCTCTTGGAGTTAGTCCTTTATCCCAATAAGGAGGCTATCCGCGCCCTTGATCCTGCCCAGCTTTTAGGGGGTAACATCAACCTGTCAGATGATCTGCTCACTACCTGTATTTTGGGTGCAGTGGTTGTCGGTATCGGCCAGGGTTTGGTTGTGCGTCAACAGGCAACAACAGGGGGTACCGATATTGTAGCTATGCTGTTGCAAAAATTTGCCGGCATCAAATTCTCTACTGGAATTTTACTGGCCGACGGTGTTGTGGTGTTAGCCGGACTTGCAGTGATCGGATTCGGAATCTTCAGCGGAGGTGTCGGCAGCGGTTGGACACAGTCTCTCTATTCACTCATTACCATTTATGTGGCCTCGCGCGTGATCGCGTATGTTTTGGATGGAGCATCTTATGATAAGTTGATCTTTATCAACAGCGACCATCGGGAAGAGTTGCGGCAATTTATCTTGGAGGATATGAACCGTAGCGCCACCTATATTAAAGCCCAAGGCATGTATTCTGGCAAAGATCGTGATATGATTTTCTTGGTGGTAAGCCGCAAGGAGGTTCATTTGGTTCAACACAGAATCAGAGAGATTGACCCCACTGCCTTTGTGGTTGTAACTGATGCCTATGACACCTATGGTAAAGGATTTAAATCATTCCCTTCGGCGGATGAAATGGTAGCGCAATAGCCCATTGTATTGCTCTCTTTTATAAACCGTAGCCGGGAGATGATTGCCATCCCTCGGCTACGAAGGTAAAAATAGTTATTGATGTTGAATTTCGAACAAAATACACTCAAGCCGCTTGTCGGTGCGGGACGCAAACTTTTTGTGGAGACCTATGGTTGTCAGATGAATGTCGGCGACACGGAAATCGTGGTCTCGATTATGCAAAATGAGGGTTACCGCTATACAGAAAATATTGAAGAAGCTGATGTCATCTTGCTCAACACCTGCTCTATTCGGGATAATGCCGAACAGCGCATTTGGGGACGGCTCTCTGATTTGCGTCGTTATCGCCGCAAAAAGAGGCGCTTGGTAATCGGTGTGATCGGCTGCATGGCTGAACGACTGAAGGAGAAACTTTTGGAGGGTCGTGATGCCGTAGATTTGGTCGCCGGTCCAGATGCTTACAGGGATCTACCACGGCTAACCCAAGAAGCTGGTGCAGGCAATCGGAGCGTAAATATTCTACTCTCGACAGAAGAGACCTATGCCGAGATAGCCCCTGTGCGGCTCGATCAGAATGGCGTAAGTGCTTATATCGCCATCATGCGGGGTTGCAACAACTATTGTTCTTACTGTGTTGTTCCTTATACACGGGGTATTGAGCGGAGCCGTGATCCACAAACGATCGTGCAGGAGGCCGAGAGCCTTTTTGCCAATGGTTATCGGGAGGTAACGCTCTTGGGGCAAAATGTCAACTCTTACCAGATGGGGGAGGTTGATTTTCCGGAATTGATTCGTCGGGTGGCAGCTGTGTCGCCTTTGCTTCGGGTTCGCTTTGCCACCTCTCATCCTAAGGATATGAGCGACCGTCTTTTGGAGGTTGTGGCCTCCACACCCAATGCCTGCCGTGCTATCCATCTACCGGCTCAGTCCGGCTCCACGGAGGTGTTGACAAAGATGAACCGTAAGTACACGCGTGAATGGTATTTAGATCGTGTAGCCTCCATCCGCCGGTTATTGCCCGATTGCTCCATAACCACCGATTTGATTGCTGGTTTTTCGGGTGAAAGTGAAGAAGATCACCAGCAGACCCTCTCACTGATGCGCGAGGTGGGCTATGATTTCGCCTATATGTTTAAATATTCGGAGCGACCGGGAACATTTGCACAACGCCATTATCCCGATGATATTGCAGAACAGACCAAGGCTCGCCGCTTGGCCGAGATCATTGACCTCCAATCCGAATTATCGTTGGAGAGTAACCGCCATGATATTGGGCGCACATTCGAAGTTTTGGTAGAGGGGGAGTCCAAGAAACATAGTGAACAGTTCTGTGGCCGTTCATCGCAAAATAAAACAGTAGTTTTTGACCGTGGGACAAGCCATATCGGTGATTATGTATGGGTACACATCACCACTTGTACCCCTGCCACGCTGATTGGTGATGTAGTCACGATAAATGATAGAAAAGAAGGAAATAATGAAATTTGATGAATTAGATTTAGAGGATGGGATCCTCGATGGGATTGATGCAATGAATTTTGCCGAGATGACACCCGTCCAAGAGGCCACCATCCCTGTGATATTAGCAGGTCGTGACTTAATCGGCTGTGCCCAAACGGGTACCGGCAAGACAGCCGCTTATACGCTTCCACTGCTCAATCGCTTGCTTTTAGATGGCAATACGGCCAATGTGATCAAATCAGTGATTATCGTACCCACCAGAGAGTTGGCCATGCAGATTGACACCCAATTCCAAGGTTTCTCCTACTATATTCCCGTCTCCACAACGGTCGTTTATGGTGGCGGCGACGGCAAGGGTTGGGATGTCCAAAAGCGGGGGATGCAGATGGGTTCTGATGTGGTGATTGCCACTCCGGGGCGACTGATTTCTCATTTACAAAACAGTGGCATCGACCTCTCTCATGTAGAGTGTTTGATTTTGGATGAAGCAGATCGGATGCTTGACATGGGCTTTTTCGATGATATTATGCGCATCGTGGGTCGGATGCCCGCTAAGCGGCAGACGCTCCTCTTTTCGGCGACACTGCCTCCTAAAATTCGCCAATTAGCCAAGCAGATCCTTCACGATCCTGCGGAGGTCAATATTGCCATTTCGAAGCCCAATGAGGCGATCGATCAGTCTATTTACGTCTGCTATGAGAGCCAGAAGATGGAGTTGGTGCGGGAGCTTTTTGACAAACCCCTCGATTCCAAAACCATTATTTTCTCCTCTTCAAAGTTGAAGGTGAAAGATTTAGCGTTTGCGCTTAAGCGGATGAAACTCAATGCCGCTGCTATGCACTCCGATCTGGAACAGGAGAAGCGTGAAGAGGTGATGCTCGATTTTAAAAATGGGAAGATCGATCTTTTAGTGGCCACAGATATTGTTGCACGCGGCATCGACATCGAAGACATCGGGACGATCATTAACTATGATGTGCCACATGATCCGGAGGATTATATCCATCGTATCGGGCGTACAGCACGCGCCAGCGCTACCGGACGTGCCATCACCTTTGTCAGCGAGAAGGAGCAGGCGAAGTTCCATCGCATTGAGGAGTTTATCGAACGTGACATTCCACAAAATCCGCTTCCCGAACGCTTGGGCAAAGGCCCAGTTTATAATCCGGCAGCCGATGCAGGTGACCGCGGTGGACGAGGCGGACGAGGGCATGACACAGGCCATGGACGTGGTGGCCGCAACAACGGTCGTGGCGAGGGGAATCGAGGATCAAAAGATCGTCGAAACAACCACCGCAAAGAGGGTGCAAAACCCCAAGGTACTACCCCAAAAACAGGTGGGGAGCAGACCCCCAAAGCATAATAAGTGACTGTTTTACATCCACCTATAACAAAAAAGACAGGGTTTTAGCCCTGTCTTTTCTGTATCATAACATCCTTTACTTCGCCCATGTGGGGTGTGCAGGATCTTCAGCTTTCAGCGCCACCTCGAAATCAATTCCGAGAGCCTTGGCTACACCGCGACCGTAAGCAGGATCTGCCTTGGCGCAATTTCTGATGTGGCGTTGCTTGATGAAAAGTTCGGCATCACCCATCGCACGCGCAGTATTTTCAAATAGTAGTTGTTGCTCTTCGGCCGGCATGAGGCGGAAAAGAAGCCCCGGCTGGGTGTAATAATCGCTGTCAAACTCGCGCTCGTCATAGTTGTAAACATCTCCATTCACCTCCAACGATGGCTCTTTAACGGCCGGAGTATCTTGCCATTCGCCATAGCTATTGGGTTCATATCCTTTGGCGGCTCCATAATTGTCATCGGTGCGCATTTGGCCATCTCGGTGGAAAGCATGGAAAGGACAGCGAGGTTTGTTGACCGGAATCAAATTGTGATTTGTTCCCAAACGGTAGCGTTGTGCGTCACCATAAGAGAAAAGTCGTCCTTGCAGCATCTTGTCAGGAGAGAAGCCTATACCTTCGACAATGTTCATGGGATTGAAAGCAGCCTGCTCCACATCGGCAAAATAGTTCTCCGGATTGCGGTTAAGCTCCATAATTCCGACATCCATTAAGGGGAAATCTTTATGATACCACACCTTTGTCAGATCGAAAGGATTGACTTTATAACTCTTCGCCTGCTCTTCGGTCATCACTTGAATCTGCATCTTCCAGCGAGGGAAATCACCATGCTCAATGGCATTGAAGAGGTCGCGCTGATGGGATTCACGGTCATTGGCCACTAAATCAGCCGCCTCTTGATCTGTAAGATTTTTGATCCCCTGCATCGTGCGAAGGTGGAATTTCACCCAAATGCGCTGGTTATTCTTGTCGTAGAAGCTATATGTGTGACTTCCAAATCCGTGCATATTCCTGTAAGATAATGGAATACCGCGGGGGCTCATGGTAATGGTCACTTGGTGCAACGCTTCGGGTAGGAGCGTCCAAAAATCCCAATTATTATTGGCACTACGCATATTGGTCTTCGGATCGCGCTTGACAGCGTGATTCAGATCAGGGAATTTCAGCGGATCACGCAAGAAGAAGACGGGTGTGTTGTTACCCACTAAATCCCAGTTGCCAGCATCGGTGTAGAACTTTATAGCAAAGCCACGAATATCGCGTTCAGCATCTGCCGCGCCACGCTCACCAGCTACGGTAGAGAATCGCACAAAACATTCAGTCTTCTTGCCGACCTCAGCGAAAATTGAGGCACGTGTATATTTGGTAATATCGTGTGTAACGGTAAAGGTGCCGAAAGCCCCCGACCCCTTGGCGTGCATCCGCCGTTCAGGGATCACCTCGCGATCAAAATGTGCTAATTTTTCAAGGAACCAGGGATCCTGAAGGGTCACCGGTCCACGGACGCCGGCCGTTTGAATGTTTTGATTGTCGGCAATAGGCCGGCCGTTTTCTGCTGTTAATTTTTTCTTCTCCATACGATTGGCTTTTAAAGAACAGATGGAATATCTGTTGAATTTCTATTGCAAAAGTATCAAAATAATTCAGATAATTTGCTCGAAATAGATAGATATTTTTTATGCTGATATAGGCATAACTGATAAATAAGCGCCCTTATATTGCAAAAATCTTGAGCACAAAAAAGCCATAAGGCAAATCGAACATTCAATTATTGACACAAAAATCCGTCATTTTTAGTCGAATAAAGACCGCAAAGATGGCTCGATTATTCTTAAATTAAGATTTGTTTAAAGTTTTCCCGTAATGACCAAAATTCAGTCAATACGGGAAATCCATTATGATACTGTAAGATAGGACACATATAGGCGAAAAACTCGCTATGTGATTGGATTCATGGGTTATGAAGTATCAAATATGATTCGTTTAGACGAAATTTAGTAAAAAAATGAGTTTTATATGTGAAATGTGAAAAAAAATCCGTATAATTGTAGCTGAATTACGAACTAATTAGAAAATAACAATTAACCAATTAATCTTAAAGTAATCTTAAAGTAATCAATTATGAAGCAAGTTTTTTCGTTTTTAGCTCTGTTCTGCCTCCTCTGTTCGGGTGCGGTATTTACGGGCTGTTCGGATGATCCGACCAACCCCGAACCAGTTCCGGTTCCAGACAAGCCAACTGCCAAATTAGAATTAGTCTCCGCAGCGACAAACTCTGCTGAACTAAAATTAACAACTACTCTTGTTCAGGAATTCGCTTATTTAACTATTGAAAATGGCGCGACAGCTCCCGAGGCTGCCGTTATATTCGGAACAGGAACTGTTGCTACTGCTATTGATGGTGAAAACGCCATTAAAATCAAAGGTTTGGAAGCTGAGAAAGATTACACGACCTATGTAGCAACCAAGTCTACCAATGTTTTTGGCGAAGTTTTGTCGCAGGAATTCCACACGGCAAAATACACTCAATTCATCACCTTAATTGATGCGGATTTCTTCAGCGTCACCTTCCACATTGAAGTTCCAGAAGGCAAAATCATCTCCTATGGCGTTTCAGATCGTGATACCTATTTAGGTATGAAGGAGCAATTCCGCTATTTGGATGCTGACTTTATTAGCGGTAATCCTAAGGTCGTAAACCTCCTGACTGAGTCTACAACCGTTGTTTTTGATGGTTGGAATGAGGAAGATAATGAGACCGGTGCTATTACCAAACGTGCTCCACTGCCGGGTCAAGCACTCTATTTAATCGCTGGCGAAGTGCAGTTGGGTAAAGACGAGTGGACAGGTGAACCTCGCTATATTGCACTGTTTGACTACGCCAAATATTGGGGTGGTTCTGGTGGTGGCGATCCGCTGATGGCTCGTCGTCCGAATCAAGAACCTCCTACCGTTACCGAGGATGAGTGCTGGTTAACCGAATACCATGCTGCTGTGCCGGTGAATTGCAAAGCTCCAGACAGAATGGATGCTCATGTAAAGATTGAGGTGGCAAAACACACCACTCGTTCTATCGCCTTCAATTTAACTCCCGATGCTGCTATGTTGGGTTATGGCTGGATGGCTGTCCCTGTGGCTGCTTACGAGACCATAGTTGCCCGTTTGGGTAGTGAAGCTGGTGCTTTGAACTGGATCTCCACAGCTGGTATTCCTTTTGAAACAGGTCCTGTTATGGCTACGGTGGACAATTTGGCTCTTGGTACTACTTATCGCCTGATTATTCTTGGTGTAGGTAATGAAGAGCGCACACTCCAATCGGTTGACTTCTACGATTTCACTGCTGCTGAGGCTACTAAACCTGCTCCTAAAGTTGTTGTCAAAGGTATCAAAGCTCCAGAGGGTGAAACAGAATCTTCTCGTAAGGTTTGGTTTAACGTAAAAGCACCTAATATGGATCTTGTACGCGCAAAATACCTCTGCAACAGTCCTGCTGAATGGACCAAAGAGATGAATAGCGCTGGCGCAACCTATAAGGGTATGATCGAAACGTATGGTATTGAGTTGAGTTCTGCTGACGTGGCTGCAGTCAATTCTCCTGCCGGCTTCAACATCAACTTCAGCTCTTGGGAAGATTCAGAAACTCGCTTAGTCATTGTTGGTTATAACGATGAGGAGACGGGTAGTGATCCTGATGCCGATGCTGACGGTCGTGCCGATATGCGCACCATTCCAGATCCAGCTGCACCTCGTGTAGAATCTGCTCTCTTCACCGAATTGTTGGGTGACTGGACTTTAGCTACACACCGTTACGTTCAATCTTGGGATCAAGAGACCGGAGCTACCATCTGGACCCTTGAAGCTGAACCTTTCAAAACCAAGGTTACCATTGCAGCAGAACCCGAATACTCAACCACTTGTCCTGAGAATGCCTATGCACTCTATCCCGACAAGACAAGAGCGGAAGTAGATGCTCTCTATGCTGATTTTGTTAAGAGTGCAGTGAAATATGCAGGCAAAGTACGTGGCCAAAACCGTTTGGTTTGCTTAGGCTTCCATGTTGGTAACCAATATTCAACTCCTTATAAGTCACCAACTGAGCTCTTCTGTGATCCTACTTACAGCGCATACGATTCTGATGAGATCTTCTTCGACTACGGTCCGAAATGGTATATTCAGATCGCTGCCGATGGCACACTCTCTGTTCCTGTCGATCTTTCGATGATGACTCCTGTTAGTAATTGGTACTATGATCAACTCTATTTGGTTGGTGCAAACCACAACGAGGATCCTGCTAAGCAATCTTACCTCGCCGATCTGAAGAAGTTTGATATGACGCTCTCTGAAAATCATAAAGAGATGTCGTTTGTGCCGGCTAAGAATACTGAAAATGATACCTTCTATCCTTCATTGGCATCATTCTCTACGATGGGTGCTTCGGTGACCGTTAAGTGCCACGACATCACCTTGACCAAGGGTTGGACTGAGCCTGCTGCTGGTAGTGTGAAGAACGCTGCGCTGAAATCCACTCCAATTCGTGCAATCACTCCTCTCAAGATGACACCTTCACATAAGAGACCTCAAATGGGTCACATGACCAAGGTTAATTTCAAGAAGGTAGCTGCTGTTACACCGCTGACGTTGGATAAAATCAACGCTATGCAAAAAGCTGCTCTTGCGAAAAAACGTCATTAGTTTTTGATATAGAACCATCGTGGGGTCTCACATTTTGAGATTCCACGATGGTTCTTTTGATTTCGGTCATTCCGGCCGAGTGTTTTTAATCATAACCTTTTAACTCCATTTTTGTATGAAACTATCTAAATGTTTTTTGATGTTCAGCGCATTTGTTGCTCTTGCATCTTGTGGTGGTGATGATCCAGTTACTCCTCCCAGTCCAGTTCCTCCTACGCCACAACCCGTAGGTCAATTAACACTTACCGCACCAACGAATGCTATCAAGGCTGACGGTACTGATTTTTGCGAATTTACAGTTTTGAACAACGGAGCTCCTATCACTGAGAATGTGAAGCTGTACATGGTTGGTTCAACAACACCGCTTACCTCTATGCGCTTCACAACCACCACAGTAGGTACTTATCGTTTCTATGCCTCTTGTGGTACGGCTGTTTCTCCACAACTCTCTATTATTGCGTTAACTGATATTCCTCAATTACCGGCCGATGCAAATCCTTCAAGCACTTCGTTTGTTCACCGCGTG
Source organism: Alistipes sp. (assembly GCA_036650515.1). Lineage (GTDB taxonomy): Bacteria > Bacteroidota > Bacteroidia > Bacteroidales > Rikenellaceae > Alistipes. The sequence goes on from JAVVZO010000005.1 coordinate 21,554, forward strand.
ATGGCTCTTCAAATGACTGGAACAAGTTGCCCTAATTGTCCTTACATGATTTCAGCTATTCGGAAATTGCCGGCTACTGATGCTGCTAAGGTTCTCTTCACCAATATTCAATGTTACAATCCCTATGATCCTTTCTATTCTAAAGTCGCTGCTCAAATCGGACAGGCTTACGGTACAGATGGCGTTCCTGCTGTCTCTTGCGATTTCTACAAAGAGTGCGTAGGCGCTTATCGCAATCCTCAGGAGACCATAACCGCACTGACCGAGTTAATCGACGCAGAGTATGCTAAACCCACCTCGGCCGGTATCTCTGCTTCTGTGATTAAAAGCGGTGAGCAGTTAATCATCACAGCCGGCATCAAAGCGGTTGCGAAGGGCAAGTACCGCGTAGGTGCTTGGTTGGTCGAAGATGGTCTTTTCGCTAAACAAGCGAACAGCTCTGGAATTAAAGAAGATTTCGATACACATAACAATGTCGTTCGTGCCGTTGCCGGTCAAACAAGTGATTATGTCTTCACTGGTGAGATTATGAGTGAATTGGCTGCTGGTGCTTCAACAACTCATGTATTGACCATCAACATGGCAAGCACATGGAACGTGGAAAATTGTAGAGTACTGATCTTTGTTACCGCTCCTGAGGCAGAAGGTTCTAACAAATATTACATCACCAACGTAATTAAATGTCCCGTTGGTGGAAAGACGGCTTTCGAGTACAAATAGTCGTTTAATTTCCTCTTTTAAAACACTCCCTGCGGATAATTTTCGCGGGGAGTTTTTTGTAATATGATTGGATATTTAATAAAAGTTCTTATATTTGCACCATTGGGGGATTAGCTCAGTTGGTTAGAGCGCTTGCATGGCATGCAAGAGGTCATCGGTTCGACTCCGATATTCTCCACTTCTCCTTTCTCTTCCCCTTTCTCGTTCTCTTGTCTCTACCAAGCATACGCTTCCTATCACGGCGAAGAGTGCTTTATCCCACTGTGTCCGCTGTCACAGCAAGGAGTGCAGGTGACAAAAAAATCCCGAAGTACAGTGACTTCGGGATTACTTATATATAGGAAGGACTATTTGGGGCGGAAATAGATCTGGACAGGCACGCCTGAAAAGTCCCATTTTTCACGCATCTTATTCTCCAAGAAACGACGGTAGGGCTCGCGGATATATTGAGGCAGGTTGACAAAAAAAGCAAATTGCGGAGTTGGGGTTGGCAACTGGGTGACGTACTTGACTTTGATATATTTACCTTTTAAAGCCGGAGGAGGGTAGTTCTCAATAAGCGGCAACATCTCATCATTCAGTTCCGAGGTGGAAATACGACGTTTCCGAGAGGTGTGAACACGGATTGCCGTTTGCAACACCTCAAGCAGACGCTGCTGGTTGAGCACGGAGGTAAAGATAATAGGTATATCACTGAAGGGTGCAAGCCGCTTTTCTAACGATTCTCGCCACGCCTTCATGGTGTTACTCTCTTTTTCGATCAAATCCCATTTATTGACCACAATCACACATCCCTTGCGGTTCTTGACGATCAGATTATGGATATTGAGGTCTTGAGATTCGAGCCCTTGTTGCGCGTCCAGCATCAGGATGCAGACATCCGACTCCTCAATGGCGCGAATGGAGCGCATGACGGAGTAAAACTCTAAATCCTCCATCGTCTTGCTCTTCTTGCGCATTCCGGCAGTATCTACCAAGTAAAAATCCATGCCGAATTTATTGTAGTGGGTGTGGATGGAGTCACGTGTTGTACCGGCAATGGGGGTGACAATGTTTCGCTCCTCACCCAACAACGCATTGGTGAGCGATGATTTGCCTACATTTGGGCGGCCTACAATGGTGATGTGGGGCAGGTTGTCGTCCACTTCGGGCAGATCATCTTCGGGCAGATCTTTGAGGATAGCATCCATCAAATCGCCCGTACCACTGCCCGACATCGAGCTGATGCAGAAAGGCTCACCCAAACCGAGCGAATAGAACTCATTGGAGGCATAAATTTGGTTCGAATTATCTACTTTATTGCAGACGACAATGACGGGTTTGGTGGTGCGGCGCAAGAGGTCAGCCATCATCATATCAAGGTCGGTGATCCCCGTTGAAACCTCCACCAAGAAGAGGATTAAATCGGCCTCCTCAATGGCCAATAAGATCTGACGACGGATTTCGTCTTCGAAGATATCTTCTGTATTAATGGCATAACCACCGGTGTCGATGATTGAAAATTCACGACCATTCCAATCCGTTTTGCCATAGTGGCGATCGCGTGTTGTTCCCGCGGTGGCGTCTACGATGGCCTTGCGTTGACCCACCAAACGATTGAAGAGCGTACTTTTCCCAACGTTGGGGCGTCCTACTATTGCTACGAGACTCATATTATTTCCAATTTTTAGAAGCTGATTTGTTAACAAAATTATTTTATAGCTATTTTTTAGGCCGCTTTGAAGCTACATCACCACCCCTATGGAGCGAACAGTAGCCAAAAAAGAGCAGAAAAGAGCAGAAAAGAATGCAGTTCTTTTTCAAACAGCTTCTTAATGGGTGCAAAGATAGCGCAAATCTATGAAAAATTGCGTATATACTCTTACAATAATTAACAACAGCTTCTAAAGGTATCTGTTCTCTGTCTCTCCAGCTTGGATAGGGTAGATCAGCACCACGCTGATGGTTTGGAAGTAGAGATCCATATAGAGTGGCACCTTACTCATCGCGGCATGATAGGAGACACGATCCTTGCGACTCATCACCAGCCACAGACAGTCGTCTTTGCGCATATCACGTGCCAAGATCAGCAGGTCATCCCAGTTATCAAAAGCGATGAATTCTGCCGCTACGGCATGCTTCTTCTGAAGCGACTTAATATAGGCCATCGTGGTCGCGGAGGCATAAAACAGAATCTTAGCCCCTGTATTGTGTCTAATATTTTCTATTTTCTGCAACCACAGCTGGAAACCCGCCTCTTTCTCCGCCCGTTCGGGCAGAATAACCACATGGCGCTTGATGGTTGCTAACGGCTGTGCGGCTTTATAGATAAAGGTGGTGACATTATTTTGATTCAGCACAGCAGTGGCCATTTTGCCCAAGAAGGAGGAGACCACCGATTTCTCTTGATGAAGACCCATGACCAAATCGGTAATCGCGTGCTCTTTGATCACGCTAATGATGGCATTGGCAATATTGACATCATAGCGCAATAACTCATGGACATAGTTGTCGGTTGCAGCAGCCGTATTGGCAGCGGCTGTCAGGAGTAAGCGTGCACGCTTTTCGACATTTGAATCCTCAACTTTGTTGTCGATTGCATGAAGTGCATAGAGATTGTTCTTTTGTTTAGCCGACTTGATGGTCATGCTCAAATTCATGAGCTCACTAACCCTATTACTCTGAGCAACAGGGATGAGAATACGATCTTCTTGAGCTTGTTTTTCCTTGTCATCCGTCTCGCGAATTTCTTTAACTGCGATGTTATGCGCGCCTCTTTGGGTCGCGAAGGTGGAGATGATGCAGGTGGCTAAAATCATCAAAATAGTACCGTTGAGCACACTTTCGTTGAGCAGGCGGATTGGCTCGCCATCGGTGGTATAACCCAGAATTACATTATAGCCAACCATCACAGCGGCTAAGGTGGCCGCGACATGGGCGCTACTCAATCCAAAAATCACGGTACGCTGATCTTTGGAGAGGCCAAAGGTCTTTTGGGTGAGTAGTGCTGCCAAAAATTTAGCCACAGTGATCAATAGAATCATGATGATACTGACCTCTATGCTGTCCCAGTTTTTAAAGAAGGCACGGTAATCGATCAGCATTCCGACACCGATCAAGAAAAAGGGAATGAAGATGGCATTTCCCACAAATTCGATACGATTCATCAGTGGGGAGGTACGAGGAATCAGGCGATTGAGAGCCAATCCGGAGAGGAATGCCCCGATAATAGGCTCTAAACCTGCTAAATGAGCCAAATACGCACCCAAGAAGACCATCACCAAGACGAAAATATATTGAGAGACCGGATCACTGCACTGCTTGAAAAACCAGCGCCCAAGGAGCGGAAAAAGAAGCAGGATGATGGTGATGCAGAGAATGACCGACAGGCCGAGCCTATACCAAAAAAAGTCATCCACATTTCCAGTAGACATCCCCACAATAATGGTCAGGAGTAGGAGGGCAAGGGTGTCAGTAATTATCGTACCCCCCACCGCGATGGTGACGGCCTTGTCACGCGTAATACCCAATTTACTGACGATGGGGTAGGCGATCAGCGTCTGTGAAGCGAACAATCCGGCCAAGAGAATGGAGGAATAGATGGAAAATTCGAAAATATAATATCCGGCTAAAATACCGAATGTCAATGGAATGCAGAATGTATAGAGCCCAAAAACAAGACTTCGGTAGCTGCTCTTGCCAAAATCAGACATATCCATCTCTAAGCCAGAGAGAAACATGATATAAAGCAACCCTGCCGTACCAGAAAGGATGATGCTACTGTCCCGTAAGACCAAGTTCAGTCCATGAGGGCCGATGACTGCCCCTGCAATAATAAGTCCTAATAGATAGGGGATTTTCAGTTTATTCAACAGCAAAGGAGCTGATAAAATGATGATCAATATCAGCAGGAATTTCAGAATTGGGTCTTCCAAAGGAAGCGTGATGGATGCAAATAAAAGGGTCATTGGCCATTTCTTTTGACGAAAATAAGAAAAAAATGGGTATTTATACGATTTTTTGTGAATTATTTTTTGTCTTCAAATCATGGAGGCTATGAAAAATAGCTATAATGTGTGCCCTTTGCAAAAAAAAACGTAACTTTGACAAACAAAAATGTACACTATTTGTTTTAACTTACTTCTGTCACCTTATTTCGCTTATGTCCATTAAAAAAGTAGATAACCGCTTGCTATTCCCCGTACTCATGGGCTTCTTTGTCATGGGTTTTTGCGATCTCATTGCCCCTATTACCAATAAGATTGTCAATGAGTTCCCCGCCAGTCAGCAAACCGCTGTCAACTTTTTACCGACAACGGTTTTCTTGTGGTTTCTACTGCTCTCCACTCCGGTGGCCAGCCTCATGAATCGCATTGGACGCAAGAAAACAGCTTTGTGGGGCGACTTGCTGACCACCATCGGCTTACTCATCCCTTGGTTCGCGGGTGAGGGCTGTGATCTGACTTGGTATTTCATCGGGTTTGGCCTCTTGGGTATCGGCAACACAGCGATCCAAGTCGCCATCAATCCATTATTAGCAACTATCGTTCCCGAACAAAAGATGACCAGCTACCTCACCACGGGGCAGATTTTTCGTAATACCGCCTTGCTTTTACTCGCTCCATTGGTCACCATGTTGGTACTGTGGACAGGAAGTTGGCGACTGCTGCTCCCTATTTATGCACTGCTGACGATCTTGGGTGGGATCTGGCTCCTCTTTACCAAAGTCGAAGAGCCTGCCACTGCCGGTTCAAAAGTAAGCATGGTCGACTGTTTCCGACTGCTACGCAACCCCATCGTGGCAGCTTGCGCCTTTGGTGTTGCCTGCTTTATCGCTGGTGATGTGGGCATTGGCTTCCTCTCCTCCAAATTAATTGACAACCCCAACTCCCTGCTGACAACGACCGGTTTTTATGCTTGTCGAATTGTCGGAACAATCGTTGGCGCTTATGTGTTGACCCGTATCTCCGATGTCAAATACCTCCGTTGGAATATGGCAGGGGCACTCGCACTCTGCTGTGCGCTCTTTTTCGTTCACGGAGAGGTGGCCATTTATATTTTGATCGGTCTGTTGGGCTTCACCATGGCCTGCGTCTTCGCCACCTTCTATGCCGTGGCCACCAAAAGTGCTGTTGGCAAGGCCAATGAGGTCGCCGGCTTGATGATTCTGATGATCGCCGCCGGTGCCGTCTCTGCACCAATTATTGGGCTCATCCTCCGTGCTGCGGAAGGCGTTGCCTCTTATGGATTGCTTTTTGTCATTCCCTGTGTGGCCTACCTGCTATGGGCGGCCTGCTATGTAAAACCAAATAACTGTGCCTGATGATCAATTTTCGTAAAATTCTCGTGCTCATGCTGCTCCTTTTTCTTGGAGCCTCAGCCATGGCGCAATCTTCGAACCGTGCCAACAACGCTCAATCGCAACGCAAACCACGCGTACGGGTGGAGTGGGGTGTCATGGGAGGTGTTAATTTCACGGGCTTTTCCAGCGGTGGCTTGCAGGAAATTCGTGAAAAAGTAGGCTATCAAGCAGGCATCTCTATGGCGCTGAATTTCGGCCGTTTTGCCATTCGCCCCGAAATTCTTTATGTCCGTCAACGCTTAGATGTAGCCAGACTATCAACCGATCCACTTATTGCTCTAAAATCCAATACCATAGATGTTCCTATTCTCTTTTCGTTACGTCTATTCCGTCCGCTACGGCTCAATGTAGGCCCTGTTTTTTCGGTCATGAGCAGTTGTAAATACACCGATGCCGAGGGGCTGAAGGTTGATTTCGGCAGTGTCCGTCCAACGACCTCTTATACGGTGGGACTGAGTTTGTTATTGGCTCAACATCTGATGGTTGACGCTCGTTTTATCGGCCATTTTTCATCCAGTGGAAATATTTTTTCAGCAGATGGTGGTGAAATCAAGATGCGTGCTAATTCGTTTGCTGTAAGTGTGGGATATATCTTTTGAGTATGACTGAGACAACGGGAAAAGAGATCGTATTAGAAGGAGTTGATCCAAGGGAACTTTACGGTGCTCAAAACATCTATTTGGATCAAATCAAAGCGCTTCATCCCAATCTGAAGATCATCGCACGAGGATCGTCCTTAAAAATTTTGGGTTCACAGCGTGAGAACGAGTGTTTCGAGAAGCGTATCAATGGTTTGGTGGCCTACTACCTAAAATATGGACACATCTCTACCGAGGTCATTGCACAAGCTTTTGCCGGCGAAGTCATTCACAGTGATGCACCGGTTGATAAAGATGTCATTGTCTATGGTAACAACGGTGCAATCATTCGCGCCCGAACAATCAACCAGCAGCGACTGGTGAAGATGTACGACAAGAATGACCTGCTCTTCGCCGTTGGGCCTGCCGGTTCGGGCAAGACCTATACAGCGATTGCTTTGGCGGTCAAGGCGCTTCGAGAAAAGCAGGTACGACACATTATCCTCACCCGTCCTGCGGTCGAAGCGGGTGAAAAATTGGGCTTTCTGCCCGGTGATCTCAAGGAGAAGTTAGACCCCTATCTTCAGCCGCTCTACGATGCGTTGAACGATATGATTCCACCTGCCAAGTTAGAAAAATATATGGAAGATGCCACGGTGCAGATCGCCCCTTTGGCCTATATGCGTGGACGCACGCTTGATAATGCCTTCGTAATTTTGGATGAGGCACAGAACACAACGCTTGCCCAAATCAAGATGTTCTTAACGCGGATGGGGCGGAGTGCCAAATTTATCGTCACCGGTGATGTCACCCAAATTGACCTGCCACATACCAGCGATAGCGGCTTGGTGCGCACGATGTCGATTTTAAAAGATGTCGCCGGCATTGGCCTTGTTGAGTTTGACCAACGCGATATTGTCCGTCACCCTTTGGTGAAACGGATCGTGGCAGCCTTTGACCAGCAAACGACACAGGAGGAGGATGCCTCTGAGATAAAAAAGAAGTCAATAAACCTTAAAACAAAATAGTTATGGATAAGAATTTAGCAGCACTAAAACCAGCATTGGTCTGGAAGCATTTTGCAGAAATTGCACGTATTCCGCGCCCCTCTTACCATGAGGAGAAGATCCGCAAATATATTCTCGATACCGTTCGGGGCTTCGGTCTGGAATGCCGGGAGGACGAGGCTCATAATGTCTATGTGCACAAGCCTGCAACCAAAGGCATGGAAGGCCGTATGGGCGTAGTGCTTCAGGCTCACTTAGATATGGTCCCACAGAAGAACAACGACAAGAAATTCGATTTCGAGAAGGATTCTATCGAGGCCTACATTGATGGCGATTGGGTAACTGCCGATGGTACGACACTCGGTGCTGATAATGGTATCGGTGCTGCGGCTATCTTGGCCGTACTGGAGGACAACACCTTGCAACATGGAGAGGTAGAAGCACTCTTTACCGCAACAGAGGAGACCGGCATGGATGGCGCTTGTGGTCTAAAAAAAGGACTTTTACACGGTGATATTCTGTTGAATTTGGATTCCGAGACCGAAGGGGAGCTCTATGTGGGCTGTGCAGGTGGCTTGGATGCCAATGTAACCTTCAAATACAAAGCCGAAGCCGCTCCACAACGCGGACATAAGGCCGTAACACTTACCATCAAAGGGCTCAAGGGTGGCCACTCTGGCATTCAGATCATTTGTCAACGTGCCAACGCCAATAAGCTACTTTTCCGTTTTCTCAACCAAGCTACCTACCCGATTTTGCTCAACCAAGTCGATGGTGGCGGTTTGAGAAACGCCATCCCGCGCGAAGCCACCGCCACAGTGGTGTTGCCAACCAAAGACTTGGAGCAATTCATCAAAGAGGCAAAGGCCTATGAGAAGATGATCAAAGCCGAATTTGCAGGCATTGAAGACACCATCTCCATCAAGGCAGTAGAGTGCCCAATGCCACAGGAGGTGATTGCACGCGAGACCACAGAAAAACTCATCAAAGCAGTCGTTGCTTGCCCCGATGGCGTACAAAAGATGTCGATGGCCATGCCCGGCTTGGTGCAGACCTCGACCAACTTAGCCCGCGTAATTTCAGATGGGAAGACGATCAAGTTACAAAGCTTGTTGCGTAGCTCGGTCAATTCAGAAAAAGAGGCACTGGGTGAATCCATGTCGGCTGTCTTTACATTGGCTGATGCCAAGACAGAACTCACCGGTAGCTACAACGGCTGGAATCCCAATATGGCCTCTCCGATTTTGGCAACCATGCGCAAATCCTATAAGGATCTCTATGGCAAAGAGCCTGCTGTGACAGCGATTCATGCCGGTTTGGAGTGCGGAATCATCGGTAGTAAATACCCCAAGATGGATATGATCTCCTTTGGACCTACGATCTGCTATCCCCACTCACCCGATGAGAAGGTTGAAATTGCTTCGGTCGCTAAGTTCTATGATTTTCTGCTTCATACGCTGAAACATATCCCGACAAAATAGATCCATGTCATCGCCCAATCTCAAATGGTTAGTGATTGTCAATCCAGTCTCCGGCAGTGGTCGGGGGCTGGATGACTTTCCTCAAATTTCCAAGTTGTTGCGGGACGAGCACGTTCTCTACGAACCGATCTTCACCGAGCATAAATTTCATGCCACCGAACTGACCGTTACCGCTGTCAAACAAGGGTATCGCCGTATTATTGTCGTTGGTGGTGACGGGACGCTTCATGAGGTGGTCAATGGCCTTTTCATTCAACAAGAGGTACGACCTGACGAGGTCTTATTAGCGGTTATGGCTGTGGGTACGGGTAACGACTGGGTACGCACATTCGGGATTTCGAATCGTTATCACGAAGCTATTTGTGCCATCAAAGAGGAGAACTCATTCTTGCAGGATGTGGGCGTGGTCTCTTATGAAGAGGCTCATTATCGTCAAACCCGTTATATGGCCAATGTGGCCGGTGCTGGTTTTGATGCGTTGGTAGCACGTAAAATTGCCCACCTGCAACAAAAACGCAAAGTCGGGCGATGGAGTTATACATGGTGTCTGCTTAAATCTTTTTTTCGTTACAAATCCACCGGCGTCAAAGTATGGGTCGATGATCAACTGATTTATAATAACTTGCTGCTTAGTATTGCAATCGGTATTTGTAAATTCAACGGTGGTGGTGTACAACAACTTCCCGAAGCTGTGACCGATGATGGTCTGATGGATGTCTCTTTGGTGCGTCCCATCCATTTTTGGCACGTGCTGTTTCGTTTCCACTACCTTTTTAATGGAGGTATTTACCGCATTCGGCATATTCTGAAGGCGCGGGGTAGTAAGATCCGCATTGAATCTTCACCCGAAATTGCTGTGGAGGTGGATGGTGAAATTTTAGGTGAGACACCACTGGAATTTACGGTGCTTCACCGCGCCATTCGAATCGTGGTATCGAAAGAATTTTTGGCTCAATAATAAAGCATTAAGGAGGGTAGTTAACCCTCCTTAATACTTTATTATTTTTCAATGATTAGAAGCGTTAATTCATCGTCTCGATAACATCTACCTCCGTGAAGGTCCAATTAAATAGATCATTGGCACATTGCTGCTGCATCTGATTGATCTGCGAGGTATTGGTCGTATCCGCCAAAACCGCATAAAAGAACTGCCCCATGGTATTATAAGCCCCATTCACCTTGCCGGCAAAACAAGAATAGAAAGCGCGAACCTGTTCGCGGGTAAGATCGGAGGGCAAAACCCCTTGGGCAACAAGATAGTTATAGGGGTAGAGGTGTCGCATATTGTGTGCATCGGCATTTAACTCCTCAACGATGGTATTGACAACAACCATCTGAATGGTATCTTGGATGTTAGGTGTGGCTATAAAAGATGTATAGGCAGGATAGGCCGTCTCTAAATCCATCTCTACGCCCTCTGAAAACAGGCCGAATTCGGGATCGGTCAGATCCTCCAAATAGACCATCTGCCGATAGTCTTTCAGTGATTCACGCAATGCTTGGCGCTGTTCCTGATTCCATTTTTGTTGCTGGGTGCAGGCGGCGAAGCTAATAAACAACGCCAAAAAGGGTAGTGCGAGTAGAATTTTTTTCATTTTTTTATCGTTTTATCTTCCCAAAGATTGCAATCTGTGTGCCACAAGTCATGCGAAATCATGATTGATCCATTTCGCGCCCATTGAATGCCAACATTTGAAACGGTTTCTTAACATCTTTAGCGCTTGTGAAATTGTTTTTCCTTACTTAATTTGTATTTTTGCAAAAACAGATAACCGATGGATCTACTGACATTCCGTGATTATTGTCTTTCGCTTCCTTGTACAGAAGAGAGTACGCCCTTCCACGACCAAACATTGGTCTTCAAAGTGGGAGGCAAGATGTATGCCTATGCTCGCATGGTTGATTTTGAACGTATTGCACTAAAATGTGACCCCGATTTGGCCATACAACTGCGGGAGACCTATCCAGAAATCACACCGGCTTGGCATAGCAACAAGCGTCATTGGAATGATGTATCTACCAATGGAGATCTGCCGGATGTATTGATCAGGGAGCAAATTCGGAACTCCTATCGGCTGGTGTTAGCGCAAAATGTATCACCCAAAACCTTGAAGGAAGAGATCCTCAAACAGTGCGAAAAACAGAGGCTTCCCCAATAAAAAATCCGGTGTTGCGAACATGCGTTTGCAACACCGGATTCTCATGATCGGATCTTTATCTTTACACTTTGTGCATCATCTTCCGCCAGCGAAGGAAGCCCACGATAGCAAGCGCCGAATAGAGCGCATAGAGTCCGGCGGTAAAAGGAATCCCTTTATAAACATATAAGCCTACCGTAATCACATCTACTACCAGCCATACCAACCACTGTTCTACATACTTGCGTGAAAGCATCCACATCGCCACCACGCAAAGTGCAGTGGTGAGACTGTCCCAAAAAGGCACGGTGCTATTGGTGAAGGCTGTCAGGAGGACATAGAGAGCAGCGTGCACACTCACATAGATAATCAGTAGTTGCGGAATGAGACTCGTTGGAGTGGAGGAGATCTGTGCCGCAGTCTGTTTCCGGGGAGCATTGCGCCAAGCAATCCAGCCATATAGACCAGCCAAGATATAATAGCCTTGCATAGAACAATCGGCATACAACCCGGCTTTGTAGTATAAAAAGCCGTGCACCAAGGGCATGATTAGCCCCACGATCCAAAGACGAATATCGGCTTTGTACTCCAACCAAAGATAGAGCAGTCCTAAAACAATGCCAGCCAGTTGCAGGATAAGCTTGAGATCCATTTCTTTAGAATTTTACAGTAATGTTAGCCAACACATTGAGCGGTGCCTGTGGAAAGTAGAAGGCATCATCATAGCGTTTTCCATCATCCATGTAGGAGTAACCGTAGCCGTTGTTGGAGTAGTCAGCATTGAAGATGTTGTAAACAGTCAAGCCGAAACGGACACTGGTGATTTTCTTGGTATGCAAGGTGTAGGCCAAATTGAGGTTAGAGACACAGTAGCGATCCAAAGAGAGCGCTTCTACCTCGTTGTTGGTGAAGTACTGCTTGCCCACATATTGGGTCTGTAAGATGGCCTCAAAACCTTTGACATGGAAGTCGAAGATCGTGCCGGCAATCACATTTGGCGAGTAGGAGATAGTCATCGCGCCTAAATTCTTGCCATAGTCGGGACTTTTGGTCAACAGATCGACATAATTTTCAATGCGATTCTGGCTGAAGGTAGCGTTTCCGCTGAAGGTGAACCATTTGGTCACACGAGCAGAGAGCGTCAATTCAATACCGCGACGGTAGCTATCAGGAACATTCACATTCAGCGCATCGGAGGCATCGTTGACTTGACCGGTCTTCACCAGCTGATCTTTGTATTTCATGTAGTAGAGATTGATGCCCGCGCTCACGATACGCCCATCATAGTGGTAGCCCAGCTCATAGTCGTACATCTTTTCTGAAGAGGGGTGGGCTTCGGTGAAGCGGTCGGTGAAGTCACTACGAGTCGGCTCTTTCTGTGCAATAGCAAACGAGAAGTAGAAATTGTGGTGTTTGCCCAAGGTGTAGTTGATACCCGCTTTGGGGTTGAAAAAATGATAGGTTTTATTGACATCTATCGGTTGCATCTCATATTTATTCCAGTCGAAATTGTCATTCACGCCCCATGCTGTATAATTCACGTAACGGTATTGCAGATCGGCATAGATGTTTAGCCCTTTGGCCACCGTCCAATTCACCTTGGCGAAGAGGTTGGCATCTTGCTTCTCTACATCATTATCGTACCAACGCATACCGGGAGTGAAGCCTTCCGGATTATCCTGTACCCAATCCAATTCACCCCAATGCGGACATTTATAGAGACTCCAAGAGCCCCCAAAGAGCACCGAAACACGGTCGGCTGTGTAGCCTGCCGAGGCGATGATGCCACCAAAGTGGTTGCGCATGATCTTCTCGCGAATGAGGTCTTTTTCGATCTCCCAATTATCCGACAATCCATAACCCATCAACGAAGCATCGTCTTTATATTGCTTGTAGTAGCCATAGCCATAGGTGTAGTGGGCAGTGGCATTCATCGTCCATTTCTGATTAAAACGGTGGCTGACAAGCAGCTGGTTGTTGATCTGAAGGTAGTTGTCGGTCTGATCATCGTAATAGTTGACATGTGTGCCATCGGCTAAAATATACGGACCATCGGAGGTGGTGTACTGTCCGCTGTTGTGGTAACGGCGACCATAGCGTTCCATATCGGCTTTGGAGACTCCGTTATAGGTAAGGTATGTTTTCGCTTTACCACCGAAAGAGAGCAGTTTAACAACCGTATTGCCGTTATAATAAGCACCTTGGAACATATATGATTTCAGATCCGTAGCACCGCGATCAATATAGCCATCAGAACCAATGTGGGTCAAACGAGCATCCAGCATCCAGTGCCCACCCAACAATCCGGAACCGATGTGAACAGCCTGCTTGTTGGTGTTGTAAGAGCCATAGGAGAGTGAGGCATCTCCTTCAAATTCCAAAGGTAACGAGGCGGTCGACATATTGACCGATCCACCAAAAGCACCCGTGCCATTGGTCGATGTACCTGCACCGCGCTGCACCTGCACCGTACCGACTGAAGAGATGAAATCGGGCGTGTCATACCAATACATAGCGTGCGAATCCGGATTGTTCAACGGCACCCCATTGGCCGTAACATTGAGCCGTGTAGCATCAGAGCCACGCATACGGAAGGAGGTCGCACCAACAACGGTTCCAGTTTCAGAGGTAGCGATAACCGAAGGGGTCTGCATCAGCAGGAAGGGAATATCCTGCCCATAGTTGTTTTTGGCAATAGCCTCCTGCGAAATGTCTGTATAGACAACGGGAGTTTGGGGCGTGGCGCGCGTGGCGGTCACCTCGATTTCCTGCAATTTGTGCAGGCGAAGAGAATCCGATGTGGGTTTCTCTTGAGCGGTTGTAGCCAGTGCAAAAGCAACGGCTACGATGGAAAGTAGAATCCTTTTCATTTCACTTTAATTAGGTTAACGAACTGAAAAGGGGTATGTGTTTTCGATTATTTGTCCCGGTATCGGCATTATCCGTATCCGGTTCAATGGGTCTAATCTCAGCCTGATAGTAAGGCACCCCTTTAGATATTTCGAGCACAAAGATAGTAAAAATAGGTTACGGAGCTTCGATTTTGCAGGAAATATTTCAAAAAGAGCGGCTATGGTGGGAAAATCAGAGTGCCTGATGAATATCATCAGGCACTCTATGTTCTCACAGCTTCTTAATAGATTCCGAACTGATAGCTAATTTTCTGACAGTAAGTTTCGCCAGCATGGAGCAACGAGGAGGGAAATGTTGGATGATTGACCGCATCGGGGAAGTTCTGACACTCAACTGCCACTCCGGCATAATCATCGTAACGCGCTGCTGATTTGGTGATTGGACAACCACCAGCCAGCCAGTTTCCGGTATAAAGCATCACACTCGGTTGTGAGGTGCGGATAGTCACTGTGCGTCCCGACAGCGGACTACGCAAGAGACCTACTTCTGTGAGTATATTGGGCTTCCAATGGTCGAGCACCAACGGATGGTCATAGCCTTTGCAGTCTCGAATATGGTTAAATTCCGCATCAATACCATCCCCCAACCGATGAAAAGTCGTGAAGTCTAACGGGGTATCTTTGACTGCCAACAGTGCTCCGGTAGGGATCTGATCGCGGTTCATCTCCAATGCTTGTGAGCAGTGCAGTTGCAATTCATGATCCAAAATTGATCCCGCCGATTCGCCATTAAGATTCAGGTAGAGGTGGTTGGTTAGATTGATGGGGGTCGTTTGATCGGTGATGGCGCGGTAGGTAATGTCTAAGGTGTTCTCTTCGTCAAAATCAAAGACGACTTCGACTTGCAGATTACCCGGATAGCCCTGATCTCCATCTTCAGAAAAAAGTTCCATCACCACGCGATTGGTCTCCACACGACTCTCCCAAAGACGCGTGGCAAAGCCTTTAGAGCCACCATGTAGGTGGTTGCGACCACTATTGACCTCCAACCGATACTCCTGACCTTCAATGGTCATTCGTCCTTCGGCAATGCGATTGGCAACACGCCCGACACTTTTACCCATCGTGGCGCTATCGCTCAGGTAGCTCAGTGGATCTTGATAACCCAAGGCCACATCAGATAGGAGACCCGCTCTATCAGGCACTTTCACAGCAACGATGGCCGCACCTAAGTTGGTGACGCTCACAGATGCACCGCTGCTATTGCGGAACGTGTAGAGCACCACGGCCTCCCCATCGGGGGTAAGTGTCCAAAGATGTTGTTCGATCTCCATTAGGCAGTAGGTTGCAAATTGGTCATTAAATTGTCGATCCGTTTGAGGCACTCTTCTTTACCAATAAAGGAGGTAACCTCATACATACCGGGGCCCTTGCCCGCACCAACCAATGCCAAGCGCAGGGTATTCATCACCTGACCCAAAGAGTAACCCTTCTCTTCGATCCAGCCATGGACGATGTGTTCGGTATTTTCGAGTGAAAAATCATCAATATCCGATAGTACGCTACCTAATTCGCGTAAAATGGCGGCATTCTCAGCTTTCCAATATTTCTTCACCTGCTTCTCTTCATACACTGAGGGTGCAACAAAAAAGAAAGAGGCCAAATCCCACAGATCGGTGATAAACGTGGCGCGCTCTTTCATGATACTTGCGGCCTTGCCTGCCTGCTCATTGCTGGCTGTAATGTTGTGTTCGCGAAGGATAACTTGGAAAAGTTCTGCCAATTCAGCATCACTCTTATGGTGCATATATTGTGCATTGAACCACTTCGCTTTTTCAGGTTGGAAGCGAGCACCTGATTTGGAAACCCGACTGAGCGAGAAGTTTTGAATCAACTCATCCATCGAGAACATCTCTTGTTCCGTACCCGGATTCCACCCCAAGAGCGCCAGCATATTGATAAACGCCTCAGGGAAATAACCATCCTCACGATACCCATGAGCGGTCTCTCCGGTGACAGGGGATGTCCAAAAAAGCGGGAAGACAGGGAAACCCATCTTGTCCCCATCACGTTTCGAAAGTTTACCTCCGCCCGTGGGCTTCAAAAGCAAGGGTAAGTGGGCAAATTCAGGTTGGGTGTCGCTCCAGCCGAAGGCTTTATAAAGCAGGTAGTGCAGTGGCAAGGAGGGTAGCCACTCCTCACCACGAATGACGTGGGAAACCTCCATCAAGTGGTCATCAACGATGTTGGCCAAGTGGTAGGTGGGAAGGGCATCGGCAGATTTATAAAGGACTTTATCGTCAAGGGTAGCGGTATTGACCACCACATCCCCACGAATCAAGTCGTGCATATGGATCTCCTCATTCTCCGGCATCCGAAAGCGAATCACCCATTGATCTCCACAATCTATGCGACGCTGCACCTCAGTGGCAGGGAGGGAGAGTGACGTGGCTAATTTTTCGCGGATGGTCGCGTTGTAGGCAAACGTTTCACCACGTGCTTCGAAGTCGGCACGTAATGCGTTCAACTCCTCAGCGGTATCAAATGCGTAATACGCCCAACCGGCTTCGACTAATTGAAGGGCATATTTGAGGTAGATGGCTTTGCGCTCACTCTGTCGATAGGGGGCATAGGGACCGCCTTCGGTAATACCTTCATCTATCTCGATGCCACACCATTGGAGCGCCTCCATAATATAGGTTTCAGCCCCCGGGACAAAGCGTTGAGAGTCGGTATCTTCAATACGCAAGATCATCGTGCCACCGTGCTGGCGCGCAAATAGGTAGTTATAGAGTGCCGTGCGAACACCTCCGATATGCAGAGGTCCTGTGGGGCTTGGTGCAAAACGCACCCGTACTTTTCGTTCCATGAATTTATTTATTGAATGTCAATTTTATTTTTATCTGATTTCCGTTTTGCATCCTGAACCTGTTTATATTCGGCATATTCCTCGGTCTCCGGAAATTTGCGCCAAAGAGACCGAAGATCTCTCAGCGCGGGAAATACCCGCACGAGTATAGCTCCTACGATACCCAAGCCAAGGATGGCAACGGCAATAAATAAGACTTTGGATTGCGTCCGCGAGACGACAACCAGCAGGATGACCCATGCGGCTTCTGTCCAACGAGAGGAGAGGATACGAAGCATTAACGCAAACGGTATTCAATGCGCATGGTGATGCGCGCTTTTTTCATACGGCTGGAGGTGTTGAATGAACCACCGGCTGAAAACTCCTCGTTGCTATTCGCCCCTGTGATCTGGAAAACGCCCATCTTGGCCGATGTCACATTCCCCAACTTCGCACCGGCATTGCGTGCAATCTTCTCTGCCCTGACGCGCGCATCAGCCGAAGCCTTCTCGATCAAATCCAGTTTCACATTATCTAATTGGGTATAGTAGTAGTCAGGTTGCGGTGCATCAATGGCCACACCCTGAGCAATCAAGGATGAAATTTCGCGCGAAACACTCTCCACCGCTTCGACCTTATTGGATTCGATGGTAAAACTTTGGGAGAGTTGGTAGCCTGTAAAACGCTGTCCCATCCAATTTCCATTGGCAGCAGTGATGGGGTCATACAGTTTGTTGACCGTGACCGACTGAAAGACAATGGCTTTTGCTTCAATCCCCTTGGAAAGGATATAGTCATAGACTTTCTTTTTGCTACTTTCGATGTGGGCATAAGCCGCTTCAACATTGGGTGATTCAGCGGTAATGATACCATTCCAAACGATCAGATCGGAGGTAAATTCGGTTTCACCCAAGCCCGTCACAACGACTGTTTCCTGCGCCCGATATTTATAGGTGTAGGCCTTGCTCAAAATCCAAGCGCTCACAATGATGGCGATGGCGATGATGATGTACTTTGCGTTTTTCATATTTTTATCTTTTAAACGTTAAATAAAAAATGCATAATGTCGCCGTCTTGGACGACGTATTCTTTGCCCTCAATACCAATTTTACCTACATCGCGGCAAGCTTTCTCTGAACCCAAAGTGACATAATCGTTGTATTTAATCACCTCGGCACGGATAAAACCCTTCTCAAAATCGGTATGGATAATGCCGGCTGTTTGGGGAGCTTTCATCCCTCTGTTGTAAGTCCACGCACGCGATTCATCAGCACCAGTGGTGAAGAATGTTTCAAGATTGAGCAATTTATAGGCCGATTTGATCAACCGCGCTACGCCCGACTCTTTGAGTCCCATCTCTTCGAGAAACAACTGACGCTCATCGTACTCCTCCAACTCGGCAATATCGGCCTCGGTGGCTGCTGCGATGATGAGCATCTCGGCCCGCTCCTCGGCGATGGCAGTAGCCACAGCTTGGGTGTAAGCATTGCCTGTGACAGCACTTTTTTCGTCTACATTGCAGACATAGAGAACCGGTTTGTCGGTGAGCAGATTGAGGTCAGCCATCAATTTACGATCCTCCTTTTCAAGTTCAATGGTGCGAGCGCTGAGGCCTTGTTCCAAAGTAGCTTTATATTGTAAGAGCAATTCCACTTGGCGCTTGGCACTTTTGTCTCCACCCACAGCAGCCTGCTTTTGAGTTTTACCCAAGCGACTTTCAACGGTCTCTAAATCTTTGAGTTGCAATTCTGTGTCGATAATGCCTTTATCTCGCACAGGATCAATCGATCCATCCACATGGGTAATGTTGCCGTTGTCAAAACAGCGGAGTACATGAATAATAGCTTGCGTATTGCGAATGTTGGCCAAAAACTTATTGCCCAGCCCCTCTCCTTTGGAGGCGCCCTTTACTAAACCGGCGATGTCGACAATTTCGATCGTCGTGGGGATAACTCGCTTGGGGTGGTCAATTTCGGTGAGCTTCACCAACCGCTGATCGGGCACAGTGATCACACCCACATTGGGTTCAATGGTGCAAAAAGGAAAATTTGCAGCCTGAGCCTTTGCGTTGGAAAGACAATTAAAAAGGGTCGATTTACCTACATTAGGCAGACCCACTATACCACATTGAAGAGCCATCTATTTTTGTATTTTGTTTTCGTTTGGCAAAGATAATTATTCTTTCTGTAAATTACGATGGAAAGAGTGGTTATCTTATTGATGAAAAATGGCCACAAAGAGCCTTTTGAAGAAACAAAAGGGAGCTTTAGTCACGAAAATATCTGCTTGATGTTCGAGAATATGTAGGGCGTAAATAGAAAAAAGTATAAAAAATGATTATCTTTGAGGCTAAATTCAGAAATAGTTTTTTAGATTACTTACATTGATTATGAAAGATTTAAAACAAATACAAGACAATCTATATCGGCTTTCCGCACTGATTGATGAGTGGATGACGATGGGAGAAATTGTTCCCATTGAGCGCGATTTAGCTTTAGATGAACTAAGGCAAATATATGAGACACTACGCTTTTCAGAATGCGGGAAGGCAGATCACAACCATCCTGCATCGCCTATAAAACAGGCTACCGAGCTACCAATTACAAAAATGCCAATGGCGGAATCTGAAGCAAAGCCGACGGAAGAACCCGAAGCAGCGCTTGAAGAAAAACCCGAAGCAGCGCTTGAAGAAAAACCCGAAGCAGTGCTTGAAGAAGAACCGGTAGAAGAACCGGTAGAAGAGACGATCATTGACCTCGACGAAATGGTCTCCATGGAGTTGATCGACCTTGCCCCTTCAGCGGAAGAAGAGCCATGGGCTGAACCGGTAACAGCATCTACTCAACAACCTGAGCCACCCAAAGAGACGGCGACTGTTCTGCCTGAAGTGAAAATTCAGCCAACCGTAACTTCTGCATCCAAAACAGCAACAGATGCAGATCATAGCCTATTCGATTTGGGCGAATTAACGGTACACCGCAGTGGTTCACGACGGGTGCTAATGTCTCTTTATGACGATGACCAGAGCGCTTCAGAGAGGCCTATTCCCGCAAAACCTGCTGAGAAAGAAGCCACACCTTCCACAGCCGAAGAGCAAGTGCAACCGATGCAAGATACTCATAACGAAGAGGTAAAAGCCACCAAAACACACCCTGTCACACCGGTCGAAACCGAAACAGTAGCCACACCAGCTCCAGTGGTTTTGGGCGAGGTAATCAATCAGGCAGTGCAGACATTGGGTGAGACCCTCCAGCCCAAACAAGAATTGCCCACTGAAGATACTAATTCACAGCCAATTACAGATCTACGTAGTGCCCTTGGGATCAACGATAAGTTCCTGCTCATCAAAGAGCTATTTGAGGATGATCAGGTAGCTTTCGAGGAGACGATAACACAGCTCAATCAATTTGAGGATCTTGATGATTGCTTGATTTATATCGCGGAAAACTTTGCATGGAATTCCAATTCGGATGGAGCCAAGCTCCTGATAGAGTTATTGGAGCGCAAACTCACTCAAAAATAGAGGGAAATGGCTAAATTGTATCTTGTACCCACACCCATCGGCAATCTGGACGATATTACCATTCGCGCCGTAGAGGTGTTGCGTACAGTCGATTTGATCCTTGCGGAAGATACCCGTACAACGGCTTTTTTGCTCAAGCATTTAGGCATTGAGAAGAAGATGTATTCTCACCATAAATTCAATGAGCACGCCACAGTACAGATGATGGCCGAGAGCATTGCTGCCGGTCGCACGGTAGCGCTTGTCTCTGATGCCGGCACGCCAGGCATCTCTGATCCGGGTTTTCTATTGGTACGCACATGTGTCGAAGCGGGGATTGAGGTCGAGACGCTCCCCGGTGCTACTGCATTGATTCCGGCATTGGTGCAGAGTGGATTCCCTTGTGACCGATTCTGTTTTGAGGGGTTCCTTCCTCAGAAAAAAGGCCGTACTAAACACCTGCAAAGCCTTCGAGAGGAGACCAGAACGATGATTTTCTATGAATCCCCCTTCCGAGTAGTCAAATGTTTGGAGCAACTATCTGAAACTTTTGGTGGCGAACGTCGGGTCTCTGTATCACGCGAAATCACCAAAAAATTCGAACAAACCGTGCGCGGAACACTCTTGGAAATAGCCACTTATTTCAAAGAGCATACTCCCAAAGGAGAATTTGTGATCGTTGTGGAGGGGCTACCCAAACCCATACGAGAAGAGACCGAAGAGGGAATACAAACCAATGAAGAAAGGGAAGAAGATGAAAGAGCCTGAACAGACTAAAGAACAGACCAGTACGTCTAATTTTCGCGCTTTTATGCACGATCGCTTCAATTTGGAAGAGGATAAAGCCCAGCAAGATGAAGTGGTTGCTGTGATCAGCAAAGGAGTTGTCTTCAAGGGCGTTAATCTGTGGGTGCTGATTTTCGCTACCCTCATAGCCTCCTTGGGGCTTAATGTCAACTCCGCGGCCGTGATCATCGGTGCGATGCTTATCTCTCCGATTATGGGCCCGATTATGGGCATGGGGTTAGCATTGGGAATCAACGATTTCGATCTACTGAAGCGCTCTTTGCGGAACTTCACCTTGATGTTTATCGTGGCCATAGCCACCTCCACCTGCTATTTTCTGATCTCTCCTTTGGGACAGGCCAGTAGTGAACTTTTGGCACGAACCGAACCCACAACCTATGATGTGCTGATAGCTCTCTTTGGTGGATTGGCCGGTTTTGTGGCACAGTCGCGCAAAGAACGTACATCAACAGTCATCCCCGGTGTGGCCATCGCTACGGCACTGATCCCGCCATTATGTACAGCCGGATTCGGTATCGCCACAGGACAATTCCGCTTTTTTGCCGGCGCATTTTACCTCTTTTTTATCAATACGGTTTTTATTGCACTGGCGACCTATATCGTGGTGCGCTTCCTGAAATATCGGAAGAAAGCTTTTATCGACAAGGCGCGTGAACGCAACGTTCGCCGGTCGATGATGTTCATTACTTTAGTGACTTTTATCCCCAGTGTAATCGTTGGCTTCCACATGGTCAAGGTCTCAATGTTTGAATCCATGGCCGACAAATATGTGGAGCAAGTATTTCAGTATCCGCACACCCGTGTCATTGAATGCAACAAACTCTATGGTCAGGGCAAAAAGCTCTCTCAGGTGGAATTGGTGCTGATTGGAGAGCCCCTTTCAGAGGAGATGGTCGAACACGCACGGGCACAGATGGAGAATTTCGGACTGCAACATACAGAGTTGCTTATTCGCCAAACCAATGCTTCCGATGAGATTGATCTTAGCTCGCTCCAAAAGAGCTATTCTGATCTCTTGGAGGAGAAAAACACCCAGCTGAATGAGCTGAAAGCCCAGTTGACCCACTACAAAATGACCTCGGTCGATGTGACCGACATCTCCAAGGAGGTGGGTGTTGTGGTTGATAATATTGCGGCTATTTCGTTAACCAAAGGCCGGATGTTCGATATGAAAGGGGTCGCCACCGACACCTTACTTGTCTGCGTGGTGACACCGACAGAGATCAATAAAACTATTGATGCCGATAAATTAAAGGAGTGGTTGCGCATCCGGACAAAAATCGCTAAGGTAAAATTATTTGTGGAATCGGTGGATCACACCAACAACAAAGTAACCAAATGAAGACAAGGGAGTTGACACTATGGCAACGTCTACGTTTGGAGTGCTTATGGTACACTTGTTGCCTATTTGCCCACCTACCTTATTGGTTTCGCTATTATGTTATTGAGAGCCTGATCACCTTTGTGCTCACGGTCATTCGCTATCGCCGTAAGGTGGTGCTGACCAATTTACGAAACTCTTTTCCCGAAAAAGGCACGATCGAGTTGTGTCAGATAGCACAACGCTTTTATCGTACCCTCTCGGAGGTTATCGTTGACACCATCAGTATGGCCGGCATGAGTGCCGAAAAGAGCCGACAATTAGTGCAGTGGAAGAATGGCGAGGAGCAGAGTCGCCGCACCTCAGGACGCGACTGGATCGCCATGGCTTCTCATTTTGGTTGTTGGGAATATTGCCTGCTGTGGGGGACTTTTGATGCCACACAGAGTTTGGTCGGCGTATATCACGAGCTCAAAGATCCGGTTTTTGAGCACTTCTACCGTCGGCTACGAAAGTTACCTAATACACTGAATGTAACCATGCAAGAGAGTATGCGCTTCTATTTACGCAATAGAGGCAATCGGCCTACAAATTTGGTAATGGGTTTAATTGCAGATCAAAATCCGCCTTTACGCCCCAATAGTCATTGGTTTCGCTTTTTGAATCAGGATACGATTTTTTTCGATGGTGGCGAAAAAATGGCTTTGCGCTTTGGAATGCCGGCCTATTTTGTTCACATGAATCGGCTTAAACGGGGACGCTATGAAATTTGGTTCGAGGAGTTATATGATGGCCAAGAGGCTGTTGAACCCGATGAGATTGTAGGTCGCTATGTGCGTTGTTTGGAGCAGATGATCGTGGAGCAACCAGAGATGTGGATGTGGTCACATCGTCGCTGGAAACATCGCAAACCCGCCACTGTGGAGGCGTGATAAATATGGTATCAAAGATTATTTTATTAAACTGGAACGGACGGGCTCAACTCCAACGTTTTCTGCCAAGTGTGGTCGCTGCTGCACCGGTCGGGGTAGGTATTGTGGTTGCTGATAATGGCTCGACAGACGATTCTGTGGCCTATTTAAAGCGAGAATTTCCTACCGTGGAGCGTATTTGCCTCGATCGCAATTACGGCTTTGCCGAGGGTTACAACCGCGCTTTGGCACAAGTGGAGGCCGATAATTTTATTCTGCTCAATACCGATGTAGAGACCCCATGCGGATGGATCGAGCCACTGTTAGAGACCTTGGAACGTCATCCTGAAACAGCTGCCGTTGCACCCAAATTGCACGCCATTGCCGATCGCACACGTTTTGAATACGCGGGTGCTTCGGGTGGATTCATTGATTTTTTAGGCTATCCTTTTTGTCGGGGACGGATCTTGCAAACCATTGAACAAGATAATGGCCAATATGAGCAGGAACGAGAGGTTTTTTGGGTGAGTGGCGCTGCCTTTTGCTGTCGAGCAAAAGTATTTCGGCAGTTGGGAGGCTTTGATGCCGATTTTTTTGCACACATGGAGGAGATTGATCTATGCTGGCGGATGCAGATAGCCGGTTATACCCTGCGGATTGTACCACAAAGCTGCGTCTACCACGTGGGGGGAGGCACACTGGCCACAGGCTCGCCACAAAAGGTTTTTTTGAATCACCGCAACAATTTAGCGATGCTTTATAAATGTGCGTCCATTCCACAACGACTGACTGTGAGTGTGGTACGACCTTTGCTCGATTTAGCTACGGCAGCCAGTTATCTATTCCAAGGACGCGGGGATTGTTGTCGCGCTGTATTTCGGGCTTGGTACGAATTTCTATGCTGGCATCCGGCATTGCAACGAAAACGAAAAGAGATCAAGAGTTCCCAACAGGCAGTAGCCAAGGGGATTTATAGAGGATCTATTATTTTACGGCATTTGGCAGGCCGTCATACATTTGATAAAATGATGTAATTATGCAAAAGTTAGTTATTATTCCGACCTATAATGAACGGGAGAACATCTCAAAGATGATCTCGAAGGTAATGTCATTGGCGGGCACATACGACCTGCTGATTGTTGATGACGGTTCGCCTGATGGCACGGCGGCGATCGTAAAAGAGTGTCAAGCAACGTTTGCCGATCGCCTATTTATGATTGAGCGCACGGGAAAACAAGGACTGGGCACAGCCTATATCGCTGGCTTCCGCTGGGCTCTTGCACGAAGTTACGATTCGATTTTTGAAATGGACTGCGATTTTTCACACAATCCTGATGATTTGGAGCGCCTTTCTGCTGTTTTGGAACAGGGTGGCGATGTGGTGGTTGGCTCGCGCTACTCGAAGGGTGTGAATGTGGTCAACTGGCCAATGTCACGGCTACTGATCTCCTATTTCGCATCAAAATACGTAAAAGTAGTCACCCAAATGCCGGTTTGTGATGCCACGGCCGGTTTTGTAGGATACAGTCGTCGCGTATTGGAGCGTATTGATTTAGATGCTATTAAAATGAATGGCTACGGATTCCAAATTGAAATGAAATATACGGCTTGGAAATTCGGGTCACGCATCACCGAAGTATCCATCATCTTCGTTGACCGCACGGAGGGTACATCTAAAATGTCTGGAGGAATTTTTGGCGAAGCTTTCTTTGGCGTTTTAAAACTGCCTTTCCGCACCATCAAACCAAAGATCAAGAAAGGTTAAACTGCGGAACTAAGCATTCAAATAGCCAGCACCCTATATATCACAACATGATGATATATAGGGTGCTGAATTATTTATATTAAGCTAAACTTCATGTGAATCGCCTCCTTCATTCACATTCTTTTTCCTGCGAGACCGAAACCGCAATGCAAAAATCAAGAGGACAATCAGCACAAGAAACATCCCCGATTTAAACAGTACATCTAACCCAAATAAGAGTATCCAGCCGACCAGTCGGACAATCGACCACATGCAGTAAACCGCCGTTAGTGGCAAGGCATAATACCAAGGCTTACTCCAAGCACCATCAAGGATGCGTTCTGTGTATCTATACCATTTACTCGGCCAGTTCCAAACATAGAGTGCCCGCTCGATCTCAACACACATCAAAATCTCACCAATATTATCATTAAACCACGCGTCTCTGTTCTCCTTGAAATATTCACGGAACTGCTTCCCCGCCACATAAACAGCACCGTTATTGTTATGGTAAAAAAGGCGCACAACCTGATCGGGATCTGTTTGTGCCGTATTATAGCGAGTAAGTGCCGCCGAATCCAATGAATCACAGTGGAGTAGCCTCCGATTCAAGGCTTCATAATAGAGGATAATCGTATCGCTCAAATAAATATCATTAACGGAAAAATAGAGCATCCCATTTTCCTTTATTTTTGTAAAATGTTGTGCCGAAGAGCTGTCTATTTGATGAATTTTGTGCGTCAAAGTATCATTATCACACCCCATCTCTCCATTGATTTGATAGAGCACGGACCCAAAGTGAGCCGAAGCATCAGCATAGAGGCATTGAGCAATGCCGGCTTTATCCCTGCTGGTGGTTGATACCCATCGGTGTTTCAATCGCTCATTTCGCTTAACACAATGAGCAACAGCCGTCACATCACTATTAAAACAGCCCGAAGCCGACACTTTTATTCGATCTCCCTCCTGTAACTGGATGCCGGTTTCTGCCCATCTATCGGCAGAGTTAAAGAGAAACAATACATATTCGCGGCTACAAGACCGTTGCGGAATAATAGCTCCCGCATAGTTCATCTTGGGCTTATTTTGGAACAACAAAATATCATTAAGGAAAAACGTAAACGAGCAAATAACCGCCACCAGACACAAAATAATCGTCACAGCCAGCAATAGGAAGTTAAACATCCGGCGTTTTACATATTTGGCATCTCCACGCGGATCAAGCAACTCAAGGAGAAAACCGCTATCTTCGATTTCAATCGACGATTTGGTCTCTCGAAGTAATGCCTCTTTGATTACATCATGCAGCGACTTCATCCCTATTTGTTTTTACGACGTTCGATCACAATCAGGAATGAACCGACATTATCATCCAGCCACGCATTCCAATAATTGGTCTCCTTGTAATATGTCAACTCGTTTTTATTACTTTTTCGCGTGCCGGCTTTATCCGGATACGCACCTAATTTAAAGAACAGAAGGTTATACTGTCCCCATAGTTTTTCCTGATCCGCTGTTAAGGAGTGCTGCTTCAATGCCCTTCGTAAATCGGCAGCCAAGGCAGGAATACTATCTGCTATTTTGTTGCATATCAGTCTATTATTCTCCGCTTGCATCGAATCTATAACCCGATGAGTGAGGACAATATCATTCACGCAAAAGTGAAGTATGCCCGAATGATTTATCTTCATATCAACCCGCTCTTTGCCAATACAATAGAAGTTTTCCCGATGAGTATCCAACCACGCCTTATCCAAGGTAGATTCCTCATCAATAAAATTGTAGGTCATAAACTTTCGGCATATTGAAGCTTCGCCAACGTCCGAAAAATCAACGTTTTCAGGTATAACCTGCATCAACAAGGCATCCTGAGGTTTATCCCGAAAGAGACGGTAACTCATGCGGTATCCATCATTTCCTCTGTTTCGGCCATCGGTAGCGCTCCACTCCTCAACCAATTTTTTATTCGCCGAGACCTCGGCCACCAAGTGATGAATTGCCGTATGCGAGCGTCCTGAAGCACGAATGGTTAAAATATCGCCAGCCTCAACCGAGACCCCCGAATTAGCCCACATCTCCGCCGTGCTAAAGAGCCAATAGGTAAGCTCTACATCTTCATTTTGCATGGTTGTTGCACCAAATGCATTGGTTTTGATGTCGTTATAGGGATAAATCCGTTTAATGGAAATCGTCACAAAAGCCAGCCCAATAAAAATCGTAAAAACGAGAATCAGCAGGGCAATGACAATTTTGATGACGTTTTTTGTCTTTCCAAGGATCTCTAACAACGATCGATAAGAGGATATTTCTATTTTTATTTTTGCATCTTCTTTTTGATTGGCTTCCATCACACAAAGTTTTAAGAGGGTTCAGGTCAATAACATATACAAATTTAGATTAATTTATTTAAAAAACAAAAAAACATCCATTCATCTCAAAAACTGTGGATTGAAATAAATGAAAAATAGCTACATTTGCAAACCACAGATAGATCGGTAATAGAGGCTATTTTCGACTTCATTATAATTCACAAAATTATGATCTACAAAGACTTACATATCCACTCGCGATTCAGCAGTGACGGCGAATTTTCTGTTGCCGAGATCATCCATCGCTGTCAAGCGCAAAAGATCAACACCTTCTCCATCACCGATCATAACTCCATCAAAGCCACATCGGAGGCGCTTCAGCTTGCGCAACAAGCTGAGCTACATTTTATTCCCGGAATTGAACTCGACTGTCAACACCAAGGCACAAATCTACATCTATTGGGCTATCAGATAGATTGGCGATCGGCTGATTTTGCCCGCGTGGAGGAGGAGGTAGCCGCCAAGGTAATGGCTTCATTTTCTGAAATGATTGCAAACCTCAACCGATTGGGCTTCATCATAGATGCCGCGACCGTCCTTGCTCATGCCGAGGGGCATCTACCCACCGGAGAGTTGATTGCCGCGGTCATGTTATCGGATAAAAAATATCACACCCCGCCACTTCGGCCTTATATGACTGGCGGGGCAAGAGCCGACATGCCACAGATCAATTTTTATTTGGATTTTTTTGCACAGGGGAAGCCGGCATTTGTGCCGATCAGCTACATGAGTTATAGAGATGCCATAGCGCTCATTAAAGATCACGGCGGCATCCCGATTGTGGCTCATCCGGGGCTCAATTTCAAAGGGAGAGAACGGGTTGTCGAAACCTTGATGACACAGGGAGCGGCAGGCTTAGAGGTTTTTAATAACTATCACCATGTGGCGCAGATAAATTATTTTACCACGCAGGTGCAACAATCTGGCGGGTTGATGACCTGTGGCAGT
Organism: Alistipes sp.; assembly: GCA_036650515.1. Classification (GTDB taxonomy): domain Bacteria; phylum Bacteroidota; class Bacteroidia; order Bacteroidales; family Rikenellaceae; genus Alistipes. The sequence continues at coordinate 50,121 of JAVVZO010000005.1, forward strand.
GATTTTCATGGACACACCAAGCCCTTGATCAACATTGGGCAGTTTCAAATTGAGCGCCAATTTGAAGATTATGTAAATCAGTCGATTCAGCAAATTCAAAGCGCCACCATATAGGATCAACCTCCAATCTACACCCTCAAGCTCAATTTTTCACACAAAATAGAACAATGTCACCAATTTTGTTGTATACTTGTAATCGCAACTGACAACTACTTATTTGATAGTTTGTCATTACAGCATGATTCAAGTTTAAACTATTACGAAGTGAAATTATCTATTTTATCTTTTACGAAGCTTCCCACCGCATGGATGACAAAGAACCTCTATATAGGCTCAGCTCTCCTATACACATTACAAGCCCAACCACGATGAGACAAACAGCACAATGAATGTAGCGTATCATTAAAACACAAACAAGGAGTAGACAAAAAAAAGGGAATTCCTTCTGATAGCAGGATACTATCGAAAGCGTAAAAAGTCAGACAAAAAAGTTATTGAAAAATAAAAATTAATTTTTACTAACAACTTGTTTTATGAAAAAGCTCCTATTTTTACTCTCTATTTTGCTCCTTTTCTGTTCATGTTCATGTACTATGATAAAGGTCATGTTTGGGCCGGGTTATATAACCCATCGAACGCTCAAAGATGTGCTTAAATTTACTGATTCAACCGGTCGTGAAGTGATCTTGTTGCCCATGTGCCATGTAGGAAAACAGAAAGATTACGATGAAATTCGCACCTATTTAGATCAACTGAAAGCAGATGGATATGTTACGTTTTTCGAGGGTCTTGCAGATATTTCTTATCCCATAGATACCATCTCCGAATATAGTTATGCAGATTTAATGAACATAAAGACATTGCACCCTTTGACATACCATACTGATTCTCTCAGGGCAGACACCCTCATGCGGAAAACTCGCCGTATTATGGGGGAGTCTATCGAGTTGGCAAACATGCCCAAAAACAAATTTGTAGCTCAGTCTCCTGAAATATTGGGATTAACCACGGCACAAGATATTTGGGTCGATTACACTCTTTACGATTTAATAGAGCGCTACGAACGCAAATATGGTGTTGTGCCTTTGTCAGATTACGATTTTGCAACGCCTATGGATGACCCTTCTTACAGAATATCGCGAGCGGCAAAAGGAGAAACAAATAAATATATGTTTAGTCGTAAATTCCGCGAGGAGGCACTGATGCGTCGAATTCTCAGCAGTCCCCATAAAAAGATCGCTGTGGTGTATGGTCTGGGGCATACAGCTTTAAATCTGAAATTGGAACTTCGCTACCTGCATCATTGGACGTTGGACAAAAAATACAAGGCAAAATAAAAATAGGGTTCTTCGAAAAGAACAATATTCTGCCAGAGACTACGATGTATCATTGCTCCCTTCTCAACGAACACAATCAAATCTTGTTGATCGGCGCACCCATCTTCAGTCCCAAATTATGGGATCACTATAAAATGATACACTGCGGGGGTGGGTACAGATTGCGGGGACGCGTCAGAAAAATAAAAAATTAATTTTTACTAACAACTTGTTTTATGAAAAAGCTCCTCTTTTTACTCTCTATTTTGCTCCTTTTCTGTTCATGTACTATGATAAAGGTCACGCTTGGACCGGGCAATATGACCCATCGAACGCTCAAAGATGTGCTTAAATTTACTGATTCAACCGGTCGTGAAGTGATCTTGTTGCCCATGTGCCATGTAGGAAAACAGAAAGATTACGATGAAATTCGCACCTATTTAGATCAACTGAAAGCAGATGGATATGTTACGTTTTTCGAGGGTCTTGCAGATATTTCTTATCCCATAGATACCATCTCCGAATATAGTTATGCAGATTTAATGAACATAAAGACATTGCACCCTTTGACATACCATACTGATTCTCTCAGGGCAGACACCCTCATGCGGAAAACTCGCCGTATTATGGGGGAGTCTATCGAGTTGGCAAACATGCCCAAAAACAAATTTGTAGCTCAGTCTCCTGAAATATTGGGATTAACCACGGCACAAGATATTTGGGTCGATTACACTCTTTACGATTTAATAGAGCGCTACGAACGCAAATTCGGTGTTGTGCCTTTGTCAGATTACGATTTTGCAACGCCAATGGATGACCCTTCTTACAGTATACTGCAAGCGGCAAAAGGAAAAACAGATAGATATACGTTTAGTCGTATATTCCGCGACGAGGCACTGATACGTCGAATTCTCAGCAGTCCCCATAAAAAGATCGCTGTAGTGTATGGTATGGGGCATACAGCTATAAATCTGAAATTGGATTTTCGCTACCTGTATCATTGGACGTTGGACAAAAAATACAAGGCAAAATGAAAATAGGGCACTATGCGTGGATGCTTTGCGCAGGTCTCCTTCTTAGTTGTTCCCATCCTCAGACAGAATCTAATCCGGCTAAACTATTGGGAAAGCCAATGGTTCTGCCTGAGGACATTTGGGAGGTGACGCACGTGGCACCATCAGGGCTGAAAATTCTCGTCTACTACAACCAAGAGGGTTGTACCTCCTGCCGACTGAAACAGTTGCCAAATTGGAAGGATTTGGTGATCGAAGTTGAGCATATAAAACAAAAAAAATCTCTTGCTGTGGATTTCGTCTTCGTCTTCCAAGCCTCTCCAGATAACCCTGTCTTTGCAAAGAAAATACGGGAATACGGCTTTGATTATCCAGTCTATTACGATGCGGAAGGGTTCTTCGAAAAGAACAATATTCTGCCGGAGAATACGATGTATCATTGCTTCCTTCTCAGCGAACACAATCAAATCTTGTTGATCGGCGCACCCATCTTCAGTCCCAAATTATGGGATCACTATAAAAACTGTTTTGAATGATACACCGCGGAGGAGGGGGGGGGTAGATTGCGGGGACGTGTCAGAAAAATAAAAAATTAATTTTTTCTGTAACCCCGCGGGGCTGTGTAGCTTGCACTCATCTGCCTTTTTTATCAGCCAGCAGATAGCTATTTTAGAGACTATTTGCATTTTTTTTGTACTTTTGCATAATATTTCGTTTGCTATGGCTGAAAAAGAGTTGATAGAACAGATCGAAGATCAGGATTACAAATATGGCTTCACCACAGACATTGAGACCGAAAGTATTCGGAAGGGGCTCGATGAGGAGGTTATTCGCCTTATTTCACATAAAAAAGGAGAACCTGAATGGATGACCGAGCGCCGTTTGAAGGCTTTCCGTCATTGGCTTACCTTAGAGGCTCCCACGTGGGCACACCTCACCATTCCGGAAATTGACTTCCAAGATATTATCTATTATGCCGCTCCCGTACAGAGGAAGAAGCTCTCCTCGATGGACGAGGTCGATCCGGAACTCAAGCGCACCTTCGACAAATTAGGCATTCCCTTGGAGGAGCAGATGGCGCTATCAGGGGTTGCGGTTGACGCGGTGATGGATTCGGTCTCCGTCAAGACCACCTTCCGCGAAACCCTCGCCGAGAAGGGAATTATTTTCTGCCCAATCTCCGATGCCATTCGCGACTATCCCGATTTGATCAAACAATATTTAGGGAGCGTTGTTCCCTATACCGATAATTTCTACGCCGCGCTGAATGCGGCCGTTTTTTCTGATGGCTCCTTCTGCTACATCCCCAAAGGTGTCCATTGCCCCATGGAGCTCTCAACCTATTTCCGCATCAATGCTGCTGGCACGGGGCAATTTGAACGAACCCTCATCGTGGCCGATGAAGGGGCTCGGGTCAGCTATTTAGAGGGCTGTACAGCCCCTATGCGCGATGAAAATCAACTGCACGCGGCCGTGGTAGAGATTGTTGTTCACAAAGATGCCGAGGTGAAGTATTCAACGGTTCAGAATTGGTATCCGGGGGATAAGCAGGGGCGGGGTGGTATCTATAATTTTGTCACCAAACGAGGTCTGTGCAAGGAGAATGCCCATCTATCGTGGACGCAAGTCGAGACCGGCTCGGCCATCACATGGAAATACCCCAGCTGTATTTTGGCAGGGGATAATTCGGTGGGCGAGTTCTACTCGGTGGCGATGACCAACCATTTTCAACAAGCCGACACCGGCACCAAGATGATTCACATCGGGCGCAATACCCGCAGTCGCATCGTCTCTAAAGGCATATCTGCCGGCCGTAGCCAAAATTCTTATCGGGGGTTGGTGCGCATAGCCAAGGGGGCTGAAAATGCCCGCAACTACTCACAGTGTGACTCTCTACTGATTGGGGATCAATGTGGTGCTCATACTTTTCCGGAAATAGATAGCTACAACCATACCGCCATCATGGAACACGAGGCAACCACCTCCAAAATCTCGGAGGAACAACTTTTCTACTGCAACCAGCGCGGACTGTCGACCGAAGATGCAGTCGGGTTGATTGTCAATGGTTATGCCCGCGAAGTGCTCAATAAACTCCCGATGGAATTTGCTGTCGAAGCCCAAAAGCTCTTGGCAATAAGTTTAGAAGGTGCTGTGGGATAATGATTTATTAATGACGAATTTTGAAGATCACGATATGTTAAGCGTAAAGAATTTACACGCCTCCGTAGGCGATAAAGAGATTTTAAAAGGCATTGACCTTGAAGTCAAAGCGGGGGAGGTACACGCCATCATGGGGCCGAATGGCTCCGGTAAGAGTACTTTCGCCTCCGTACTTGCGGGAAGTGAAAAATATACCGTCACCGCCGGTAGTGCCTCTTTCTTGGGACACGACTTGCTAACTATGTCAATCGAAGATCGTGCCCGCTTAGGCCTTTTTTTAGGATTCCAATATCCTGTTGAGATCCCCGGGGTTTCGATGGCTAACTTCATGAAAATAGCGGTCAATGAACAGCGCAAATTCCGTGGCGAAGAGCCACTTTCTGCCGCCCAATTACTGCGACTGATGCGGGAGAAAAGTGCTATTGTAGAGTTAGATACCAAGCTCACCTCTCGTTCGGTCAACGAAGGATTTTCGGGTGGCGAAAAGAAGAAAAATGAGATTTTCCAAATGGCGATGCTCGATCCGAAGTTGGCCTTTTTAGACGAGACTGATTCGGGGCTTGACATTGACGCTCTGCGCATTGTCGCCACGGGTGTCACCAAATTACGCACTGCCGAAAATGCCACCGTGGTCATTACTCACTACCAACGGCTACTCGATTATATCGTTCCCGACTTTGTCCACGTCCTCTATCAAGGGCGCATCATCCGTTCGGGTGACAAATCGTTGGCGCTCAAGTTAGAAAAAGAGGGCTACGATTGGCTGATTAATAGCTATCAAAAGGCATGAAACCCGCTGAGATGATCCCAAATGAGGCTTTTGAGCCGTTCTGCGGTGAGCTGTTAGCGATTCCGGCAGGTGCAGTGTGTGGCAAGCCCTTTCTACTGACTGATCCGGCAAAAACCAAGATCACCGTTGGTGCAGATGCTACGGCCAACATCGCCATTCGCCACACCACCGCACGCGAGGTTGCGCTCTCTTTCGAATTGGCTCAGAACGCCCATCTTTGTGTGGTAGAGTGGTTCACGGCGGAAGCCTTTGTGGATTTTCACGTAAAACAAGAAGAGGGTAGCACGTGTCAGCTCTTGATGAGCGAATTGTCGAGTGCCAATGTGCGCTATACGATGGATCTTTTAGGCCGTGGTGCAAAGAGTGAAGTAGATGGGCTATTTTTGGCCACTGGAAGCGATCATTGCGTGGTTGATCTGCGGGTTAATCACCAAGCTGTCGGTTGTCAGAGCCGCTCCTTAATCAAAGGAATCGCCAGCGGGCAGGCTTACGGTGAGTTCAAAGGCTTGGTCTATGTCGCCACGGGAGCACAGCAGACCGATGCGCGTCAAACCAGTCGCAACATTGAATTGAGCAATCAGGCACACATCGTAACCAAGCCTCAGTTAGAAATTTATGCCGACGATGTCAAATGCAGTCACGGAGCAACGGTGGGGCAGTTAGATAACGAAGCCATCTACTATATGCGTCAACGTGGACTCAGTGAACTCCAAGCACAACGCCTTCAGGTGGAGGGTTTTGCCGCGGATATTATCCTACGTTGTCCGATCGAGACTTTCTGCAAGCAGTTGGCCGCTGATGTTCACACTAAAATGGAGACTTTGTGATGAATCGGAGCTTTGATATAGAGAAAATACGGGACGATTTCCCGATTTTGCACCGCACGGTTTACGGCAAACCCTTGGTCTACTTGGATAGTGGCGCTACGGCACAGAAACCACTGTGTGTGATTGACAAAGTCAACTATCTCCACCGCGAGCTCAATGCCAATATCCACCGTGGGGTTCATTATTTAGCCGAAGAGGCCACCGCGGCCTACGAAGCCGCACGGGAGACAATTCGCGCCCATATCGGAGCAGCCGAAGCAAGTGAGGTGATCTTCACCGCCGGAGCTACGGCATCACTCAATACCGTTGCTTACGCTTGGGGTGAACACTTCCTTCGCGCGGGAGACAATATCGTCATCAGCGAGATGGAACACCACTCGAATATCGTCCCTTGGCAGCTCATTGCCCAACGCAAAGGCGCTCAAATCAGGATGTTGCCTTTCGATGAACAAGGTGGTCTGATGCTTGAAAAATTACCAGAACTGATTGACCAACATACGCGTGTTGTTGCTGTCACCCAAGCCTCCAATACTTTAGGTACCCAGCCCAATTTGCGGCCGATTATTGACGCCGCACATGCAGTGGGAGCTATTGTGGTAGTAGATGGTTGCCAAGGCATTGTCCACGGTGGGGTAGACGTGCAAGCTTTGGATTGTGATTTTTATGCTTTTTCGGGCCACAAACTCTATGCCCCCACAGGTATCGGTGTACTTTACGGCAAACGCAAGTTGTTAGAGGCCATGCCACCTTTCCTTTGTGGCGGTGATATGGTTGATCGCGTCTCTTTTGAGAAAACAACCTATGCACCACTACCACTCAAATTTGAAGCGGGTACAGCGAACTTTGTCGGCGCCATTGCCTTGGGTGAAGCAATAGATTATATAAATCAATTTAATACACTGGACATCAAAGCTCATGAAGATGAAATTCTTCGTTATGCCACAGCCTCTTTGCAAGAAATTGACGGACTGCGTATCTATGGCACAACCCCCGACAAATGTGCGATCATATCGTTTAATATAGCGGGAATTCATCCCTACGATTTGGGGATGATACTCGATAAATTGGGGATTGCCATTCGTACCGGACGCCATTGCGCTGAACCGGTGATGACCCATTACGGTGTAGAGGGGATGTGCCGCGCATCGTTTGCTTTATATACCAATAAACCGGATATTGATGCGCTTACAGCAGGGATTATCCGGGCCACCAAAATGTTGAAATAGCCTATGTTTATCGTATTGGAAGGTTTAGATGGAGCGGGCAAGTCCACGCAAGTGGCCCGTTTGAGGCAACTATTTGCCGATCGGGGTGTGGAGAGTGAATTCATCCATTTTCCGCGCTTTGACGCACCTATTTATGGAGAGTTGATCGCACGATTTTTGAGAGGCGAATTTGGTGACATTGATCAGGTTAACTCCTATTTAGTGGCCTTGATTTTTGCCGGAGATCGTGCCGATGCGGCCGCCCAAATTCGGACTTGGTTACAAGCAGGAAAGGTGGTCATTGTAGACCGCTATGTCTACTCCAATATCAGCTATCAATGTGCTAAATTGGTGGGGACAGACGAAGAACGCCAGCGCCTCCAAGCATGGATTCTTCACTTAGAATACGAATACTATAAGATTCCGCGTCCTGATATTTCGCTTTTTCTCAATGTGCCGTTCTCTTTTATTGAGCAGAAGTTGACCGAAGCCCGACAAGGGGATGACCGCGCCTATTTGCAGGGAGCCAAAGATATTTACGAATCCTCATTAAACTTCCAACAGCGTGTCCGCACCATGTATTTACAAGCGGCCACGACTGATCCTACCTTACAGATTATTGATGGCGGAAATGCGCAAGGGATGATGGATACACCCGACAATATCTTCACCAAGATCACACAAAAACTCCTTCCTATTCTCCACTAAAAGACCAGATATGCAATCCAAATACTGGAAAATAGCCGCTACCGTCTGTCGCCTTATCCTTGGGGTGACCTTCATTTTTTCGGGATTCAGCAAAGTGATTGATCCATGGGGCACTTCATTGAAAGTCAATGAGTACCTCTCTATTTACAGTGCTGAATGGCTCACTGCGGGAAGTATGGGATTTTCGATTTGGCTCTGCGGAGCGGAGTTGATGATGGGGTGTATGCTTCTTTTTAAGGTACGTATTCGTCTGATCTCGATTTTCGCCTTCGTATCCATGCTTTTTTTCTCATTGCTCACCTTTTTCAGCGCCACATGGATTCCTGTTGAAGACTGTGGCTGCTTCGGAGAGGCCATCAAGCTCTCTCCCTGGCAAACGTTCACCAAAAATATTGTCCTGCTCCCGATGGCCTATATTGTTTGGCGACGCTATCGCCCCGATAAAATTTTCTCCTTTACACAATGGGAAATCTTTCTCACCTGCCTTTTTTTCTCTTTATCTATGGGTATTGGTATCTATTGCTACCGACATTTGCCTCTCATTGATTTTCTGCCCTATCATGAGGGCTTAAATCTACGAGAAGCCCGCTTTCATCCTGACACAGATCAACATGAGAGTACTACAACGTTGATTTACCGCAATCGAGCAACAGGTGAAGAGCACGAATTTTCACTGGACGATGCCGAATGGCGCGATGACACCAAGTGGGAGTGGGTGGAGACCTCCACGGAGAGCACCACCTCTGGTGTGCGCCCCCTGATTGGTGAATTTTCGCTGAGGGATGCTGAGGGCGATGCTACCGAAGAGATTCTCTCCGATTCAGGCAAAGTTTATATGCTCTGCGCCACCTCTTTCGCGCATATTTCACGCACTTGCGACACCCAATTCAAGAAGGTCGTTGAATATGCACAGCAAACTGGCGCACGCGTTGTCTGTTTAACCCCCGAACCATTGCGAGATATTACTTACCACACCTTTGCAGGCAGCATCGGCGTGCGGTGCTATAATATAGATGCCACCACCCTCAAGACGATGTTGCGGGCTGATACCGGACTAATTGTGCTCTCTGATGGGGTGATCAAAGCGAAAAGAAATTGCCGCGATCTTTATTAAGAAGCTGTTTTAAATTTATTGAATTTGTTCTCGAAGAGGATTTATTCTTAATCACACATCCATGCGTCTAATCATAAGCGTCGACTTCCATTGTCAGAAGTCGACGCTTATTGTATGGTTCTGGTTTGAATTTTATGGACAATAAGAAATTCAAACAGACTCTAAACCTTTGTTACAATAGGCTCGGTGCTCACCACGGCAATTTCATGAGAAACCGGCGCTATCATGCGGAGCATCCGCATCAATCCACAATACTTGTCATGGGTCAAAGTAACAGCTCGGCTTACCTTGGTTTGCTCATCTATGGAGCCACATTCAACGTTGTAAATCACATTAAAGGAGGTGAAAATACTCTCCGGCATGAGCTTATCCGTCGATAATTCGCCGCTAATAGTAATTTCAACTCGCTTTGGCGTTGCACGCTCTTTTTCGAAGATGTGCATCAGGGTCAATCCTGCACATTTAGCCGCCGCATAGAGAAGCAATCTTTTAGGATTCAGCTCATTGGTATCCATTTGATCCAGCAGGCAAACTTTTGATTCTTGGCTCATTTGTACCGTTACAATCTCTGTCATAATCATTGAGTTTTAAAGATAGATACGAAGAGTGTGGCAAAAATCATTCCTAAAAATAATTATGCGCAATTTTTTGGCATCTTGATCTGCCTAAAACTCTTCAAAACTTGCTATCTTTGTAGAAATTATCGGATATGGTTATGCGGAAAGGTCTTATATTTCTGATTTTCTTGCTGTTGTCTGCCTATCAATCCACGTTTGCCGTGGATGATCACGCACAGACTCAGACCACCCTCCAACGAGGTCGTGAACTCATGACACGTGGACGTTGGATTGATGCTCGCAACGAGTTAAAACGTGTGCGAGCTGAACTTACTACCGCCGATCGCTATGATCTCCAGCGGGTAGATTATTACCTCACCCTTTGTACAGCCAACCTCAACAGTTCGCAGGCGGAAGCCTCGTTGCAAGCTTTTGAAGAAACATATCCCAGCTCCATCTACACCAACGACATCCGACTTGCCCTTGCCCTTCATTATTGTACCCTGTCCGCTTATGATCAAGCGCGCACAGCCTTCAGCAAGGTCAATTACAAGGCTCTGAACAATCCTGACCGCGAAAAATACAACATCCGCCAAGGGTATTTGGCTTTCTTGCAAAAGGACTATCCGGCCGCCAGTCTCTATTTGAATCGGATTGACCCCAAGAGTGAATATGCCGATCATGCCCTTTATTACAACTCCTATATCGCCTATGACCAAGATTACTATCCTTTGGCTCAATCGGGATTTAATGAGCTACTCAAGAGCGACACTTATAAGGATTTAGCTCCGTTTTACCTCCTTCAGATTGAATTCAAACAAAAGAATTACCCACACATTACCCAAACCGGAGATGCACTCATCCGCACCGCGGCACCGGAGCGACGCTCTGAACTGCTCCGCATGATGGCTGAATCTTGGTTTCACCAAAATGACTACCAGCGGACACTCTCCTATATGAACGATTATCACAAAGCCGGAGGAGAGATCGGTCGCGAAGAGGCTTACTTAGAGGGATACTCTCTCTATCGCTCCGCCCGCTACAAGGAGGCAACCAAATTACTGCGACAAGCATGTGGTGCAGATGATGCCCTGACGCAAAATGCCGCCTATCACTTAGCTGACTGCTACCTCCGCCAAGGGAACAAGCAATTAGCCATGCAGGCATTTGCCATGTCGGCCAATGGTGCTACCGATCCCAAGTTGGTCGAAAATGCACTCTTCAATTACGGCAAGTTGCAATATGAATTGGGAGGTGGTCACTTCAATGAAGCAATCCATATTTTAAGCCGTTACATCACCCAATATCCCTCCTCCTCTCACACCGCCGAAGCACGCACTTTATTAGCCGCTGCCTACTATAATTCCAACGACTATGAAGCGGCCTACCAAGCACTCAGTAAGTTACCAAATCCTGATGGAGAGATGCGTGCGGCATTACAAAAAATCACCTATTTCAGAGGCCTCCATTATTACGAACAGGGTGATTTAGAGCGTGCCACAGCTGATTTAGCTGCATCAGCCACCATCAATGTCAGTCCAAAATACACCTCCTTGGCGGCCTTTTGGCAAGGAGAAATCGCCTATGCCAAAGGAGATTATGACACCGCCAAGCAACACTACGAAGCCTACTTGCAGCGTGCCCCGCGCAACGAACGGGAGTATGCTATGGCGCATTATAATTTGGGCTACTGCTCTTTTGCCCAACAAAATATGGCTACTGCCGGTGAGCAATTTACGCAATTTCTATCACGTTATCCTACCATTGACAGCTATCGTGCCGATGCGTTGAACCGATGTGGGGACACAGAATATGCGGCCCGTCAATTTTCGGCAGCTGTAAAATCCTATGATCGGGCGATCGCCACGGGGCAAAAAGAGAAGTATTACGCCCAATATAAACGAGCCGTGACCTTCGGTATTTTGGATCATCCCTCTCAGAAAATAGAGGCACTCAAGCAGATCATTCATGCTGACAAAGGAGAGTATGTGATGGAGGCTACTTATGAATTAGGACGCACCTATCTCGCTCAGGAACAATACAAAAATGGGGCTGATCTCTTGGAACGCTTTATATCAACATATCCCCAATCAGCCCATTATACTGCCGCCCTTTCCGATTTAGGATTGGTACACATGAACTTAGGCAACAAAGAGAAATCGTTGGCTTATTATGACAAGGTGGTCAAAACTGCACCCAACTCTCCGGCCTCCAAAGAGGCTTTGCAATCCATTCGTGAAATCTATGTCGGCGAGGGTGATGCCGCCACTTACTTCACCTATGCCGAAGGAGTAGGTGCTGAGAGCGACCTGTCGGCCATGGCACGCGATTCCATTTCGTTCCTTGCCGCACAAAAACTCTATTTGGCAGATAAGACCGAGGCCGCCAGCCGTTCTCTCCGTAGCTACCTTAAAAGTTTTCCCAAAGGATATTATCTCTCCGATGCGCTCTATTATTTGAGTGATTGCTACCTCCGTACAGATCAACAAGATCAGGCTATTGAGACCCTCACGCAACTCTCTGAACAGGGGCAAAATCAATACACCACCTCTACTTGGGAGAAGTTAGCCCCCCTGACTGCCGCCAAAGGACGTTACGCAGAAGCGGCCACAGCCTACCGGAAACTCTATGCTGCCGTTCCTGCCACCACCGCCAAAGACGAGGCTTTGATCAACTATATTCAATCAACCCTTGCCACCAAGAATGACGATGCCATTTTAGCCATGGCCGATGATGTGGCCGCACAACCTGAAGTGGGGGAGATCGCACTCCGTAAATCCCGCTTTGCCAAGGCAAACATCCTCTATCAACGCGGGGAGAGCGATGCGGCATTAAAATTGTTCCAGCCTTTAAGTCGTGAAGTGCGTTCTGCTGAGGGGGCTGAATCCATGTATCGCGTGATTGAGGCCACTCATGCTGCCGGAGATGATAAGCGCGCCGAACAGTTGATTATCGCCTTCTCAGAGAAAAAATCTTCCCATACGTATTGGTTGGCAAAATCATTTATTTTGTTGGGTGACATTTATCTCGCACGGAAAGATAATTTTCAAGCACGGGCAACGTTCCAAAGTGTTGTCGATGGCTATTCCCCCGCCACAGATGGAATTGTAGCCGAAGCCAAGGCACGTATTGATAAAATGAAAAATTAGAAGCAGCTTCAAAAATGAAAAATATTCGTATAGTCTACCTTCTTCTTGCAGCAGCGCTCCTGCCGGAAATCCTCTTGGCACAGGTGGAAAAGAGGGTAGAGGTCTCCAAAACCTATATTCCCAATGTCGAACATGCAACTAAACTCACATTACATCCCGACATGACGGATACCGTCAAGATTCATCCCGACATCGACTACACCGTCACTCCATTGGCTTTTTCCACCTCCCTCTCCGTGCGTCCCATGCGCCCAGCAACGGTCACCTATTGGGAGTTTAATCGTCCTAAACCGCTCTATTTGAAGGTTGGTGCAGGCTATCCACTCAACTCTGTCTTAGATTTTTATGCTTCAACACAAAATGCAGGTACTGGCTATGTCGTGGGTTCGATCAATCACGAAGGAAGCTATGCCAATATCCGCAACGAGGCCGATGAGAAACACAACTCCACACAAATGTACAATCGTATCGGTGTGGCAGCAGGCTACTATTTAGGACGGCGCACCATCGAAATGGATATGAGCTATGACAACCGCCTGTTGCACCGCTACGGTGCTTTTGCAGCCGAAGACCAACTGATGGTCGGCGATCGCATCGACTATGGCCAAGCCAACGTTCGCGTCCGCTTTGGGGATGACTTCACCGATATGAAACGCTTCAATTTCAACATAGAGGCCAACGGAAGCTATTTTTACGATAACTCACAGGCTTTATTACCCATAGATGATCGACAGATTAACGGAGGTGTACATGCAAAATTAGGCCGACACATAGGTCGCCACACACTTCTTCTCCAAGGCGGATTTGATGGCATTTGGGGCAAGGGAGACCTCTCCTCATATAGGAATCAACGCTATGATATTGGACTGCGCTATGCCTTCACCACACGCACGGCCGCTTTGGAGTTTGGCTTGGATTATCACCATAGCAGAATCATTGAATTGAATGAAAATAAGCACAATTACAACTACATCCTTCCTTATGCCAAGATCCATTTTGACCTCGGCAAAGGCATCCTGATGCCCTACATAGAATTTGATGGCAACGTGCGCGACAATAGTTTCTGCACCCTCACCCATACCAATCCCTATATTGTAGGTGGACTGACACTACCCAAAAACACGGTTGCCTACAACCTCACCTTTGGTGCTGACGGCAAACTATTCGACAGTCGCCTTGTCTACCGCCTTTTCTTGCGGATGACATGGATGGAAAATGCGCCCTACTGGTTCGGCACGAATGCCATTGATCCAGAGACCGAATTTCCCACAGTCAACTTTTTACAGTTCAGTGCCATCCAAGCACGTCGCAATCAGGTCTCGTTCAATGGTGAAATCGAATGGAAACCAGCGGGCAATTTCTCGATGATGATCGGCGTTTATGGATCTATTTATGACAATACAGCCAGCATGAACGGCATCCTTTTAGGGGGAGGTCTTCCGGTTTTCAGGGGCATCTTAAAAGCAGATTATACCCACAGAAAATTCTCCATCGGCCTCTCTGCCGAGATGAAGAGCGTCCGCCATTGGACCAATGTGCTGGTTAATGGTACGGAGACGACTCTCTTACCTTATAAAACACCGATCACCGTTGATCTACGCGCACATATCGACTGGCACATTTCACATACGGTCACCGTCTTCACCGAAGGGCGCAACCTCGTCAATCAGCGCTTATATACATGGGCCAACTATCCCGAATTGGGCGCCAACTTTACAGCAGGAGTGAAACTCACCTTCTAAGAAGCTGTTTGATTTTAGCGAGCTAAATGAGGATTTATAGGGCGGGAACAGGGGCAAAAAGAGCCAAAAAGAGAAGATTAATAAATTCAAAACAGCTTCTAATGCTCCAATATAATGGATAATGACATACGTGATGTTTGTGGCACTCCATAA
>JAVVZO010000006.1:0-62931 GCA_036650515.1 Alistipes sp.
GGAGCGTTTTTTAGCCTGAATATTTTTCGCGTTTCGGCTCGAATTTTCAACAAAACCCGCCCATACATACGTGTAAGGGCGGTTTTGACTGCGAGCGGGAGACGGGGGTCGAACCCGCGACCCTCAGCTTGGGAAGCTGATGCTCTACCACTGAGCTACTCCCGCAGTTGCGGATGCAAATATAGAGAATTCTTTTTAAAAAGTCACTTTTCTACGCACTGTTTTTCGATTTCAACAGCACTTTAAAGTGTTTTTGTCTGCATCAATCCATTTTCAACACAGCAAGGAAGGCGGATTGAGGCACTTGCACCTGACCAATTTGGCGCATCCGTTTCTTGCCCTCTTTCTGTTTTTCCAATAACTTGCGTTTACGTGAAATATCACCGCCATAGCACTTGGCTGTCACATCCTTACGCACAGCCTTCACCGTCTCACGAGCGATGATTTTAGCACCAATAGCCGCTTGAATGGCGATGTCAAATTGCTGTCGCGGAATCAGCTCCTTTAATTTTTCGCACATTTTGCGGCCAAAGTCATAGGCGTGATCGGCATAAATCAACGACGATAACGCGTCCACCGGTTCGGCATTCAGCAGAATATCCAATTTAGAGAGCTTACTGCCCTTGTAATCGGTGCGGTGGTAGTCAAAGGAGGCGTAACCCTTGGAGATACTCTTCAGCTTATCATAAAAGTCGAAAACGATCTCCGACAGGGGCATTTCAAAATTGATCTCCACACGGTCTTGGGTGATGAAATTCTGATTTTGCAAGACCCCGCGCTTGTCAATACAGAGCTTGATAACATTACCAAGGAAATCAACATGCGTAATAATTTGAGCCAAAATATAAGGCTCTTCAATCAGTGCGATCTTGGTTACCTCGGGCAGTCCAGATGGATTATGAACCTCTACAACAGCACCTTGTGTGGTGGTGATACGATAGGAAACGTTGGGGACAGTCGTAATCACATCCATATCGAATTCACGATAAAGACGCTCCTGAATAATTTCCATGTGCAGCAAGCCAAGGAAGCCACAGCGGAAGCCGAAGCCCAGCGCCAAAGAACTCTCCGGCTCAAAGGTCAATGAGGCATCGTTGAGTTGTAGCTTTTCGAGCGAGGCGCGCAGATCTTCATATTGGTCGGCCTCGACAGGGTAGACACCCGCAAAGACCATTGGTTTGACATCCTCAAAGCCGGCAATGATCTGGGTGCAAGGATTAACAACAGAGGTAATGGTATCACCAACCTTCACATCAGCTGAGGTTTTGATTCCCGAACAGATGTAGCCCACATCACCGGCACGCACTTCGTTACGGGGCTGCATCTTAAATTTCAGCACACCCACTTCATCGGCATTATATTCACTTCCCGTATTATAAAACTTCACAAAGTCTCCTTTGCGAATGGTGCCACTAAAGACGCGGTAGTAGGCAATAATGCCTCGGAAAGGATTGAAAATAGAGTCGAAAATCAACGCTTGAAGGGGCGCATTTTCATCTCCTTGGGGGGCGGGAATGCGGGTGATAATAGCATCGAGAATGGAATCAACACCCTGACCCGTTTTACCGGAAGCCAATAAAATATCCTCCTCCTTAC
Organism: Alistipes sp.; assembly: GCA_036650515.1. Taxonomy (GTDB): domain Bacteria; phylum Bacteroidota; class Bacteroidia; order Bacteroidales; family Rikenellaceae; genus Alistipes. The sequence continues at coordinate 1,597 of JAVVZO010000006.1, forward strand.
AACCGATCAGATCAATGATTTGGTCGCGAACCTCGTCAATCATCGCAGATTCAACATCAATCTTATTTAATACAGGTATAATCTCCAAATCGTGCCCCAAAGCCAAATACAAGTTAGAAATCGTCTGTGCTTGAATGCCTTGTGTGGCATCAACAATCAACAAAGCGCCCTCGCAGGAGGCAATGGCACGGGACACCTCATAAGAAAAGTCCACGTGACCCGGGGTGTCAATTAAATTGAGGGTATAGCATTGACCATCAGAGGCTTTATATTCCATCTGAATAGCATGGCTCTTGATGGTGATACCTTTTTCACGTTCAAGATCCATGTTGTCAAGCACTTGAGCTTGCATATCCCGCTGATTGAGCGTGTTGGTCTTTTCGAGCAGTCGGTCGGCCAGCGTACTCTTGCCGTGGTCGATATGGGCGATAATACAAAAATTACGTATATTTTTCATACTTATATTATAGATGCGTGCAAAGATACGAAACAATGAGTAACAGACAATGCGCTCTCCCCATTATTTTAAAGCGAGTTTGTTGAATTTAAATTTCATTTTCGCCAGATTGCAGTAAAACAACGAATTGTCACTTATTTCTACCTAAAAAGTCATTTTGTTAGCCATATTGAGGTATAAATTCAGAAAATTATTATAATTTTGAAGAATCAACTTTAAGAATTCATTATGAATAAACTTCTCCTTGGTGACGAAGCAATCGCATTGGGTGCGCTGCATGCCGGTCTTTCCGGTGTTTACGCCTACCCGGGCACGCCGTCCACCGAAATTACAGAATTCATCCAGCGGCAACAGTCCCGCGAAACAGATCCCGCAGGCAAGGTTTGCTGCCAGTGGTGCACCAATGAAAAAACAGCAATGGAAGGGGCCCTTGGTATGTCCTATATGGGCAAACGAGCCTTGGTTTGCATGAAACACGTCGGCATGAACGTTGCCGCCGATGCTTTTGTCAACTCAGCGATGACCGGCACAAACGGTGGTTTGGTGGTAGTTGCCGCCGATGACCCGTCTATGCACTCTTCTCAGAATGAGCAGGATTCGCGTTTTTACGGGAAATTCGCTCTTATTCCGATTTTCGAGCCTGCTTCACAGCAGGAGGCTTACGACATGATTCGCGAAGCCTTTGATTTTTCCGAGCGCCACCATATCCCTGTGTTGATGCGTATCACCACCCGTATGGCACACTCGCGCGCGGTGGTCAAGTTAGGCAAAGAACGTGCACAAAATGCCATGTCGCTGCCTGAGAACCCCAAGCAATGGATTTTGCTTCCAGCCAATTCTCGCCAGCGCTATCCAATCCTCATCGACCAGCAGCGTGCTTTTGAAAAAGAGTCTTTTGACTCCGCTTTCAACGAATATTTCCGTGGCGAAGACAAGAGCCGCTGTGTTGTGGCTTGCGGTATTGCTTACAACTACCTGATGGAGAACTATCCCAACGGATGTCCTTTCAGTGTTCTGAAGATTGCCCAATATCCGCTGCCAACACTACTCATTGATGTGATGATTGAAGATGGTGTCAAAGAAGTCCTTGTTATGGAAGAGGGCCAACCCGTTGTCGAAGAGATGATGCGAGGTCTGATTCCGTCCACAATTTCTGTTGCAGGCCGTCTTACCGGTGATCTGCCACGTACAGGTGAACTTACGCCTGACACCGTTCGCAAATCCCTTGGCTTGCCGATGGCTACTACTTTTGAAGCCGATCCATTGGTTGTTCCCCGTCCGCCAGCTTTGTGTCAGGGTTGCGGCCATCGTGATGTATATGCTGCACTGAATGAAGTGGCCAGAGAATATGAAAACGCACGGATCTTTAGTGATATTGGCTGCTATACTTTGGGTGCTTTACCTCCCTTGAGAGCCATTCACTCTTGCGTTGATATGGGTGCTTCGATTACCATGGCCAAAGGGGCTTCAGATGCAGGACAATTCCCTTCATTTGCAGTTATTGGCGACTCGACCTTCACCCACTCAGGCATCACCGGCCTATTAGACTGTGTTAATTCCAAGTCCAATGTGGTGGTTATCATCTCCGACAACCTTACTACCGCCATGACAGGTGGTCAGGATTCAGCCGGCACAGGTCGCTTAGAGCGTATCTGCGAAGGCATCGGTGTTCTTCCGGAGCATATCCGCGTGGTGATTCCATTACCCAAGAATATGGAAGAGATCAAAAATGTATTGCGCGAAGAGGTTGCTTACAAGGGTGTTTCCGTTATCATTCCTCGCCGTGAGTGCATCCAAACGCTAAAACGTCACGCTAAAAAGGCAACAAAATAGAAGGCTATGAAAAAAGATATTATTTTAGCAGGCGTAGGCGGACAAGGTATCCTCTCTATCGCCACCATTATCGGAGAAGCCGCTTTGGCCGAAAAGCTCTATATTAAACAGGCGGAGGTTCACGGAATGAGTCAACGCGGTGGAGATGTTCAAAGTAACTTGCGGCTCTCTTCCAAACCGATTCATAGTGATTTGATTGCGCGCGGAGGTGCCGACTTAGTCATCTCATTGGAGCCCATGGAGGCGTTGCGTTACTTGCCTTATCTCTCGCAGGAGGGCTGGATTGTTACCAACTCCACACCCTTTATCAATATAGAGAACTATCCGGAGGCCGAGGCGCTCTATGCGCGTCTACATCAGTTGCCACACGTGATTTTACTCGATGTGGAGAAGGTTGCCAAAGAGGCAGGTGCTCCACTTCAAGCTGCCAATATGGTTTTACTGGGTGCTGCTGCACCCGTACTGGGACTTCCTTTTGAGAAATTGGAAGCGGGTATCCGAGATATTTTTGCATCTAAAGGCGAAGAGGTCGTGGAGAAAAATCTCACAGCCCTTCGGGTTGGACGCGCAAATAGCATCAAATTATGAATGCGCCACTGAATAAAAAAGTAGTCGACGATATTTGTATCGCCAACGGTCTGCATAATGCCCACGAATTGGGCGGTGCAACGATCCGTCAATTTGTGAGTGTTGTTTCTGACATTGAAAATGTTACGGGCGAGCACTACATCCGTATGGAGATGGGTGTTCCTGGATTAACCCCTTCGCAAATCGGTATTGATGCCGAGCGCGAGGCCATGAAGACCGGCATCGCTGCCAAATATCCAAATATCACCGGTATTGATTCGCTCAAAACGGAAGCAGCACGCTTTCTGAAAGCTTTCATCAACTTGGATGTTTCGCCACTGTGCATCGTGCCTACCGTAGGTTCTATGCAGGGGGCTTTTGTCTCTTTGTTGGCAGTGACGCAAATGCGTAAAGAGCGCGACACCGTGCTCTTTATCGACCCCGGTTTCCCTGTTCAGAAGCAACAGATACGGGTCATGGGCGCTAAATGCGATCACTTTGATGTAGCCGATTTCCGTGAGGAAAAATTAGGTCCTAAAATCGAGTCCTACCTGCAAAAAGGCAATATTGCGGCCATCATCTACTCCAATCCCAACAATCCTTCGTGGATGTGTCTGACCGATGCAGAGTTAAGAGTTATTGGTCAATTAGCCACTCAATATGACACGGTGGTCATCGAGGATTTGGCCTATTTAAATATGGACTTCCGCGAAGATCGTAGTCAGCCCTTCCAACCCCCTTATCAGCCTACTGTTGCTCATTATACCGATAATTATATGCTACTGCTCTCTTCGTCTAAAATTTTCTCTTATGCCGGACAGCGTGGTGCATTGATCGTGATGGGTGAGAAGCTGATGAGTCGGGACTTTGACGGTTTCAAGGAACGTTATGGCGCTGGTAACTTTGGACGCACTTTGATCCATTCGATTCTCTATGCGATGTCGGCAGGTGTCAGCCACTCCGTTCAATATGCCATGGCGGCGATGTTTAAGGCGGCCAATGACGGGGTCTTCAACTATGTCGACCAAGTGAAAGAGTATGCACGCCGCGCTCAACGGGTCAAGGAGATCATGATTCGCAATGGCTTCCATATTGTCTATGACAAAGATGGTGAAGAGGCCGTGGGGGATGGATTCTTCTTCACCTTCGGATACAAGGACATGACCGGTGAACAGCTGATCAACAAACTAATCTATTACGGCATCAGTGCCATCACCCTTGATAGCACCGGTAGCGCCCGTCAGGGACTGCGCGGTTGTACCTCCAATATCTCCGACTCGCAATATGAGGAGTTAGAGAAACGATTGAAACTTTTTAGCAGAGATTATTGATGAATCAACCCCATTACGTTCCGGCCGAAGAGGCGGTACAACTCATCCATTCTGGAGATGCTGTCTATATCCAAGGCAGCACCTCCATTCCTGAAGTCTTAGTGACAGCCATGACCCAACGGGCAGGCGAATTGCGCGGAGTGAAGGTATATAGTGCTTTCGCCATCGGGCGCGAAGATGCTCCCTATGCTAAAGCGGAACTGATCGACTCCTTTGAATCTATCAGTTTCTTTGTGGCCAACAACCTTCGTAAAGCCATCTCCACAGGCGTGGCGCAAACCATTCCTTGTTTTTTAGGGGAGGTCCCCAGTCTGTTCCGTAGTGGATTGGTCCCCTTAGATGTCTGTTTGCTCAATGTCTCAGAACCCGATGAAGAGGGATTTTGCTCCTTTGGAATCTCGGCTGACTTGGCTACTTCGGCTGCCGAATGCTCAAAAACCATCATTGCGCAGGTGAATAAATATATGCCGCGCACCTTTGGAGACTCAGTCATCCATATTTCGAAAATCGCCGCTTTGGTACGTGGCGATGAGCCGTTGGTGGAACTTCCTATTGCTGTTCCCAATGAATTGGAACGCAGTATTGGCAACTATATCGCGGAACTTGTCCCCGATGGCGCAACGCTCCAAATTGGGGTTGGAGGTATTCCTAATGCCGTTTTGGATGCGTTACATGGTCACAAACATTTGGGACTACATACCGAAGCGATGACCGATGGGGTAGTGCCCTTGATTGAAAAAGGCATCATTGATAACTCCTGCAAGGTGATTCTGCCGGGGAAATCGGTGGCTTGCTTGGCTTTGGGTAGCCGTCGGCTCTACAACTACTTGGACAATAACCGTGATGTGGTGATTAAAGATGTAGCATGGACAAATGATCCTTTCCGCATTCGCCAAAATCCCAAGGTAATGGCCATTAATTCGGCACTGGAGATTGATCTAACTGGTCAAATCTGTGCTGATTCCATTGGCACGACTATCTTTTCAGGTGTTGGTGGACAACACGATTTTATGTATGGTGGTGCACTCTCAGAGGGCGGCAAATGTTTCATCGCTCTGCCTTCGGCCACCAATAAAGGAATTTCTAAAATCGTTCCCACGCTAACTACTGGTGCCGGCGTTGTTACAACCCGCTTCCAAGCGCAGTATATAGCCACCGAATACGGCATTGCCTACTTGCGCAACAAGAACTTGGCCGAACGGGCAAAGGCTCTTATAGCCATCGCTCATCCTGCTGCTCGTGAAGCGCTTGAACAAGCTGCTTGTCAACGTTTTGGTCTTGGATTCCTTCGGCTGAAATAGGCCAACGACCTCTTCGTAAAATAGTAAAGACTGGTAAAATACCAGTCTTTACTATTTCTATTCACATTGGTCACACGAATCGGTGTGTGCCGTCTCCACCTCTAAGGTGACATGAGAGATCCCCAAGTGATCCAAGCGTTGACGCACTGCCTCTCTAACCGCTGTAAGTTGACCAAGATCTGTAACAATTATGTGTGCTGTCAACGCATTCTCAGTGGTACTCAACGCCCAAACATGGAGGTGATGCAGGTCTCGAATGCCATCCACGGCTGTGATGGCTTGGCGCACCTGATCCATCTCAACACCTTCAGGGACACCATCCAACGAAAGACGCAAACTATCCATCAGCAATTCCCAAGTCGTTATTACAATTACTCCAGCCACAAGCAGTCCTATAATTGGATCTATGATCGTCCATTGCGTAAAGGCAATCACCACACCCGAAATCACCACGCCAACCGATACCAAGGCATCAGCAACCATATGGAGATAAACTCCTTTTACATTGAGATCGCGATTTTTCTCCCGCAAGAAGAGCCAAGCGGTCAGGGCGTTGATAATCACCCCCACACCTGCCGTCCAAGCGATGGCACTTCCCTCCACCGCAACGGGGTGTATAAATTTATTGATGCTCTCGGTAATAATCACCCCAACGGCAACCAATAGAATAACGGCATTGAGCAACGAAATGAGTATTGTACTTTTTTTGTAGCCATAGGTATGTGTATTGTTGGCAGGCCGCTTCACCAAATAGAGCGCCAAAAGTGCTAAAATCAGGCTTACCACATCGCTCAAATTATGTCCTGCATCGGAAATAAGTCCCATGGAGTGGTAATAGATCCCTATACCGCACTCCACTGCCGCATAGCTGACATTGAGTGCTATCCCTATCATGAGCGCCTGTGTCAGGTTGACCGAGGCTGGTAAATGAGCGTGTGAATGTGTCATATAGTTATTTTTGGGCGCAATTTACTCAACACAAATGAGAATTGCAACTCCACTTAATTATAAAAAACTCAGCCACCTGAAATGGGTGGCTGGATTTTTGAAAGATATATGCGACTATTGATAGATTTCATTCAGCAGACCCGCCAAACGATATCCTCCATACAGTAATTGCTTCTCAACAACCGGCGTGTATTTGGCCATGTAATTATATGAAATATTCGTACCCGCAGGGGTATCGGCATAAATTTGGATACAAATATCGTGTGCCTCTTTCAACCAATCGGATGGCTCACCACGCTCGATCTGTGCAATTTCCTCTTTCGAGAGTCGATCCAGTTGTTTTTGCCACTCTGTATAACTCCATTTGTGTGCAGTATAAACCATCGAAGAGTCCCAAGCCGAATGGAGATCTGTATCCCGACCAAAGAATTGCACCGCAACCCGATTGCCTCCGAAATCGCTCTTCCGTCCCGAATGCATCGGACAGTGCACATCGCCCACAAGATGGATCAACATTTTCAAATATTCAGCCTCCTTCTCCGGCTCAAAGTTACGCTCTTTTAACAATTTGACAATCATCGTCACCGCCGTCACAACATCTCCTTTGGGGTTGCGCGCCATAGATTCATAGGTCTGCCCCTCGTCAATATTTAAATAGTGCCATGACCGCGTATAGGCATATTCAGGTGTGTGGCTGGCAACATCCATCCAGTTACACCAATAGACAGGAGAATAGCCGTCTAAAATCTTGTCGACCTTTGCTGCTGCTTGAGGTGTAAGATTGCATTCGGCAATATAGGCCGTTATATCATGCCCCTGAAGCCCCCAAGCGTGCACCGGTGTGTGCGCTACGAAGCCACAAATCAAAATAACAATCCACCTTTTCATCTCTCTTATTGATTCATTGTAGCTAAAAATTCCTCATTGGTCTCGGTCATACTCATCTGCTTTTGCAAGAAATCCATCGTCTCAACAGGTGTCATATCAGACAGATATTTGCGCAACACCCATGTGCGGCTCAGCACCTCACGCGGTAGCAACAAATCTTCGCGCCGTGTACCCGATGCAATCACATCGACAGCAGGGTAGACCCGCTTGTTGGAGAGCTTACGATCCAGTTGAAGTTCCATATTACCCGTACCCTTAAACTCCTCAAAGATTACCTCATCCATCTTGGAACCCGTTTCGATTAGCGCGGTGGCGATGATCGTCAGCGAACCCTTCTCCTCCGTATTACGTGCTGCACCGAAGAATCGCTTGGGTTTATGGAGCGCATTGGCATCGACACCACCTGAAAGCACCTTACCTGAAGCTGGTTGCACAGAGTTATATGCACGTGCCAAACGGGTGATGGAATCTAAGAAAATCACCACATCATGCCCACATTCGACCATTCGTTTCGCCTTTTCAAGAACCATTTCAGCTACCTTCACGTGCCGAGATGCCTGCTCATCAAAGGTAGAAGCAACGACCTCTGCCTTGACATTACGCGCCATTTCGGTAACCTCCTCAGGGCGTTCATCAATCAGTAGCACAATCATATAAACCTCCGGATGATTATCTGCAATCGCATTGGCAATGGATTGCAACAACATCGTCTTACCGGTTTTGGGTTGGGCAACGATCAGTCCGCGTTGACCTTTGCCAATGGGCGAAAAGAGGTCAATAATACGGTTTGACAAATTATTGTGCCCTTTGCCGGTCAGGCAGAATTTCTCCGTAGGGAAAAGGGGTGTCATGTATTCAAATTGTACGCGGTCACGAATATATTCGGGCGTTAGTCCATTGATTTCGTTGACCCGCACCAGAGGGAAATATTTCTCCCCCTCTTTTGGAGGACGAATCGTACCGAGAACGGTGTCTCCGGCTTTGAGACCAAAAAGCTTGATCTGCGAAGGGGATACATAAATATCATCGGGGGAATTAAGGTAGTTATAATCAGCGGAACGGAGGAATCCATAACCATCAGGCATCACCTCTAATACGCCTTCACCGGCAATCTCACCGGCAAAATCGTCTTTGGTGATCACCTCTGGAGTGACTGCAACCGGCTCTTTAGCAGTTACCTTGGGGGTGACATTCACCACGGGTGTAGTCACAACAGGAGTTACTTGTTGATGAGGCTGCTCCTGAACTTTCCCGGGCTTGCGACCACGGCGTTTGGGTGGCAGAAGACTTTCGGCGGATGGTGTAACAGGCTCGGTAGCGATTGTTTCCGGTAACTCAACCTCCTCTGATGGCTCTACGGGAATGATTATCTCGGGTAGAGCCACAGCCTCCGGTGTGGTCTCTTCTTTATAGATTGGCATAGCTACTGGTGTAGCAACCTCCTCTTTGGCGAGCCGAGGGCGACGACCACGTTTGGCGGGTATATGTTCTTTTGGGGGTGTTGGTGCTACCTTAGGAGCAGGAGACGGTGTCTCTGTGGTAGTCTGTGCAATTATTTTCTCGATTAGGTCGTGTTTTTTAACCATGGCAGTATCCAGCCCCAAAACAGTTCCTATTTCGCGCAATTCCGCCAGACTCTTACTTTCCAGCGCTTTTAAATCTTGCATATTTTTCTAATCTTATGTTTATTTTGATTTGTACACGATCGGATGATCGGCATTAGAATCGGCTACAAAGATAATGCATTATTTTTAATTGCAAAATAAAATTGAACAGATAGAGGAGACTTATGCCCATATGAACCAATAGTCTATGTGCAAATCGAAGGGCTGAAAGTTGAGAGCCCTGCAAAATACTGGATCAGGGAGAAAAAAATAGGGATGGAAAAGCCAAAGCCTCCATCCCTATTGATGCTCCATTGTCGATCTATTTCTTCTCCACAGGCTTGGCAATACTATCCCGCATGGTTGTATCGGCAATAATATTTTTCATCTTGTAATAATCCATGATTCCCAAATTCCCATTGCGGAAGGCCTCTGCCATGGCCAAAGGAATTTCGGCTTCGGCCAAAATCACCTTGGCACGCGCCTCTTGTGCTTTGGCTTTATTCTCTTGTTCAAGAGCAACAGCCATGGCACGACGCTCTTCAGCCTTGGCTTGAGCGATATTCTTATCAGCTTGAGCCTGATCCATTTGAAGCTGTGCTCCGATATTTTTACCTACATCAATGTCGGCAATATCAATCGAAAGAATTTCGAATGCTGTACCGGCATCCAACCCCTTTTCAAGTACTACACGAGAGATAGAATCCGGATTTTGCAACACGATTTTATGCGAAGCAGCCGAGCCAATAGAAGACACAATACCCTCACCTACACGTGCTAAGACCGTCTCTTCACCAGCGCCACCGACTAATTGCTTGATGTTGGCACGCACGGTAACACGTGCTTTGGCGATCAACTGAATACCATCTTTGGCCACAGCAGCCACCGGAGGCGTGTTGATCACCTTGGGATTCACCGACATCTGCACCGCCTCAAACACATCTCGACCAGCCAAGTCAATGGCCGTCGCCATCTTAAAATCGAGCATGATATTGGCTTTCTGCGCCGACACCAAAGCATGCACCACATTGGAGACATTACCACCCGCTAAATAGTGGGCTTCCAATTCATTGGGATCGAGACTCAATCCCGCCTTGGTACTTTCGATCATAGAGGAGACGATCGTTGAGGGTGGCACTTTACGCCAACGCATCAAGATCAGCTGTAAAAGACTGATCCGCACACCTGAAACCAAGGCCGAAAACCACAGTCCCACGGGAATAAAATAAAAAAGAAGCCAAACGGCAAATAAGGCGACACAGGCCACAAGAACCACCATGCCAGTTTCCATTTCCATACACTTTATTGTTTAATGTTTCATTGTTTTTACGATCACATTGGAATTGGTAAAGCCTACAACCTCGACCTCTGTTTGTGGATCGACATAACCAGAGATGTGTTTGGCCTCGTATATCTTACCACGAATTTCCACCGTTCCCATGGGGGACAGACGCGAAAGGGTAGTACCCCGATCCCCAATTTTTACGTCATCCTGCTCTGGCGTGGGCATCATGGCCTCACCGACTTTTTGATGTAAGGAGAAGCGCTGCCACGTTTTAGAACGTAGCGACACCGCCACAGCCGCCACAGAAAGGAGCAAAATAATGACAATAATAATCGTGCCTGCTGTCGATCCAAAATCCCTAAAAGCAAGGTATCCGGCACATCCATAGCAAGACAAGGATAGAATACCGCCAATCGAAAGTCCCGGCAACAAAACTATTTCCGCCACCAAGAAAATGAGCCCGAAGAAAATGAGTAATCCTATGAACCACATAGCTAATTGTTTTTAAGTAAGTTCGCTTACTGAAAAGAACGTCCACATCCGTCATAGGCACCAACCTTGTGCGCATTCCGATGTTTTGGCTATAAAGATACGAAAAAAATCGGTTAAGGATGTGTTTCGGTGATCTTTATCTCTAATTGATCATCAATTTGCGCCACCGCCTGTGCAACTTTGGTGGCCACGGCACGATCATCGAAAGTGCCGACCACAAAAAAATCTTGTCCCAAGCGAGAGATCTCTCGACCGGCGGCATACTTGAGAATCGCTGTTTTGATAGGGTCGGAGAGAGCTTGCGTACCCGTGATTTCCACACGGTAACCTTGCACTGTATTGGTGCGCTCTTGTTGTGACACATTCTCCGCCACACCATCAATCCAAACCACCAATTCCGGTTTGCGGAATCCTTTTTTCAGCAACTCATTTTGAGCAATCTCGGCCTCTGCTTTGGTCGCAAATCCACCCGCATAATAGCGAATAAGCCCTTGATCATCTTCATCATAAGCCAGCGGAGAAGCTCCTTTAAAGATCGGGAGTGCCTGTTTAGAACGAAACGATCCAAGTAGCACACGGTAGATCACACCATGTTCATAAACTTTGCAGGTCGGAATAGGGTGTTGGGCGTTGTATTTGCTCTTTGAGGTAAAAAGGAGGGGCTCATAAGGAATGAAAGATCGTTGCTTCAACTCGATTTTCGAAAGTCGATATTGAATACTTGGTTGCATCAATGAATCATTCGATAGAGACACATTGAGCACCTTCGCCACAGATAGTTCATAGTTGGAAACTGCTTGTTTTTGTAAAAAATATCGGACAAGTGCATCCGAAGCATAGACCCCCTGCAAAGAGGCTATTTGACGTTGCACCTTGGCCAGTTGCTCGGTCTCTTGAGAGAGCAGTTCCTCGTGGCGAAGTTTATCCAACACATAGCCATAAGCGTATGTTTTACTGTCGAATATAGCACTCCAAAGCATGGCGATAGAGTCATTCAGCACATCACCCATTTTGCTCACTGTTAAATATTTATCATAAATATCACCCGCCATTGACTCCTTGGTTGCCACCATGTATTTATCATGAAGCTCCTGCCGTTGTGCATAATTATCCGCATAACAGTTGACCGTAGCCACTATTTGTCTCTCTTTTTGCTGGGCAACCTGAAGAGCAGCATAATCCGCAACGGATAAATTTGCTTTGAAATATGGATGATACAACAATGCGGGTAGATCATGACGTATGGAGGGCTCTGTATGAACCGTATCTACAAGCTGATCTTTGGTTGCCCCTGTCATATAGGCGAGCACCCAATTCTGTTCGATGATATTAATTCGATCAATCAATTTGCTTTTGGTACTACGCAATTTAAAAATGGCCTCTTCCATCTGAAGTATTTCTGTGCCATAACGTTCTCGCTCTTCCGGTTGCTCCCGAAAAAGTTGACGCACCCCCTCCATTCGATGAGCGACCGAATCTTCCCGCATCTGAAGTGCGCGATCTTCGCGAAGCAACGCGAGGTATTCACCATTCCCCTCCAAACCGGAAATACGTGGCGACACCGGTTGTGCAAGGACTTCAAAACCGAAAATAATAGCAAAAAGTAAAGTTGTGATCTTAACTATTCTAAACATTCTTATCTCCACCATTTAATAAAGAACAACTGAATTAATCCAAAAATCTCTAAACGTCCAAAGAGCATCAATAATGAATTGGAAAATTTAACCATGCCGGGCAAATCGGCATAATTGCTCATAGAGCCTACCGCACCAAAACCCGGGCCGACATTACCCATACAAGCTACCGCACCTGAAAAGCCAGTCAGTATATCCGTTCCAAAGAGCGTGGCCACCAGTGTCCCCAACAACAAGAACAAGACATAAGCCACAATAAAGACCATCGCGGTATGCACCAACTCCTCCTCTTGAATGACACCATCTATTCGAATGCGGATAATCGCATTTGGATGTTGCTGTTGACGCAAACGTGCTCGCAAGGTCTTGAAAGCCAACAATACACGATTCATCTTCATACCGCCAGCGGTAGATCCCGCGCAGGCACAGGCTATGGATCCAAAAATTAATAGCACGATGGCAAAAGAGGTCCACACATTGCTGTCGGCAGTTGAAAAACCTGATGTGGAGACCAATGAGACAAATTGGAAGGTGGAATAACGAAGCGCCGTCCAAAAATTGGGGTAGATGCCCCCTATCAATAGACTCAATGCTATGGCGATGCTTCCGAAGAACAGCACTCCTAAATAGAAGCGTGTGATCTCTGAACGTAAAATGTTGTTAGCCTTACCCGTTACCGTGGCGTATATCAAGCCGAAATGGATACCTGACATGGCCATCGTAAAGATCAGAATAATATCAATAGCGACACTATCATAATAGGCAATACTTAAATTTTTCGTTCCCAAGCCACTGGTTGCACAAGCTGACATGGCGTGTGAAAGGGCATCAAACCAATTCATGCCGGCCATTTTAAGTAGCACAGTGGACAGCGCCGTCAAACCGACATAAACCACTAACAGAATGTGTACAATCATCTGTGCACGGTAATGGTAATCATCTTGAGCCATGGGCGACAGCTCCACATTGGAGAGCATCTTTTTACTTCGCCCCAGCGAAGGCAAGATCAATAGGGCAAACATTACCACACCCATACCTCCAACCCACGTTGAAGACATCCGCCAAAACATCAAACCACGCGGAAGGGCTTCCACATCATGTAAGATCGTTGCGCCCGTGGTGGTAAAGCCTGAGACGATTTCGAACCAAGCATTGATCAGGGTAAATTCACCACCCCACATCAGATAGGGGAACATCCCAACTACACAAGCTAAAAGCCACGAACCCACAACAATACAATATCCTTCCTTGGTGTTTATTTGCTCTTGCTTGTCAACAAAGATCAACGGGAAAGCACCCAATAGAGCCGTCAACATAGTAGATAATAACAGCGGATAAAAGGATGAATCTGGGCCATTAACATAGGAGATTACTGCCGAAATCAGCATAAACAGGGCGATGAATAGCATCACCACACCCACATATCGCAAAACAACGCCGAATCTCATAATTGGTTACGCTTTTGGCTGCTTAGAAATAGTTATCAAGGTCTCTATCTTCTCTTGCAATGCCGCTATTTCATCTCGACTGCCCGGAATGGATTTAAAAGGAATATGAAAAGAGAGATAGTCGCCCAATCGCTTGTTGATACCCACAATTGGATTCACGCAATAGATGGTCATGAAATAGAAGAGCATCAGCACAATGGCAATCATTACCAAGAGTGAAATCAGCACGGGTGTGACCGCACGCGAAGCATTTTTCTTCACCTGTTCGGCTCGTGGCGCTAATGAACTTTGGGAGTATGTCATGTAGCTTTGAATGGACGAGGTGAGTTGTCGATACAAACTATCATATTGGTTGTGATACCAATTTTCATTTTTTAATTTCAGGCTCTGTTGGGCATATAGGAGCGAATCCACGTGCAAAGAGTCCGGTATAGTGGTCAAATTTTGTGTCAAAAAACCATTGATCAAAAACCGTAATTCGGCCGTTGTCTGTGCCAAAGAATCTAAACTGGATTTATCAACAGACTCCTCTTGCGCGATGGCCAAGGTCTGTTCTAACTGGTGCATACTCGTTAGGCAGATACTATCATAACTATGATCCCCAAAAAATGCGAGTTGAATAGAGGCTATATTCTGTTCGTGTGCCGCCCGAAGCAGATCTTTGGCCAATTCAATATTCCGGCGGTTGGCTTTTAATATCTCATCCGTATCGCGGCTCAAATACCTCAATTCAAAGTAAGAAATCATCCCGGAAAAGAAGAGTAAACACACAATACTTAAAAAGCCGATCGTCACCCGTTTACGAATCCCTGTCATCTTCTTAATTTTTTTGCAAATATAGTCATTTAATTCCTGATTTCGCCCAGCAGATCATTGCTTTCGTCTATCTCCATGAGGTTCACCGAACAGATGGTGTTGATACACTTGCGATCGTAGGCCACTTTGACCCTCCGGTAAGTTCCCGTAAAGCCATACATCATCCCTCCTCGTAGCGTACTTTCGAAAAGGACATCCGCTTGCTTACCAATAGCTTGCGCACAAAAATCACGATGAAGACGCTCACATAATTTCTCTAAATGAGCCGCTCGATCTGTCGCCACCGAGGCCTGTACCTTATTGGCAAAATCAATCGCCGGTGTACCGGGACGTTCGGAGTAGGGAAATATATGGAGATAGGCCGGGGATAGATGCTCCAAAAAATCATAGGTTTGCCGAAAATCCTCCTCCGTCTCGCCGGGGAATCCAACGATGACATCAATGCCGATAAAGGCATCGGGCATCATGCGCCGAACGGCAGCGACACGATCAGCAAAGCGTGCTGTGGTGTAGCGGCGGCGCATCAATCCCAAAATGCGATCCGATCCACTTTGTAGCGGTATATGAAAGTGATGTTGAAATTTAGGTGAGGTAGCACAAAATGCTATTACTTCATCAGTTAACAAGTTTGGTTCGATAGATGAAATACGGTAGCGCTCGATCCCAACAACCTCATTTAGTGCCTGCAAAAGTGCCAAAAAAGTCTCGCCTGTCGTCCGCCCAAAATCACCCGTATTAACTCCCGTGATGACAATCTCCTTTTGTCCGCCTGCCGCAATCTGCTCTGCTTCGGCTACCAAGTTGGCGATGGGCATATTACGGCTCGACCCTCGCGCATAATGGATGGTACAGTATGCACATTTATAATCGCACCCATCTTGCACTTTCAGAAATGCACGTGTGCGATCCCCACTCGAAAAAGCAGCGAAGAAGTTGGTTAGCAGATCTGTCTCACAAGGAAAAACCTGTGCATTACTTTTACCTGTTAACTTAGAAACACGTTGATATAACGCTCCTTTATCATTATTGCTCAACACAATATCAACACCTTCTATGGCGGCTATTTCATATGGCTTTAGTTGGGCATAACAACCTGTAACCGCAATAATAGCCGCCGGATTGTTCCGATGCAACTTGCGAATTAAATTTCGACACTTTTTATCGGCATGCTCAGTGACCGAACAACTGTTGATCACACAAATATCAGCGGGCTCACTGGGAGATACCCGCATAAATCCACCTTGCTCAAATTGGCGCGCCAAAGTTGAACTTTCTGAAAAATTGAGCTTACAGCCCAAAGTATGGAAACTAACACGTCGCTGTTGCATATTCCTAATTATTGCTCGGCGAAATTACAAAATCTGCGCGAGAATCGGAAAAGTTTATGTAATTTTGTCAGCCTAAAAAGAAGTGCAGTCAACCCACCATGGAATTTTTCAACGACCTGATGCAATACAATTATCTGAGCCACGCGCTATTAGCGTGTGTTCTGTCAGGTATAACTTGCGGTATTATAGGCACTTATGTCGTCTGTCGGCGCATGGTATTTTTGTCGGGAGGCATCACACACTCCTCATTTGGAGGGCTTGGTATTGCTTTCTATTTAGGGATAAACCCCATCTTAGGAGCAACTCTTTTTGCGGTATTATCCGCTTTGGGAATCGAGTGGGCAACCGATCGAGGGCGCATTCGCGAAGATTCGGCCATTGGCATTATTTGGTCGGTCGGAATGGCTATCGGCGCACTTTTCATGAGCCTGCGTCCTGGATACACCTCAGGCGACCTTGCCAGCTTCATGTTTGGTAGCATCATCACCGTCACTGAGACTGATGTGATCGCGCTCTTGGTGCTGACAATCGTAATCCTTATCGGTGCATTTTTCTGGTTGCGTCCCATCATGTATGTCGCCTTTGACCGCGACTTTGCTCGTAGCCAAGGTATTCCAACCAAACTCATCTCCTACATTATGTCGGCGGTGATTGCGCTAACCATCGTACTCTCCATTCGCATCATGGGTATTGTACTGCTACTCTCTCTGCTCACCCTGCCCGCGGTAATTGTCAATACATTTTCCAAATCTTACCGCACCATCACCGCGGGAGCGGCCTTGGTGGCCGTTTTAGCAAATGTGGTGGGACTTATTGTGAGCTACCATTTAGAAGTTCCTCCTGGTGCGGCCATAATATTCACCCTCACTTTTACGCTTATAGTAGTAAAGTTATTAACTTTGCGTGGCAAAAAAGCATTGACGATTCATGAAAACCATCTATAAACTCGTACTGAAGTCCTACTTAGGGCCCATGTTGCTCACCTTCTTCATCGTGATGTTTGTGCTGATGATGAATTTCATTTGGCGCTATATTGATGAGTTTGTCGGCAAAGGGCTCGATATGAGCATCATCATCGAGTTGATGTTTTATGCCATGGCCAACATGATCCCCATGGGATTGCCTTTAGCCATGCTCTTGGCCGCGATCATGACAATGGGTAATTTAGGCGAGAATTACGAGTTGTTAGCCATGAAGTCGGCCGGCATATCTCTACCGACCATCATGCGTCCGCTACTCATCGTTGTCAGTCTAATCGCCATTGGCAGTTTCTTTGTAATCAATAACTTAGTCCCATATTCTCAAAAGAAGATGTTCAGTATCATCTATGATATTCGGCAACAAAAGCAGACCATCGAATTTCAGGATGGCCTGTTTTTTAACGGCATTGAGAATATGAGCATTCGTGTAGGAAAACAAAACCCTGAAACGGGACTGCTGACAGATGTACTCATTTATGATAACCGTAACATCTCCGGCAATATGACAACCACCGTGGCTGATTCGGGCTATATTCGGCTGTCAGACGATAAACAATTCCTTTTAGTCACATTGTATCAAGGACAGACATACGAACAAACACGCAACAGTCAATGGTATAGCAATAGCTCTCTACGCCATCACATTTTCGATCTGCAACAAGGTAGTATCCCCATGGATGGTTTCGATATGGAGCGCACCGATGCCAATCGTTATTCGAATAGTCAAACCAAAAATATCAATGAGTTACAGCTTGATATTGATTCGTTGGAAAAGACTGTAAATACCGCCACCACACGCTCTTACGAACCTTTGTTGAAAGAACAAGTGTTTGCACAAGACAATACCGTGTTGGCTCTACCGGATAGTTTACAGGTAGACAAAAGTGACTTCAGCAACATCGACATTCTCGATTCTCTGCCCAATCTCGACTTGCGTACCCGAGCAAAAATATGGGGGCAAGCCAGTATGCGGGCCGGCAATTCTCGTAATATGTTCTCCTTCGATGAAGGTTCGGCCAAGGAGGCTTTAAATCAACTCTATCGTAGCAAAGTAGAGTGGCATCGCAAGATTTCGCTCCCTATATCTATCATGATCTTTTTCTTGATTGGCGCACCTCTTGGAGCTATTATCCGCAAAGGTGGTTTAGGTATGCCGATCGTCATCTCTGTCATTTTCTTCGTCATTTACTATATCATCAGTCTATCAGGAGAGAAAATGGCTAAAGAGGGAATTTGGGAGAGCGTCTATGGAATGTGGCTGTCGTCCTTTATTCTGGCTCCCATTGCCGTCTATTTGACCTATAAAGCCACCAATGACTCTGCTTTATTGGATACAGATTGGTATATTGGCAAATACAAAGCTGCAAAAGAGTATCTACTTCATCGTTGGCATAAACAGGCAGCGAAGAGAGGGTAGGTCACATCTATTTTAATTGATATAACGTTTAGAAGTATATGAACACAAAGGATTTACGCATCGTATTTATGGGTACACCAGAGTTTGCCGTAGCATCGCTCCGTGCGCTGGTAGATGGGGGTTATCAAGTTGTTGCCGTTGTCACCACACCAGACAAACCAGCTGGGCGCGGGCAAAAGTTACACGAAAGCGATGTGAAAATTGCTGCTCGTGAATTGGGTCTGCCAATTCTACAACCCGAAAAGCTCAAAGATCCCACCTTTGTGGAGGCCATGCGTGCGCTCAAGGTCGACTTGGGGATCGTCATCGCCTTCCGTATGCTACCCGAAATAATTTGGGCAATGCCCACACATGGTACTTTTAACCTTCATGCCTCCTTACTACCACAGTATCGTGGTGCAGCACCCATCAACTGGGCTATCATCAATGGCGAAAAAGAGACCGGCGTCACCACCTTTTTGCTCAACACAGAAATCGACAAGGGAGGCATCATTGATCAAATACACCTTCCCATTCACCCCGAAGATACTGTTGGCACACTTTACGAAAAACTCATGACCCTCGGTTCTGCCCTTGTCACAAAAACCGTAGACAAAATAGCATCCGGCAACTTCGCACCCATCGAACAAGCTGATTGTGACGAGTCTACACTCAAACCTGCACCCAAGATCTTCAAAGAAGACTGCTTGATTGATTGGACATGGAGTGGCGAACGCATCGTGCATTTTGTGCATGGATTATCACCATATCCGGCGGCATGGACGAAATTATACTGTGCAGGGGCAGAAGCATCTACCGCTAAAATTTTCGAAATAGCGTTTTCACCCAAGGTCCATAATTGTCCAAGTGGTGGGGTAGAAAGTGATGGTCGCACTTATATGGATGTGGCTTGCGCTGATGGATTTATTCGCATCATCTCGCTCCAATTAGCTGGGAAGCGACGTATGGAGATCCGAGAACAACTCGCGGGCTGGCGCGATGTAGGAGAATACACCTGTCAGTAAAACATATTTTTTAGAAAAATACGGAAGTGTGATCTATTTTTCTCTTTTTTACACTATCTTTACTTCGTATTTTTAATCTTATTATTATGAAACGGCTTCTGCTTCTATTCTTCGCACTGTTCAGCGCTGCCTTTCTTCAGGCTCAGAACAACCCAACCGTTACTCCTTTTAATGGTCTGATTACCACCCTCTCAGGAGATGGAATTAAGGCCAAAGTGAGCGTAAAAAATCGGAATTCGTTTACCATTTGCAATAAATATGGTCAGTTTGGCCTCACCAACATCAAGGGTGATGACACCCTGATTTTAACCTATCAACGTAAAAGCGTAGAAATTCCTATTCAAAATCGCCGTAGCATCAAAGTATTTTGGGCTGACGGCGAGCAGCCTCAATGCGCAGAAGATAGTTCATTGGTAGACAGCGGATTTGGGTACGTAAAACGCCGTGAATACACCTCCAGCGCCTCAGGATTATCGGGAGAAATGATGGTTCAACAAGGCTATACGGATCTCCAGAAAGCCATTGCGGCACTTGTTCCGGGAATGGTTATTGTCAACGGCCAGCTCTATATCCGTGGCATGAACTCCATCAACTCCAATAACGAACCTCTCATTATTTGTGACGGTACTCCGATCAGTTCTTTGGCCACGATCAACATCCACGATGTTAAGTCTGTGGAGGTTCAAAAAGGTACTAATATGTATGGTCTTCGCGGTGGGAATGGAGTGATCATCATCCGTACACGGGAGAAATAAAGAGGTGATAACACAAAAAAGCAGGCTCACATTTTTGTGAACCTGCTTTTAAATAGGAGCTAATTAGCGGACCTTCTTAATCATCTCTGCACCATGCTTAATAGCCTTCTCATTTTCGGGAAGCATCTTCCAAGCACGTTCTGGCAGTGACTTTTTCAGGCCAACCATCACGTTCTCCATCTTAACCACCGGGCATACATTTAAGTATCCACCAAGGATCATGGTGTTGAATAGTTTGGCTTGTCCCATACGAGCACTCTCTTCTGTTGCGTCAATCGTGTAGATCGAAATATCCCTACGCTGAGGGTGACGTGTAATGCCATTGGTGTCATAAATCAACACCCCGCCTGCTTTCACCTGAGCCTCAAACTTATCCATCGACTGTTGGTTCAGAATGATGGCCGTGTCAAATTCATGAGCAATAGGTGATGAGATCCGTTTGTCGGAAAGGATCACCGTCACATTTGCCGTACCACCACGCATTTCGGGACCGTAAGAGGGCATCCATGTTACTTCGTAATCCTGCATAACACCGGAATAGGCCAAAATTTTACCCATCGAGAGGACGCCTTGTCCTCCGAATCCTGCTATAATTAAAGTTTCTTTCATCGTCTTGTCCTCCTACTTTACATCTTTAATATCACCCAGCGGATAGAATGGAAGCATATTCTGCTCCAACCATCCGTTGGCCGCAACGGGAGACATCTTCCAACCGCTGTTGCAGGTTGACACGATCTCTACCAAGGAAAATCCCTTGCCGGCCATCGAATTTTCGAATGCCTTGCGAATGGCTTTCTTGCACTTACGCACATTGGCGGGTGTGTGAACACTTTGGCGGGTAATAAATGTTGCACCGTCTAAGTGAGCCATCATCTCGGCAATTTTATAAGGATAACCATTTAAGCGGGGATCACGTCCATAGGGAGTTGTTGCCGTCTTCATACCCAAGAGGGTAGTAGGAGCCATTTGCCCACCTGTCATGCCATAGATGGCATTGTTGACGTAGATAGCCACAACGTTTTCACCACGCGCAGCTGCATGAATGGATTCTGCTGTACCGATAGCTGACAAGTCACCATCACCTTGGTAGGTGAAGACGAGGGTATCGGGATGCAGGCGTTTCACTGCCGAAGCAATAGCCAAAGCACGTCCGTGAGCGGCTTCGATCCAGTCGACATCGATGTAATTGTAAGCGAATACCGCACAGCCTACTGGAGAGACAGCTATTGTCTTCTCCTCAAGTCCCATCTCCTCAATCACTTCGGCCACCAAATTATGGATCGTACCGTGACTACAACCGGGGCAGTAGTGCATAACGTTTGCGGTTATGAGCTTAGGCTTCGTATGTATTAAATTTTCTTTTTTGATTTCAACCTCTGCCATAGTCTTTACTTTTTAATCAGTTTGTCTTTGAGTGCTTGCAGCACTTCATCGGGCGTGAAGAGCATACCGCCCTGACGTCCGTAATGATCAACCGGTGCAACACCGTTGACGGCAAGTTTCACATCCTCGACCATTTGGCCGGCATTCAGTTCAGCACTGAGGAAACCTTTGACACCGCGCTTTGCCAAGTCGGCAATCACCTGTGTGGGGAAAGGGTAGAGCGTGATAGGACGCAATAAACCCACTTTGAGACCCTCGGCACGAGCCATCTCGACCGTTGCCGAGCAGATACGTGCTGATGAACCGAAGGCTACAATAACATAGTCTGCATCATCGCAATCAATCGCTTCATAGCGAACTTCATTAGCCTCCATGGCCTTGTATTTCGCCTGCAAACGCAAGTTGATCTGCTCCATGATTTCTGACTTCAACTCAAGAGAAGTCACTACATTACGCTCCCTGTCAGCTGGTTTGCCATAAGCAGCCCAGCTCTTGCATTCGGCTTTGATTTCAGCATCCGTCTTGCGTGCACGCTGTGGTGCAAGCACCACTTTTTCCATCATTTGACCAATCGCACCATCAGCCAAAATCATAGCCGGATTACGATATTTGAAGGCCAAATCAAAAGCCAAAGCTACGTGGTCGTGCATCTCCTGCACCGAGTTAGGCGCTAAGACGATCAAGTGGTAGTCACCGTGACCACCGCCCTTGCAAGCCTGAAAGTAGTCACCCTGAGAAGGTTGAATCGTACCCAAGCCCGGGCCGCCACGTTGGCAGTTGACAATTAAACAGGGCAATTCAGCACCTGCTAAATAACTTAAACCCTCGGCCATCAAACTGATACCGGGGCTGGATGAAGAGGTCATCACACGTTTGCCTGTTGCAGCTCCGCCATAGACCATATTCACAGACGACACTTCGCTCTCCGCTTGCAGAACGACCATACCTGTGGTTTCCCAAGGTTTGAGTTCCATAAGGGTCTCCATCACCTCCGATTGTGGAGTGATCGGGTAGCCGAAGTAGCCATCGCAACCGTAGCGAATCGCAGCATAGGCGATCACTTCGTTGCCTTTCATTAACTTTACTTCTTTCTCTGCCATAATTTATTCGAATTTTTGTCGATACACCGTAATGCAGCTATCGGGGCAGATGATGCCGCACGATGCACAACCCGTGCAAGCATCCGGATTGATCATATGTGCCACGGGATAACCTTTGCTGTTGACCTCTGCCGACAGCGCCAGCACTTGACATGGACACGAAGACACACAGACTCCGCACCCCTTACAGCGCTCCTTGTCGACAACGATCGTACCTTTGATTTTTGCCATATTTGACGTTTTTTATATGAGTGATTTCTTGTTTTTCACCTGTTTTTGACTGTTCGATGGGTTTAGTCCATACAATCCTTACAAATATACGGAAAAATCACATTGGGTGATACCATTTAGACTACTTTTTTACAAAAAATGTTTTAATCTGTTCTCTATCACCTTGAGAGATACCCTTGAGATACTCTTCGCAGGGAGAGTGCAAAGCACAAAAAAAAGGACGGTTGCAAAACAGCAACCGTCCTCGTAGATCAGAAAAAAATTATTCACTTAAAGTTTTTGGATCATCACCGTATTTATTAGCACCGGAATCGCCATTGATGCAGGACCAAACCAAGAAGAGGATCTGCCAAATAAAGCATACCAGAAGACCCACCAAAAAGATTGCCAGAAAACCACCACCAAGAGCCATTAAATCCTCCGGATTTGGATTAATGAAGATGGAGAAACCAGCCATAACGATTAATACGACCACCCAAATCACATTGGTAAGGTAGTACCACAAAATCCGCAGACCACTTCTCCCTGTATCGTGCAGACGACGGACCTGTACCGCCAACCACGGCAGGAATAGGAAAAGAGCGACAATCGAAGCAATGATACTACTGGAACAAGCCAAGTCGACTATTTTTGCGATAATCAACAAAATAGTCATAAAGAGTACAAAATTCCAATACTCACTTCGCCGTGCGCGACCTTTAAAGGTCACATAATTCCGAATACATTTCAAGAACCATTTCATAAGCTATCAGATTTTAGGTTAATTAATAAATACAGGGATGACCATAGCCTTCCTGTATTGGTTGTTTATTTCTTTTCAAAGGTATGAATAACTACACCAGAGCGGAGTTTCGGCTCAAACCACGTTGTCTTTGGAGGCATGATATTCCCCGTATCGGCAATGTGGATGAGTTGCTGCATAGAGACAGGATAGAGGGCAAAAGCCGCCTTCATCTCCCCGCTGTCCACACGGCGTTTCAACTCTTCCAAACCACGAATACCACCCACGAAATCAATACGCTTGGAGGTACGTAGATCTTTGACATCGAATAACTTATCAAGAACTAAATTCGACAGTACCGTTACATCCAACACCCCGATAGGATCGTTGTCATTATAGGTGCCGGCTTTGGCGGTGAGGCTATACCAAGCACCATCGAGATACATCGAGAAGTTGTGTAAACCGGTGGGATGATAGGTGGTAGCACCCTTTTTCTCCACGGTGAAATCCTTATTCAGCGCCTCAAGAAGTTGCGCAGGGGTCATTCCGTTGAGATCCTTCATCACGCGGTTGTAGTCAATAATACGCAACTGACTGGCGGGGAAGGTGACAGCCAAGAAATAGCAATACTCTTCGTTACCGGTATGGTGCGGATTCTTGGACATATACTCTTGACCTACACGCGCAGCAGCAGCCGTACGATGGTGTCCATCAGCTACATAAAGGGCAGGGATCTTCGCGAAAATCTCTGTAATGCGATCGTTGGTCTTCTTATCGTTAATCACCCAAAAATGATGACCAAAACCATCTTCCTTAGCGGTGAAATCGTATTCAGGAGCATTGTTTTTCACCACGTCAGCCACGATCTTGTCGATCTCGGCATTATCGGGATAAGCAAAAAATACCGGCTCAACATTGGCCTCCTGATTGCGCACGTGCATCATGCGATCCTCTTCCTTGTCGGTGCGGGTCAGCTCATGTTTTTTGATTGCGCCAGAGAGGTAGTCTTGGAAATGGCAGCACATAGCCAAACCATATTGCGTACGACCATTCATGGTCTGTGCATATACATAGTAGTGCTCCTCCTCGTCTTTGGCCAACCAGCCATTCTTCCGCCAAAGCTTGAAATTCTCAACAGCTTTGATATATACCTCAGGAGCGTGCTCATCAGCGATGGGATCGAAATCAATCTCAGGCTTAATGATGTGAAGCAGAGAACGTTCTGTTGCTTCTGCTTTGGCTTCAACCGAGTTTAGTACGTCGTAAGGACGTGAGGCCACCTCCGGTGCATATTGTTTTGGGGGGCGGATACCGCAGAAAGGTTTTATTCTTACCATAAGATCTCTTTTTATTAGGGATCGGAGAAAAAAAGTGAAAAGGGGAACAGTTAGACCGTCTCTTTTTCACTTTTTCTATTTGCGATCCAATGTTTTCTATTTATTTACTTGGAATTTGGTGCAACCGTCTTTCAAGAAACCGATGATCTGACGAGCAGCAGCAAGACCGGCGTTCAAGTTAGCCTCAGCAGTCTCGGCACCCATCTTCTTCGCGGTAGCAAAGACACGATTTCCGAATTTAGCGCTCAGGTCAGCCTGTGTTTCAGCAGCGATGTCAGTGATATATTTCAAATCCTCACGCTCTGTCAACGCCTGCATCAAACCAGCCTCATCAATAACCTCCTTGCGGGCGGTATTAACAAGGGTAGCACCCTTAGGCATTGAGGTCAGTAACTTATGACCAATCGACTTTTTGGTCTCAGCGGTTGCAGGAATGTGCAAAGAGAGGAAGTTCGATTGTGCGTACAACTCCTCAATACTATTCACCTGCTTCACACCGTCAGCTGCAAAAACAGCGGGATCGGTAATGAAAGGATCGAACGCGATAACGTTCATGCCCAACGCTTTACCCTTGCGACCAACCAACTTACCAACATTGCCATAGGCGTGGATACCGAGGGTCTTACCCTGAATCTCTTTACCGGTACCCGGGGTGAGGCAGTTACGAGACATGAAGATCATGAAGGCAGTAGCTAACTCAGCCACAGCGTTTGAATTCTGACCCGGGGTATTCATTACCACCACCTTATGTGCCGTAGCAGCAGCAAGATCCACATTATCAAAACCTGCACCTGCACGAACAACAATCTTGAGTTGCTTTGCTGCCTCGATCACCTCAGCAGTCACTTTGTCACTACGAATAATCAGCGCATCAGCATCGGCAACAGCAGCCAATAATTGTGCTTTATCTGTATATTTCTCTAACAGTGCAAATTGGAAACCTGCCTGTTCAACAATCTCTTTGATACCGTCTACCGCACTCTTCGAGAAGGGTTTTTCGGTTGCTACTAATACTTTCATTTTTGCTATTTATTAAAGTAAAAAATCGATGGCACCGACTTCCGCTTCCTTGGTGTGAAGGTGAAGAAACGCGCCATCGATCAATTTAAAATTATTTTGTAATCTCGTTATACCTATTATTTATGCATCTGTTCAAATTCCTGCATACAAGCGACCAGCGCCTCAACACTCTCCTTGGGGAGGGCATTGTAGCAAGATGCGCGGAAACCACCAACCAAACGGTGACCCTTGAGGCCAACCATACCCTTGGACTTGGAGAATTCCATGAATTCAGGAGCAAGATCCTCGTGACCCTCGCTCATAACAAAGCAGATGTTCATCAAAGAACGAGCCTCTTTGGCGGTTGTACCCTTGAACAACGGGTTGCGGTCGATTTCGGCATAGAGCATATCGGCTTTCTCCGTGTTACGACGGTAGATTTCCTTCACACCACCGATCTTCTTTGCCCACTTCAGGGTCTCAGAAAGCACATAGATAGGGAATACCGGAGGCGTATTGAACATCGAGTTCTCAGCCACGTGTGTACGATAGTCAACCATCGTAGGCAGTGAGCGGGTGATTGTCTCCAGCAGATCCTCGCGGATAATAGCGAAGGTAACACCGGCAGGAGCTAAGTTTTTCTGTGCACCACCATAGATCATTGCATACTTTTTAACATCCACTGGACGAGACAAAATATCGGAGCTCATATCGGCGATCAAAGGCACTGGGCTATTGATGTCTTCATGATATTCTGTACCATAAATGGTGTTGTTGGTTGTGATGTGGAGGTAGTCCAAATCGGTAGGGATAGCAAATCCTTTAGGAATGTAGTTAAAGCTCTTGTCTTCCGAAGTAGCCAAAACCTGCACCTCACCATAACGCTTTGCCTCTTTAATAGCCTTCTTCGACCATACGCCGGTGTTGACATAACCTGCTTTGGTGTTCAAGAAATTGGCAGGAACCTCAAAGAACTGCGTACTGGCACCACCACCTAAGAAGATGATTTTGTAGTTGGCAGGAATGTCTAACAACTCACGGAAGAGTGTGTCGGCGGTCTCCATCACAGCATCAAAATCTTTGGTGCGGTGAGAGATCGAGAGCAGAGAAAGTCCCGAACCGTTAAAATCAAGCACGGCCTTAGCAGCGGCTTCAATTACTTCTTGTGGCAGGATAGATGGTCCCGCATTAAAATTGTGTTTTTTCATAACTTATTTGTTTGATTTTACTGAAAATTTTAAGTCATACGTCTTTCTGGACTTACAAATATAAACATTATTTCAATCCCAAAGATGCTTTTCAACAAAAAAATTACTCATCTGCAAAAATAGGGGGTATTTTGAATAGTTTTTATTATTTTTGTCGAAATTTAACACACAAACACCATGATCAAATCCATGACAGGCTTCGGCAAAGGCGAGGCTTTGTTACCACAAAAGAAAATAACCGTCGAAATCCGAACGCTCAACTCGAAGCAGATGGATCTCAATATCAAGTTACCCAGCATTTACCGCCAATCAGAATACGAAATTCGCAATCTGCTCACCAAAGCTCTTCAGCGCGGGAAGGCTGATGTTTCCATCAATGTTGAGTCTCATATTGAAGAGACGGCTGCCCGCATAAATAAAGAGGTCTTCCATATCTATTATAAGCAAATTCAGGAGATCTGCACCGAGAACGGCATGGCGGGAGAGATCGACAGCGCCTTGATTCAATCCATTCTTCGGATGCCTGATGTTGTTTCTATGCAAGAGCAGAGTATTTCCGAAGAGGAGAGCGCCGCCCTGATGGGTGCTGTGGCAGATGCTATTGAGCACTTAGATGCCTTCCGGACACAAGAGGGCGCGATCCTCATTGCCGACCTACTGAAGCGGGTCGAAAAGATCGAGACCTATAAACAAGAGGTTGTTCCTTTCGAAAAAGCGCGCACTGAAACCGTCAAATCACGTCTTCGTGACAATTTGGTGCAGTTTCAAGTAGGAATAGACACCAACCGGCTGGAGCAGGAGATGATCTACTATTTAGAAAAATTGGACATCACCGAAGAGAAAGTACGTCTGAGCAACCATTGCGCCTACTTCCGCGAGGTGGCCGCTGCCGAAGAGGCTCCGGGTCGCAAATTGGGCTTCATCACCCAAGAAATGGGACGCGAAATCAATACGCTGGGATCAAAGGCCAATGAATCGAACATCCAAATCTTAGTGGTGAAGATGAAAGATGAGTTGGAAAAAATCAAAGAGCAAGTCCTGAATATATTATAAAATGGGTAAAGTCATCCTCTTTTCCGCCCCAAGCGGGTCGGGCAAAACCACCATCGTTCGTGAACTATTGAAGAGATTTCCTCAATTTGAGTTCTCTATTTCAGCCACCAGTCGTGCTCCGCGCGGTCTGGAAAAAGATGGTATTGACTATTTTTTTCTCTCCAATGAAACCTTTCAGCAACAGGTGGCCGCAGGTGCTTTTGTGGAGTGGGAGGAGGTCTACAAGGGGAGTTGTTACGGCACATTACGCAGTGAGGTCGAACGTATTTGGGCTAAAGGGAACGTCATTATTTTTGACGTTGATGTGGTTGGGGGGATCAATCTCAAGCACATTTTCAAAGATGCCGCTTGTTCCATCTTCATCATGCCGCCCTCCATTGAAGAGTTGCGTAAGCGACTTGAAGGACGGGGTACAGAGTGCACCGAAGTTATTGACCAGCGCATTGCTAAAGCTGAATTTGAACTCACCAAAGCACCTGAATTCGACCACACGGTGATCAATGATGACCTTGACAAGGCCGTCCAAGATACCACCGCAATTATCAACTCTTTTCTCGCTCAT
Source organism: Alistipes sp. (assembly GCA_036650515.1). Lineage (GTDB taxonomy): Bacteria > Bacteroidota > Bacteroidia > Bacteroidales > Rikenellaceae > Alistipes. The sequence continues at coordinate 30,279 of JAVVZO010000006.1, forward strand.
TAACCACTTAACTTCTAACCGTGAAAAACATCATCCTCTATTTCGGCTCATTCAATCCTATCCACCAAGGACATATTGCCTTGGCAGAATACGTCTTGACACAAGAGCTGTGTGATGAGGTGATCTTGATCGTCTCTCCACAAAATCCGCTAAAAAGCGCCGAGACCCAAGCCCCAGAATTAGCACGGTTTGAAATGGCTGAAATCGCTTGCAAGGCATCGGCATTTCCTGATCGCATCAAACCATCGGCTGTGGAATTTATCCTTCCTCGCCCCTCTTATACTATTGACACGCTCCGCTATCTGACGGAGAATCATGGCCACGAGATGCATTTTTCTATCCTGATGGGCAGTGATCTTATTCCGCAATTAGCACAGTGGAAAGCATACGAATCCATACTCAATGACTATCCGATTTTCGTCTATCCGCGTCGCGGACAGGTTGTGGATCAATACTTAGACCACCTCACTTTACTGAAGGATGCTCCCCTCTATGATTTTTCCTCCACCCAAATTCGTGAAACTTTAGCGCGTGGGGGTGATGTATCCAATCAACTGTCGGCAGGGGTGCTTCGTTACATTCAAGAAAAAGGTCTATGGACTCCCGCGGCTTATATTGCCGGTCTTAGCGCACGCCTTGAGCTTGATCCAACCAATGCAGATCTCTATGTGGAACGCGGCAAATGGCACTACCGTCGCAATGACTGGGGTAGTGCGCTGAATGATTTCAACCATGCCGTACGTCTCGATCCGGAGCACGGTGAAGCGCACCAATTTGTCGACATGGTGCAAGAAATCTTGCAATTCCGTTATACCGATCTTTATAACCCCTGATCCACGGACCTTGAAAAATAACTTTCAGGTTCACTTTACTATTTTAAACAGTATCTTCTTGCTATGACAACGAACACCAAACTAAAAATAGCACTGCTTGCCGGCGGCAATTCGTCCGAACGGGAGATTGCACTTCAAAGTGCAGCGCAGATTGAGGTAGCACTCGACCACAATAAATACGATATTACACTCATTGATCTTCACTACCGAGATTGGGTGCATACAGCCTCCGATGGACACCGCTATCAGGTCGATAAAAATGATTTTTCCATCACCATTGATGGCTGCCATAAAGCATTTGATTATGCCCTGATTCTCATTCATGGCACACCCGGTGAAAATGGAATGTTGCAAGGCTATTTGGATATGATGGGTATCTCTTACTCCTCTTGCTCGATGACCTCATCGGTGATCACCTTTGACAAAATCACCACCAAACGGGCTGTGGCAGGCACTGGAATTCCTCTTGCACCCGAAATCTTTATCCGGCGCGAGGACAAGGTCGATCCTGAGGCTGTGGTTGCCCAATTAGGACTTCCGCTCTTCATCAAACCCAACGCCAGTGGCTCTTCGTTTGGAGTGACGAAAGTAAGCTCCCAAGCGGAAATTTTGCCAGCCATCAACGCTGCTTTTGCAGAGAGCACAGAGGTGCTCATAGAGGCCTGTATCACGGGCCACGAAGTGGGCTGTGGGGTGCTGATTGCCGATGGAAAGGAGTATCTTTTCCCGATCACAGAGATTGTTTCAAAGACCGAATTTTTTGATTATCAAGCCAAATATACCGCGGGATATTCTGATGAAATTACGCCCGCAGTGCTCTCCCATGAAGTTGAAGCTTTACTTCATAAGATGTGCATATCTGCCTACAAATCTTGCCGTTGTAGTGGGGTAGTGCGCATCGACTTTATTGTCACAGCTGATGGTACTCCTTATATGATTGAGGTCAACTCTATCCCCGGAATGAGTGCCGGCAGCATTGTTCCAAAACAAGTACACGCCGCCGGAATGACACTCACTCAGCTCTACGACATCATCATTGCCGACACCTACCGCAAGCCGCAACAACCATGTTCGAAATAGACGATAAAATAGTCTCTGACGAGATCTTGCGCGAGTACTTTTGCTGTGACATTCATCAATGCAAAGGGATCTGTTGCGTGGAGGGGAATGCGGGTGCGCCCTTAGATCGCGGCGAGGAGGCTATTCTCAAACGCGAATACGAAAATTATAAACCCTATATGACTCCAGAAGGCATTCAAGTCATCAAGGATCAGGGATTTATGGTTATTGATTCAGAGGGAGATCAAACGACACCTTTGGTGGCTGATAGCGAATGTGCTTATGCTTATCAAGAGAATGGCATCACCTTGTGTGCCATTGAAAAGGCGTTCCGTGCCGGCCAGACCACCTTTCAGAAGCCTATTTCTTGTCATCTCTATCCCATTCGTCTCGCTCATTTTGCCAACGGATCTATCGGATTAAATTACCATCATTGGGAGGTGTGTGTTGCCGCAAGAGCACATGGCAAAGCACTCCAAATCCCTGTTTACAAAGCCTTAAAAGAACCCATTATCCGGCGTTTCGGTGCATCTTTCTACCAAGCACTTGAAGCGGCGGAAGCATACCTGAAACACTAACGATAAAAGAAAACCGCATGAAATTACGCCACATTACTGCCGTACTTGCTTTGACGGCACTCACTACTCCCCTCTACTCCCAAGACATTAATCGAGTACAGGAGCTGATTCAACAACTGCAACAAGCTGTTCAGCAAGTAGAAGACAATCAACCCGAACCAACTCCCGTGGAGTCTATCCCCGACACCAATGGAATTATCGCATTGGATACGCTCGCCTCTGGGAATGATGCCGTGAAGATCATCCTCTTCAACGACAACACTTGGCGCTATATGCGTGACAAAGAGTTTGTAAAAGACCACGAGATCTTCACCAACTACTGGGATACCACCTGCCTGTTGCCCTATCGCAGTGTCTCGATCGCCGCACTTCCGAACTCGGTGGCCATTGACTTGGTCGATTCTTTAAAAGCCTACCACTGTCCTTGTCTACACGTGACGCGCGTATATAGCCCCTATGGACCACGCCACCGCCGAGCACACCACGGCGTGGATCTTCCGCTCAAAACAGGCGATCCGGTTTATGCAACCTTCAACGGGCGCGTCCGCATTGCACAATACAATAGCGGTGGTTATGGAAACTTGATCGTCCTCCGTCATGACAACGGTTTAGAGACCTACTATGGCCATCTTTCAGAGAGATTAGTTACTCCGGGCCAATGGGTCGAGGCCGGACAGATCATCGGCTTAGGTGGCTCAACAGGTCGGAGTTCCGGCCCGCATCTCCATTTCGAAACCCGCTACTATGGGCAGACTTTCGATCCACAACGGCTCATCAACTTTAAATCTGGCGACCTGTTGCGAGAGACTATTCTACTCAAGAAATCCTACTTTAGCATCCACTCCAATGCCGCACAAGATTTCGATGACGAAGATGTTGTAGAAAAGGAGGCTGCCAACCAACAAGTTGTCGCCAAAGAGACAGCAGCCAAAGCGGCCAAAAGCAACGCAAAATCCGCTTCTCACAAGATTAAATCGGGTGATACTTTGGGGAGCATCTCGCGTCGTTACCACACCACGATCGACAAGATTTGCAAACTGAATAAAATATCTCGCTCTACAACCCTAAAATTAGGACGTGTTCTGCGCGTGAAATAGTTCTATTTCTACAAATAATATCCCCTGCATTGAGCCTCAATGCAGGGGATATTATTTAATTATTTCGCGATTATTTCACACCATAATCCCGTTCCCCAAAAATCAATGATCCAACACGCACCATGGTTGATCCGCAATCTATTGCTAACGGATAATCTCCAGACATACCCATCGAAAGAATATTGAAATCAGCGCCAAAGCGCGGTGCAAGATTCTCTTTGTAACCCCGCAAGGTCTCAAAATCACGTCTGACAACTTTTTCATCATCCGTATTGGTGGCAATTCCCATCACACCTCGAATCCGCACATGCTGCAAAGTCTTTAGCGCACCGGAATCCATCCATGCCAACAACTCCTCATAATCCCAACCCGTTTTGGTCTCCTCGGCAGCTACGTGAATTTCCAACAAAATATCTACTGTCCGATCTATCCGTTCCGCCTCCTTTTGGATGGTTTCCAGCAATCGTGCACTATCGACCGAATGGATCAGGGAGATAAAAGGCAGGATTGACCGCACTTTATTTCCTTGGAGGTGGCCGATCATGTGCCACAAAATATCCTTGGGTAGGGCCTCGTACTTCGCCACTAATTCTTGAGGACGGCTCTCTCCAAAAATTCGTTGGCCGGCATTGTAGGCCTCCCAAACGGCTTCCACAGGATGCATTTTGGAGACAGCAACTAATTCAACTTCCGCCGGCAGGATCGCCCGCACACAGGCTATTTGACTTTTTATTGACATATCGATTTCTATTTACTTTGCAAAGTTACCTAATTTTCGTATATTTGTTCCAATTTAGAAACTGTTTGAATTTGTTACCGAAATTATTTACGAGCTATTTTTGTCCCTGCTTTTGTTATGGAAATCCGATTTCAGCGAGCTAAATGAGGATTTACAGGGCGGAAAATGGGGTAAAAAGAGCCGAAAAGAGGAGATAAATAGATTTAAAACAGCTTCTTAAAAACTGATAACCTACGGATGAAAGCAATCTATCGTATTTTTTTAACTGCGGCTATTGTAATAGTCGCTTGTGGCACGGCCAAGGCCTGCACTAATTTTATCGTCACCAAAGGAGCATCTGCCGATGGCTCTATTTTGGTCTCCTACGCCGCCGATTCCCATCAGCTTTTCGGGGCGCTCTATCACACCGCCGCTGGAAAATACAAGTCCGGCACAAGGATGAATGTCTACGAATGGGATTCTGGTCGTTACCTCTGCAATATTCCACAGGTAGCCGAAACCTATTCGACCATTGGCAATATGAATGAGCACTCGCTCATCATTGCCGAAACCACCTATGGCGGACGTCATGAATTGGAGGATTCCACAGGGCTCATTGATTATGGATCGCTGATCTACATCACCCTGCAACGGGCAAAAACCGCTCGTGAAGCCATTGACATCATTGTTGATTTGGCCAACACCTATGGTTATGCCTCCAGCGGTGAATCTTTCTCCATCGCCGACCGCGAGGAGGCTTGGATTATGGAGCTTATTGGCAAAGGTGTCAAGCTGAATGCCAAGGGTAAAAACGAAAACAAAGGTATTGTTTGGGTTGCACGGCGGATTCCTGATGGCTACGTCTCTGCTCACGCGAATCAAGCGCGCATCACCACCTTCCCTCAAAATGATCCTGAGAATTGCCTCTTCGCCCCTGATGTGATCTCTTTTGCCAAAAGCAAAGGCTATTATAAAGGAGAGGATAGCAATTTCAGCTTCTGCGAAGCCTACGCACCACTCGATTTTGGTGCTATGCGCGGTTGTGAGGCCCGTGTGTGGTCATTCTTCCGCACCATTGCTGACGATATGGATCGCTACGAGAGCTATGCTATGGGTTATGATGCCAACAACCGGATGCCTTTATGGGTGAAGCCCAACCACAAAATTGAAACCAAAGCAGTCTTCGATGCTATGCGAGATCATTACGAAGGCACGAAGATGGATATGACTACCGACTTAGGTGCGGGTGGCAGTGCTTGCCCTTACCGTTGGCGTCCTATGAGTTTTGAAGTTGATGGTGTAGAGTATGGCAACGAACGCGCCACAGCAACACAGCAAACCGGCTTTTGGTTTGTCGCACAAGCGCGTCCAGCTCTTCCAGCCGACATGGGTATTCTTTGGTTTGGCGTTGACGACGCCGCGACTTCTTGCCTGACACCCATCTACTGCTCAATTACAGAGGTTCCCGAATGTTTCCGCGAGGGGAATGGTTCCATGTTAAAATATTCACCCACAGCTGCTTTTTGGCTCTTTAATCGGGTCACCAACTTTGCTTATATGCGCTACGATATGATTTCAGCTGATATTCGCAAAGTAGTCAATGAATGGGAAAATGCCAAATTGGAAGAGGTTAAACAGATGGGTGCAGTCGCTTCCGATTCGCCGAAAAAACGGGTGCAGAAGCTAACCAATTACTCGGTAGAGACGGCACAAAAGCTCTTCGCTCGCTGGACAGAATTAGATCATTATCTACTGATTAAATATGTAGATGGCAATCTAAAATCGGAGAATGAGAAGGGATTTATTGACAATGGTAATGGACGCGATATTCCTGACAAGCTTCAATTTCCTGGTTACAACGATAAGTGGAAACGCGCTGTGGCTCAAGATAATGGAGAAATCCTAAAAGTAGTAAAACAACCAAAATAACAAAGGAAGAATGAAATACGACATTATCGTCATTGGAAGTGGCCCGGGAGGCTATGTGGCGGCCATTCGCGCTTCTCAATTAGGTAAAAAGGTGGCCATTGTAGAGCGTGCCGAAGCGGGAGGCGTTTGTCTCAACTGGGGCTGCATCCCCACCAAAGCACTACTCAAGAGCGCACAAGTTTACACCTACTGCGCCCATGCAGCTCAATATGGACTTGATCTGAGTGGCGAAGTAAAACCTGACCTGAGCAAAATTGTCGCTCGCTCACGTGGTGTAGCCGACACGATGAGTAAAGGGGTACAATTTCTGCTCAAGAAAAATAACATCGACCTGATTGCCGGTTTCGGCCGGCTCAAGGGAAATGGGGTCGTTGATGTCGATGGTTCTGAATACCAAGCCGATCACATCATTTTGGCCACCGGAGCTCGGCCGCGCGAAATGCCTTTCATGCCCATTGACGGTCAGCACATCCTCTCCTCGAAGCAAGCCTTGACCCTATCAACACTACCGGAGACGATGGTTGTCGTGGGTTCAGGTGCTATTGGTAGTGAATTTGCCTATCTCTACGCCGCTTTGGGAACGAAAGTAACCATCGTGGAGTACCTACCACAGATGATGCCTTTGGAAGACGAAGAGGTGGCAAAAACGATGGAGCGTTCTTTCCGCAAGTTGCGCGCTACCGTACTCACCTCTACCACCGTCAAGCAGGTAACCATCAACGCTGAGGGTAAATGTGAAGTTTCCATCGAAAGCAAAAAAGGAGCGGAAGTTCTCTTGGCTGACGTTGTCCTTTCTGCCGTGGGCATCCAGTCCAACATCGAAAATATCGGTTTGGAAGAGGTTGGTGTCACCGTTGAGCGAGGTAAGGTTCTCGTTGATGCTTTCTACCAAACCAACGTTCAAGGGGTCTACGCCATTGGAGACATCATCCCCACTCCGGCCTTGGCACACGTTGCTTCAGCTGAAGCCATCTGTTGTGTTGAAGCCATCTGTGGTTTGAAGCCCGCCACGGTAGATTACACCACCATTCCTTCGTGTATTTTCACCTCTCCTGAGGTTGCTTCGGTCGGTATGACCGAGCAGAAGGCGCGCGAAAAAGGCATAGATTACAAAGTTGGACGCTTCCCCTTCACCGCATCGGGAAAAGCTACGGCTGCCGGAGATCGCGATGGTTTCATCAAGCTACTCTTCGATGCTGAGGATAAATTATTAGGTGCACATTTGGTCGGTGCTAATGTGACCGAAATGTTAGCAGAGCCTACTTTGGCCAAGGCTCTTGGAGTGACAGCGCATCAAATTGCCCGCACCATCCACGCCCATCCCACGATGAACGAAGGTATTATGGAGGCTTCGGAAGCCGCTTTAGGGGCAGCCATCCACTTGTAACCATACTCCATTCACAATGAAAGAAGACAGCAGGTAGATTCTGCTGTCTTCTTTAATTTTCCTTGATTTCCAAATCGTTTGGATAGGTTACCTTACTTAGAAATAACCCTTGAGCCGGTGCGCCGGCACTCGAACGTGCCAAGTCACGACTATCCACAATTTCACGGAACTGCTCGACCGTATAGCGACCACGTCCCACATCAACGAGCGTTCCCACAATCGCCCGCACCATATTGCGCAAAAATCGGTCGGCTCGAATGGTAAAACAGAGTACATCTTCACTTTCAAAATGCCATTCGGCACATTTCAGATGACAAATATTGGTTTTATTGTCTGAATTTAATTTGGCAAAGCTCGTAAAGTCCTCTCGTTCCAGCAAGATAGCGGCCGCAAGATTCATCTGCTCCACGTCTAAGGGAACGTAATATTGCCAAGCTGTATCACGCGTAAAAGGATTTTTACGCACTTCAATATAATAGCGGTATTCGCGTTCTAAGGCCTTGTAACGCGCATGAGCATCACTGCGCACCAAGTAGATACGACCAATGGCAATATCCCCGGGCAACATAAAGTTGAGCTTCGAAAGCAGAAAAGGTATATCAGCAATCGCCACAATACAATCGAAGTGCGCGACATAAAAAGAGGCATTCACACCGGTATCAGTACGTCCCGCACCTGTCACCTCAATCGGTTCGCGTAACAAAACAGAGAGCGCATGCTCTAAAGTCTGTTGTACAGTCGATTGATGCGGTTGCCGTTGCCAGCCACAATAGGCTTTACCACTATATCTGAACTCAATAAAATAACGCATCATTTTTGATTTGATACAAAGATAAAAAATATATTCCAAAGTCGCGTTTCCATACCCATACATCGAGAAAGCAAGATAGATGCTGGAGGTGACGACCCACCATAAGCCCCTATCATTGCTCGGCGGGGGGTTATATCGTGCAGAACAAGGTTACCAAGAAGGGTACGCTAAAATCGAGCAAACAACCGTGAAACATCGAGACCACAGCATACTCTTTACCAACGGACTGCGTAATGATGGGCAGGGTAGTGTCAAAGGTGGTTGCTCCACCGATGGAAATGGCGGCCAAAGGGCCGAAATATTTCGCCACTAAGGGCGCGAAAAGCAACGTAAAAATCTCACGCATAACATTGGCCAATAGCCCGATTGTTCCTAATTCAACGCCTTTGAAGTCAGCAATAAAGATACTGGATAGTGAGTAGTAGGCAAAACCTGAACCCACAGCAAGGGAGTCGGTCACCGTAATAGACCGCAAGAACAAAACCGCAACAATACTGCCCAAAAAAGTACCGACCATGGTCATCAGCGGCAACAGGGCAAGGCGCGGATTGAGCGTCCGAAGTTGTTTGAAAATTGTGGTGTCATGCCCCAGCGTGATGCCCACACAAAACATCAAAGCATAGAGCACATAGGTGCTGATCGGCAACTCCTCCAAAGAGAAGGGTAGCAGGTGATAGAGTCCCATCACACAGCCTACAATAAAAAATCCAATGATGATAAAACTGCCCCTCATTGTTGCGCGGTTTTTGATTTAATATAGAGCCACAATAGCCACGACATCAAAATACTTCCTGCCACAGCACAGACGAAGATCACAAAGGCACTACGGCCAAGTGTAAGCATACCACGCACGACCTCAGGATTTGAGCCCACCTCAGCACCCAACAGAAAAAGTAGCACCCAGACGATTACTGTAATCAGTCGAGGAATGAAGCTAAGTTTATATCGCGATAGCAACCTACCCAATACGATGCCTCCAAGAATAACTGCGAAAATTTGAAACATACTATTGTTTTTTAGACACAGTTCGAATTTGTTACCGAAGTTATTTACACCAACTTTGTCGTCCCTCGGTAAATCAATAGCTCCTAAAGTAACAAGCCAGTAATTGGAGTTCATCCCAACTACTGACTTGTAAAATTACCATTATCACTGTGCCATCAATCTAAAGTCTATTTCAGGACGACACAACGAATTTATCGGCGCGACTTGATGTTTAATTTCACCGGACGGATCATATTTTCCGGCTTGAGGATCTCGTCCAATTCATCCTTCGACAGGATCTTGTGCTCCAAGACCAGCTCATAGACACCACGCCCCGTTTCCATCGCCTCTTTGGCGATTTTGGTTGAGTTCTTATAACCAATAATCGGATTCAGAGCGGTCACCACACCGATACTTTCGTGCACATAAAGACGGCAACGCTCCTCATTGGCTGTGATACCATCAATGCAACGCGTGCGCAAGGTATCGAAACCGTTCATCAGCAATTCAGCAGACTCGAAGCAGCATTGAGCCATCACTGGTTCCATAGCATTCAACTCCATTTGGGCAGCCTCACCACTCATGGTCACGCAAAGATCATTACCAATTACCTTGTAGGCAATTTGGTTCATCACCTCAGGAATCACCGGATTAACCTTACCCGGCATGATAGATGAACCCGGTTGACGTGCAGGGAGATTGATCTCGCCCAAACCGCAACGAGGGCCTGATGCTAAAAGCCGCAGGTCATTACAAATCTTATTCATCTTCACCGAAACGCGCTTCATGGCCGAAGAGTAGCCCACCAAGCAAGAGGTATCGGAAGTTGCGCCTACTAAATCATCAGAAAGAACGATTTTCCAACCGGTGATTTTTGCCAAAGCAGCTGTACATTTTTCAGCATATTCCGGTTCTGCACAGATTCCTGTACCGATAGCGGTAGCGCCCATATTAATGGTCAAAAATTCATTGGCCGCGAAATTCAAATTCACGATTTCGTTTCTCAGGATGCTGGCGAAACCATGGAAAGTCTGCCCTAAAGTCATTGGGACAGCATCTTCCAACTGAGTACGCCCCATCTTGATCACGTGGGCAAATTCACTCGCTTTAGCCTCAAAAGCTGCAATTAAAGCAGTGAAGTGCTTGATCAACTCCAAGTGCGTAGCATACATGCCCAAATGGATGGCCGTTGGGTAGGCATCGTTGGTCGACTGTGAGCAGTTGACATGGTCGTTGGGTGAGCAAAATTGATAGTCACCAAAAGCATGACCCATGATGGCTAAGGCACGATTGGCGATCACCTCATTGGCATTCATGTTGGTGGTTGTACCCGCACCGCCTTGGATCATATCAACGGGGAAAAATTCATGAAATTCACCCTTGATAATCTCTTGACAGGCTTGGCTAATAGCTGCATACAGCTCGTCCGTAAGAAGTCCTTGTTGATGATTGGCCTCAGCCGCACCTAATTTTGTCTGAGCAAGTCCCTTAATAAAAAGAGGATATTCGTTCAGATGAAATTTGCTGATCGGGAAATTCTCGATACCGCGCAGGGTCTGCACACCATACAAAGCCTTTTCGGGAACTTCGATCGATCCGATCAGGTCGCTCTCCACACGGACAGGTCTTTTCGGTTTTGTCTCCATAATGATTACTGTTTTCTGTTATAATAGTTGTTTTGTTTGCAATTTTGCATTAAATCAATCTTCAAAGGTAATAATTTTTTGCTGACTAACGTTTTATCTTGAAGACAATCTTGCAACTATTTTTTATTTCAGTCTAAAACTCGTATCTTTGTACGAATAGAAAGAGCCTAATAATATGAATGTAGCCATTATTGGATATGGAAAAATGGGACGCGAAATTGAGCGCATCCTTCTTGAGCGCGGGCATCGCATAGGACTCATCATTGATGTTGATAATGCCAAGGATCTTGATGCCACACACCTCAAAGGTATAGATGTGGCTTTGGAATTCACCACCCCAAACACAGCTTGTGCCAACATCCGATGCTGCATCGAATGTAAAGTTCCAGTTGTCAGTGGAACAACAGGTTGGATGGATCACCTCAAGGAATTACAAGCTTACTGCATCGAGAAAGATGGCGCACTTTTCTACGCCTCTAATTACTGTATCGGTGTCAATCTCATGTTCCGACTCAACCGACAGTTGGCGGCCATGATCGATCAATTTTCACAATACAACGTGCGCATCGAAGAGGTGCACCACATTCAAAAAAAGGATGCTCCCAGCGGTACAGCCATTTCGTTGGCCGAAGGTATTCTTGAAAAGAGCACCCACAAACAAGGATGGGTCAATGCCGCCACCGATGCTGCCGATCAAATTGCCATCACCTCCATTCGTGAAGGCACGATTGCCGGTATTCATACCGTCACTTACGAATCTGACGATGACATTTTAGAGCTCAAACACACCATAAAAAATCGTCGTGCATTGGCTCAGGGCGCTGTTGTTGCGGCCGAATTCCTTTGCGGGAAGCGGGGTGTCTACTCCATGGATGACCTATTAAAATAATATTTTGATGAATAAAATAAAATCTTTTTTTGCCAATCGCTGGGTGGGATTCATTCTCGCAAGCTTGCTTTATACCCTTTGGTTTGTGGTTTGGACCGGTAATCTTTGGCTCTTATTGGGTCTGATCGTCCTTTTTGACCTCTACATCACTCGCTTCTTTTACCGTTATATATGGTCACACAATGCCCGTTTTTGTAAAAATAGCAAAACCTACAAATTCATCTACGAATGGATCAACGCCATCGTCTTTGCCACTGTGGTTGCATCGCTGATCCACCTCTTTGTCTTCCAGATGTATGTGATCCCCACCTCTTCGATGGAAAAATCACTATTGATCGGTGACTACCTCTATGTCAGCAAGGTAGCCTATGGGCCACAGATGCCAAATACACCGATCGCCTTCCCATTTGTGCATCACACGATGCCTTTTTCGCAAACCAAACGCTCTTTTTCTGAAATCATCAAATGGCCTTATCATCGACTGAAAGGACTTGGGCAAATCAAACGGAATGATGTCGTCGTCTTTAACTTTCCTGCTGGAGATACCGTTTTATTAGAAAATCAGGCCGTCACTTATTACGATGTTTTGCGTGACTACCAACAGCAATTCGGAGTGGAGGGCGGACGGCATCGACTCTTTGAAGATTTTACGGTTATCGCGCGTCCGGTTGATAAGCGAGAGAATTATATCAAACGATGTGTAGCCATCCCCGGAGATTCGCTACAAGTCATTAATGCCGAGGTCTATATCAATGGTGTTCAACAAGAGACGCTCCCTAACAAACAATATTTTTATACGGTGCAGACCTCTTCGCCATTAACATCGTATGCCTTAGAAAATTTAGAGGTCACCGAATATAACAACAACGGAGCGGCCTATTATATGGCTCTCACCGAAGAAAAAGTCGCTAAGATCCGCCAGCTTGATAATGTGATTGATGTGCGCCGTTATGTGGTGGAAGAGGTGAACCCCGATGTCTTTCCACAACAGCCCAACCTCTATCCGTGGAGTCAAGATCAGTATGGACCGATATGGATTCCCCAAAAAGGGACTACGGTGACGCTGACGATGGAGAATTTGCCGCTTTACGAGCGCATCATTCAGGTCTATGAAGCCAATGATTTAGCAATACGAGAGGGGCAAATCTATATCAACGGAGAGCCCACCAACCATTACACCTTTAAAATGAATTACTACTGGATGATGGGAGATAATCGCCACAACTCAGCCGACTCACGTTTTTGGGGATTTGTTCCTGAGGATCACATTGTTGGCAAGGCTTCGTTCGTCTGGTTGTCGTTGGATAGTAACAAATCCTTTCCATCAAATATTCGTTGGAATCGGCTTTTCAGTAGCGTAAAATAAGCATGACGGAGGAGTGCGATATTTTTCATACGATCGTCCATCCCGCCGAAGCCGTCAGCAAGGAGAAAAGCAGTAAATTTCTCTCCTTTGCCTATCCGGTGGAGCAGGAGGAGCAGATTGGCATTCATTTGGAGGTGCTGCGCAAGCGTTTCTATGATGCCACGCACCACTGCTATGCTTGGCGCTTAGGGGCTCAGGGTGAAACCTTTCGTGCCAATGATGACGGAGAGCCTTCGGGAACGGCAGGACGACCCATTTTGGGTCAGCTACTCTCGAAAAATATCACCAACTGCCTGATCGTTGTGGTGCGCTATTTTGGAGGTACTAAATTAGGTGTGCCGGGATTGATCGCTGCCTACAAAGAGGCGGCAGCCGAGGTGATTGATGCCGCCCAAATTGTGGAACGCACGGTCAATGTATCGCTCACAGTAACCTTCTCATTCTTGGTTATGAACGACATCATGCGAATCATCAAAGAGGAGCAACCACAACTCACAGAACAGAATTTTGATAACCTCTGCACCTTGCGGCTGACCATTCGTCAAAGTCGAGCAGAAGGGTTAATAAGCAAACTAAAAAAGGTCGAGGGGACACGCCTTGACATCGAATAATGACGGAAAAAGAGGCCATTCACATCAAGGGAGCAAGGGTACATAACCTCAAAAATATTGAGGTTACCATTCCCCACAACACCCTCACGGTGATCACTGGATTGTCGGGATCAGGGAAATCGACGTTAGCCTTTGACACCATCTTCGCTGAAGGACAGCGACGTTATGTAGAGAGCCTCTCTGCCTATGCACGTCAATTTTTGGGCAAGATCAACAAGCCCGATGTCGATTTGATCACAGGTATCGCCCCCGCCATCGCCATCGAGCAGAAAGTCAACACCCGCAACCCCCGCTCTACGGTAGGAACATCGACCGAAATTTACGACTACCTCAAGCTCCTCTTTGCCCGTATCGGGAAGACCTATTCTCCCATTTCAGGTGCTGAGGTAAAGTGTTATGGTGTAGATGATGTGGTGGCTTTCATCTCGCAACAACAAGAGGGAATGCGCATTATCATCACTGCCCCCTTGGTACTCAATAGCAAACAGGGCATCATCGAGAAGCTCACCTTATTGTTGGGCGAAGGGCTACTGCGTGTCTACATGGATGGGGCAACCCGCCTGATCGAGGAGGTACTGCCCACATTGACCGAAGAGACCGCTGCCACAGCGATTCGAGTGGTCATTGATCGCATTAAATTCAGCAACGATACCGACACCATTACTCGTTGTCGAGCATCTGTGGCCAAAGCACTCAGCTATGGTGAAGGCATCTGTACGATGATCACCGATGATGAAGAGCGCGAATTTTCGGCTCGCTTCGAAGCGGATGGCATCACCTTTGAGCCACCATCGGAATACCTTTTCAGTTTCAACAATCCCATTGGAGCCTGCCCCCGCTGTGAAGGATACGGCAGGGTGACCGGTATTGATGAAGATTTAGTGATCCCCGACAAGAGCAAGACCATCTACGAAGATGCCATCGCCTGTTGGCGGGGTGAAACCATGCGCCGTTGGCGCGACGAGTTGGTGAGCAATGCCTATAAATTTGACTTTCCAATTCATACCCCCTTCCATGAATTGACACGCGAGCAGAAGCTTCTTCTTTGGCGCGGCAACGAATTTTTCAGAGGGTTGGATGCTTTTTTTGAATACATAGACAGCGAACGCCGCAAGATTCAATTTTGTGTCATGAAAGCGCGCTACACCGGAAAAACGCTCTGTCCTGAATGTGGTGGCAGTCGCCTACGTCATGAAGCGCTATATGTTCGGGTGGGTGGCAAAACCATAGCTGATATTGTGCGGATGAATATTGATGTGCTGATCGAATTTTTCCGGAATCTCTCTTTGGAATTAGACCAAACACAAACAGCCACTCGGCTCTTGGTGGAGATCAACAGCCGGTTGCAATACCTCTCCGATGTGGGCTTGGGTTACCTAACCCTCGATCGGCTCTCTTCTACTCTCTCCGGCGGTGAAAGTCAACGTATCAATTTAGCCACCTCATTGGGTAGCAACTTAGTAGGCTCTCTTTACATTCTTGACGAACCCAGCATTGGACTTCATCCTCGTGATACGAATCGCTTGATCAAAGTGCTCAAACAGCTACGAGATATTGGCAATACGGTCATCGTGGTGGAGCATGAAGAGGAGGTTATCCGTGCGGCCGACTACATCGTGGATGTAGGTCCGGGTGCGGGATACAAGGGGGGCGAAATTGTTTTCAGTGGTACGATAGACCAGCTTCTGCTCTCCAAAGAGAGCTTGACAGCCGATTATCTGACGGGGCGTTGTAACATCAAAATGCCCACTTCGCGTCGCGGGTGGAGCAACTCGCTCATCATCCGAGGGGCGCGTGAAAACAACCTCAAAAATATTGATGTCACCATACCCTTGGGCGTTATGACCTGCATCACGGGAGTCAGTGGCTCAGGTAAATCTTCTTTAACCAAGGGCATTCTCTATCCAGCCCTGCGGCGCATGTTGTTTGACACGGGAATCAAACCCGGTGATTTCGATGCCATTGAAGGCGATATTTCGCTACTGCGTTCGGTAGAAATGGTCGATCAAAACCCCATTGGGAAATCCTCGCGATCGAACCCAGTCACCTACATTAAAGCTTACGATGAAATCCGTAAGCTATATGCTGATCAGCCTTATGCACGACACACAGGGCTTAATCCTTCCCACTTTTCATTCAATACAGCCGGAGGTCGCTGTGAGGAGTGTCAAGGAGAGGGAACAATCAAGGTCAGCATGCAATTTATGGCCGATGTAACCCTGATCTGTGAGGCCTGCAACGGCAAACGATTCAAAGATGAGGTGTTAGAGGTTAAATATCGGAACAAATCCATCTACGACATTTTAGAGATGACCGTTGATGATGCCATCACCTTCTTCGGGGAGGATAAAAAAGAGAGCACCTGCCGGCGGATTGTCGAACGCTTGCTTCCGCTACAAGCCGTCGGATTGGGCTACATCAAATTAGGACAATCCTCTTCCACGCTCTCCGGTGGGGAGAGCCAACGGGTCAAATTAGCTTCATTCCTCTCCAAGGAGTCCTCTGCGGGGCAGATTCTCTTTATTTTTGATGAACCCACCACAGGACTTCATTTTCACGACATCAATAAATTACTGACGGCCTTTAGCGCCTTGATCGAAAAGGGGCATACGATCGTGGTTGTCGAGCACAACATGGAGGTCATTAAGTGTGCCGACTGGGTCGTTGACTTGGGGCAAGAGGCTGGGACTGCGGGCGGTCATGTTGTTTTTGCCGGATCACCCGATCAGCTCAAGGAGTGTACAAATAGCTATACAGGCGAGTACCTGCGTCTGAGAGATAAAATCAAATAACAACATGGAATTTAATACCTACCAACTTCCCAACGGCATACGCGGCATCCATCGTCAAGTCAAAAGCAACGTTGCTCATTGCGGGCTGGTGATCAACGCGGGCAGCCGAGATGAATTGCCCTCCGAGTATGGATTGGCACACTTCACCGAGCATGCTTTTTTCAAGGGTACAACCCATCGCCGTGCCTACCAAATCAACTGCCGATTGGAAAATCTTGGCGGGGAGCTCAACGCCTACACCACCAAGGAGGATACGACACTCTATGCCACCACCCTAAAAAGTGATTTTGCCAAAGCCACCGAGCTGATAGCAGACATCACCCTTCACTCCACCTTCCCCGACAAGGAGTTGGAGCGCGAACGAGAGGTGGTCTACGATGAGATCAACACCTATAAAGATGCCCCTGCAGAGTTGATTTACGATACTTTCGAAGAGATGCTCTTTGCTAATTCGGAACTGGGACACAATATCTTAGGTCAAAAGCAATCCCTCCGGCACTATGATGGGGATGCTATTCGCCATTTCACAGCACGCACCCACACGGCCGATCAGATGGTTTTTTCTTCCATCGGCAATCTCTCTGTTCAAGCCGTCGAAGCCGTTGTGAGCCGCTATTTTGCTGACCTGCCCGCCACCACGCGTGCTTATACACGAATGACCCCTGCGGCGTATGTCCCTTTCGAGAAAACGGTCATCAAACATACCCATCAGACCCATTGCATGATTGGGAATCGCGCTTACGGCATTGATGACCAGCAACGACTACCTTTAGCGCTGCTCATCAATATCCTCGGTGGCCCTTGCGCCAACTCCTTGCTGAATGTGGTTATTCGCGAAAAAAATGGGCTCTCTTATAACATCGAAGCCACCTATACTCCTTATGGGGATAGTGGTGTGGTGGCAATCTATTGCAGCTCTGATCACGACAATACCGACCAATGTCTCGAATTAATTGATCGTGAAATTGCACGGTTGCGGACAACGCCCCTCACTCCGCGGCAACTCTCTATGGCCAAGAAGCAATTCATTGCGCAGTTAGCCATCTCTATGGAGAGTAATGAGGGTTATATGTTGGGAGCAGGGAAAAGCATTCTCGTTCACAACCAAATGGACACCATGGAGGAGGTCTACCGGAAAATACAGACACTTACCGCCACAAAGCTCACCGCTGTGGCCGAAGAGATCTTCGCCGCCCCCTCTCGACTGATTTACAAATAATGGCTTTGAATTTTCATGGACGCACTCGAACAATACATTCACGACAACACCTCTCCTGAAGAGGATCTGCTCCGCGAACTGGATCGCGAAACCCACCTTAGGATGGTACAGCCCCGCATGATCTCTGGACACATCCAAGGGCAACTGCTACACCTGCTCACCCGATTGCTCCGTCCGCATCGTGCATTGGAAATCGGCACTTTCACCGGTTATTCCGCACTCTGCATCGCGGCTGGCTTAGAGGAGACCGCCCACTTGGACACCATTGAAGTGGATGATGAGCAACAAGATTTCATACAGGGATTCTTTGATCGTAGCGTGCAGGGGGCTAAAATCACACTCCATATTGGCTCGGCACTTGATGTTGCGCCAGCACTACATCAAATTTATGACCTTGTGTTTATTGATGGCGACAAACGAGAATACCCCGATTACTATCACATGATCATGGGTGATCAAGGAGGAGCGCCCTTGGTAAAAAGTGGTTCGGTTCTCTTGGCCGACAATATTCTTTGGTATGGCAAAGTGGTTGAGCCAATTTTGGCCAACGACCACCATACCCAAGGCATCATAAATTTTAACCGCTTGGTGCATGAAGATCCTCGGGTGGAAAACGTTATTCTCCCAATTCGCGATGGATTAAATCTGATCCGAGTAAAATAAAAAATCAAACAACTTCTTAGACTATTTATACTTGACAAAACGTAAAGATGCAAAACGAACTTCTCTCCCTCATTCCCGAATATTTACCATTCGGAATGTTTGTCTATGACAAAGAGGGCTTCATGACCTATGCCAATAATAATGCCTTGGAAATGTTTGGCATAACGGTAGATGATATGAATGGCCTCAATATTTTTGAAGACCCCAATATTACCCCTGAAGAAAAAGCACAATTAAAAAGAGGTCTCAATATCTCTTTTGAAACTGACTATGACTTCGATCGTTGCCGCAAAGAGTTCGCAAAAGGATCAATTATTGAAGAACGTAAATATTTCATCACCAAAGTAACTATCATGCACGATGCTACTGGCATCTTGGAGGGATTTTTACTCACTTGTGAGGATATTACAGAGAAAAAAGCACAAGAACAGAAGGTCATTGATAGTTATCAAAAGATTAAAACAACACAAAAAGAGCTCTCTTTAGCGCTCAATGCAGGTCATTTAATCTCTTGGAATTATAAGATAGATACCGGTATGTTTTATAAAGTCGGCGACCAATTTGAGGTGTGTGAAGAGTGGCCTTTTGACGTTATTTATGCACGCATTCATCCCGATGATAAGGGGCGTTTTTTATCCTTATTTGATGCCCTCAATTACAAACATGGCCTTTTAGATAATAATATCGTCTTAAGAGTTTTAGATCCGGCACAAACGGACTATCGTTATTATAATTTTATTTATAGTGTCTACGGCAATGATAAGGACACAATTACGGAAATCACTTTTATTCAGCACGACATAAACGATGACATTGAATATCAGCAAAATCTTATCTTAGCCAAAAATAAAGCCGAAGAGGCTGATAAGTTAAAATCAACCTTTCTGGCCACCATGAGCCATGAAATCCGCACACCACTGAATGCTATTGTGGGATTTTCCCAACTCCTTGCCGAAACGGAGGAGGCGACAGAAAAGAGTGAATACAAACAATTAATCGAAACCAATAGCGAGATCTTGCTTAAATTGATCGACGACATCCTTGATCTATCTAAAATTGAAGCCGGTTCGATTGATATTCATCGCCAGAAAATAGATCTTTCTCAGGTGTGTCAAGAGCTCTATCAATCGTTTAAACCGCGGATGAAGAACCCAAATGTAACGCTGCGATTCATTAATCCCTATGAAAAATGTACGGCAAACTTAGATGTGCACCGTTTCATCCAAGTCTTCACCAATTTCATCACCAATGCAATCAAATACACAGCCAAAGGCGAAATTGTGATGGGCTATGAATGTGCTCCCGGACGCGTAAAAATCTATGTAAAAGACAGCGGAATTGGTATTCCTGATGACAAGAAGCGTAAGATTTTCAGCCGGTTCGAGAAATTAGACAACTTTGCCCAAGGGACGGGCTTAGGGCTCTCTATTTGCAAGGCCATTGCCGATGCAACGGATGGTAAAATCGGATTTGAATCGCAAGCGAATAAAGGCTCAGAATTTTGGTACATTGGCTACACAGATGTTGAATTTATAGAACAGGTACGCTCTTCGGAGGAATCTGTAAGCACAGACATTGCAACAGAGGAGTTGGCTATTTTATCGACCAATATTCAAGATCTGAAAATTCTTGTCGCTGAAGATAATGATGACAACTTTCTCCTCATACAAAATATTCTTAAAAAGAATCTATTAACACGAGCTGTCACTGGGGTGGAAGCTGTTGAAAAGGCAAAAGGGCAGCGATTCGATGCTATTTTTATGGATATAAAAATGCCGATTATGAATGGTTTGGAGGCTACGGCGTTGATTCGTAAATACGATAAAGCAACCCCCATTATCGCAATAACAGCCAATGCCTTCCATTCTGACGAAGAGGCTGCATTAGCCGCGGGATGCAATTATTTTATGACCAAACCCATCAAAAAGCGCGAACTGATAGAACTACTCTCTAAGCTTTGGATCATCGTTCAGCAATAATGCGTTCTGCACGGGCAAGGGCTTCATTGATATTGGGGCAGACATTCTCTCCTCCTAATAATTCATAGAGGCCAGCACGGGTCAGCGCCGCCAACACCGTATCGTTTACCCCCGACAAGACCATGGTGATATGATCTCGATGCGACATTTCGAGTAGGGTAGTGAGGTTATGAATACCCGTTGAGTCGATAAATGGCACACGGCGCATACGAATAATCCGCACTGTGGCGCGATCACCTAACTGCGACATCAGATCTTCGAATTTGGTGGCTATACCAAAGAAATAAGGCCCTGCAATTTCGTAAACCTCCACACCGGCAGGGATCTTTAATTGCTCCTCATTCTGATTGGCATCTATCTCCTGCTTGGGGTCGATTTGGTTGTGAATCACAGATATTTCAGTGGTCTCCATCACCCGTTGTAAAAAGAGCACACAGGCGATCAGCAGCCCCACTTCAATGGCAATCGTCAAGTCGAAAACCACTGTCAACAAGAAGGTTATTAGTAGCACAATCACGTCTGATTTAGGGCTACGCATCAATGCGCGGAAGATCCGCCAACCACTCATATTATAGGCGACAAATACCAGCACACCGGCCAAACAGGCCATGGGAATATATTGCGCCAAAGGCATGAGCAACAATAAAATAAACAACAATACCACCGCGTGGATAATGCCCGCCACAGGAGTTCGGCCGCCGTTGTTGATGTTGGTCATCGTTCGTGCAATAGCACCCGTGGCCGGAATACCTCCAAACAAAGGCGTCAATAAATTGGCCGCGCCCTGCGCAATCAACTCCGTGTTTGAATTGTGCCGATCCCCAATCACACCATCGGCAACAGTTGCCGAAAGCAACGATTCGATAGCGCCCAAAATAGCGATGGTCACCGCCACGGGAAAGAGACTACGCACAGCCTCCCAATTTAATTCGGGCAGTGTGGCCGCGGGAAGCTCAGAACGAATGGTGAAACGATCTCCAATGGTGTCTATACCCCCAATATCAGCATATTGCCGCAATAGCCACACCACCAAAGTCATCACCACAATAGCCACCAATGAGCCTGGAATTTTACGCAATACTTTCGGTGTCAACACAATGATCAATAGGCTACTGACACCAATGAGCGTATTCCACCAATTTATGGTATCAAGATGACGGAAGTAGAGAACCCACTTACCAATAAAATCACCCGGCACCTCTTCTCCACCGAAATTCAAGCCAAAGAAATCGGCAATTTGGGTGGTAAAAATCGTCACGGCAATACCGGCCGTGAATCCGATAATGATGGGATAAGGAATAAATTTAATGACTGTCCCCAACCTAAATAGCCCCATCAGCACCAACAAAACACCGGCCATCAAGGTGGCTACCAGCAATCCTTTTTCACCATATTGCTGCACCACGCCATAAACGATGACAATAAATGCACCCGTAGGACCGCCAATTTGCACCCTGCTACCGCCCAATAATGAGACCACAAAACCGGCAATAACAGCCGTGATGATCCCTTTTTCAGGGGATACCCCCGAAGCAATTCCAAAGGCAATGGCTAACGGCAACGCCACAATGCCGACAATCACACCGGCCATTAAATCACTCAGAAAGGCTGCCCGCGAATAATCTTTCAGGGTAGCAAATAATTTGGGACTGAATATGGTATCTTTCATTCTTTGGGTATTTAAATCATAAAGGTTACAAAAGTAGGCAAAATATCTGACCTTACCCAACTTTTAGGAAATCTGACTCTGTTTGACATGGGAACAATGATTTTGTGAGGGAATGTTTTTATATCTCAATAATTTTGTAGAACTTTGTTCTTTCAAATGCCCACCTAAGGCAATAATAAGAAACTAAATACTTAATTTCACAAATCAGCATGAAAAAATGGATGTTTTTGGCAGCAATGGTTACCTTACTTTTGTCTGCTTGTAGCAAAAAAGCCACCCCGATCGAGGCCATCAATGGCGAATGGGATGTCACAGAAATCAATGGCGCACCGGTTGCCGAAGGAGTGACCCCTTGGTTGGGTTTTGACACAACCGAGCAGCGCATTTACGGTAATTTGGGTGTCAATTCGGTCATTGGCATGATGGAACCCAATCAAACACCAGGAACAATAGATATGAGCAAATTGGCCTCTACACTCATGATGGGTGCTCCCGATCAGATGGCAGTAGAAGATACTCTTTCAAAAGTTTTAGCCCAAGTAAAAGGCTTCGAATTGACCAAAGAAGGCGTACTGGAGCTCCACGATGCAGACAATAAAGTTATCGTGTCGCTGGTGAAGAGATAGCTTTCAACTTCCCCCGAAAATAGCAACGAGTTCGACAGGATGTCGAACTCGTTGCTATTTTATTCAATCCCATCGGATGATCACTGAATATCCCAAATGCCGGCACTGCGCTCAAGGGTAATCAAGGAGACCGAATGGTTAAAGAGTGTCTCGATATAAACAGCGCGCACCTCATTATAAGTGCGCTGCGCATTCAGCACCTCTAAGAGCGAGGTCTCACCTCGGTTGTAGCTGTATATTTTGCCTTCAATCACCGCCTTGGCTTTGTCCAGCATACCTTGATTAAATTGCGCTACCTGAGCACAAAAGGAGAGGTAGCTTTGGTAATTTTGGAACACCTCGGTCTGCACTTCCAACTGCGCCTGCCGATAGTAATTTTCAGCCTGCGAAGCTCTCTGTTCTGCCGCCTGAATCGTGCCTTTGTTGAAATTAGAGAATTTCAGGGGGATAGAGAGCCCGATAGTCACTCCGCTAAACTTCGGAGCAGGCGCTAATGTGTTTCTCACCTCGGTATTATAGTTGTATCCGAGCGTGAGGTCGAAATCCATATTTCGTTCTCGATGCGCCAATTTGAGCGCCTTTTCGGCAACCGATACATTTTTCATCGCCGCCACCAAATCGGAGCGGTTATCAAGTGCCACCGAGAGCAGATCACCGCAAGAAAAATGGCGGGCGGCCACCTCAAATCCACCGGTAGGGACATACAAAGTATCGGCATGGAATCGCCCCAGCGGGATATTCAAAGCGGCATAGGCGTTATTTAAATTACTCTGAGCCTGCAACAGTTCATTATAAATCACCCCTGACTCCAAATGACTTTGCAAAGCATCCGTTTCAGTGATTTTTCCCAACATAAATTTAATGCTGTCAGCCGTTGCCAAGTCACGGATACTATTGTACGAATTGAGTTGCAATTCATAGAGACGCTCCTGCTTAATCACCTCAAAATAGGCAATCGTGGCATCCGCACGTAGGTTATTAAAAAAATCATCTAACAATGCCTCCGTCAGTTCTTTTTCACAGCGAGAGAGGTCTATGCGTGCACTTCGTTTGCCCGGCGAGAATGTTTTGCTCAGCTCAACCGTAACACCCTGACCCATTTGCATTCGATGGTCATCATTATTGGCATACTCCAGCGACAGCGAAGGATCATTGAATACCTTGGCGGCTCGGATATTGGCATCGGCAATCGGGATGTTGAGTTTTTCGGCCGCATAGGCAAGGTTTTGCTCCTTGACCTTGGCCATATAATCACGATAATTTATGGGCTGTTTTACCTGTGCCAAACAGAGCCATGGCAGAAGCGTAAAAACAATTAAAATTTTATTTTTCATTGGGTTCAGGACGTTTGTGTTTAGCATGATAAGTTTCAATAACATAATAGAGTACCGGCAAAATATAGAGCGTAATCACGGTTGCAAAGAGCAATCCATAGACGATCACTGTGGCCAATGGACGCTGTACATCCGAGCCAATACCGGTAGAGAGAGAGGCCGGAAGTAGTCCAAGGATGGCCACCGATGCGGTCATTAAGATCGGACGGAAACGGTGCTTTGTGCCTTCAAGCACAGCCTCCTTCAGAGGAATGGCTGCATTTTTTCGTAAATTGTTGATATGCGAAATCATAATTACGCCATTCTGAATCGCCACACCAAAGAGGGCTATGAAGCCGACAGCTGATGAGACATTGAGCGTCATCCCACGGACATTGAGCGCCAGCATACCACCAAATAACGCCAAGGGCACGACGCTCATCAAGGTGGCCGCCTGACGGAATTTGCCGGTGGCAATAATCAGCAGTAGGAGCATAATGGCCAAGGCCAATGGGACAACGATGGCCAAGCGGGAGTAGGCACGATGTTGATTCTCAAACTGTCCCGCCCATTTCATATGGATCGTTTCATGGTCATACTCAACCTCGCGAGCAATGGCGCGGTTAGCCTCCTTGAGAAAGGAGGTTAAATCCACACCGCGAAGATTCACCCTCACCGTTAAATGCCGCTCATTCATCTCACGGGTAATGGTGCTTGCACCCGTGGTCATCTTCACTTGAGCAACCTGAGAAAGCGGAATCTTGACACCATCTTGGGTGGTCAGCATCAATGCGCCGATTTTCTCGGGTGTATTTCTGTAATTTTCATTGTAACGACAGATGACATCATAGGATTTACTGCCGACAAAAATCTGAGAAATGGACTTTCCTCCGATGGCTAATTCAATGAGTTCGGTCACATCTGACACGTTCAATCCATATTGGGCAATACGCTCTCGATCGGCAATAATTTGCAACTGAGGCAACGGGGGTTCCTGATCCACAGCAACATCAACCGCACCGGGCACCTTTTTAATGACCTGCTCAATCTGCTCAGCCACCTTCCGTGTTTGGGCGATGTTGTCCCCATATATTTTGACCGCTAAATCGCTATGAGATCCCGCGATTTGATCCATCACCATGTCTATAATGGGCTGTGAAAAGCCAATGGAAAGCCCTGGCATTTTTTTGAGCTGTTCGTCCATCGCCTCAATCAATTCTGCCTTGGTGCGACCACTCTGCCATGTTTTATAGGGCTTCAGCCCCACGCCACATTCGATATGGGAGAGGGAGAAGGACTCCGCACCCTCATCATCACGTCCCACCTGGGTCATGACATAAGATACCTCATCAAATTTTTTCAACTCTGCCCGCAACTCCGCGCCCATCTCTTTCGAGCGTTCAATAGAAATTCCGGGAGGAAGTTGCACCTGAATCCAAATCGAACCCTCGTCTAACGGAGGAAGGAAATCCTTGCCAACGGTCATCGACAAAACACCTGCACCCACCAAAATCACCACCAAAGGAGCTATGATTTTACGCGGAGAGGTGATCAGTTTGCTGACTTGCCGGTGATAGAAATCAGTAAGCCGTTCGAGCCAGCGATTTTTATAGCTCTTGTGGGGCATCCGGTAGGCAATGAATGCCAAGCCGGGAATGAGCAATAGGGCAACAGAGAGTGCCCCTATGAGGGCATAGCCAACGGTATAAGCCATGGGCGTAAACATCTTGCGTTCGATATGCTCAAAGGCGAAGAGTGGTAAATAGGCCGTTATAATGATCAGCGTTGAGAAAAAGATCGGCCGAGCCACCTCTGTTGCTCGTTTAATGACCATCTCTTTGGTCAACTCCTCATTGGGGGCACTTTCTCGCTTTTTGAGGATGGTCTCCATCATCACGATCGCACCATCGACCAAGATACCAAAGTCAATCGCCCCCAACGAGAGTAGATTGGCAGGAATATCGGTCACCTTCATCAGGATAAAAGCTATCAGCAGTGAAAAGGGGATCGTCACCACAACCAACACAGCACCCCGCCAACTGCCCAAGAAGAGAATTAATACCAACAACACCAGCACAATACCCTCAATGAGCGTATGCGACACAGTATGTAAGGTGGTATTAACCAGCTCTGTGCGATCCATAAATGGATGGATGGAGACACCTTGCGGAAGAATTTCGTTGTTCAATTCATCAACAGCTTTTTTCACCCCCTCCAATACCTGTGATGGATTTTGGTGGCGCAACATCTGCACAATACCCTCCACACCATCTGAATAATCGCGGTCAGCATCCGTAAAACCCAAGACACCTTTTCGTTCGAGTGCACCATATTTAAGTTTGCCAATGTCAGTCAGATAGATGGGAACTCCGTTTTCAGTCTTGACAACGATGTTGCCCAAATCACCCAGCCCCTTGACCAAGCCAATCCCCCGAATGACGTAACTTAAATCACCATGCGAAAGCATACTACCTCCCGCTGAGAGGTTATTCTTTTCAATCTTTTCGGTAATATCACTGAGCGAAATATGATACTGATCCATCTTAGCAGGATCTATTTCAATCTGATATTGCGTGGTTATACCCCCATAGTTACTCACATCAGCAACGCCGGTAACCTGTTTGAGGTGAGGAATAATTACCCATTTATGCAAATCGGTAATCTCTCGCAAGTCGTGATTTTCACTCTCAATGACATACCGAAAAATTTCGCCCGTGGGGGAGGTGAGCGGATTCAGCCCCGGCACAGCGCCATACGGTAATTCAACATCAATCAATCGTTCTTGCACCCGCTGTCGCGCCCAATAGTCGTCTGTGCCATCATCAAAAACAAGAATGACTGTCGACAATCCAAAGGTATTTTTGCTACGCATCACCTTCATCGAAGGCATACCATTCATCGCCCGCTCAATCGGGATACTTATCTGTTGCTCAATCTCTTCAGCCGCCAAACCCGGCACTTGCGTCACCACTTGCACCGTCACATCGGCAATATCGGGATAGGCATCTATGGCCAATTTTGTCCAGCAATAGTAGCCCACAACGCCCAACAGCGCAAAGAGCACGAACATAAGACCTCGCCTATGTATCGCTTCGTAAATCACTCGTTTCATGGCTCTATTTTGCGTCTAATAGATAGAAAGCACCTTCAACAACAAGCTGATCCCCCGCCTTGAGACCGGAGGTGATGACCGATTTATCATCCACGGTGGAGAGCACGTCAACCTGCATTTTTTTGAACTGGCGAGGGCCAACTTCCACCAAGACATAGCTACTCTCTTCCTGTTGTAAAATGGCAGCAGTGGGGATTAAAATGGCATCTATCTTGGCATCGGTCAACATCACCGTACCATACATAAACGGTTTCATCTTGCCCTCTCGATTATTACATTCGATAATAACCTCCACCGAGCGCGTTGCCTCATCTAACATCTCGCTGATGTGGAAAATCGTACCTTTTATAGGTTCTTCAGGTGATGCAGATAGATGAATTTCAACCTCTTGCAAGCGTTCTATTAAACGAATATCTTTCTCCTTAACGTGCGCCACGACCCAGACTTTCTGTAAATCGGCAACGGCAGCCAAAGGAGCTGAATCTTCCTTGATATACTGGCCTATAATGATATTGTTGGTCACCACTTTACCAGCGATCGGTGAGCGAATAATTAACGACTCACCCAACGTCATCTTCGCAGGATCTACTTGGAAGACCTTTAACGCCGACTTGGCATTTTCGTAATCTTGTTTTTTAAGTTCATAATTGACTTGAGCCTCTTCGACATCTTTACCCACACCCACGTGATTGGCCAGTAAATCCTTCTCTCGGGTAAGGCTTTTTAGCGCCTGTTCCATCTCTTGTTTTGCAGAAAAATAGGCTTTCCCCGTCTCGAAAAAGTCGGGCGAACTCAGTTCAAAGAGCGGACTACCAATGCCCACAGCCTGTCCCAAACGGACAAAAGAGCGAACAATGCGCCCCGCAAAAGGGGTGGCAATTTCAGCATAGGAGGTCGGGATGGCCTTGACCACACCCGAAGTCGAAAATTGAGCTTGATAGCGCGATAGGGCTACTTTCTCCGTTTTTATTTTATGAATGACGGGAGCATTTTCTCCCACCGTGATGAGACCATTTTCGAGGATAATCTCTTTATTATCAGATTGTATATTACCATGCTGGCCACAGCCACATAGCAACAATGCCCCCAATAGAGGTATTATTTTTTTCATATCAGTCAAATGTTATAAGTTAAAACTATGGGAATGATGAGTGTGTAGCCATCAAACCAATAGGTATTTAGCTACAAACTCATGACAGAAGGGTAGAGAGGAGGTGCTCGAAGCGAGCAATTTTCTACAATATGCTTGGCGACAGATTGCAAGCATAGAGGATGCAACAAAAAACAGACGACAATCGGTACACTCAACGCAAAAGCAGCGATCAGGGTGAATAAAATTGTATTGAGTGAATGGATCGTTTGGCAAGCGCCTGCGGTATGAGAGTGCCCACCACCCGGCAGATAGGGGTGCGAGTGTGTGACTGTACCCCATTCGAAGGTGTGAGAGTGAATGAAAAGCGTACTCTCAGCATAATAGCTCACAAAAAGAGCTATTAATAGGCAGTTGAGTATTTTCAGGGACTTGCTTCTCATTCGGGCTTTATAAGGTTGCAAAGATAAAAAGAAAAATTTAAAAACCAGCTTCTAAGCCTGCTCCAAGAAAGAAGTTGAGCATAAATTTGGAAAATAGTCAACAAATGGCTACTTTGCCCATTCAAGAGACCTAAACCAATAACTTTAACCTTTCTTATTATGCCTGTTGTCTTAGATAAAACACGATGCCCACACAACCACGTATGTCCTTTAATAGAGGTTTGCCCTGTTGAGGCCATTTCACAAGGTGCTGACGGATTTCCGATCGTCAACTACGATCTATGTATTGAATGCGAAGAATGCACGCACGCTTGCCCCATGAAAGCCATGCAATTTAGAGAGACAAAATAACTGTATTCGATATTTTGTCGAATACAACCAAAAAATACCATTATGAAATTAGCCGTTCCTACCAAAGAAGGTAGGGTAGATGACCATTTTGGTCATTGCGCATATTATACCATATATGCGATTGAAAACAATCAAGTAATCTCCAAAGAGACCCTTCCATCGCCACAGGGTTGTGGTTGCAAATCCAACATAGCGTCTGTTCTCCAAGATATGGGGGTCGAAGTAATGCTGGCCGGGAGTATGGGTGAGGGGGCTAAAAATGTCCTCGGCAAGCATCAGATTAAGGTGATTAGAGGTTGTAGCGGTACAACCGATGAGCTTGTCGCAGGCTACCTTGACGGATCAATTTCCGACTCAGGCGTAGGTTGCACCTCGCATGATGATAACGATCATGTGTGTCCTCACGACGGGCATTAGGAGAGGATTATTCCTATTAGAGGCCGCAAAAAGTAGAAAAAGGGTAGCATAAAGGGTTTTTTTGCTTCCTGTCGTGAATAAATCGCGATAAGATTTGGCAAAATGGAAAATCCGTTTTACTTTTGCACCCGGAGAGATGGCAGAGTGGTCGATTGCGGCGGTCTTGAAAACCGTTGAGCTGCAAGGCTCCGGGGGTTCGAATCCCTCTTTCTCCGCTGAGTGCACTAAAAATCAATGTATTACAAGATTTGCACAAAAATTTACACACTACTTTTAACGGTAGTGTGTATTTTTTTACACCCTTGACAAGAGGGTATGTAGATATTTTCAAACAGCCTCTTAATTATTATGCACCTTGAATATAATGTTTCTATTGAAGCCCGAAGGATCATCCTGAGCCAATTTGGCCTCGTATTGCGCCTTTCCCATTGTCAGTGTCAATGTCATTTCTGTCTGATTGACAGCTTGCGCACCACATTTTAGGTCAGTCAACTGATGATTGGAGTAGACATCCAATTTAGGTAATGAGTTGTTGTAGCAATAGAGTTTCTCTAATTTCAAATTATCGCGGACCTTAAAGTCAGTGAGTGAATTGTTGTAGCACAACACATGCCTCAACTCTGAATTTTTGCTGAGATCCAAGTTAGCGAGTAAATTGTCGTAGCAATGGAGGAATGCCAAGAGCGCATTCTGGCTGAGATCCAGATTAGTCAATTGATTCTGGTAGCATAAGATGCTGCCTATCCCCTTGCACTGATGGACATCCAGCTTTGTCAACTGATTACCATAACACTCAATGACTCCCAACGTTGAATTTTTGCCGAGATTCAAGTTGGTGAGTGAATTATAGTGGCAATAGAGGTTCAGCAACTGCAAATTTTTGCTGAGGTCCAAGTTAGTTAGTAAATTGTTGTCGCACCAAAGTGTAGATAGCCCTGTAAAATATTCGATGCCTGCTAATGAGGAGATATACCTATGAGTTACATCAAGCCTGTCACTTTGGGCAAAACGATCTTGGTTGGCTTTCAGGTTCACATCGATATCTGTGCCGTCTGTGGTCAGTGTAAAACCATAAGTTTCTACAAGCGCAGCACGAAATTGCGCATCGGGGAATTGGATCCCTACAATAAAGGGTTTAACGCGTATATTGTTGGGATTACCATCCAGACCGAATTTGTTCTCTTTTTGTCCTGCTGTCATCCTTAGTGTCAATTCTACTGCTTTGCCATCAATGGTTTGCGCACCACAGACACAGTTGGCCAATGTGGGATTGTTGCTGATGTCCAAGATAGTTAGCGAATTGTTGTAGCACTGGAACTCATACAACTCCAAATTTTGATTAACATCTAAGCTGACCAGTGAATTGTTGTAGCAATGGAAGGTGCACAACTTCGAATTTTGATTGACATCTAAGTTGGTGAGTAAATTGCTGTGGCAATAGAGGGTCACCAACTGCGAACTTTTTCTGAGATCCAAGCTCGTGATTTTATTCTCGAAGCACCAAAGGATTCGCAACTGCGAATTTTGGCTAACATTTAAATTGGTGAGTGAGTTTTGGTTGCAATAGAGGTTCTGCAACTGCAAATTTTGGCTGACATTCAAGTTGGTGAGTGAATTTTCACTGCAATAGAGGATTTGCAACTGCGGATTTCGGCTGACATCCAAGTTAGTGAGTGAATTGTTGTTGCAATTAAGTGTAGTTATCGCTGTAAAATAGTCGATGCCTGTTAACGAAACGAGACCCTTTTCAGGCAAAGCAAGCACGGTTGTCGTGGCAAAAAGATTTTGATTAGCGGCCAGGGTAATATCAATATCTTTGCCGTCTGCGGTCGGTGTGAAACCATAAGTATTTACCAGTACCTCGCGGAATTTCGGATCGGGGAACTTCGCCGCTACAAGGGTTTGCTCGGCCAGCTTAGCCACTCTTGAGCGGTTTACTGTCAGCACCTTGGTGGCAGTTAATGTATTTATTGCGACACCTGCGTCATCTACGACCAAGAATTTCACCCCTGCGGAGTAGGCGGCGGCAGGAACGACCATGTAGAACGGAGTCGCCGTTGTAGCGTTGAGCTGCACCGATCCGCACGCCAAGGTGAGGAGGTTCGAAGCCCCAGCATCCATCACCAGCGCGGGATCTGCTGTGTAGTTTGTGGCGATGGTTGCCTTGCCTGTGATCTTCTCTGCAGCGGTGATCATCACAATTTTGCCGACCTTGTGTGTTCCCTTTAACTGCAAGCAAATAGCTCCACAGAGGTTCTTAAATTGCAATGTTCCCTTAGCATTGCTCTGGGCAATCATGGGGTTGGCACCGTTGGCAAAGGTCTTGGCGGTATAGGTTTGTTGTGCGGGTAACTCGAACTCGATCTGATCGTTGGTGTAGGTTGCCGTGGTTTGGTAGGGATAGAGCGCAATTTTAGCTCCCTGACCTAAATCGTTACCGGCGAAGATGCCTGAGGTCGTGCCGGCACCTTCGGTTAAGGTGTACTCGGCTGTGGCTTTGGTGTCTGTGTGCGCCACCATGATTTTGTCGCCTGTCAACCATTGCACTTGCGCGCCATCGAGGATGGTACGCGTCGGCTCTTCGACCGTGGCGCTGAGGGTCGTTTGGGGCGTTGAGGAGAGGAACACTGCCTCGTCTTTGGTGCAGTTGGTGAGGGTTGCGGCTGACACTAATAGCAGCAGACCCGAAAGAAAAGGTTTTTTCATCGTCTTCTGTTTTTAGTGGTTACCACGGATTTTGATCCTCTTCGGTCATCGTTTCGTTGTCCTTGGAGTCAAGCGAGCCAACAAAACCTCGCTCCGCACAGATTGTAATTAACTGAAGGTTAGGAGAGTCGTAAATCACATCCCTTTCCATGAAATTCGAGATACTGGTTGTCTTCGTTTTCATAAAAGTGATTAAAATGATTAGTTTGTATCCGCAAATATAATAACATTTTGCGACAATAGTCTCGTTTTTAATCACAATAGAAGGAGTAGATTGCACAATATGTCACGCCGACAACTATATCAAGTTGTTTTTATCCTAATTCAGTCACGCTCAGGATGTATGATTTAAAACAGCTTCTTAA
>JAVVZO010000007.1:0-37008 GCA_036650515.1 Alistipes sp.
GTGTTATATAAATAGAACACAGCAGATTCTGGTTCTGTTGTTCCGGGTTCGAGTCCTGGTAGCTCAACAAAAGGAATAACGCCTTCAAGTGTATCTTGAGGGCGTTATTGGTATATGATACCCTCTTACTACAAAATAATTATTAGCCGGCTTATTGGTCAAAAGAGTAGATGAAATTAGTGGCAAAATCGGGATCAATGTAAAAAGTCGGTGGAGAAGTTCCGTATATTTTGGATCAATACAAAATGTATTCGTTGAATTTTGATTCGTCAATCAAGTTCCGATACTGAAGAACCTCTGTGAATGTTGAGGCATCAATGTGGATTTAGATCGACATTCGATACTATGTAAAATTATATATATTAGTTAATTATCTGCCGAGCTGTCCCCAAAGAGCTGCCTCGATTATTCGAGACACGATATTTCTCATCCGGTTGCTGGTCAAAATACAAACACAGTTCGATAATTTCTCGACCCTTTTTAATCCTCCACCTGTATTTTACATTGATCCGTTATTCAGGTTGAAAAATTTAAGGAAGCCGTAGAAACAGAGTTTGCAGATTTCCGCAATTCCCTTATCCGCAATTAATTATATCGTCCAGCCTCGATTTTGACACTTCATAATTCCCAAATTGCACGACCGACCCCACAAGGTATTCGGTAATCTTTCGCCAAGTTTTTGTGTTGTTTCTTATGTCTTTTCTACATCAAACCACAACTGCTTTGACACGCGCACCTTTTCGGCAATCGTTGTTTCTTATGTCTTTTCTACATCAAACCACAACCCGAAATTGAAGCTGAAATCTGTACTCTCAGTTGTTTCTTATGTCTTTTCTACATCAAACCACAACATACTCTTGTGTCGGGGGCAGGAGTCGAACGTTGTTTCTTATGTCTTTTCTACATCAAACCACAACGAGAACTGCGCACAGATAGATGGCTTCGAGGTTGTTTCTTATGTCTTTTCTACATCAAACCACAACCCGAAATTGAAGCTGAAATCTGTACTCTCAGTTGTTTCTTATGTCTTTTCTACATCAAACCACAACACCGTGTATGCACGGGAATTTCCGACACGCGTTGTTTCTTATGTCTTTTCTACATCAAACCACAACTGGTGGTAGTGGTAGCTTTGCTTAGTCCGAGTTGTTTCTTATGTCTTTTCTACATCAAACCACAACATGGGAAGCAAAATTCGGAAGAGGTTGTTCGTTGTTTCTTATGTCTTTTCTACATCAAACCACAACTTTTATTGTCGTGTGATTTTTATAACCCATGTTGTTTCTTATGTCTTTTCTACATCAAACCACAACATAATTTTAGTCCCATAGCTAAAGAGTGTTGTTGTTTCTTATGTCTTTTCTACATCAAACCACAACATGGGAAGCAAAATTCGGAAGAGGTTGTTCGTTGTTTCTTATGTCTTTTCTACATCAAACCACAACAGCAATTCGTGGGTCTTCTTTAGGTGTCCCGTTGTTTCTTATGTCTTTTCTACATCAAACCACAACCGCCGCGGGCGTTGGGCGTCGTGCCCGTATGTTGTTTCTTATGTCTTTTCTACATCAAACCACAACCTGGACGTTATTGATCATTTGTCGAATATAGTTGTTTCTTATGTCTTTTCTACATCAAACCACAACTTTAACGATGTGCCTTCGTATGGTTGCATTGTTGTTTCTTATGTCTTTTCTACATCAAACCACAACTCCGGCTGTACAGGATTGACATCACTGCCCGTTGTTTCTTATGTCTTTTCTACATCAAACCACAACCGCCAAGTTTGTCTTAGCAACTCCCAATAGGTTGTTTCTTATGTCTTTTCTACATCAAACCACAACTAAGAAGGTAGTGGTCTATTCCGTGATATAGTTGTTTCTTATGTCTTTTCTACATCAAACCACAACGGAGGGATCAACATCAAATCCTACTCAGGAGTTGTTTCTTATGTCTTTTCTACATCAAACCACAACGAATGGTCTCGGGTAAAATGGGTCGGTGGGGTTGTTTCTTATGTCTTTTCTACATCAAACCACAACCTTGCGGAAGTTTATTCAACCAACGATCAAGTTGTTTCTTATGTCTTTTCTACATCAAACCACAACTACAATTTGCTTGGTGCCTGTGTCAATCAAGTTGTTTCTTATGTCTTTTCTACATCAAACCACAACAAGCCCCATGATCTTCTTGATAAGTTAGAGTTGTTTCTTATGTCTTTTCTACATCAAACCACAACTCAATCTGTGCGTCCTTGAAATCGGAGAGGGTTGTTTCTTATGTCTTTTCTACATCAAACCACAACCTGCAAAAGCGTGATGCGGTTGTCCTTGAAGTTGTTTCTTATGTCTTTTCTACATCAAACCACAACCTATACGGCTTTGCCGAACTCACACCCGGAGTTGTTTCTTATGTCTTTTCTACATCAAACCACAACGCGCCGTTCGTCTTGCTTCCTTTGGTCTTCGTTGTTTCTTATGTCTTTTCTACATCAAACCACAACTTGGGAAAGTTGGGGCTTGGAATTCACAAGGTTGTTTCTTATGTCTTTTCTACATCAAACCACAACAATGGGAGAGCGCGTAATATCTTCATTGCGTTGTTTCTTATGTCTTTTCTACATCAAACCACAACTCCCGAAGGGCTTAATATTTTATCGGGGTCGTTGTTTCTTATGTCTTTTCTACATCAAACCACAACCTTGGGCCTTGTTTGTGCTGATTATCAACATGATGCAATGATCTGTCATATAAAAAAGCGAGTTAACACAACCAAAGAAGTATATTTTGATGTAGAATTATGTATTTAAAAATCGTTTGAATTTATATATTTCATTATAGTCTGCCATTGTTAGCCGGTTGTTACATCGATGTGGTTAGCTACTTCAATCCAGCTTCAAAATAGCCTCAAGCATGGGTGTAAAATAATTTTGTCGACAAGTTTAAATGGTCTCTCAAAGATATTAAAAAAATTCTAATTGTTGAGGTAAATTCACTTTTCCCCGCTCTATTTTGCCCCAAAAATTCACAATATCTCCGAATTGCTTATCTGTAACATTTAAAATGGAGACTAACCCACTATTGGGTAGGAGGCTTTTAATACGTTTTATGTGTAGCTCACTGCTTTCACGTGAGGCGCAATGGCGTGTATAGACGGAGTATTGCATCATGGTAAAACCATCTTTTTCCAAGCTTTTGCGAAAGCGGGCTGCTTCGTGACGCTCTGTCTTGGTTGTTGTGGGTAGGTCAAAAAAGACGAAAAGCCACATAATATGGTAGGCGTTTAAGCGAATTTCACTCATTCCAGCAGAGGGAGTGAAAGTTTTTTCTGTGTGCTGGCAAAACATTTTGCAAGCGAAGCAGAGGTCGCGGTCAGCCCAATGTCTAACGGCCTTTTCGTATGCAGAAAGAGACAGTCGACGAACAAAATTCGCGCTAATTTAGCTTTAACCTCTTTAGTCAGTTCGGTCTCTCCATTTAAATATAATGTGTAGACGATCTCATCTACAAAGGGTCGATAAGCCTCCATTAGATCATCGGCCAAAGGGAATGCGTTATACCGATTATGGTGAAAAATGCCGAAGGCGGGGAGTAATCCCGATCCAACTAAGGCTCGGGCAACAGCCGCTCGCAAAATAGTATAGCCATAATTGAGCAGATTGTTTGGGGCTGCTCCCTCTCGCTTGCGACAAAAAGTCTTACCAAAAAGTAATGTCCAGTAGATTTTGGCAGCCACTCCTTCGCGATTATCCGGATCACCACTCTTTACATTCACAGATAATGCTTTGAGAGGGGTGTCGTTGATGCCTAATTTATGTAATAGGCGGGCTTGATTATTGATCTTCGCTTCGATAATCTGCTTCCAAAGATTTTTCTTTAATGGCTCACTGGCCTCGATCTGATTGCGATAGGTTTCTCCTTGAATGTTGTTAGCTTCCAGTGGTTGCAACATAGCACTGGGCATGAGTGTATTATCACAAAGGACAACAGCAACGTTGTTTTTGACCAAAGCGTTAAGCAATGGAAGCGTAATGCTAATCATGGCGTGTTCTAACACTACAAAACCAACATCTTCTATTGGAATCGTTTGTTTCTGATCGGGGATATCCTTAAAGGATAAAACCAATTGATTGTCTTTTAAAGATAGAGACATTGGAGAAGAGAAAAACAAGGCTCTTTTTAGCATAATATCAATGTGTTATGGGCCTTACTTCACCTAAAATAGTTAGATCAAAATCATAACCTTGAACCAAGACGTTTAATTGTGTATGAGAAATATGTATGAGAGGTCGATAGACCTCACCTGCCTGAAACAATCCATTTTTCGCTTGTAAATCTTTGGCAGGTCGTGCTTCTTGATGGTGTCTTAAGTCAACAGTTCCGTATGAATATTTATTTTGAACTATTAGTGTACTCATCCCCGTCACTTTATACAACCTTTTACTTATCTCTTGTTTGTCCAGTTCCCAAATCTCATCGGGTGTATGCTCCCAAAAAATGACCATCGTGCCGGTTTTGAGCAGAAACTTCAGGGGCATCTCATTTTTCTGAATAGGGACAAGATCAGGAAATGAAATTTTGTCTGTGCTTTGTTTGCAATTTGAGGCAGCAGTCAAGTTGTTTATTAGTTCGAATTCTCGTTTTAATTTCCCCTTGGCATCTGGCTTCTCATAGATAGCCATCATATAGTTATTGCCATTAACAACGTGATATTGGTGTTTATAGTCGTGAACTGATAAATCTCGCTGCATCCGGATGTGAAGAGGCCTGGTGACCAAGGGGGTGTAGTAGCGTACTTTTTTGATAGGAATACCCTTCTCTTCGTTCATCCATATAGTTGACGCCATAGCTGCCTTGAAGCCTAACTTCGCCACTGCTTGTTGCACTTTCCCGCGGACAACGCTATCAACAATCTGATCCACATCATTATTTTTCAAGAGACCGAGTTCTTTGCGGACAACATATTTGATCTCATTGCCACTCCTAATAGCGCCATAATAGGTGTCTTGATGTAAAGAGCCACGAGCGGTGTCTCCTTGAAGGTATTGCCCATCAATAATTTTCCCTTGAATACGGGCTCTCTTCTTCGTATGCTTGCCCATATTATCAGGTGTATAATGCGAAACTAAGAGCTTGTCACCCATTGCTTTGACATCTTCGGTGAAGGTCGCCCATGGCTTTTTAAAGATTGGTTTTCTTCCTTGTCCTCGCTCATAGTCCTCCATAGCACGATAATAGGTTGACATGGTATCGTTTTCCCACTTACCAATACAAGCAATGGTGATAGCATCTATGCAGTGATGGCGATGATTCTCGCGGTCTTTCTGCTCGTAATCCTGCTGTAGCCCCCATAATTTCCGAAACTCCGCGGTCATAATTCCTTTAATGGCATAGACCTTTGGGAAAAGTGATTGTAAATAGAGACGAGCATATTTTGAGATAATGCCGGCATCACTTCCTTGGCTATTGTGGAAGCCTGTGGGTGCCTCCGTCGCCATAAACCGATCGTACTTTCCCTTCCAGTAGCCCCATTCTATTTTTAGTCGGTTCCGCTTGATAATCTGAATGTCTTTTTCTTCTTTGGAAGAAAAATTCTTTCGTTTTTTATTGGCTTCTATCTGTTTTTCCAGCTCTTCAATGATTTCCCTCCACGGTTCAAGACGTGTTTGAATGGCATTAAAATCGGCTAATTTCGAAGGCATTTTAGCGCCTTTGATAGCCCGATTATATTGTTTATCGGCCAATGTTTTGTTCATCTGTGAACAGTCACCGCTCATGCTACGTGGAATAGTATGCTCAATATCAAAGGCTGGATTAGCTCCGATAAAATCAGCCATGCGTATCTGCTTTCCTGTATAGAGACAGATCTCTTTTTGCTCACTCCACAGCTGATATTTTAAAATATCATCCTTGCTCGGCTCATAGTTGGCAAATAGCGGATTTTCTTTGATAGCTGTCCTGTATTGCTGATTTTTGATTTCAAGCTCCCGTTGTCGTTGCTCAATCGCTTTTCGCATATTGGCATTATTTAGTTCCCGACTTAATTCGATATTTATTTTAGTGTCCTTGGTGATTTTCTCCTCTCGAAGTAGTTGGTTGATTAATCGGCGTAGCTGAAACAGAGTGCGCATGGCCATCGGATTTCGCACGGCATTGGTACGGGGGGACTCTAAAAATCCACTATGGGATTCGGGATAAGTCTCGATCATTGAGGGGTGATAGAGCCTTTTTTCCGCGAAGGGTTTTAGTTCGAAATGGGCTCGAAGAAAATTTAAAATATTTTGATGTAACGTTGTAATTCCACTCCGATCGTATTGATCGATTTCATTTTTTACTGTGGCAATAATTGTGGCCTGAATATCTGAATTATTCCATGTCGATTTTGGGAGAATGGCATTCATATTGGCCAAAAAAACAGCGTGCGGGTAGATAAGTCCTTGCTCTAAAAAGGGGATGATTTTGTTGATTGCACACAGAGATAGCGCTGCATAGTCCTGATGTATCTTGATATTAGCAAAAGCTTTTGCTTGATTATCGTTTAATTGCAGTTTTTGTTTGGCAAAATCAACTAAATGTTCTTTGTCGGCAAAGGAAAATAACACGTGCCAAATATCATTCACAACTTGTGCTTGTGATTTCCCTGCACTTAACGTATAACGATGTTGTAACTCTTCTGCCCAATTTTCACCAAATAATTTGGTGAGATGAGCGGTTAATGGTGATCCGCTGACCGTTGCATCCATTCTGAAATTAAATAAATAACCCTTGCCTTGAGGATTTTTGACCGAAGCATAGTTATCTTTAGTCGATAATTTTTTGGCTAAATCCTGAAATTCGAACGTCTCTTTGCTTGTACGGAAGAATTGTGGTTGAATTGCCGCCTTCTCAGTAGCTGTTAGTGGCCTTAAATCCGTATCTAAAGGGGTTTTTATGCGGATGTTGTTGATGAAACAGAGCTGTCGGTAATATTCGTATCGTGGATGTGAAATGGGGCAACGAGCCTTTGAGGGTTCGAAGGTGCAATGGCCGACTAATTCCTTTTGTGAGCGGAGGTGGCGTTGAAAAAAGATGGCTCGATAGAGACTCTTTTTGATCGCTTCAGGAAGTTCTTGAAACCGACAGATTTCATTAAACTCTACTTCAAAATGCTCTTTGCGCGAAGTATATTGACCTCTGATTTTATCTTTTCCGTAGCAACGATAGAAATATTCTCCTAATGTTCGACAGTTGTTTGCTGTAATTGCTGTATTGAGCTCGTCAATATTTTCCTTGACCTTCCCCTCGCTTTCTTTGGTGGATTCAAGTCTGTTACTGAGAAAGCCTCGCCGTTGTGCTATATGGTAGAATGCACGCCCAAGCAGGAAACGATCGGCTTGTATTTGAAGATTGAGTTTACGATGAACAACCACATAGCGACAGTGGTAGGGGTTTTTGTCTTGCTGATCATCTGTTCGTTGCCAAGCAAAAAAATCATCTGTCATTGGATAGACTTTATCAGTTTGCCAAGTTTTCAGCTGTTCATCACTTAATGAGGGGCAATAACCTAAATCAGAGAGAACTTTCAGTGTCTCTATTTTGCGAAGACGGCGACGAAAATAATGCCTCCGTAGTGCGCGATGGTCAGTCCGTTCCGCCGCCTTGGAGTATTCAGTCTTTTGCTCAATCTTTACCCCTTCTTGAAAGATATGAACACCCTCATCAATTAATGTTGTTTGGCCATTTTTATCAACGATTGCCCACCCGATACTATTTGTACCAAGGTCAAGCCCTAATACTTTTCCCATAATCAAAGCGTTATTTACGCATAAAAGTAAATAAAAATTTGGTGAATTCAAAGGATAAGTATATCTTTGACTCGTAAGAAATTCTACATCTTACCACAATAAGGCCATGTGCCGAAGGCTAAAAGCCTACATCTCCCGCTTCGGTGGGAGATCCTTTTGAAGTAGGGGAAATCAATATAGGCGCGAAATTTCGCGCCTATATTGGTAAAATAGCTATTAAAGGTCGATCTATCGTGTGAGTTTGCAGCCGACAAAGATGCCGGGGAACTGAGAGATGAGCTCTCCGATGTTTTTAACGTTGCTGTTTTGGGCTAATTTTGAGGAGGTCGTTTCCATGACGCGCAGGGCTTCATCGGCCTCGAAGAGTAGTGTCAGGGCTTCGGACGTGTGAGCGACTTTTCCCTTGAAGGTGGCGTGTGTTTTTTCCACGGGAACGGTGATGTGGAGTGCCCCCGTAGCGGGATTATATTGGTATGTTCCATCGGCTGTGTGTCCTGCAAGGGCAACGTGGATTGTACCCCGTGTGTTAAAGGTGATCTTATCACGTCCCGGCACAAGACCGATCTTGTCGCAAAAACCATTGAGGTGACCATGTAAACCGCCCAAAGCGAGAGCCGCCAACGGATCATCTCCTTTATATTCTGTTGTGGGAGCTGCATAGGACCACACACCGGCGAGTTCTTGAGCCGATGGAAAGTGTTGCTCTACTGCTGTTGAGGTCTCTGTGGCCGCATTTGTGGCGGTACTTTGTTCTTCGATTTGCTTGACAGCACCCTCAACGGCCTTTTTTAGCAGCGATTCTAATGATTGGGCTTTTACTTCAATGTGCCCCAATCCGCAGATGAGCAGACTGATGAGAAGGATTTTTTTCATTTTTGATTTGGGTTTAGAGGCTGTTTTTAAAAGTGTGAGGCTCGTTCTTTAAAGTGGTTTCTTGGGGGATAGATTTTGGATTTCTTGAAGCCAAATGGTTGCCGATACATCGGAAGGCATCTTCCAATCTCCGCGTGGGGAGAGGGATACCGAGCCGATTTTGGGCCCATCAGGAAGGGCAGAGCGCTTGAATTGCTGGGCGAAGAACCGGCGGAA
This sequence comes from Alistipes sp., assembly GCA_036650515.1. Classification (GTDB taxonomy): domain Bacteria; phylum Bacteroidota; class Bacteroidia; order Bacteroidales; family Rikenellaceae; genus Alistipes. The sequence goes on from JAVVZO010000007.1 coordinate 8,870, forward strand.
AAAGGTGTGCATCCATTGGAGAATCACAGCGCGGCTGTATCTTTTTTTGAAAGCATGTTCCGCAAGAAAGAGTATTTTGGTCGGAGAACAGCCACGGCGGATGAAGTGATAGAGGAAAAAGTCGTGTAACTCATAAGGGCCGACCAAATCTTCTGTCTTCTGTGTGATCGTGCCATCGACATCAGCCGGTAGCAGTTCAGGACTTACAGGGGTGGCTGTAATGTCGAGCAGAATGCGCTGAAGGGGTTTCTCTTCTTGCTTGGCCGCCCATCCTACCAGAGGTCTGATGAGTGTCTTGGGAATGGAGCAGTTGATGCCGTACATGGACATCTGATCGCCATTGTAGGTCGCCCAACCGAGAGCCAATTCGCTCAGGTCGCCTGTCCCGATAACCAAACCGCCCTCTTTGTTGGCCACATCCATCAGAATTTGGGTGCGCTCACGGGCTTGGCAATTTTCGTAGGTTGTGGAGCGATCGTCCAAGGGAAGGCCGATGTCGGAAAAGTGTTGATGGCAGGCATCTTGGATCGAGATTTCACGTTGGGTGATCTTTAGCAAAGTCATCAAATCCACTGCATTATGGTAGGTGCGGTCCGTTGTGCCGAAGCCGGGCATGGTAATGCCGATAATCCCTTGGCGGTCGAAGTTTAGGCGGTCAAAGGTGCGGACAGTGGCCAAAAGGGCTAATGTGGAGTCCAAACCACCGGAGAGGCCGAGAATAACTTTGCGGCAACCGGTATGAATCAATCGTTTGGCCAGTGCACAACTTTGCATCGCGAAGACCTCTTCACAACAGCGGTCACGAGCGACCTCCTGTTCGGGAACAAAAGGAGTGGGGCTAATGGTGCGCTCAAAGGTGCTTTTATTGGGGATGAAGGTGCATTCGCTGACGGTGTATTCGGTGTCATTTGAAACAGCATGGAAGGTGGTGGAGCGCTGGCGGTCGGTGGTGATTTGTTCGGTGTCGATTTCGGCCGTGAGGAGTTGTTCCTCCAGCGAAAAACGCTCGCCACAGGCGATTAAAGAGCCTTGATCGGCAATCAACACATTGCCTGCAAAGACCAAGTCTGTCGAGGATTCTCCGAAGCCGCTACTTACATAGACGTAACCTGTTCGGGTGCGTGCCGACTGTTGGCAAACAAGCGTTTGCAGGTAGTCGAATTTCCCTATTTGCTCTGGTGAGGCGGAGAGGTTGAAGATCACCTTCGCACCACCCACAGCGAGTTCTGACGAGGGTGGTTGAGGAACCCAAAGGTCTTCACAAATCTCAATGCCACACGCTACACCATTGATGCGGAAGAGAATATCTGTGCCAAAAGGAACTTCCTGCCCACAGAGAACGATGAAATTATCGGATACAGAAATCCCCGATGCAAACCATCGGGCTTCGTAGAACTCCGAGTAGTTGGGGATAAAGCTCTTGGGCACAACGCCTAAAATCTCTCCTTGGGAGAGACAGACGGCGCAGTTATAGGTCATACCTCCCGAAGTAAGGGGTAGTCCGATGATGGCTGCCGTGGCGAGGGTACTGGTCTCTTGGAGAATATGTTCTAAGGCGTTTTCAGCGGCACGCAACAGCGTGGGCTGAAGGAATAGATCGGCGCAGGTATAGCCCGTCAGTGAGAGTTCAGGGAAAACGGTCACCTCCACGCCCTGTTTGGCCGCGCGGTGAATGAGTGCGATGATCTGCTGTGCATTGTATTCGCAGTCAGCCACTTGTAACGACGGAATGGCCGCCGCTACTTTCATATAACCCAGCTGATCCATAGAGACTACTTTGCCCACAACTGAGTGAGGTTCAGAATGACCTTCATTGCCTTCTGCATAGTCTGAAGGGAGCAATACTCAAACTTCCCGTGGAAATTCATGCCTCCGGTGAAGAGATTGGGGCAGGGGAGACCCATGAAAGAGAGTCGTGCACCGTCTGTGCCGCCACGAATAGGGCGGACGATGGGGGTGACGTTAATCATCTTCATCGCTTCAATAGCTTTGTCAATCACTTGAGGATGAGGCTCAACCATCTTGCGCATATTGAAATATTGATCCTTGAGGGTAAGGGTGAGTACATCGTTGCCATATTTCTGCTTCAGCAGGTTGACGCACTGTGTCATATAGCTCTTTCTTGCCTCAAATTTGGCGGTTTGGTGGTCGCGAATAATGTAGGAGATATCAGCAACCTCCACTGTGCCTTGGATACCCACGCAGTGGTAGAAGCCCTCGTAACCCTCCGTGTATTGCGGCCGTTCGGTGGCCGGTAGCAGGGTGTTGAGTTCGCAAGCGATATCAATGGCATTGATCATCTTGTTCTTGGCATAGCCCGGATGGACGTTGCGGCCTTGGATGTGGATCTTTGCTCCGGCAGCATTGAAATTTTCATACTCCAATTCACCTTCGAAGCCACCATCCACCGTATAGGCAAAGTCTGCACCGAAAGCTTTGACATCGAAATAATCAACCCCACGACCCACCTCCTCATCGGGGGTGAAACCGATGCGAATCTTGCCGTGCTTGATCTCAGGGTGTGCCATTAGGTATTCGGCTGCCGTCATGATTTCGGCTACACCCGCTTTGTCATCTGCACCCAATAGCGTGGTGCCATCGGTATGAATCAGGGTGTGTCCTTTGAAAAATGTCAATTCGGGAAAGTCAGCGACCTTCATCTCTAATTGGCCGTTCAGCACAATATCCGAACCATCGTAATCCTCGATAATGCGGGGTTTGATGTTGGCACCGCTCATATCGGGTGCGGTATCAACATGGGCCAAAAAGCCGATGACCGGAGCATTTTCCATCCCTTTGGAGGCCGGAATTGTGCCCATGACATAGCCGTATTTATCCATCGTGATCTCTTGCATACCGAAGGTTGCCATCTCCTCAGAGAGGTACTTCAGCAGAACCTTTTGCTTCTCGGTCGAAGGGAATGTTTCGCTCTCTTCGCAACTTTGTGTGTCGAAGGAGACGTAGTGTAAAAAGCGATCTTTGAGTTCCATAATCTATATTTTTATTTTTTTATTTTTCGTCAGCTTTTGCCTTCAGTGAGTGGATGATAAAGTAACCGATAATGGCGGCATACATGATCAGTGCCGTCCACTCGGCGTTGTTAGAGGAGGCCCAGTCGGTGAGCTTCCACTCGCCACCTGCAAATTTGATCACCGCACTGACCACACCACCCAATAACGCACCACCGGCAATGAAGCCCGATGCAATGAGTGTACCGCGGTCCAGACGTGCCTTGTTGAGCTTCTCGTCCTTAGAACGGGTAGAGACAAACCAAGCCACCAGACCACCAACAACCAAAGGAGCGTTGAGCTGCATGGGGATAAACATACCCAAAGCAAAGGCCAAGGCAGGAATGCCGATGGCGGTCAGTACACAGGCTAAAACAGCGCCGGTGCAGTAGAGAATCCACGGCGTTTGCCCTCCGGTCATCAGGGGACGAATGACGGCTGCCATGGCGTTGGCTTGGGGTGCGATGAGTGAACTATCGCTACCGAAGCCGTAGGTTTTATTGAGGATGATCATCACACCAGCAACGGTGGCTGCCGAGACGAATGTACCGAGGAATTTCCAAGTCTCCTGTTTTTTTGGTGTTGTGCCGAGCCAATAGCCAATCTTGAGGTCGGTGATGAAGCCTCCGGCCATAGAGAGAGCGGTGCAGACCACTCCTCCAATGATTAGGGCGGCTGTCATGCCCGCTGTGCCGCTAAGGCCGATGCTCACCAAGATCAGGGAGCTGAGGATCAGCGTCATCAGCGTCATTCCCGAAACGGGGTTCGAACCGACGATGGCGATGGCGTTGGCCGCTACGGTGGTGAAGAGAAAGGCGATGATGAAGACGATGCCGATGGCCACAGCCGACTGCATCCAATTATGGAGCACGCCAAATTGGAAGAAGAGGAAGGTGGTCAGTAGGGTAGAGACTAAAACGGTCAAGATAAACTTCATCGTCACATCGCGTTGGGTGCGTTCGGTGGCGGCTTGAGAGCTCTTTTTCTTGGAACTCAATTCAGTGACTGCCAAGCCCAATGCCTGTTTGATGATTCCTGACTGGCGGATGATGCCGATCAGTCCTGCCATGGCAATACCTCCGATGCCGATCGGGCGGCCAACGAATTTAAAGAGGTTTTCCGGTGTGAAAATCGCTTGTGGATTGCTCAAAATATGCTCTTCACTGACACCTAAAATAGCGATCATCGCGGCGGGGTCAATGCTTCCTGAGAGTGTGCCGACCAAAGGCACGATCACGAACCAAATCAGGCAAGAGCCGGCGGTGATGATGACGGCGTATTTCAGTCCAATGATGTAGCCCAAGCCCAAAACAGCCGCACTGGTGTTGAGCCCGAAGACGATTTTGAATTTATCAGCACAGACAACACCCCAGCTGCAAATGCGGGTGGAGATGGTCTCTGTCCATAGTCCAAAGGTGCCGACAACGAAATCATAGAGACCACCCACCAAACCGGCGATGGCTAAAAGTTTGGCTTGGTTGCCGCCTTTTTCTCCGGAGACAATGACCTCAGTGGTCGCGGTGGCCTCAGGGAAGGGGTATTTGCCGTGCATCTCCTTGACAAAGTATTTCCGGAAGGGGATCATCAGCACGATGCCCAAAATTCCACCGAAGAGGGAGGAGAGGAATACTTGATAAAAAGCGGCATCCAGTCCGAGAATGTAGAGTGCCGGCAGGGTGAAAATTGCGCCTGCAACGATGACACCCGAACAAGCACCAATAGATTGGATGATGACATTCTGACCGAGCATGTTCTTCTTGCCCATCACATTACCCAAACCAACAGCGATGATGGCGATGGGGATGGCAGCTTCGAAAACTTGGCCGACTTTGAGCCCCAAGTAGGCAGCGGCGGCTGAGAAGATCACGGCCATCAGTAGTCCCATGCCGACGGAATAAGGAGTAACTTCGGAGGGGTTGGAGGAGGCCGGCATCAGCGGCTTGTACACCTCACCGGGTTTGAGTTCGCGGTAGGTGTTTTCGGGAAGGGTTGTCCCTTGTTTTTCTAATTCCATATTAATTTATTTAAGCTTCGATTTTACACTACAACCTACAAAACTAATAAAAAAAATTGGGAAATAGTACATTCCAACCGCAATAAGAGGGCTGAAATGCAACATAAGGGCTCAAAATGAAGCGGGGGAGCGTTAGAAGTTATTTAGAAGCTGTTTAGTAGTTGCGAAGGAAGTCTGCCAAAGCGGTTTCCAATCCGGTCGAGAGAGGGAGGTCGCCATTTTGATAGACCGAGGTGAACTGAACGATTCGATCGGTGCTGTCGCTATTTTTTAGCGGGTGTGTCATCCCTTCCACAATGACCTCTTGGGCTGTCGGCTGGGCGGACTTGAGTGCCCGAATGTTCTCAGAAGGTACTTGGAGGTCGTGGCTACCACCGATGAGTAAAATGGGCTGATGAACGCGCTCAATGAGTGCACAGGGGTCATATTGCATGGCCGAAACCAAGAAAGGCAACGCTGAACGGGGAAAAATGGTGGCTAAAGTGTTGGGGATTTCAGGTTGACCGCCTTGCTTCAAGCTATCAATGATACTATATATTTGGAGGGTCAGCGTGAGCCCCAGTTGCTGGGTTTGTTCGCTGATCTGTTTCTTGAGGATCACGTCAATCGGAAGGCCTGCACCACAGAGGGAGATCAGCGCATCGACATCGCTGTGCTCCGCGGCCACGGCAAAAGCGATGAGTGCCCCTTCGCTATGTCCGACAAGAATAACACGCTTAAAACCTATGTTCTTTAGATATTTAACCCATTGAGCGGCATCATCAATAAAGTCTTGCAAGACCACCTTCTCCATCTTTTCTGTCGGGTATTTGCTTGCGCCGATTCCTCGTTTATCGTAGCGGAGAGAGGCAAATCCCTGTTTTTCAAAAAAGGCGGAGAGTTGGGCGTAGCTATTGGCATAAAATCCCATGGGGTTGTTGCCGTTGCGATCCGTAGGGCCTGAACCGGCGATAATCAGCAACGCGGTCTCAGAGGGGGTTGCAGGGCGATTGAGTGTGCCGCAAAGAACGCCATCGGGTATGTTAAGGGTAACAGGCTCTTCTTTGGCGAGAGCCGCAGAGGAAAACAAGAGCGCAATGCAAAAAAAGAAAACTTTCATAGCATCTTGATTTAAAAAAACTGTTTATAAATATGTTGCGCATTTTTCGAGCCCAATACTATGCGAGCCCTTGATTAAAATAAGCCTATCGGCTACCTTCCGCTTGGTTAAGAAGGCGATTAATTCGATACATGAAGGGAAGAGTGTGGTCTGTGCCGGAGGCTCATCTAAAGCACGAAAGGCGGTTGAAAAATGGGCGCCCACCAAAATAATTTCGGTATTGGGATCGGAGGCGGCTTGTCGAATGATCAGGGTATGTTCGACAGCAGACCACGCACCCAATTCAAGCATGTCACCCAAAATGAGCATTTTGTGTTGACGATAAGTGATGGGTTCGTGCTGGAAATTTTCGATAGCTGCTTGCATACTCGATGGATTGGCGTTGTAACAGTCGAGAATCAGCGTGTTGCGGGCAGTTTCGGTGCGCTGAGAGCGGTTGTTAGAGGGAACATAGGAGCTCACAGCGTGGCGGATACGCTCTTCGTGAATATCAAAATAGAGGCCGACAGCCATGGCCGCGGCGATATTGGAACGGTTGTAAGCCCCTTCAAGGTGGTTGGCGATATGATCGGCTAACGAAACGGAGTAGGACTCCACAGCCAAACATTTCCGTTCGGCGGCCATAGCGACAAGGATGGCATCTTCTTGAGGCACGAATGCACGGCCTCCATTGGCTGAGAGATAATCGAAAAGCTCTCCTTTGCCACGGCGGACACCTTCTGGTCCACCAAACCCCTCCAAATGGGCACGTCCGATATTGGTGATGATGCCGTAGTTGGGTTGGGCAATGGAGCAGAGAAAGGCGATCTCACCACAGGCACTGGCGCCCATTTCCACCACACCAAACTCAATGTCTCGCGTCATGGATAGCAACGTCAATGGAACGCCGATGTGATTATTGAGGTTGCCTTGGGTGGCGTAAATTTCGAATTGCTCCGAGAGTACGCGGCTTACCAACTCCTTGGTGGTGGTCTTCCCGTTGCTGCCGACAATGCCCAAAATAGGAATGGCTAATTCGAGTCGGTGTTCGCGGGCAAGATCTTGGAGAGCCACCAACGCATCGTCCACTAAAATCAACTGATCGCCCACCTCCGGATGGGCCTCCTTCACAGCGGGGTCATCAATAATGGCAAAGGCAGCCCCTTGTTTGAGTGCTTCGATGGCAAAGTGATTGCCATCGAAGGTCTCTCCCTTCAAAGCAAAGAAGAGGGAATCCGGTTCAATTTTTCGTGTATCGGTGACCACCTGTGGATGGTCGGTAAATAGGTCGTATAGCTTAGACATGGTGTTTTATACTGTAATAGGGGCACAATTCAAACAAAGAGAGGTTGAACCAGTGCACCTTAAGAAGCTATTTTAAATATGATTGTCTCCCTTATGGAATTTTACTTCGTCAATGTATTTTTTGATCGACTGCTCTTCACTGCGCGGGCAGATCAACAGTACGTCATCGGTATCGACCACAATATACTCCTTGAGTCCGGTGATGACAGCGACCTTGTCTTTGGGCAAGGAGACGATGCAGTTGCGGGTGTCGTAGGTATAGCAACCCTCTTCGGGCTTGGCATTGGCATAGCGGTCTTTGCGGGCTAATTGGTGGAGCGATCCCCACGTACCCACATCACTCCAGCCGAAGTCACCACAGCGCACATAGGTGTTGTCCGCCTTCTCCATCACCCCGTAGTCGATGGAGATGGCGCGGCATTGCGAGAATACATTTTCGATAGCGGCCGCCTCTTGGGGTGTGCCATAGCTCTCAGAGATACTTGAAAAAAGAGCGTGATGCTCAGGAAGGTATTTGGCGATGGCAGCGACAATATCCTTGACCTTCCAGATGAAAATACCGGAGTTCCAAAAGAACTCGCCACATTGAAGGAAGGTTTGCGCCAACTCTAAACTGGGCTTCTCGGTGAAGCACTTTACTTTGCTGATAATCTGATTGTCTGATGTTTGAATATAACCATAGCCAGTCTCTGGACGGCTGGGGCGGATGCCGACCGTCATCAGGGCATCGTGATCTTCGACAAAGTCAAGGCACTCATTGAGAATGCTACGGAAGGTATCTTCGTCTTGAATCAGATGATCCGATGGTGTGACAATCATGCGCGCCTCAGGATCTCTTTTGAGCAGAGAGTAGGCGGCATAGCAGATGCAAGGTGCGGTGTTGCGGCCGATTGGTTCGCAGAGCACTTGGCTCTCGTTGATCTCTGGAATATTCTTCAGTGCCAGATCTTTGTACCTGTTGTTGGTGACAACAAGCATATTTGCGGCAGGTACCGTTTTTTCAAAACGTTCGTAGGTGTGACGGAAAAAAGATTTTCCCGTGCCCATGACATCAAGAAATTGTTTTGGCATAGATTGCCGGCTTTTTGGCCAAAAGCGTGCACCGATACCTCCTGCCATTATGACGCAATAAATATTGCTCTTCATAGGTTATTAAGTATATGTTATGTGAGTGATAAATTAAACAAAGATAATTTTTTTTTGTAGCTTTGCCATCTGTTATGCAAACAAATTTTTAAAGGTGATGAAAATTAGACTTTTTACCATACCCAATAGTATCACGCTTTGCAATCTTTTCTGTGGATCGTGCGCAGCTGTTTCTGCATTGGTTTACAACGATTTAGCCATGGCTTTCTGGCTGATTATTGCAGCGGCTATATTCGATTTTTTCGATGGATTTGTTGCTCGCCTTTTGAAAAGTTATTCTGAGGTGGGGGCTCAATTAGACTCCTTAGCTGATGTAATCTCTTTTGGATTTGCACCAGCGGTGGTGTTATTTACCCTTTATAGGGAGAGTGAATCGTTGTGGCAGTGGTCTGAAACCGTGCAGGCGGTGGGCGGATTGGCGCTCTTTGTGGTGGCTATTTTCTCGGCGCTTCGTTTGGCTAAATTCAACGTGGATGAGACGCAGACGACCGAATTTTGCGGACTGCCTGTGCCGGCCAATGCGCTGTTGTTGGTCTCTATCGGGATGTTGGCACAAACTCGTGGTTTGGAACTCCCTCGAGAGGCTCTTTTGGCCATTGCAGGCATCATGTCGTGGTTGCTGATCGCTCCGGTGCGGATGTTTGCCTTGAAGTTCCATGGCTTCGGCTGGCGCGGGAATGAATTGCGCTATGGATTTATGCTACTGAGCGCTGTGCTGGTTTTTGTGTTGGGCTATTTCTCTATTCCGGTGATCATTATTGCTTACATCTTGATCTCTACCGTACGCTGGATAGTTACATTAAATAGACGAGGATCAGATGCTTGTGACCGGACTTGATTTGGGACTTAAAAATATTTTATTTACCTTTGTAGCGAAAATCGCTCTTTGACCCTATGAGAAAGTCGTTGAAATGGACGTCGTGGACGTTGCTTGTCTGTCTACTCTTTGCCCTTCCGGGCAGGGTGTGTGCGCAGGATGCGGCAGCGCTTCAACGAGCCATGCAACGCGGGGAGAATACCAATCTTTATGGTACAAATCCCTATGATACGACGGGTGAGGATGAGGAAAATGCGGAGAAGCCTGACACCACAAAGAAAGAACGGCGTATCCGCAAGCCCTTGGAATCCTATTTTTTCAATGATTCCATTCGCGCGCTTCATAACTTTCAATGGACGGTTGATCGTGATTTTAATCGGGTGAAGATCAGCCCACTTGATACCACACTTGCAGATTGGCGGATCGACTATCCGTTTTATCGCAAAGGGGTGGGTGACATAAATTTAGGTGGATTAGGTCAGTCGACGATGCCGCTGAACTATTTCGACCGCCCAACGTTCTTTGATTTTAGTTTTGCGAGTACCTATGATGCTTACATCTACAACATGGAGCGCGTGCCTTTTTACAATGTCAAGAAGCCGTATTTCATCTTCAGCTATATGGAGTCGGGGCAAAAACGATTTAGGGAAGAGCATTTCGAAACAACGCTTGCACAGAATATATCACCCTCTACGAGTTTTAATGTCAACTACAAAGCGCGGGGTACGCGAGGCCTCTATGACTGGTCACGCACAAAAAATCACAACCTGTCGGCAGCATTTTCTCATACGGGGAAGCGCTATTCGGTGCATGCGGCATTTTTCAACAACCACATTGAGCAGCAAGAAAATGGTGGTGTTGTGGGTAGTTGGGCGATTGCCGATACCACCTTTGAGATGCCTTCGGGTGTGCCGATGAAGCTCTCCAATGCCAAAGCCAAGAGTATCTATCGGAACAATGCGTTCTTCATCGAACAGTCCTATGGTATTCCGTTACAGCCGGTTACCGAACATGACTTCTCGATTGCCGATTTGACCGCTGTTTTCATTGGACACTCGTTTGAATACAATGCTTGGAGCAAGGTCTATTCCGATCAATATGCGACTTTTACCAACGAACGTGCCAGCAAGGACGAACATGGGAACTTTATCTCAGCCACGGATACCTACTACAAGGATTGGTTCATTAATCCCAAGCAGACGCGAGATTCAACCTATGAACGGGTGATTTCGAACCGCATTTTTGTTCAGGCGCAGCCGTGGAAACGTGATGGCGTTGTGGGAACATTAGATGGAGGTGTGGGGCTTGACCTGCATACTTACTCGCAATTTCAAATGGATGCTTACGCTACCGGAAGTTATAAAAAGATCAACAAAACCAGTTGGTTCGTTTATGGTTCGGTAGACGGCAAAATAAAACGATACGTTGACTGGGGGGCGAACTTTAAGTTCTATCCCGCTGGTTATCGTGGTGGAGATCTGACGATTGGCGCGAATATCGCGTTGAAAGCCACTATCCGCAACCATCCCTTGATTCTCGAAGGACGCTTCACTTTGGATCGTCGTTCGCCCAGTTTTTGGCAAGAGAATCTATTCTCAAACCACTATATGTGGTCTGCTCCTTTGTCTAAGGAGAATGAAACTCGTTTCGAAATCACCTTTAAGGTGCCCGACTTCGCTTTAGAGTTAGGAGCCAACCAAGGTGTCGTTTCCAACAAAATCTACTATGGTGCCAATAGTTTGGTGACACAGCAGGGTGGAAGCGTGAGTTTAACGAGTGTGTATGCTCGCAAAGATTTCCGCATCGGCGGACTTCATTTGGATCATAGGGTATTGTTACAATGGAGTACAGATCAGGAGGTTGTACCCGTACCGCTTTTCAGCGCTTACCTCTCATACTATTATGAGTTTTGGGTGGTTCGCGACGTGTTGCGTTTGCAGATAGGAATCGATGGACGTTATAATACGTCTTACTATGCTCCGGGCTATAATCCGGCGTTGTCGGTCTTCTATAATCAGCGCGATGTCCGCGTAGGAAATTATCCCTACACCGACATCTTTGTCACAGGAAAGTGGAAGAGAATGCGCATTTTCTTGAAGTATCAGCACTTCAACCGCGGCCTTTTTGGCAACGGAGATTATTTTGCTGCTGCTAATTACCCGCTTAATCCGGGTATGTTTAAAATGGGTATCTCTTGGGGTTTCTACGATTAGTGTGTTCTATTGTGCGGTTTGAACTGCCCACAAACCGATAAGCCATGTTTGACTTAAAAAAAATTGTTCTAACTTTTGTTTTTTTAACGCTTTTGACCACCTTCTACGGCCTGAATGCTTCTTTTGAAAATCCTGCACTCGATGAGTTTTCGGGTCAAGATTCTATGACCCAAGAAGAGGCAAAAAAAGAGCCTTACGTGATCTCTGTATATGATCAAATTATGCGTCGGGTTAGCGATGAAGAGGGCAACGATTGGCGACTGATGAGCGCCATTGCCTACCATGAGTCGCGCTTTACAGCCAATGTGATCTCAACGCGTGGCGCGAGGGGATTGATGCAGATCATGCCCTCTGTGGCACGACAGTTTGACGTTTCCCAAGAAAAAGTTCTTGATCCGGAGACCAATGTACGTTTGGCCAACCAACTACTCAATAAGATTGCCGTCAGCTTGCGACTACCCTCAGAGATTTCGTATGAGAACCGTATGAGCCTTGTTTTGGCGAGTTATAATAGTGGTATCGGACATGTCTTGGATGCGCGAAGTTTAGCGCGTACCTATGGTGAAGATCCCAACTCTTGGGAGGTAGTGTCACGCTACTTGGAGCTCAAATCACAGCCTGATTATTATGAAAATGATGTGGTCAAATGTGGCCGCTTCACTGGCTTTAAGCAGACGCGGGCTTTTGTAGACGATGTGATGAGTCGGTACGATAAATATTGCCAGTTCGCTCGAAAATAGTTAGCAACTTGTTTTAATAAGTAGGTGCATGCGGAATATTGATGTTCTATGTGCACCTATGCTATATCCTCAGATGAACAATGTTTTTTGCTCTCCTGACCGATATATATAAGTCCCTCCTTATAGTGTGAGGGGGAACATCCGGTTGCATTTTTGAATGCACGGTAAAATGCCGAAAGGGAGTTGTATCCCAAATCGTAGGCGAGTGTTTTTATTAAAGTGTCATCAGTCAGATTCCGGAGCATAGCAATCGCCCTCTCGATGCGGTAGGCGTTGATATACTCGTAAAAAGACATCTTGGCATAATTGTTTATCACCGACGAAACGTATGTCTTATTGGTGTTCAGCATGGCCGAAAGTTTCTCTAATGAGATGTCGCTTTGACAATATACCCGCTCACTGTGCATCAAATTTTCGAGTTTTTCGAAAAGCTGCACATCCTTGTCTGTATTGACATCGGCGCGATTCCGAACCTGTTCTAACTGTTTTATATCATTGATCTTCTTGAGCAGAGCCTGATGCTGGATGACTAACTGCCGATACATCTTATTTTTCTTGTTATAAACAAAGTAGCCGGCCAAAGTCAGCATGATGCAGATGAAAAGTACTGCCACAATGATGGTTTCGCGGCGCTGTACTTTTGCGAGATGTAACTCCTGTTGGTGCATTTTCAGTTGATGACTCATCTCGCTCAGTTCGATTTGCAAGTTGGTGAATTCTCGCTCCTTGTTGAAACTGTATAGCGTCTGTGAATGGTCGTAAATCGCTCGATAGCAATTTAGTGCAGCTTCCCGATGCTGCTGCTGATAGTAAAGATCGGCCAGTAAGGTAAGGAAAGCCTGACTAAACGATAAATTTTTCTTTTCCTCGGATAGTTTGCGCCCTTGTTCAAGAATTGCGATAGCTTGGGCGTAATGCTTCATTTCTCGTAGCACCTTTCCATAACTCAACAACAGATTAAGCTGTGTGCTAACATCGGCAGAAGGAGTGAATTTGAGCGCTTTTTCGCAGTAAAATTTGGCAAGTTCGAACTTACGCAGGTTACAGTAAAGTTCACCGTATAACGAGGCCGAAGCTACCTCCAATCCCTTGTTATCCAATGTTTCGATCAACTCAGCCCCTTCATCGGCATAGCGCAAAGCAACCGTGTAGTCCTGCTTGAGTTGGTAAATTCGAGCCATCATCAAAGCGCTCATGGCCGCAGTCATTTTATTCGTTTGGCAGACGTGACTGAGGTCGTATGCTTTTACAGCATATTTCAAGCCCATCGTATCTTGTCTGGAGACGTAAAGCGATGTGATATTACACAGAACAAAGACCTGATTGGTGGTGTCTTTCTGGCTCTCCAGACGAGCTTCGGCGCGTTTGAGATGAAGCATCGCCCGCCCGTAATCGGTCGTGACGGTCATCGCATGGATTGCGATGATGTTGTCAATGAGCGTTGATAAAAAATAGTCCTCATCGTAATCATCGGGCAATAAATTAAGATACCGATCAATGGAGTCGTTCTTCCCCTGCAATAACTTTGCTTGAGCGATATATGCAACAGCATAGTGCTTTATTAGTTCGTCTTTTTTGTCAATAGAGTCTTTAGCCAGCAGTGATCCAGCAGCAAGCTCAAGACTGTCAAACATCCCTTTTTTCATGTAGTAACGCCACAATGCGATATGCGCCTCGGTGTTGTCGGGATACGCTGCAATAACATGATGCAACGAATCCGAATTATTGGTCAGGATCGATCGATTTATGTGAATATCCGCATCCCTTTTTGTGCATGAAACCACGGATATTGCGATGATGAGCATCGCAAAAAACAACTGTCTGTGCAGGATATAATTAAAATCCCTGTGCATTTGTCGGGGAATTGCGTGAAACCGTATTTATGTTTTGAGCTCTCATTGGTGCAAAGGTAATAATAAAGATGCAAACATAAGTAAGGGAATTCAACTTGCTCGCAAGGTATCAATCATTATTTTGCATTACTTAAAAGCTGTTTTGAATGATAAAATAGTCCTCATCATTCAAAACAGCTTCTTAAGAAGATCCTTACAAAACCATAGCCGCTCCTATTTATTTAGCGATATTGATGTTATATACGATCTTTTTTGTTGGCTGGAAAACGACATCTTCTTGTGGTGTGAAGCTCATCGTCTTGTGAAGCGCCGTAATTTCAAGCAGTTGGTTGCCTCCGATGAAGGTCTGCGGAATGATGATGGCCTTGAAACCAACGATTTTACCCGCTTCTATTTTAACCTTGTCGAACATTCGAATATCAGCAAGTTGTTTTGCATCCTGAATCGTCCCCTCAGGGGCAATGACGGTAGCGGCTGTATTGATTTGTTTGACGGTAATTTCGACATTTGATGCCAAAATCTCCTCCGCAGTTACCCCTGCACCCGGGATCAGGTTGATTTCGAGCATCGACATCGTGTGGTTAAAGTCCATGAGAACCGGATTGGTTCCGTTTGCCACCTGACCTGCATAGGCCAGCATCAGGTCGCTATTCGTATAGGACTTATGATCCCGCTGGTCGGTAGCAACACTCCACTCGAAGCCCGTGGGCGAGGCCACATCCAACGTCTCTGCAAAAGGATAGTATGCTAAAAAAGAGACATCTCCTTGCTGAGGATAGATCATGGGGTCGAAACTTAGAAAATCTCGTTCTGTGTTGATAAGCAGCATATTTTTGTAAAACCATTGGCTCTTATCGGTTTGATCAGACATAGATATTCCGACTTTATCCCCCAGTTCGAAAGCGGTATCTGTTGCTCGGGTCGAATGATCAGCCGTGAAGCAAAATTGGATCTGAGAAACCGGTTGAACCAGTTCATCGTTTTTGTCCTGACAAGCAGTCATGAAGAGTGCTGCCCCAAATAGAATACTATAAGTATATTTCATTTTCTTCAGTTTTTATTGTAGGTTAATCGCACGTACACAGCGCACAGACAATCCGGAGTTCGCATAGAGTAACTCTTCATTGAGGTTAGGTGCCATATAATAGACCGCAAACATCCAGCCTCGCAGTTGAGACTCATCGCTGGTAGTACTCCACCAAGCAGTAATACTGTTCGGGCCGTAACCGGTATCGTAATGGTCGAATTGCCCACGGTCATCAATATAATTGGTGGGAATAGCATTGAATCCGTATTGATCTTCGCCTTGATATTCGGGTTTGCTCACTCCATCCCGATCTTCCCATCCTGAAATGGATTTCAGACGTGTCCCTGCTTGATACATGCCTCCTGCAACCTCCCGCATGGCCAGCCACTCCTCACGAGAGGGAACTCTCCACCCCTCAGGACACAGTTTCCCTGTTGCTACACAGTGCCAATTATAAAAAGCTCCGAGCTTAGAGGCTGTTTCTTGGTCATCACCATAATAGGTAAAAGCCGCATGGTTGTTGCCAATCAGACCGGCCCACTCGTTGCCGTTTTTTGAGTAAGGAATTTTCGTTGCATCACTGAAGTAGGTGGTTTTTAAATTGGAAGTGGTCCAGTACAAATCTCCGATTCGCACCGCATCGTAGCGGTTGCCCTCCAGATCGAACATGTAGATTGTTTGGATCATCACCTCTTCTTCGCCGAAACGGTCATCCCAAGGTAGTACGGTCATCTCGAAAGTCATCTCGTTGGCGGCATCAATGGTGAGCAAGTGGCGTTTACCGGCCTCGAAAGAGAGCTCTTTGCTGAGCTTAAGTATTTTCGTACGACCACCCATGTCGAGTTTTATGAAATCAATTCCCGCCTCCATGATCTCTGGCAGAACCATCGCCCGAATACCGGTTGCTTGATGGCTTTTGCTGTCGAACTTTGCATTGAGCAGATTCAATGTTATATCCTTTCTGTCATCCGAGGTGACGATTTTATTTCCCGCCAGCACAATTTCTCCTTTATAAGGCTTCGCAAGCAACTTTATATTGGCATTACTTGCCTCAAATATATAATCCTCAGGAAAAAGTATTTCGAGCTCTACTTGCGCAGTCAAATGTGCGAAGTTGGCGGTAAGTGACTGTTTGCTTGCATCAACCTGATTGATAGTGGCAAGCATAATATCACTCTCTTCCAAAGCCAGCGTACTTGTCTGATCTGAAGGGATCTCAACACCAACTCCGTTACCGCTATATCCGACCGTGTTGTAGGGTGAATAGAGGTAAATGTCGAGCATCTTTCCGCTGGACGGAAGCCCCTGATTGAGCAGGAAGATGTTTTTGTTGGCAGTCGGTTTGAGCTGCTCGTTGTTGATAATAAACTGTGCCACTTCGCTTTTCCCTGCTTCGAGTGCAAAGAGTCCCAATGTCTTGGGCGCACCGAATGAGAATTGCTGGTCGTCAACGTTTACCGAAAATTCAACCGCATGGGTGGCTACATCGTCCGAATCATTACATCCAGAGAGGATGCCTGTCGAAGCGATGATCATAGCCGTCAATAATGATATTTTTTGCATGGCAATTAAGTTTATTTAATTTTTTAGGAGCTTCTTGATACAACGGACAGAATAACCACGATGTTTGGCCGAGCCCCAACTCCAGAATTTCAGCGTTTTTGCGGAATAACTCATATTGGCCGCCAAGATCATCGTAGGCTTGTTTGCAACGGGGGTGTTTGACCACACATAAGTAAATTTCTCGAATTGTTTGAATGAGCCTTCATAGACACCCACCGGCAGGAAATTTAATCCTGAGGCGTTGGTTCCGTTACCATTATTCATCCATCCGGTTTCAGATTTCAGGGCTTCTCCTGCTGTGGCGATTCCACCAAAAACATCGGCCATAGCCACCCACTCGTCATACGATGGCACGTGCCATCCTTCGGGACAAAGTTTATCGGTTTCCACAGCATAGTAGTTATAAAGTACCGAGTTCGGATTTTCGGCAGCCGGCAGATGATTGAATACACAATAAGCGCCGGTGGTCAACAGAGGAAATTCATCGCTATTCTCTGTGTGGACGAAATGGAGCGGTGTGCCATCGTTAAGACGGGTCACGCGCAGATTTTGAGCCATCCAGTAGTAACCTCCGATTTCAACAAAGCTATACTCATTTTGGTCAATATCTTGTAAGCTGTTGTCTGAATCAACATCAGGGTCAACAGTTGATTCGAATGCCAGCGTCCAGTCGTTGATTCTCATTTGGTTGCTGATGATACCCTTATCGGATTGGATGGTGATATTCCATGTGTATTGACATCCCGTCTCGATTGTCAGGGCCGCGTTACTGGATAGCGGATAGTCGATGCCATCGACCGAAATAATGGCAAATTTTCTCCCCTCTTCGAAATTATTAGGCAAGATATAGGCTTGGGCTGTGATGGGCGCTTGGCCCGTGGTCTGCATGAGCATGGTTGTGTTTGCATCAGTAGGGACAACCGATCCTTCAGCGAGGTTAACGGTCGCCTCACTTGGCTGATCAACAAGCACAGCTTTGATCTTTCGCGCGTTATCCGGCAAAAATCCCAGTAGGCTTATGCGCAGTACAACTGAGGCATTGAGACGCTTAAACGAGAGCGGAATCGCCGCATCGAATTCACTCACCTCTGTTTTTGCATACAGCCATTCACCTTGAACGAGCGCATTGGGTTGGGTGTAGTCGACAGGCAGGGTCCATGTACCTGTTTCTTGGAGATCCCCTGTCATTGATTCATCATACGGCGCATAGGCGATGGCCGTGTGCGCAGTTGCCAGTTGGTCAATAAACGAAATGCCGTTCTTGCTTGTCACCATCCCGTTTTTCGAGATAAAAGGTTCGTTTTTGAGCAGGTAACTCTCTTGTTCCTGAACGCTGTTGACAAGGTAGATGCCAATAGATGCCTCCATGTTGGCTGGGGCAGTAAACGTGGGTTGTCGTTTTGCTTCGAGCTCATGATCGCTCCCGGATGATCGCTCGCATCCGCTGATTAACAGCGAAACTGCAAAAAATGGTAGTAGGATTTTTTTCATCGCACTTGCAATTATTTAGTTTGGTTCTGTTGCAAAAGTAAGAGAAAGGGATGTTCGTGCACAATTATTCTACTCCTTTTGCTTGAAATTGACGTAAAAGGAGGTGGCAGACCCATGATCGCAAAAATAGGATCGTGTAGGGGGCAAGTCATCGGATCGTGTGTGACAGCTTGCGTCTATGTGTAGGGCTATTCAGGGGTGAAGGTTCGTCTGAGAGAGACGCGGTTCATCCGTTAGAGGTTGCACACGATAAAATAGCACAAGCCACGAATTTCGCGGCTTGTGCTGTCATAAAGTGGCTGTTGTGCCTATTCGTAGATTAGTTCGAAGTCATCGACCCACATTTTACTATCTGTTGAGCCGGTGAAGTAATCCCCGTAACGGGAGGCGGTACAGATGATCATGGCATTTGTGGGGACGACATTCGTATTTCGGTACTCGATGGGAATGGTATATTGCGTCCATTCGCCCACACTCTTGGTGAGTACCAAGTTTCCATAGCCGATAACATCTTTGCCGTCTGATTGGAAGAAGGTACTTAAGTTGCGGGTATCCACGCAGACCGGTGAATCGGCCGAGCCATATTGAACAGGCGCGCCCTTTTCGGTGGTGAATCCGTATTCTGCTGGTGTCCAAGTACCTAAAGCAATAAAAATATGCCCATTGTCGGGATCACCCTCTTTGATGGTCACGCCGGCAGGTACTTTTTTGATTTTGTTGATAGCTCCACACGTATATTTCACCCAAACCTTCAAAGCGGTTGGATGGTGGGTAAAGGAGCGTCCAAAGGTGACAATGCCATCGGTTCCTGCATTTTTGACGTAGATGCCGGTGAAGAGATTCCCCGCGGCGAATTTACCTATTCCGGCGATGTTTGCAAAGACAGATTCGAGGTATGCGGCATATTGCCCTGTTGATCCGGGACGCGTGTCGGTGGTTTTGTCGGTCAGGGTGACACTGGCCACACTGGCGCCCTTGTTGCCGGTATCCCAATAGGGTGTACCACTGGCGAGATAGGGGTAGATGATCTGCTTAGAGCCGGAGGGTAGGGTGCACCACTCTTCAAAGCCGCTGTTGGGCATCTGCACCACTGCATCGGTGCGGAGGGTCTTGACGGCACTTTCATCGGTGTTGCAGTAGGCTTTCACCTCATAGGTAGTCTCTGCCTTGACCGATAAGCGGCAGGAGAAAGTACCCTCTTCGATCTTGACATCGGGAGCTTCCAGCCACTCTGTACTCTCCGCGATGCGGTAGCGGAAGCCCATTTGAGCCCCTGTGCGCCCTGAACCGTAGAGCCAAAGTACGTTTGTCCAAGCATCGGCTTGGGTGAGTGTAACGGTAATATCAGTTGGAATCACGTAGAGAGACCAACGTTCGCTGATGTCGCCATGATAGGTGGCAGTCACCTGTCGCATAGATTCAAAATTGGTCAACTCCTCGGCGGTGGGGGTGAGGGTGGTGATCTCTGCTGGGCCTAACTTCAGACTGGTAACCTTGACCTGCTTGAGATCTACTTCGCCTTTAGGCACAGAGACACGGGCGGTGTGGTTGGCTAAATCCCATTCGGTTGCGCCAATTTGTCCTTCGACGGTAAAGTGTCGTTCGATGGTCTGTTTAGCGATCAAGGTCCATTGGTAGCTTTGGTACAATGTAAGGGTGATATAACGTGGTGCGCGCAGGTCAAAAACACCGGTCAACTCCTCCGAAGGGATGGCACCGGAGGTGACCTCCATATCGGTGATATGCACCTTCCGAATGTCGGTTTTCTCGGCTAATTGGAGGGTGACGCTACGGGTAAGAGGGTCTATATCGTTAGGTTTGACGGTAAATCCTTCTCCTGTGATGCCCTTGATTTCAAGCGGAATAACAGGATATGGAATGTCATTTTTGATACATGAAGTGAATAGCAATACAAGAAGTGTTGCAAAATAGGTGAGGTGTTGTTTCATAGCTATTGCTTTTTCTTATCCCAAAGGTGAATGACCATACCAATATTGATGTCGAGAAGATTTAAGCGGAAGCGCATCTTGGAAGCACTCCGTGAGCCGACTTTTACTCCCTGCTCATTTTTTTGGGTGACCGAAGTGTATTGAATACCGCCCAATCCGAATGAAAGCGTGCCGCAGACGTTCGGGAAGATATAAACAGCCACTCCAGGATTAAACGAAAGTTTGACTTGAAAATTATCGCTAAAGGTTTTTCGGGGTGTATCGCCCGTTTTATAACTGAAGCTGCTTGTGCCGGTGATAAAAGCGAGTTCCAAGTCGGCAAAGAGGCCAAAATGTCCTTTTTTATCTAACCCCACATAGGAGCGGTGGAAGAGGCCGAAGGAGAAGTTGTTGCTGGAGAGGTCCATGTTGCCGATATTGATATTGCCAATGTTGTTGTTCTCGCCCAAATCGAGGTTGATATTCCCCAATGTGCCGCCAATGTGCTGGTAGCCGAAACGGACGCCGATGCAGTTATTGTCGCGATAGAAGTAGCCAATAAAGGGCTTCACCGAGGCGATTGTACCATCGGCATTGAAGTTGTCGAGGATGAGCATAAAGTCGGTGTTGTCGCTGGAGAGTGTTCCGTAGGAGGCCGTTGCTCCGAGCATGATCTCGCCCTTGTAGGCAAATTTATTTTTGTTGATCTCCCGATCAATACGACGTCTCATAGGGAGAAAATGCCGACGACGCGCCTCCTTTTCGGCCTTGGCTATTTGGGTGGTGTCCGTAACTATAACCGTTGAGGCCTCTATTTTTGGAAATAGGGTGGTGTCAATAGGACAAGTAGTGATGTTCTCCGTGATCGGCTGTTGTGCCCAACTGGTGCTGACAGTGGATAGAAGAAGGAGAAGGGTTATGATGTGCTTCATGGGTCTGCTGATTTAGAGATAAAATGCGAAGCCCAGGCCAATGGAGAAGATGTTGACCCTGAAATTCATATTGCTGGTCGAGCGTTTGCCGACACTGACCTGATTGTGTACCTGCTCAACATGGGTGTATTCGATACCCATCACCCCGACACTGACCTCAATGGCCATGTTGTTGGTGGCAAAGGCGACCAAGCCCGGAGCAACGCCTAAACCGATGTGATACCCTCTTTGGAAAGTTCCTTTGACCGGTTGGCCACTGGCAAATTTACCTTGTGAGCCTCCTGCCGAGAGTTGCATTTCGGTAAAGAGGGCGAAACGTTTGCTATCGCCTAAAGGGATGTACTGTCGCCAAATAGCCATGGCGGAGTAGCTCTGTTGTAGGCCGTAGTAGTGATCTAAGTTGAGGTTGATGCCCGAATCTTCTTCACCCAGACTAATGTCGGCGGTGTCAATCTTGAGCAGCGTGCGTCCATAGACGAAACGACCACCGATGGCCATATTATCACGAATGGCATAGGCAATTAGGGGGCTGACTTTGAAGGTGTAACCGTTTGAATTGATGCCTGCAATCACCAAGACTGTGTAGTCGTGATTGGCGTGGGTGGAGTAGGAAACGCTTCCCCCGAAGATCCATTGTCCCTTGGGGACAAAGATGTTTGACTTGGAGGTGAGACCGCGTGCCTGACGCTTTTGGTTGATGGTCAACGGCTCTTCGAGGGGTGCTGTATCCGAAGGGAGAACAAGCGGTTTGATGGGTTGTGCTACGATAGTCTCTGTGGGGAGGGTGATCGTTGCTGCTGGTTCGGCAAAAGTGACTGTGTCAGCTTTGGGGGTTGGCTCTTCCGTGGAGGCAACAGCTGTCTGCATGGTTGTACAGCAGAGACAACAGATTCCGATTATTTTTAGAAGATGGTGCATAGTGAATTTTTAGATTAGTAGACCCATTCGAAGTCGTCCAAATAGAGTGCATTGGTGGAACATCCTGCCATATAATCTCCATAAAGACTACTGGAGCAGGCAATTACTATTTTGTAGGCTTGGTCGGGGCGGGTGGTGGTGTCGTAGTAGTTGATCGGCAACAGTAGCTCTACCATGGCCTCACCGGAGGTGCTTTGTGTGAGCTTGGCACTTCCATAGCCGATAATAGCCCCTTCTGCTGTCGAGGAGATGGATTCAGGATGCCACATTCCACTGCAACCCATGATGCTGGAGCTGACCTTGTGGCGGTTGTTCCAATTCACGATGCAGACAAAAATGCTCGCTATATCTTGATCACCCTTGATCACCCCAGCTCCGGTGTGTTTGATGCAATCCACGATTCCAATGGTGGCGTGATATTTTAATTTCAGTGCCGTAGGGCGTGCAATCCAAGGATAATCCTGTCCAAAATCGACATCACCACCCGTCCCTTGTTGTGTAAAGGTGCCGGTAAAGAGATTCCCCGCGGCCAAGACGTTGACAAAGGGGGCTTTTGCCGCTTTGAGCTTTGCACAATAGGATCCGCCCATACCGATATGGGTGCTTTGGGTGCACAGGGTTTTGGTAAAGGAGTTGTTGCCGCTACCCCAAACAGGTGCGGTTTTGTTGTTGGTAGTGAAACAGGAGAGGGTAGCATCTTCCATATCCCCATAGGGAATAGGCTGTGTAGCGGTGGTCTTAAAAGAGAGCATGCAACCTGCCGCATTACCATTGACAACAGCTTGGTATTCATAGTCTTTATTGGCAAAAATGCCGGTTTGAGGAGCTACTGTGTGGATGGTCAACCCGCTGGCATTGGTGGAGGTGTTCCATGTGGGAGATACCGTTGCCATATAGAGTCCATCTACTCCCTTTGTCGCCGGTAGTTGTTGCCAAGCTTGACCGGGTTGGCGGAATTGAATGGCCACGGAGGTCGGATTGGCATCTGTAATCTGGGCCTTTAGCCGTGCTGTGTTTTGCCAGAGGTCGTAGTCGCTCGTTGCGATGGGCAGCACACCGGAGGTGAGGAAATAGGCATTTGCCGTTGCCCGTTGGCCTCCCGTGTCGGTCACGGCGAAGGTGAAGGTGTGGCTTCCACCCGATAGCGGGGCGAAGAGCGCAGCTCCAAAGGTGACGGTATAATTTTTGTCGGTGGTGTGAGCCACGGTGACCCCAGGTTCTACCGAATTTAAAAGATCTATGGTACGACTTCCGATTTGGAGCGAGAGTGTTTTGATGGTATTCGTTGCCGAGATGAGCACTCTTTTCTCGCCCGAAACATAGGGTTGTGGCTGGCTGATGTCAAAACCGTCACCGGCAATGGTGATGTTACTGTTGGGGTCGAAAATAATGGTGTCATCCCAATCATCAGTGGTTTCATCCACGGAGAGTGCAAACTCTAAACTGCCCTGTCCGGCAGCAGAATAGCGGAGGGTAAGGGTATATTTCCCTGCTGCTTTGACGGGGCTGATTTTCCCCGTTCTTGTGACAGAAGAACCATCCTTGAGTTGTCCTGAAAATGCCCATGCGAGGGTGTTCACCCCTTCAGGAAGCAGAAAATAGCCGGTTCCATTGGTGGTATAAGCCAAGGCTTTGCCATCCGCAATCAGACTCTGATCATAGTGATCGCCAGCGCAGACACCGGTGGAGAAGCCCTCTAAAAACTTAGCCGGAATGGTGGCATCATAGGTGACTGCAACCACGGCATTGAGCAAGTTACACCTCACCTCAACAGCTGTTGCCGCCCCTTTGGTGATGGTGAAATCCTTTTCACCGCGATAGCTCTTGTGGGTGAAACTGGCTGCACTTTTGTCTCCTGCCTCCACGCGAATGGAGTAGCTTCCTATGGGCAACCACAGTTCGGCAGGCATGGCAGTTTGGGTGTCGTATTTGCGAATCAGACCATCGCTACTGTATATCCGAATGGTGCAGAAATCGAGCGGATTGTAGTCACCCGCTGACCCTGCTTCCGCCAAAATGCGGAGTTGAAGCCGTCCCTCGCCTTGTGCTGTATCGACCTCCGTTTTGGTACAGGAGGTGAAGAGAAGCATAAGCGTTGTGAGGCAATATAAAAGGATTCCTTTCATCGTTGAGCGGCTTTAGAAGGAGGTAACATTGAGTTGAATGGTCTCGATGGAGGTATTCCCTGCATTGTCGGTGACGGTAAGCTTGAAGTTAAAGTAGCCATTGGAGTTCAAACCTAAGATGAGCTCCATGAACTTGGTGATGTCAAAGGAGACGAGTTTTTGGTTGCGCACCTCGTCCTTCAGGGGGAAGCCGAGACCATCTTTGCCTAACATAGGCTCTAACTCTCCGGGGTTGATCAGATCCAAATGGCTATTGAGCCCCACACTGAGCAAAACATCAGGGGTCAGCACATCGGAGTCGATGTCGACCAAGAACTTGGCCACGCCACTTTCGGCCGTTACTTTGATCAGTACTTGCAAGTCCGCCGTCACCTCATAAGCATTTTTGATGTTGTGACCCACCCAAACGATGCCCGGGCCTGTGACAGCTTCTCCGGCTTTGTCTACCAACAGCGAGAGGGTTTGTGTGGTGCTCTTTTTGGCGGCATTGGTGACGGTTAATTTGATCTTATGGGTGCCATCGTAGGCGTAGAATAGATTCATCTTGGCGGCCAAATCGAAGGAGACAGATGCTTGACCACGTACTTGATCTTTAATTGGAAATCCCATGGCGATGAGCATCGTTTCAGCGGCGGCAGAGGGGGCGCAGAGGTCAATGACACCAGCCATTCCGGCTTGGGTCAAGGCGGCGCTCAACTCCGCATTGGTGGAGGTTAGCTCTATCGGGAAGGCGGTGATGGTGCTCTTGGGGGTGGTCACGGCGATGGTGAAAGGGCCGATGTAAGCTCCCGTGTTGTCGAACATTGTTTTGGTCAGCTGAGTTTGCACGCCGATGTTATGCCCCTCCCAAACGATGGTTGGTTGTTCATCTTCGGGTAGCCCCTCTTCGGGGAAAGTGGCCACATCGACGATCACCTCTTCATCTAAAGTGAGGGTTTCGATGGTGATGGTGAAGGAGATTGTACCCTCTCCTGTGTGCTCTTTGTTGATAGTTATTTTGCGCCATTGTCCAGCTTTAACGCCTTCAACTTGGGTTTCCAACTGCTTCTTCACGCCGTTGATGACCATCGAAACGTGAATGAGCATGGTGTTTGTGGTGGCTGTGGCCTTAAAATATCCGGCTCTGGACTCCTCCTTGGCGAAGAGCAAGGTGTTGGGGGCGATGGTGATGCTGGTCTCTGAACCGGCTTGCAGTTCAGCGGCCAAATCGGCAGAGTAGCCCACCGTGACCTTGATGTTGGCTAACTTGCAGAGGGTGTTTGCTAATTGGGTGGTGGTGCTTTTGGTGATGCTAAAATCTTGCGTTCCCACATAGACGGGGTTTTCCCATTCGACTTCTGGAATAGATGCCGAAGAGGCGCGCAGGGTGTAGAAACCGGCCGGCAACTCGATGGGTGCGGTGGGTCTCTCTCCATATTTAAAAGATTGCACGGTTTGGTTCAGGGCATCTAAAATCTCCACGGTGAAGGTGTTGACATCGGGTGTTGATGCTTGCGCCGAACGCACAATTTCGGTGTCGGTGGCCACATCCAGTTGGGATGCTCCAAAAGAGAGGTAGCCGACGGTGGTCAGATCCGGTTTATCGGGATTATTATAATAGGTGTCTTCGCTGATGCAACCGGTGGCCAAGATAAAGGCCATGGTAAAAACTGCTGTAAGATTAAAAAGTCTTTTCATTATAGGGTTTATTTAGGCTGCTGGGTTAAGTTCTTCGTTGATGACGATCTCCTCGATCAGGGTGTCGTCTAAATAGATGGAGACCGTGGCGCTGCCAACGGTTGAGACATCAAAAGTATAGGTGTAGCGCGTCTGTGGCTTGGCGGCGGCGACGTGCTGGGTGGGGAGGGTAAAAGGCACACCATTTTGTTTGATGGCGGTGCCGGTGAGGTCGAAGGCGGCATTGGCTCGCACGAAGAGAGCATCTTCCGTCTGATCGGTGTAACTAAAGTTGTTGCCGGCCGCGGTAGTCAGTGTGAAAGCGGTATTGTGGAAGTAGCCCTTGAAGGCGGCGGTGCAGAGGATGCGCACTTGGGCATTGCCCAATTTTGCGGTGATGGCGGCCGAGGCCGTCTTGTCTGATTCGATTATAAAGGGTGTTGTACCGGTGTAGAAGGGTTTGTTGATGCCCTCTAAGGCGCTGTCGCCCCAAGTGATGGAGGCGGTGTAGTTGCCCTCTTTCAATTTATGCGCTGAGGGTACGAAGTCGGTAAAATGCGCCCAAGTTTGGGTGTAGTCGCTACCGTTGGTGATTGTCAGTGCGAAGTCACCGGCGACAGGGACGGTGACGGTTGTTGCGGCACGTGAAAGTACCTCTTCGGAGGTGGTGCAGGCAAATTGTACCGATCCGTAACCGGAGGGCGTTGGGTCTGCTTGGGTAGAGCAACCAATGAAGGTGCATGCTATCAGCAGTAGAAAGAGCGAGTAAGGTTTCATCATCAGCATCGTTTAGTGTTGAGCAACAGCGGTCTGCGCCTTGGGGATGGTTAACTGGATGGGGGTGGTATGCGCGGCTTGGAAATTCTTGCCCTCCATGGTCACAGGCTCTGATTCTGTCGTGTCGGAGTAGGCCTTAAAGGTGATCTTGCCTCCGGTCATATTCGCCGGAGCGATCACCGCCCAAAAAGTGCTTCCTGCATCAACGGGTGTTGAGAAGTTGAGCGTGAGGGTGTTGCTACTTTCACTCAAAACCGGAGCAGAGGTGTTGTCTGCCACATCGAAGGTAATTTTACCCGCAACAGGAGCGGGAAAGGTCATCGTTAGACGGGTCACAGGAGCACCAAGTAGGTTTTTCTGTGCAGGGATGGTGATCTTCAGTATGTGGAGCTTGTGGATAAAATGAAGTCCAAAATCGGGATTGCGTCCCGCTTCGAGTGCACTGCCGGTGATGGGGCGCGCGACCATGACCGCATAGCGACCATCGGCTGAGCCTGCTTGCTGAGCCGGCAGGTCATAGTTGACGATCGTGCCGTTGTGGGTTGCTGGCAATGGATAGACCGCGGCATAGGTGTAGTTGCCGGCGGGCATCGGGTCAATGGTGGCTGTGAAGAGTGCCGTGGGGTAGGTGGCTTCGAAATGCCACAGGGTGAAAGGTGCGGCGATGAGTGGGGTAGCGCTGCCATTGGTTGCCCAAAGAGCAATTTGATCGCCACTACTCCAACGCGTGGTGATGCCGTCAGGCTCTAATTCGGTGCGGCTGGTGGTTGCAGGAAGGGTGATCGAAACCTCGATCTGCGCCCCGTTTTCCGGTATTTGCGCGGATTCGTCTCTGTGGTCAGTACAGGCGCTGGAGAGAAAAAGAATCCATAGGAGGCTTGTCAAGTGGTATTTCATCGTCGAAAAAGGTTTTCGTATATACATATATATTCTACAAATATAGTCACAGACTCTCTATTTGAGAAATAAAATCAATGAAAGCTCCGAACTTCATCACCAACAGGAGACAAAAAACACGAAACAACAATGGGGCGTGGTTCCTGCCATATAGAGCGAGTGAAGCGAGCATAGAAATCTCTGGCCAAACGTGGTGGCTTTGCGGAATAACAGGGGTACAAAGTGAGCGAGCACAAAGACGAAATTCTGTCTTTGTGCTCGCTTTGCTGATAAACTTCAGCTATGCTATGCTTCTATTATTAGTAGACCCATTCGAAGTCATCTACATACATCACGTTGGTATTGCAACCGGTGAAGAAATCACCGTAGGCACTGGCCGCACAAGAGATCACGATCGTATAGTTACCTTTGGGTGCAGGAGCAGCTGTGTCGTACCAATGGATGTCTAAGAGAGCATCTTGTAATTCAGCCGCCGTAGTCGATTGTGTGATCCATAACGACCCGTAGCCAAGAATCTTACCCTCTGAGACCGCATCCGTTCCACTCTCAGGATCCCAAGCGCCTTTTGTTTTTCCTCCATATAAACCATTAGATTCCACATTGTGTTGTGCTGACCAATCAACGATGGCAACGAAGATACGCGCTTTATC
>JAVVZO010000007.1:37108-58351 GCA_036650515.1 Alistipes sp.
GCATGGGTAACATTGCCGACTGTGGCGTGATATTTCACCTTGAGCGCCGTAGGACGAGCGTTGTAGGTGTACTTTTGTCCAAAAGTGGCTGTGCCTAGCGTTACATCAAGAACAAAACTACCTGTAAAGAGGTTTCCGGCAGCTAAAACAAGGTCCAGCGCCGTCGTATTTGCCAACTTGGCAGCGGGAAGTGCTTTGCCGAACTTCTCCTCTGTGCGGGTGCAAAGAGTTTCTGAGTTCTTATTGTTGCCATTGCCCCAAAACGAACTACCTGAAGCATTCGGAATAGCATAAGGACCCGTCGTCCAATTATACATATCGCCATTTTCGATCTTATCACCAACAACTGTTGTGAATTGTTTTTTCATATCAACGATTGTTCCATTGACGACCAACTGATAGTCATAGGTGTTGCCGGCAAAGATACCGGTTGCTGGATTGACGGTCTTGATGGTTTTACCCGCTGTATTGGTGCTTGAAACCCATGTCGGAGCGGCAGTTGCTATATAGGTGTTGTCAGCCTGTTTTGCAAGGGTGGCTTTTTGCCAAGTTGCATCGGTAGAACGCTTGTATTGGAATTCAAAAGTTGCGCTTGAGGCTTGAGGCCCTATCTTCCAAGTTGCTGTATTGGTCCATAGATTGACATCGTTGTTGAAGATAGGCTTTGGATCAGTATAGTGGAATTTCAGAGCTTGGGTGGTAACATTACCCGCCAAGTCGGTAACTTTGACAGTGAAAATATGATCTCCAGCCGCGGTTTCAGTAAAGGAAGTGATCAGAGGGATCAGCGCGGTGAGGTTAAAAGGCACGGCTTTGGTGTATTGAATTTGGGTCGAGCAACCCAACCCCAGTGCTTCGTAAGGAATGCCAAGATTTGGAATAGCCTTCTCGTTGAAGAGGTCGAGTTTAGTGACCCCGATGGGGTTCAAGGCGGCAGAGGTGATATTGACCTCTAAGCCAGCCAGTCCTGCCGGAATAGCAATTTGGATGTCAATTGGGTAATCAGAAGAAATCGGTTGCCCCCATTCATCGAATATGACAAGGATCTCATGGGTGGCATTCATATCCCGACCTGCCCACGAGAGGCTGGGGGCAACGACTGGCGAAAAGTTGAGCGCAGATGTTTTTTTATAGCTGTGCAATTTACCGGCAACGAATGGTTTGTTGGTATCATTGCGACTGAAGGTCATCGAACCCATCTGATTGTTTTCGGTGATCACATCGAGGGTGAGCTCATCGTAATTGCCGGCCAAGATATTGAAATAGGCTTCGATATTGTTGGCCGCAGGTGCTGAACCGGTGGCATAGTTCATGGCGATGACGTTGGCTTGATCAGCGGCATTGAGCGTGGCTTTTGCACCCTTGCCCAAAGCTATATCAAAATCGAGCGTCGAGGCCGAGATCTTCTGCGTCTTGGAGGTCAGCACGAGGCTCTTGACCTTGTCGGTCAGGCTACCCGTCTTGATGTCGAATTGCAAAATCGAGGTCAGACGATTGAGGTTGAAGGCGACCATCTTACCATCATCGGTCTTACCCGGATCGGCGTTGGTATAAGTCAGCGCATCAGCAACCAGTGCATCGTAATTGCTATTATAATGGTTACCGTTCTGTGTACGGAGGTTGCCAAAAGGTACAGCAGCCGTTGTACCGGCAACGGCAGTGTGCGGATAGACAGCCAAGTATTTCCAAGCGCCCTTCGTTGCTGAAGGCAGTGTGCCATCAAAAGAGGTGCCGGTATAGGTGAACTTCTTCAGCACAGCACCGTTAACGTTGGGGGCTGTCACCAAAACACCCATTGAATCAAGGTTTTCCCATTTGCCAGAGAAGGTCGAACCGTCAACGGTGATGTTGGCACGGCTATTATCTTCACCCACTACATTGGCTTGAAATTGAACGCGTGTACCTTGCGCCTCAGCGGGTAGTGCATCGGTATCCTCAAAGTTGCTGCAACTGGTCAAAGCCATAGATGCGGCAACTAATGTCCAGATGTATTTGATACTGTTTTTCATCATCATGCTTTTTTATTCGTTGGTTCCGGAAAGGTATGAGTCATCGTAGACACTCATTGGATTGATCTCTACATCTCCACCGGGGTATGTACCTCCGGAAAGAGAAAAACCTTGCTCGACACTGACCTCCATCTGCTCGATTGAGGGGGCTGCATAGTTCTTGTTTAGGGTGTTTTTCATAATTGTACTGTTGATGGTTTTTAAATTATGGGCATAAAAGTAGAACAAAAGTAACGTAGAAAAAAATGATTTCAGTGGAAAATGGTGAAGTGATCATGAAAGGCGGATTTTTGAGAACCAAGCATAACGGGTTGGTCTCTTCAGTCAGCACTTTCCGCTGTTGTCGCCACGTTCATTTTCAAGAGATAAAGCAAGAAGCCCCCATCAAGGAGGCTTCTTAATAAAATGTATGCGCGACTTACTTTAAATATTTGTCGAGCCAGCCGAAAAATTCGCGGTTCCAAACGATGGAATTTTGGGGCTTCATGACTTGGTGCGCCTCATCCTCAAATTCAACCAAACGGGCATCAAGACCTTGCATACGTGCGGCGGTGAAGGCTTCGAGTGATTGGGTGTAGGGAATGCGGAAGTCATTTTCGCCAGTGACGATCATAATCGGGGTGTCCCACTTGGTGACAAACTTGTGGGGCGAATTGGCGTAAGAACGGACAGCGGTAGCATTGGTGCTGTCCCAATAGGAGCCACCGTAATCGTTGATGACAAAGAAGAGCTCTTCGGTCTGGCCATACATGGATTCAAAATCAAAGATGCCGCAATGAGAGATGAAGGCCTTGAAGCGCTTTTGGTGACAGCCGGCGAGGAAGTAGACGGAATAGCCACCATAAGAGGCACCGACACAGCCCATTCGGGTCTCATCAGCCCAAGGTTCTTTGGCCACATCATCAATGGCAGAGAGGTAGTCGCGGATATTCTGACCAGAGTAATCCCCCGAAATCTGATCGAGCCACTCCTGACCGAACGAGGGAAGACCGCGCCGATTGGGGGCAACAACGATATAGCCGTGAGCCGCCATGAGCTGGAAATTCCAGCGGTAGCTCCAGAATTGAGAGACCACACTTTGTGGCCCGCCCTCACAATAGAGCAAGGTGGGATATTTTTTGGTAGAGTCGAAATCAGGCGGTAAAATCACCCATGTGAGCATCTGCTTGCCATCGGTGGTCTTCACCCAACGTTTCTGCACCTCGCCCATGTGGATATTGTCGTAGATCTCCTTATTGATCTGCGAAATTTGGGTCATCGCTCCGGTGGTGGGGTTGATGTCGAAAAATTCGGTGGCCATAGAGATTTTGGTCACCTCGGCAACGATCTTGTCACCGGCCATGGTGAAGGCTTTGATGTCGTGATCACCTTTGGTGAGTACCTCCACAGCGCCTCCGGCAACGGGAACGCGGCAGATTTGGTGGGTGGCCTCGATGGGGGCGATGAAGTAGATCCAGTCGTTCCCCTTCCATACCACATTGGCCGCATTGTAGTCAAAAGCGGCGGTGAGGTCGGTCATGTGGGGAGTGCCTTTGGACTTGAAGAGGAAGAGACGTGACTTGTCGGATTCGTTCCCCGCACGACGTTGTGAAAGGAAGGCAATCGACTGATCATCGGGAGAGAAGACCGGATATTTGTCATAGCCGGGGAGAGAGGGATCACGCTTTACCATGGCATTATAGCGAATTTTGCCATCCATAGGCTTGCAGATATTGGTGGTCTTGCCACTCTTGAGGTCATAGACGAAAATATCGGAATCGGTAGAGGTCGCATACGCCGCGCCGGTGAGCGGTTTGCAGGTGTAGGCAAGTTGTGTACCAGCATTGTTCCAGCGCATTTCAGCCATGTCGAAATAGGGCGCTAACGGGGCATCCCAAGCCGCGGTGCTGCCGATAATATCCGTCCCATTCTCCACGCCTTTTGCGGTCAAATCAGCAACGAAAATATGCAGGTAAGAGCCTTCATCCCAATAATTCCAGTGACGACACATCAGGTCATCGTAAATTCGCGCCTTCGATTTGTCCATATCTTTATGGATGTCAGCGGACTTGCGAGGGGCAACCTGTACGCGTTGGATGTAGTAGAGCTTATTGCCGGCAGGGCTGATGCCGAAGCCCTCTAAATCTTTGTCGCAAGCGGAGAGCTGTTTTTGCTCCTTACCATTTGCCGCCATCTCCCAAAGTTGCATCGAGCCACTGCGGTCAGAGAGAAAATAGATCTTTTTACTGTCGGCACTCCACTTGGGATCGACATTGTTGGAGGCATTGTCGGTGAGGGTCTGAATAGCTCCCGACTGAAGATCTTGGGTGTAGATCACTGTCACACCGCGGTTTTCGCCTAAGTTATAGGAGGTGACCGTATAGAGCAGTGTCGAACCATCGGTTGAGAGCGATGACGAACCTGCACGCCCCATCTTCCAAAGCACCTCTGGGGTCAGTCGACCCGCCGATTTCTCCGCCGAGGTGAGTGCATTTTGAATTTCTAAGGGCTTTGGGTGCGCCAAGCAACCCTCTACACCTAAAGCCAAGATAGCCATCACAAAGAGTAGTTTTTTCATTTTTTTTGATAGGTTTACTTCAAATATTTGTATGTTTGTATGATCAAAAACACGATAAGATGAACCACACCGTCTATTTTGCCGACAAAAGCGTGACTTTTGTCGAACAAGTGCCCACCGAACCCTGTCTTCTCCTGCAACTGAAATCAGGAGAGTTGATTTCAAGAGCGAAGGTATTGAATTTTTTTGAAAATCACAATTTTATTGCGGTTTTGACCAAGGATGCTGATGCTACTTTTACCGCTTTTTCTGCCGAATTCATCCCCATACAAGCGGCTGGCGGGCTGGTGAAAAACCCTGAAAAACGGACGCTAATGATTTTTAGAAATGGCCGCTGGGATCTACCCAAAGGGCATTTGGAGGCTGGCGAGACGATCGAAGCGTGTGCGTTACGGGAGGTGTGTGAAGAGACGGGACTGAAGGAGCTTTGGGTGGTGAAAAAAATTTGCGAAACGATGCATGCCTACTTCCTTTTTGGGCGCTGGGAGATGAAACAGACCCATTGGTACGAGATGTCAACGACGCAAACCGAGGGCTTAACACCCCAACGCGAAGAGGGTATTGAACGCGTAAAGTGGATGGCCGAACCGGAGCTCGATCACGCCTTAAAATCCACCTTTCCGACCATTCGTCGGGTGGTGGCAACGCTTTAATAGGGGGCTTCTAAACTATCGGGGCGG
This sequence comes from Alistipes sp., assembly GCA_036650515.1. GTDB lineage: Bacteria > Bacteroidota > Bacteroidia > Bacteroidales > Rikenellaceae > Alistipes. The sequence goes on from JAVVZO010000007.1 coordinate 42,355, forward strand.
TATTCATGGCTTTGGCGATGCCCTCTGCAATTTGATCCACAGCGCCTTGGAGCTTGCCTCCAACCATCATCTTCATCATCATATTGAGCTCTACATGAAGGACAAGGCGCATGCGGGTGTCGTGTTCGGAGACGGATTGCAGTTGAATCCAAAAGGCAAAATCCATCGGCACACCCCCGTCACCTTCGATCTTGATCGACTTCGGGGCGATCTTTTCGGTCATTCGCAATTTGACCGTGAAGCCTTTGGCTTTGAAAGAGCAAGTATCTTCTGTTGCCGTCCACTCCTCGACTTTATCGGCCAAGGCAGGTGTGAGGTTGTCAAAACGGCTGAGGAGGGCGAAAATCTGTTCCGCAGAGTGGAAAATCTGATGTTGCTGAGAGGTGTATGTTTGCATGTTTATGTATTATTTACCCATTGTTGAATCTCTTAGAGCCGGTGTCTCATAGTGAACGGTTAGTCAATCTCGAAAGTGCGTTTTTCTTTGCCGTCAACGGTGATGCGAACGGTTACAATATTATCGGGAAGCAGCTGTTCGATCTTCTCCGGCCACTCCACCAAGCAGAGGTCTCCTGAGTAGAAATACTCCTCATAGCCGAAGTCGTAAGCCTCTTCTATACGATTGATGCGGTAGAAATCAAAGTGATAGATTCGTTTGTCATCACGGGCAGCATACTGATTGATGATGGCAAAGGTGGGGCTGGAAACAGGGTCTGTACTGCCTAATTGAGCCGCAATTTCGCGGATCAGCGTGGTCTTGCCGGCGCCCATCTCACCGCGAAAAGCGACGACCGTGCGACCGTTGAGGGCATTAATAATTGCCTGCGCAACAGCCGGCAACTCTTTTTGAGCTTGAATATGAATGGATTCCATGATTTAAACGGTTTCTCAATGTTTTGGTTTCAGAACGATGTATGGTACAATCATCTCCTCCATCGAAATACCTCCGTGCTGGAAGGTGTCGCGGTAGTAGCGGATGTAGCGGTTGGCATCGTTGGTATAGACTAAAAAATCGCTATTGTAGGCGAAGATGTAACTGGAGGAGAGGTTGATGGTCGGCAACTGAATATCTTCGGGACGCGTGACTTCATAGACCTCTCGGGGGTTGTAGGCCAAGTTGCGCCCTGTTTTATAGCGTAGATTGGCGGAGGTCTCCTTGTCTCCGGTGACCTTGACGGGATTATCAACGCGAATGGTGCCGTGGTCAGAGGTGATGATGACTGTATGGCCACGTTCGGCCAGCAACTTCAACAGAATCAGCAGGTCAGAATGCTCAAACCAAGAGCGCGTCAGCGAACGGAAAGAGGCTTCGTCCTCGGTGAGCTCCCGAATAATATCCGTCTCGGTTCGTGCGTGAGAGAGAATATCCAAAAAATTATAGACGATCACCGAAAAATCGGCATCATAGATCCGCTGGATATTGTCCACCAATTTACGACCCGCTTCAGGGCGAACCAACTTATCAAAAGTATATTTATAGCTCTTTCCGCTGGAGGCCATCAGTCGCTGAAGGAAGTGCTCTTCGTAGAGATTCTTGCCGCCCTCCTCGTTGTCGTTGAGCCACTGCTTGGGCATCAACTTGTCGATAGCCAACGGCATGAGTCCTGCAAAGACGGCGTTGCGCGCATATTGAGTGGCGGTGGGGAGGATGGCGCAATAAAAATCGTCAGTCTCCACATCGTAATGACCGCGAAGCAACGAGGCGATCGAACGCCATTGGTCATAACGGAAGTTGTCAATCAGCAGTAGTGTTGTCTTTTTATTGGCATCAGCTACCGGAAAAATCTTCGTCCGCATCAGGGTGTGCGACAAGGTTGGGGTCTGCTCATCACGGTTGTTGATCCAGTCGTAGTAGTTCTGACGAACAAATTTGGAAAAGGCTTGGTTGGCCTCATTTTTTTGGTAGGTCAATACCTCTCGAATGCTGTGATCATCTGATTCCGCCAGCTCAATCTCCCAGTTGGAAATTTTGCGGTAAAGGTTGCACCAATCGGTGAAGGTCGAGGCCATCTGTAATGAGGTGCTGATACGACCAAATTCGGCGCGATAGTCGGCCGTAGTGCGTTCGGTAACCAACTGATGTTGATGCACATTTTTCTTTATGGAGAGCAATACCTGATTGGGATTGACGGGCTTGATGAGGTAATCGGCGATCTTTGAACCTACCGCTTTGTCCATAATATTCTCCTCCTCACTCTTGGTAACCATGATCACAGGGGTGGTAGGCCGCACCTCTTTGATGCGTGGCAGGGTCTCCAAACCAGTCATGCCGGGCATCATCTCATCGAGAATAATCAGGTCGTAAGGGCACTCTGAGGCCATGTCTATGGCATCGTAGCCATTGTTGCAAGTCTCCACCTCATAGCCTTTTGAGCGAAGGAAGAGCACGTGGGGCTTGAGCAATTCGACTTCATCGTCGACCCAAAGTATTTTGACCATAATGTGGTTTTTAAGTGTACAAAATTAGTTGTATTTATTGAAGAACGCAAAAATCGGCTGAATTATTGAATGATACACCTTATTATTTTAGCAAGCTTAAATGTTTTTTGACGTTGTGATAATACCCTGAACGAGAATATTTTAATTGAAAAAAGTGTTTTGCGCGATATTTGTAGGGATAGCAATTTATAAAAAATGATTTTTTTTTGCAGATTGTTGTGATATAATCAAATAAACCGTATATTTGCAGTCCCGAATGAAGGATCTTACAGTAAAATTTAATAACAATAAAAACTTACAAAAATGACAAAGGCAGACATCGTAAGCGAAATCGCTAAGAGTACTGGCATTGAAAAAGTTCAGGTGCAGACAGTTGTAGAGGCTTTTATGGAAAGCGTCAAGGGTTCGTTGATCGGACAAAATGATGTGTTCCTTCGTGGCTTCGGTAGCTTCATTATCAAAAAGCGCGCTCAGAAAGTTGCTCGTAATATTCTGAAAGGCACGACCATTACCATTCCTGCACACAACATCCCTGCATTCAAGCCTGCTAAGAGCTTTGTTGCAAAGGTGAAATAAATACGTTAACCTTCAAAATTAAAAACCATGCCAAGCGGTAAAAAAAGAAAAGGGCATAAAATGGCTACCCACAAGCGCAAAAAACAACTGCGTAAGAATCGTCATAAGAAAAAATAGGTAGTACGTTCGTGCTTAAAAAATAGATAAAGCTAAAAGGGCGCTGTGTCCTTTTAGCTTTACCTATTTAAACTTCCGTTTTTTTGAGCCTATGTGCTTGGAATAACGAAATGTATCGAGCAACTCGTCCGTCCCCGCAATTTAACGGTATCAAAAACCGTTAAAATTTGTGAATTAATCCTGCATTGCAGGCTTTTCGTTGTTGTTGTATAGGGTCTCTTCGGATGACTCCTATTCATCACAACGTTGTGAATTGTGAAATAAATGTATGAACAGAGAATTAATTGTCAACGTAACTCCGACTGAAATATCTATTGCTCTATGTGAAGACAAAGTGCTGGTTGAGCTCAACAAAGAGCAATGCCAAAGCGGTTTCTCGGTAGGTGATATCTATTTGGGTAAGGTGCGTAAGATCATGCCCGGACTCAACGCGGCTTTTGTCAACATCGGCCATGAGAAGGATGCTTTTATCCACTACCTGGATTTAGGGTCGCAATTTCCCTCCCTTCAAAAACTCGTTGCAAGCCTTCAACCTGGGAAAAGAGGGCTGCACTTAGAGTCTATGAAGCTCGAACCTCCCGTTGAGAAAGGAGGTAAGATCACCACCCATCTTCAGGTGGGACAAACCATCATGGTGCAGGTGGCCAAGGAGGCCATTTCCACCAAAGGGCCGCGTCTAACGGCTGATATTTCATTGGCAGGACGTAATGTCGTGCTGGTGCCGTTTTCGTCGAAGGTATTCCTCTCGCAGAAAATAACGGCTACCGAAGAGAAAAAACGGCTGAAGCGCATCGCAGCTGCCGTGTTACCCAAAAATTTTGGCGTCATTATCCGTACAGCCGCCATTGAAGCCAAAGATGTCGACATAGAGCAAGATATTCTCGCGTTGGTCGACAAATGGCAAAAGGCACTCCAAAATATACGTAAAAATGTTGTCCCCTCCTTGCTCATGAGCGAGTTGAGTCGTGCAAATACCATTATTAGGGATACCCTGAACGGATCGTTTTCGCAAATCGTTGTCGATGATGAGGCGATGTATAATGAGATCCGCACCTATATAAAATTAATCGAACCCGAAAGTGAGAAGATTGTCAAACTCTACAAAGGGAGTGTGCCTATCTTCGATAACTTCGATATTTCGAAGCAGATCAAGTCGCTCTTTGCCCAATATGTCTCTTTGCGGCGTGGCGCTTATCTGATTATTGAGCATACCGAGGCGATGAATGTCATTGATGTCAATTCAGGCAATCGCACCAAGGCAGAGGATAATCAGGAACAAACGGTGATGGATGTCAACTTGGCTGCGGCAAAAGAGATCGCTCGCCAGTTGCGGCTACGTGATTTAGGTGGCATTGTCATTATTGACTTCATTGATCTTCACAAACCGCAAAATCGTCAAGTGCTTTATGATGAGATGGTTTCGTTGATGGCCACCGACAAGGCGAAGCACACGGTCTTACCACTTACAAAATTTGGTTTGATGCAGATCACCCGTCAACGGGTACGTCCTGTGGCGGTGGAAGATGTGACCGATATTTGCCCAACCTGCAATGGCACGGGTAAGATCCAACCGACCATTTTGTTGGATAAGAAGATCGAGAATCAAATCTCCTTCCTCAAGCAAGATCGGGGTCAGAAATATGTAGAGTTGCGGGTCAGCCCTTATGTGGCTGCATTCCTTCGTCATGGCCTTTGGTCGTTGCGGCGGCGCTGGATGTGGCACTACAAAATGGATATTAAGATTACAGCCGACCAAAGTGTGGGTATTGTCGATATACAATACATTGATAAAAAAGGGAATAGCTTAATATAAGATAGCGAGAGTCTTTACTCTTTCTATCTTGTGTTCCTGCTTTGAATTTAGAAGAGCCTCATGGCAGCGAAGGAGCAGATGCTGGAACTGGCTGGAGGGGCGAAACCGCTCCGGGAACTCTGCCGGGAATATAAAAAGAAAAGCACTACCGTCCATCTTAAAGAGTTGGTCGGTGGGGCTTTTTCGTTGTATGCTGCCGCGACTATTGCTCGCGTGGGGGGTCTCCATATTTTCGTGGCGGAAGATCGCGATGCCGCGGCCTACCTGATGAATGATTTCTATGCCCTGTTAGATGAATCTTTGGTGCTCTTCTTCCCCTCCTCGTATAAGCGCTCGATTGCCTATGGTCAGGAGGAGGCACAGGGTGTTGTGCAGCGGACAACAACGATGAATGCTATCCGCAACTTTTCGAAGGGTTATTTGGTTGTCTGCACCTATCCGGAGGCCTTGGCAGAGAAGGTCGTCGACACCGCTATGATGAGAGATAGAACGCTTTCTGTGAAGGTTGGCGATCGCATTTCAATAGCCGTGCTGGAGCAAGCCCTTGTAGAGAGTGGATTTACGCAGGTCGATTTTGTCTATGAACCCGGGCAATATTCGTTGCGCGGAGGTATTGCGGATGTCTTTTCTTATTCCGAAAGTAAGCCTTACCGTATTGATTTCTTTGGGGATGATGTCGACTCCATTCGGCGCTTCAATATATCAAGTCAGCTTTCGGCCGACAAACTGACCCATGTGGATATTATTCCCAACCTCAATGAACGGTCGGAAACCAAGGTCTCTCTTGCCCAATTTGCAGGTGATGAAGCCGCTTGGTGGTTCTATGATACCGATTACGCCTTGCGTCGGGTCAATGATGTACGCCGGAAGTTGGCCGCTGATTTAGAAGATCCTACCGCTCCTGAACAATATGTTGCCAGCCGCAATAGACTGTTGCAGGATTTGGCCGCCAATCGGCTCTTTGTCTTACGAGACAGCCTCAAGGAGCGGGCGGCGGAGGTGCAGATTCTCTTCCATACGACACCACAGCCCAAGTTTAATAAAAATTTCGAGCTGCTGGCCGATGAGATGATTCGCATGGCAGAACAGGATTATACGACCTTTGTGCTCTCTGAAAACAAGACCCAAATAGAGCGCTTAGAGAATATTTTCCATCAGATCGGACGCAAGCAGGTGACGGTCAATGCACTCTCCATCACCCTGCATGAAGGCTTTGTGGATCAGGATTTGAAACGATGTTTTTATACCGACCATCAAATTTTTGATCGTTATCAGCGCTATCGCATGAATGGCGAAATCAAGCGGGACGAGCAGATGACTGTGGCTGAAATCAATCAGCTGCGCCCGGGGGATTATGTGATCCATATTGATCACGGCGTGGGACGTTTTGATGGCTTGGTGAAGATCTCAGAAAATGGACGAATGCACGAAGCCATCAAATTGGTCTATAAGGACAATGATGTCCTCTTTGTCAATGTCCATTCACTACACCGCATCGCTCGCTACAAGAGTGGTGACGGAGAACCGCCCAAAGTATATAAATTAGGTAATGGTGCTTGGCAGAAGCTCAAAAATGCTACCAAAAAGGCCATTAAGGATATTTCGCGCGAACTCATCGCCCTCTATGCCCGCCGCAAGTCGAGCCAAGGGTTCGCTTTTACCGCTGATACCTATCTCCAAAATGAGTTGGAGGCCTCTTTCATGTGGGAGGATACTCCCGATCAGCAGACGGCCTCACAGGCGGTGAAGCAAGATATGGAGTCTGATCAACCCATGGATCGACTGATTTGTGGGGATGTGGGTTTTGGCAAAACAGAGGTGGCGATCAGGGCTGCTTTCAAAGCGGCCACTGATGGCAAGCAGGTAGCTGTATTGGTTCCCACTACCATCCTCGCACTACAACACTACCGCTCTTTTACGGCGCGACTGAAGGAGTTTCCTGTGACGGTGGAGTACCTCAATCGAACCAAATCGACCAAGGAGGTATCACGCATAGCGGCTGATTTAGAGGCCGGTAAAATAGATATATTAATCGGTACGCACAAAATATTGGGGAAGCAGATTGTCTTCCATGATTTGGGCTTGCTGGTCATTGATGAAGAGCAGAAATTTGGGGTGACGGCCAAAGAGAAGCTGACCCATTTAAAGGTGAATGTCGATACCTTGACCCTGACCGCGACACCGATTCCGCGCACGCTGCAATTCTCTCTGATGGGCTCGCGGGATCTTTCGGTCATCTCGACTCCTCCTCCGAATCGGCAGCCGATCACCACCGAATCACACCTCTTTTCAGAGGAGTTGATCCGCGATGCCATTGAATTTGAGTTGGCGCGAGGGGGGCAGGTCTATTTTGTCCATAATCGCGTCGATGACCTGCTTGCTATACAGGGGCTGATCACACGCCTTTGCCCGAAAGCCCGTGTGGGTGTGGGGCACGGTCAAATGCCCGCTGAGCAGTTGGAAAAGCTACTGATGGACTTCATCTATGGGGAGTTTGATGTATTGGTTTCGACCTCCATCGTGGAGAATGGCATTGATATTCCCAACGCCAATACGATCTTGGTCGATAATGCACAGAATTTTGGATTGAGCGACCTTCACCAGTTGCGTGGTCGGGTGGGGCGTAGCGACCGCAAGGCCTACTGCTACCTGTTGTCGCCGGCGGAAGAGTTGCTGACCAGTGACGCTCGCCGCCGCTTGCGCGCCATTGAGGAGTTCTCCGATTTGGGATCAGGCTTCAACATCGCTATGCAGGATCTTGATATTCGCGGTGCAGGCAATTTATTGGGAGCGGAGCAGAGTGGATTTATTGCCGATATTGGGTTTGAAACCTACCAGAAAATCATGCGTGAGGCGATGAATGAATTGCGCGCCGAAGGTGTCGAAATTCCTGGCGAGAAGCATACCGATCAAGGTGCCGTAGAGCAGACGCAATTTATTGATGACGCGGTGATTGATATTGATGTTGAGGCGGAATTACCCGATGCCTATGTCAAGCAGACAGCAGAGAAATTACGCCTTTACCGTGAACTGGACAATACCAAAGACGAAGCGGCCTTGCAACTCTTCGAAGCACGTATTGTGGATCGTTTCGGGACACTGCCTCGTGCGGCCACAGAGCTGTTCAATGTGGTCCGTCTGCGTTGGGAGGCGGTGCGGTTAGGAATGGAACGGGTGAAGGTGAAAAATGGGCTGATGATCATCCATTTTGTGGGGGATGACAATGCACCTTATTTTAAAAGCAACACCTTTATGGAAATTTTGCGCAAGGTAACACAACAACCTGCCCGATTCGTACTACGGCAGCACAATAACCGATTGGCGATGACCGTTAGAAATATAAAGGATATAGAAGAGGCGGTCAAGGTACTCCGATCTTTGTGAGAGAGATAAAGCATGAATTTATTGATAGACATAGGTAACTCCAGCGTGAAGTTGGCGATTGTTGACGCGGGTCGGATTGTGGCTGAACAGCGATCGAAACAGTTCGATTGGAGTCTCCTTGCTGAGCTGATTCGCGTTCATCCTGTGGAGCATGCTTTGGTCTGCTCTACACGAGAAAAGACGACTGGAATTGCAAAAATGCTGATGGATCACGGTGTTGACACCCTTGAATTTACGGCATCTACTCCTGTGCCAATAGGCATCGACTACCAAACACCCGAAACTTTAGGTCGGGATCGCGTGGCAGCTGCTGTGGGAGCAAGTGTTTGTTATCCGGGACGGGCAGTGCTTATTGTGGATTTTGGAACGGCGGTAACCATTGATTTGTTGACCGCTGACGGTGTTTTTCGGGGCGGAACGATCTCCGCTGGCATGCAGATGCGCTTCCGTGCCTTGCATGATTATACCGCACGGCTACCCTTGTGCAGCGCGACTGAGGAGATCCTCTTGCTGGGAAAGACCACCACCTCGGCCATCGAGCAGGGAGTGATGAATGGTTTAACGGCCGAAGTTGAGGGGGCAATTTGCCATATGCAGGCGGAAATTGATGATTTGTTGATTATTTTCACCGGAGGAGACGCAAATTTTTTTGTTAAACGAATTAAAAATACGATATTTGCAAATTGTGATTTGGTCTTTTGCGGACTAAACCGAATTTTAGAATACAATAATAGTGAAAAAACCCATAGTTAACCTGCTTGCCCTGCTCGTGGTCCTGTTTCCGGCAGCCCTTTGTGCCCAAACCAGTAGCATCAACGCATTCTCCCCCTATTCGATGTATGGAATCGGCGAGATCAATACGCAAGGATCATTGCCTTCACGGTCCATGGGCGGTGTGGGCGTTGGTATGCGGAGCGTCTCAGGTGTCAACCTGCTCAATCCGGCAGCATATAGCGTAACCCTCAGAAAATCGATACTATTTAACTTTGGCTTAGAGGGACAGAATTTCTACAACTCCCAGCGCAGAGCCGATGGGTCGTTGGCCAAAACAAGTTACAACACCTTCAATTTCCATGATATAGCACTTCAAATCCCGTTGGCAAAAGGACTTGGTTTAGGCTTCAGCCTCTCTCCTTATAGTAGTGTGGGCTACCGTACCAGCCACTTGGAAGAGAAAGATGAAATTTGGGGCGATATTGGTCGGGTAAAATATGCTCATACCGGTGAGGGGGATATTACGGAGGTCAAGCTTGGTGTGGGTTGGGAGATCTTCAAGAATTTTTCTATCGGTTTGGCCGCTCAATATTACTGGGGAGACATTGACCGTGGCTTTTCAACCACCATTATTCCTTATGTGGGCGATGGTAAATATACGCCCATTATTGGCTCTTCCAATTACAGTGTTTCGCGTTTTAAAGGCCAGTTCGGTGTGCAATATAATGCCATTAGCACCTCGAAAAGAACGTTGACCTTGGGTGCAACCTATACTTTGGGTGGCAATCTAAATCCTCGTGTGACCAATACGATCTATATTAACGATAATTTTAATACCACAGCACAGGGTGATACAACGCATTTGGCAGTTGTTCTCCCTCATCAGTTGGCTGTGGGTGCTTTTTATGAAACCCCTCGTTTTTCTGTCGGCTTAGATTATCTCTACCAAAATTGGAGCGGTAATAGCAATCAAACAGAGAAGGCTGTTGGTGGTTTTACAGTGGCTTATCGGAATACGCATACCCTCAAATTTGGTGTCGAGTGGACACCCAATCGCAACGATGTTCGCCGTTTTTACAAACGCTGGCACTATCGTGCGGGGGTCAACTATGGAAACTATTATCAAACCTTCGGGGGGCAAAATGTAACCCAATATGCGGTGACGGCCGGTATCGGTATTCCCGTGAAGTTTGCCGGTTTTTCAGCCATTGACGTGGGTGTAGAATTTGGGGGACGAGGAAGGCATACCAATATCGCTGAACGCGTTGGACTGATCAAGCAAAACTATTTTAAATTCTCCATTGGTTTCGCTATGTTTGGCGAAGACTATTGGTTTGTCCGTCCGAAATATGAATAACTATCTGAGCCTGAAACTTAAATAATTATAAAATAGTTCATACCAAAATGAAAAGAATGAAATTGTTGTTAGGAGCGTTGTTGATGCTGGTCGGAGTTTCCGCATTGGCGCAAGATTTGAGTGACCCAAAATATGCGGATTGGGGTGACACTCAGGAGGAGAGAAAGGCAAATATATTGCATAGTTCTTTCTTCAAAGAAGAACTCCAAAATAAAAATTACAACTCGGCAGCAGGCTATTACAAACAGCTGATAGACAAAGTTCCAGCTGCTTCTGAAGCCATCTATCAGCGTGCCTCCATCCTCTTTGGCAATAAGTTCCGCTTGGCCAAAACAGTGGAAGCTCAACAAGAGGCTTTCGATTCTCTGATGATGGCTTATGACCTGCGGTTGAAATATTTTGGAACCACACCCGAAGATAAGGCTGCTATTTTAGATCGCAAAGCGCGCGAATTTTCAACCTATCGCATCAGTGACCGCGAAGGCTTGCGGGCGATCTACAAGGAGGCTATTCAGGCTGATATAGAGGGCGAAAATGCAGACCTCTATGAAACGGCTTTGACCTATTACGCCGCTTTGGTGGATGATTTCAAGTCTAACTTGGTCTCTTCAGATGAGCTGATTGCCGAATACGAGCGCCTTACACCTGTTTTTGATACGGCACCGGCAGAGATGGACTCTTTCAAATCGCAATTTGAGGGTCTTTTCGGCGGTAGTGGAGTGGCCAGTTGTGAAATATTGGAACCTCTCTTTAAAAAGAAATTAGAGGCAGCCCCCAATGACGAGAAAATTTTGGAACAGGCTGTGGCTCTGATGTCTCGTGCGAAATGCAATAGTGATTTCTTTGTGCAGACGACAGAAAAATATTACACGGTAAAGCCCTCCTCCAAGACCGCAATGTTCTTGGCTGGAGCTTTCCAATCGAAAGGGGATCACACCAAGTCACTCAAATATTTACGTGAAGCACTGAATGTGGAGACAGATCCTGCCGCCAAGGAAGATCTATATATTCAAATCGGCGTGAATGAGTTGGCTGCCAATCGTCCTACGGCGGCGATTGAGGCAGTGCGTGCGGCACGTGCTTTGAATCCTGAAAACGGAATGGTCTACCTCGTTTTGGCTCAGGGTTATGCGGCTACGGCTGGTGGTTGCTCAGGGCTGTCTCGTCAGGCGGTCTATTGGGTTGCCTACGATACCATGGCTCAAGCGGCCAGCTTACTTGCGGCAGACAAAAACCCGGATAAGCGTTCGATGGCTGCTGTGGCACAACGTTCGATGGCTGTCTATCGTCGTAATTGGCCAACGGCACAGGAGTGTTTCTTCCAAGAACTTAGTGGAAGCTACACCGTTACATGTGGCGCGGCAGCCGGTATTACAACCACGGTGCGACCTCAATAAATGATCTATTTGAGTTGAACGGATGATCCGGACGATCGTTTCATATAGCAAGATAGCACTCCTCTTGATGGGCAGTGCTATCTTGTTCTTTTCTTGTGCGAAAGAGCAGGAACAGGAGGAGGATACAAACGAGATGTTGATGACCGAATACTGTGAAAATCTAACGGTGTTGGTCTCCGAAAACGGATGCCGTTCCTACCACTTTACCACCGCTCTTTTGGAGGGCTATTCCTTGGCAAAAGCACCTTATCGGGAATTCCGAAAAGGGATAAAAATCATCACCTATAAAGACGATTCTCTCTCGGTGGTCAATACCACCTTGACTGCTAATTATGCCATCAACTATGGCAAAACCGGACTTTGGGAGGCAAAAGGCAACGTGGTGGTGGTGAAATCGGACGGCAAAACCCTCTATACCCAACAGCTTTTTTGGAATCCTGTAACTAAAAAAATCTACTCCAACGTGGATACGCGCATTGTGCAGAAAAATGGAGCAGATGATTTTGTCGGTACGGGCTTTGAGTCGGATGAAAATTTCACCACTTACAGCGCGCGCGAACCGGATGGTCGGATGGAGGTATCCTTGCCGGCGGCTGCGTATTCTCCGGCCGTTGAAACACCCCCTGCTTCGGTTGCAAAACCTGCAACGCCATCACCCATAGCACAACCCCGTCCCCAAGTCAAACCCAAGGAGAATCTTCAACGCTCTTCCAATCAAGTACTTCAGAAGGTTTCTCCGGCGGCTACCGATAAGGTGAAAAGTAAAAATACCAAATAATTTTCAGATATGATTGTGTCGATCTTGCTGATTTTTTCGATGCTGTTGCTATCGGCCTTTTTCTCGGGGATGGAGATTGCTTTTACAAGCAAGAATCGTCTTCGGCTGGAGATCGATCGCAAGCAAAGCAGGATGTTTGATCATATTGCCAATATCTTTGCACATCACCCCGGACAGTATTTGACCACAATTTTAGTAGGCAATAATATCGCCTTGGTGGTCTATTCTTTATATATGTCCTTGTTGTTGCGAGCTATTGCGGGGGTGTTGGGGTGGGCCAATGACGGCTCTGTGCTGGTTGAAACGCTTGTCTCCACCGTTATTATTATCTTCGTGGCGGAGTTCCTGCCCAAATCAATTTTCAAATACAACCCGAATTTTTACTACCGGACGTTGTCTCCGGTGATCTATTTTTTCTATCTTTTGCTCTATCCTATTGCACGTTTCACCACACTCTTGTCGCAAGGCTTTTTGCGGATGATGGGTCGAAAGAAAATTGTTCTCAATGAAGAGATTGTCTTTGGACGTGATGATTTGGTGAATCTGCTCGATGTAAACAATGTTGAAGCGCAACACGATGCCGATAATAAAATTAAGCTGTTCCAAAATGCTTTGGATTTTGCTGACCTGCGCGTTCGCGATTGTATGGTGCCTCGCGTGGATATTGAAGCGGTCGATTTGGATGCCATCTCCATTGAATTGCTGACCACACAATTTGTCAAAACCAATTTTACGCGAATTTTTGTTTGGCAGAAGAGCATTGACAATATTGTCGGCTATGTCAATTCAAAAAGCCTTTTCACCCGTCCCAAGCAAATCGAGGAGGTGCTGATGGAGGTTATTTTTGTGCCCGAGACGATGCCTTTACAGGCCTTGTTGCAGAAGCTGATTAAACACAAGAATAATATTGCGGTAGTCATTGATGAGTTCGGTGGTACGGCAGGCATTATTTCACTGGAGGATGTGTTGGAACAAATCTTCGGAGAGATTGAAGATGAGCATGATACGCAAGATTTGGTGGAGAAACAAGTGGATGATGGCGAATGGGTACTTTCGTGTCGTTTAGAGGTGAAATACCTCAATGAAAAATACGATTTAGGCATAGAAGAAAATAAGGAATACGATACCTTGGCGGGCTACATTATCTACCATTATAAAAGCATTCCTGCGGCTGGTGAAACGATCTCCATTGGAACGCTTCAACTTCGCATCCTGCGTACAACCCGCTCTCGTATTGAGTTAGCACGTGTAAAACGGGTGTGATTTTTTGGCCTAAAACGAACGTTTTTAGAATTAAATTACTATCTTTGACCACTCATTTAAAACAATATAAAAAACTAAAATAATATGGCAAGTTTAAACACGTTAAGAACCAAATTCGGTGTTGTATTGTCGATTGTTATCGGACTCGCACTGTTGGCGTTCGTTCTTTCGCTTAAAACCGAGATGGGATTTTCGGGTAATGATCCGAAAGTGGGCGTTATTGATGGTGACAAAATCCATTATTCGGAGTACCTCGATGAGTATGAGACCGTGAAAGCACAGATGGGCGCGGCGGAATCTACGGAAGAGCAACTCGACATGATCTCGAATGGAGCTTGGCAAGGGTTGATCTCTAAGCATGTTCTGCTTCCCGGTTTCGAAAAATTAGGAATTGTGGTGACCGAAGATGAACGCAAGTCAATCATCAGTGGCGAAATCATGACCCAGGCGATGTATTCTGCTTTCTCCAACCGCCAAAACGGTAGCTATGACGTGAGTGCTGTAAGCGACTTCTTGGCGCAGGCCGAAACCAATGCCCAAGCTGCTCAAATGTGGAGCACGCTGGTCAATCAGGCTCAAAATGAGCGTGAGATCACCAAATACCTGAGCTTGATCAAGGCTGGAACAAATGTTAACTCTTTAGAGGTGGCAAACGGTGTGGCTGCGGCCAATAAATTATACTCCGGCCATTGGGCTTCTAAACAATATAGTACCATCCCAGACTCTTTACTTGCAGTTACTCCGAGTGAGACTAAGGCGTATTACGCCAAACATAAAGAGAGCTACAAACAGCAACCGAATCGCACCCTTTCTTATGTGGTCTTCGAGGTTGCGGCCACTGATAACGATATGCTTGCTATTGAAAAGCAAGTGCGCGAGGTGGACGCTGAATTTGCTGTGAGCGAAGACTTAAGTGGCTTTATTCGGAAAAATCGCAATGGCACCGTGGGTGATCGTTACCTTTCTGCCAAACAGCTCTCTTTGGAGGAGGCTGAGGCTTTGGGTGCTGGTCGCGAATATGGCCCGGTACTGAAGAATAATGTTTGGACGATGTCGCGTGTGATGGATACCAAAATAGCACCTGACTCGATCGGTGTCCGGCATCTGGCGGTCGCCTTCGATCAGAGCAGTGTGGCTGATAGCTTGGCGAATCTGCTCCAAACTGGTGCTGATTTTGCTACCGTTAGTGCCGGTGGTGGTGAAGAGCGTGTCTATCCTTTCTCTGCCTTTACAGAGGAGTTCATTCCTCAGTTGGTATCTGCTAAGGTGGGTGATGTGGTGAAGATTCAAGCAGGTAATGCCATCCATATCATGCAGGTTTATCGTGTAGATGCAGCACAGAAACACTATCGAATTGCTACGATGAATTATCCTGTCGAAGCTTCGGCCGCCACCAAACGCGAAATCCATAACAATGCCGGTATTTTTATGGCTAATGCCGTTGGTTCGGTTGAGAAATTCAATGAGGCGGCCACTACCGCTGCCGTTACGCCACGTGTAGCAACGCTGACCCAGGGCGAACGTGATCTTCGTGGTATGGAGAAATCACGCGAGTTGGTTCATTGGGCTTATGGTGCTAAAGAAGACCAAATTTCAGATATTTTCAATGTGGGTTCCGATTACGTGATCGCCATGGTGACCAATATTGATGATAAGGAATATACCCCTATTGATAAAATTGCCACCCAGTTGCAGGCTGCTGTACTGAAGGATAAGAAATATGATTATATTGTGTCAAAATTATCAGGCTCAACCCTTTCTGATCAAGCACGTAGTTTAGAGGCTGAAGTTGCTCCTTTTGACAGTGTAAGTTATCGTTCGTTCTTTGCCAAAGGTATCGGCA
Source organism: Alistipes sp. (assembly GCA_036650515.1). Classification (GTDB taxonomy): domain Bacteria; phylum Bacteroidota; class Bacteroidia; order Bacteroidales; family Rikenellaceae; genus Alistipes. The sequence continues at coordinate 58,036 of JAVVZO010000007.1, forward strand.
TTGAGCCTCGTGTGATTGGTGCGATTGCAACCGCCGAACAGGGTGTTGTCGCTGCTCCTGTCAAGGGAAATACGGGCCTATTCATCTTCCAGTTGGAATCTGTGATCGACAAGCAAACCCAAACACCCGAAGCTGAACGTGTGCGGGCGCAATCTATGGCTGAAAATATGGTGCAGCAGGCTTCGTTCTCTGCAATTCAGCAGATGGCTGAAATCAAGGATTTGCGGGGTAAATACTTCCAGTAGCAGTTAGCTATTATCCAAGTTAAGACGTCTATGAACTCAGTTCATAGACGTCTTTGTTTTTCTCTGTTGCT